>JAKIWV010000003.1 GCA_022749815.1 Thermoplasmata archaeon
AGTTGTCTCCAGCAAGAGTCCCTATCGACCTGGAGGCTTGCTACTTCGATGTCGGTTCTGCCTATCCTGGTGGTGCAGCAGCTACCAAGGGTGGGGTTGTTCGCCCATTAAAAGGGATCGTGAGCTGGGTTCACACCGTCGTGAGACAGGTGTGTTTCTTTTTGGCGGAAGTGTCCGGGTCTGTGACGAGAAGGTTCCCACAGTACGAGAGGAACGGGGAATCGGCGCCTCTAGTCCATCAGTTGTCCGGCAGGGCATCGCTGAGCAGCCACGCGCTAAGGGATAACGGCTGAAAGCATCTAAGCCGGAAACCTGCTCGAAAAAGACAGACCCATGAGACCACCGGTAAAAGACCGGCTTGATAGAGACGGGGTGTACGGCGAAAGCCTTCGGGCGATCGCCTCAGCCCGGCGTCCACTAACGGTCAATCGGCTACGCATACTGGATGCATCAGGCAGTTAAGCAGAACGCGTGTGACCAACCATTTCCTGGGCCCCGGCCCCCTCGAAGGACCGGCTCATGCTTCGCGCCGACACCGCCCCTCGGGGCCGAGCCTCCCCCGGCCCTTCGGCCTGCCGTTCCCTGCCTCCGTCACCGCGGGGCTCGACCAGCGCCCTTGGGCTTCGGGGGAGCCCGCCTGGGCACGCCAGCGCCTACGCGCGGCCCGGTTGCGGGTCGAGGCGAGCGCTCTTGGAAGACGGGGCGCGCGGGTCCCTGGAACGCCAGACCGAGAGGGCGACCGCAGCTCCTACCGTGACCCCGATTCCGATAGCGACCGCCGTTATCAAGATCCACACGATCGAGGAGGCAGGACCACCCGAAGTGGAAGAAGGAAGGAACTCGAGCACCCTACCGTTGCCTTGGTCGAGGACCCAGAGGTCTCCAAGCGGGTCGAAAGCCACATCGGCGGGCATCGCCAACCCGCTCGCGCCGGTGCCGGATTGGTTCGTTGAAAAGCTCCCCTGGCCGATGACCCCCGCCGCCGAAGCGCCCGTCCGTATGGGCGGCGGAAAGCTCAGCACCCGGTTGTTGCCGGTGTCCGCGACCCAGAGTTTTCCCCAACCGTCGAACGCCGCCGCGAACGGTCCGCTCAGTCCCGACGGGCCCGACCCCGAACGGTTCGTCTCAAACCCCGCTTGCCCCACTACGCCTGCGGCGGACGGGTCCGAACGAAAAGGTGGAGAAAATTCGACGACCCGGTTGTTCCCGAAGTCAGAAACCCATAGATTCTGGAGTGGGTCGAACGCCACGGTCTGGGGCCAGTGGAGTCCGCGGGCCCCTGCGCCGGCTGCGCCGGACATGAAATCCTTCTGTCCGAAGACCACGGAGGCCGACTCCCCGTCCACGAACGGCGGCAGAAACTCGACCACGCGGTTGTTGAGATAATCCGCGACCCAGAGATCCCCCGAGGCGTCGAAGGTGATTCCGCACGGTCCGGCCAATCCCGCTGGAGACGCCGCCGGTGACTCCGAGCTGAAGCCGGGCTGACCGAGCACGAGGGCGGCGGCCATGTCGTTGTGGAAGGGTGGGATGTACTCGAGGATGCGGTTGTTGGAATAATCCGGAACCCACAAGTCTCCCCGTGTATCGAACGCGACGCCGAAGGGGTTCGAGAGGCCCGTGGCTCCGATCTGGGGCTGCGTCGAGGAGAAGTCGGACTGGCCGATCACGATCGAGGCGGGCTCTCCGTTCGCGAACGGCGGGGAGAATTCGAGGACCCGGTTGTCGTTCCAATCCGCGACCCACAGGTTGCCTTCCGCGTCAAACCCAACGCCGTAGTCGAGGTAGCCGATCGTCTGCGCGTTCACCCCCGTGAGCCGACTCAAGAAGTTCGGTTGACCCAGGACGAGCGTTGCGGCCGCTCCGTTGGGGAAGGGAACGATGGGCGTCCGCAACGCCGGGGAACTCCAGGAATCCGCAAAGCGGGCACCGGAGGCGAAGACACCACCGCCGACGCCCGGGAGGAGCAGGCTGAGCGTTATCGCAAGGACGAGGCGCCAAATCGTCCTCTGGGAAGTGGCGGCTCGACGCCAGCGCACCCGCGTGGTCCCTCTCCTCCTATTCCTGACTATGGAGATGTCTCGATGGTGGTTCCCCGTCCCGGTTTCGCCCCGCCCTTCCCATCCCGATCCGTGCGTCCCGCCCGCGGTCGGATTAAAGACGAACGGCGATCCCTCACTCGAGTTCGTCACGCCGTTAGTCTTCGTGTCGGTGGGGGGCCTCGGAGTTAACTTGCGAGTCTACCCGATGGCCCGAGGAACGGAGTCGGACATCCCCCGGGCGCATGGCAGTCAGGAATCTGACGGAATCGGACGCTCTCTCGGAGTCCAGACGTTGGGCCGCCGTCCGGAAGCTGACCCACATCAGGAGCGCCGCGACGGCGTAGAAGGGGGCCTCGTACGTGGCGAAGAAGTACTGGAGCGGCGCCGTGATCGCCACCGCGCTGCCTCCCGCGGCGAACACGGCGACGAGCGTCGGAAGGACCGGCGAGCAACAGAGCGCGTTCGGCAAGATTCCCAGGAGGGCTCCCGACGCCGCGGACCGGCCTCGTGGGCCCGTGGTAGAGACCACACATGCGGGATGTCGCCAAAGGTAGACGTTCAGGAGAACCACCATCGGGATGAGCAGCCCCATTGCGACCGCGAACACCGCTTGTGTCCAGGTCAGGAAATGGAGCGCGACGAGCTCGAAAGAGCCCAAGAGCAGTCCCGGAAGGAGGAGGGCATAGGCGAACCCAGTGAGCACGGCGAGGCCCACATACGTCAGGGCGTAAGGGCCCTCACGGAACATCAACCGGGCGGCGGCAGCTTCGGGAAACTGAAGCCGTCGCGGCCTGGGGCCTGAGGTCATGCACTTGTGGCAGCGGAGAGGATCGAGGACAGCTGGCCCCCTGGAGTACTGCCGGTCTCAACGACCTTTCCGGCGGATCCAATCAGGTCAAAGACGTCCGTCTCCGCGTGAGGGTCGTAGAGGTTGGTCGCCGACGCCGAGCTCGTCCCGAAAAACCACCCGGATTGGTTGGCGTACCCGTGCTGGGCCGCGAATTGGGCGAGGCTAGGACCCGGCTGACCGAGGTTGTTGTAAAGCTCGATCTCGAGGACATTGACCCCTGCCGCTTCGAACTGCCCTAGGTACGACTGGTGGAAGAGTTGCGTTCCCGAGTTGCAGGACGGGCACCAGGTAGCGATCCACCAGAGCAGCAGCGGATGGCCCTGGAATCTCAAGAGGGATGACGCGGAACCGTTCAGCGCGGAGACCGGGATGTCGGGTGCCGGTTTCCCCGCTCTTGCGGCGGGCAAGCCCGTGGGACGGAGGAGGTTGGAGGCGGCTAGCGCGATCACGATCGCCAAGGCCACGGCCGATGCCGCCCCGATTCGCCAACCCCACCTTCGTCGCTGCCCAGGGTTCGCGGTGGCCGGGTCCCGGGGCACCATGGTCAGGTCCACTTCTGCTCCCGGCGTTCCTTCTTGGCCTAGGCAGCCCAATTAGGGAACCGGGTTTGAAGTACTTTGGCCACAATCGTTGAACGATTCTTGCCACAAAGGCAGGTTTCCACGGTCCGATCACGCACACCCGGGTGTTGGAATCGGCCGGCGTAGGGCACCGGCGAGTGATCGACGCCCGTGACGTTGGAGCGGGACACTCCGGTGCAATGCTGGCGCGAAATGAGCGGCGCGGGGTTGGCGGCCGGGAAGGAGGAGCGAATGACACGAGAACCGGACGAGCGACGGGCCTGTTCGATCGGGCGGATTCCCTCCCTTCGATGCGGACGGCGGTTACGTCGTGCCAGTAGCTTCTTGAGGCGGGTTGCCGTGACGGTCCCCGATGGAAAAGCTCCTGTGGTATCTCCTCGCGGGCACCCGCGGCGGACCGAGCCGCATCCGGATCGTCGACCTCCTGTTGGAGCAGCCCCGGAATGCCCACCGGGTCTCCGAGGCGTTAGGGATGGACTACCGGACCGTCCGTCATCACTTGAGAGTCCTCTGCGCGAATCATCTGGTGGAGCAGCCGCGCGGGCGGATCTACGGCGCGGAGTACGTCGTCTCTGGGGGGCTCCGAATGCACCTCGAGACCTTCGAACGAATTCAGAATTCGGTGCAAGTCGAGCACGGGACGATTCTGGCAAACGCCCATAACCCGCCCCGAGCTCGTCGGGTCTCGTGGACGTTCTCCAAGGCGTAGTCGCCATCCTCCTAGCGGGGATCAATGCGGCCCTGGCCGGGACCTTGCTGGTCATCTACCTGGGGGTCTACCGGCGGGTCCGCTCGTCGTTCGGACTGGGGCTTGTCATCTTCTCGGCGGCATTCACAGCGCAGAATGTGCTCAGCGCCCTCACCTACCTCCTCTACATGGAACTCGTACCGGACGTCCTGACCCCGTTCTTGCTCCTAGCCTCCGCGGTGCAGACCGGCGCCCTAGCCGTCATGGTCGCGACGGCCCGCATCTGATGCCCGCTCGACTAGGATCGCAGAGGGTTCCCTACCGCCTCGGGGAACCGGAGGGGTGACGGGTGCGCGCGCTCGTCACCGGCGGTCTGGGATTTGTGGGGTCCGCCGTTGTCCGGCATGCCGTGGAAAGGGGATGGAACGTGACAACTCTGGACTCCCTCGACCCCCGGGTGCACGCGAGAGAACCCCCGCGACTGCCGGAGGGGGTGCGTTGGATCCACGGCGACATCGATTCCGACACGACGATAGGGCAGGCGCTCGAGCCCCGGCCTGACGTGGTTTTCCATCAGGCCGCGCTCGTGGGTCTGGGCCAGGGAGCGCAAGATTTGGAAGAATACATCCGGATTAACGTTCTCGCCACGGCGCGCCTCGCTCGCGCGCTCGCACGCGTCGGGGCCCCGGCCCCACGGTTGGTGCTGGCGTCGACCATGGCCATCTTCGGAGAGGGCGCGTACACGTGTCCGGCCTGCCACGAGCCCCGGGACGCGAAGCGGCAAGGGGCCGACCTTGCGGCCGGTCGATGGGATCCAATCTGCAGCGAGTGCGGGATCCCCCTCGTTCCTCGCGCGACCGCGGAGAGTCACCCTCCTCAGCCCGGAACTTTCTATGCTCGCTCGAAGCTCCTCCAGGAGCAAACGGCGATTGAGCTCGGTCGGGAGCTGGGCGTCCCCACGGTCGCGCTTCGCTACCACAATGTGTACGGCCCGTGGATGCCCCGGAACAGTCTCTACTCCGGCGTCACCGCGGCGGTCCTCTCCCGATTGGCAGAACGGAAGCCCCCCACGGTCTACGAAGACGGCCGACAGTTGCGCGACTTCATCCATGTCGACGATGTGGCCCGTGCCAACCTATTGGCCGCCGAGGCCCCGGTAGATACGGTGGATGGCCAGGCCTTCCACGTTGCGACCGGAGAGCCGCGGGAGCTCCGCGAGCTCGTGGAACGACTTACGCGACGGCTGGCGCCCGACACTCGACCCGGGTATCCGGGGACTTTCCGCCCCGGAGATGCCCGGCACATCTTCGCCTCCGTCTCGAAGATCTCGCGGGAGCTGGGGTTCCGGGCGAAGGTCCGATTCGAGGAAGGTATCGACGCGCTCGACCCCGGGATGATGCGGCCGCCGGTCGTCGGCGGCGACTCCGCATGACGAGACCCTCGGTGGCGGTGTTGCTGCCCGCGCTCGACGAAGAGGGGGCGGTGGCGGAGGTGGTGGAGGGGTTTCGCGCGCAGCAGACCCGGGTCGTCGTCATTGACAACGGGAGCCGCGACCGGACGGCGGCGAGGGCGAGGTCTGCCGGGGCGGAAGTTGTGATCGAACCGCGCCGCGGGTACGGACGCGCCTGCCTGGCCGGAATCTCGTATCTGGCAGTCGGAGCGCCGCCTCAGATCGTGGTTTTCGCTGACTGCGACGGCACGGTCGACCCTCGGGATCTTCCAAGACTCCTTCGGCCGATGATGGAGCGACAGGCCGAGCTGGTCCTGGGAATCCGAACCGGAGCGGGGGCCCTTCCCGAGCATCAACGTCTGGGGAACCGGGTTCTCCTCCGCGTGGTGAGCCGGTTGTTCGGGACCCGCCTTTGCGACGTTCCCCCCTTCCGAGCAGTGGGGTGGACGACCCTTCGAACCATGGATCTTCATGAGGCGACGTATGGGCTCCCGCTCGAAACCCTCCTGCGCGCGCTCCTGATGCACGCTCGGGTCGTGGAAGTGCCGGTTCGCCAATACTCACGCCGAACGGGCCGTAGTAAGGTGGGGGGTACGGTGAGCGGAACGGCTCGTGCGGCGGTTCGGATGCTGTTGCTCAGCCTCCGGCTTCGAGTTGGGATACTGGGAGCGCCATGACCGACGGCATCGTGCTGGTGTTCGCCCGCGCGCCCCGACGGGACCGAGTGAAGACCCGACTCGTCCCGGCGCTCGGGGTCGCCCGGACCCTGCGGCTATACCGGGCCTTTCTGCAGGACACACTCAGAGCCGCCCGACGGTCCGGTGCTCGGGTGGTGCTCGCCCGGACCCCGGGGACTCCCTTCGCCGAGGAGCGGCTGGCGGACCAGGTCTTCGTCCAGCGGGGGACGACGTTCGGGGAGCGCATGGACCACGCCCTTCGGGTCGCCTGGGGAGCGGCCGGCCCCGCCGAGCCCTACGTCATCGTCGGAGCCGACGCGCCGCATCTCCCACCCGCGGCTCTCCGCTCCGCGCTGGACCGACTCAAGACCGCCACTCCCGCCTCGGCGCTGGGAGCTTGCCAAGAAGGCGGCTTCTACCTGCTGGGATTCTCGGGGCCTCCGGTCCCCGTGCGCTCGGCCTTCGCCAGGGATCGGGAAGTGGAAGGAGTACGGAACCTGCTGGAAGCCGCGAACCGACCGGTCTTCCGCTTGCCTCCGTTCTTCGACGTGGACCGGCCGTCCGACCTTCGTAGGCTCGCGTCGTTCCTCCGCGACCGTTCGGGACACCCCGGGGAGGATGCCTGGGTGCCGCCGGCTACCATGGACGTACTGCGCGAATTCGGCTGGGTTCCAGGTCGCCGGGATTCGGAGGGCTTCTCGCCGCGTGGGGGTCCGGTCCCGCCACCCTCCCGCGGAAGCCTCGGCGTCCTGCCCCGGCAGTAGCTCCGCGTTCGATCCCTCCGCTCCAATCACCGGGGAGGTCGGCGGTTCCCGCGCGGCCGATTGTCTCGCTCGGGCGCGGCGGGCGAGGGCCCAGGCGGCTAACAGGTTGAGCCCCACGAGGACCCCCGCACCTACCAACGCCTCGAGAGTGAGCAGCCCGAGTCGCGAATCCAAGCCTCCGGCGGTGAAGACCGAGACAACGAGTCGGTCGAGGCTCTGGACCGCACCGGGGCCGAAAAGGTTCGCCAGCGGATAGAAGAAGGCCGCGGGGGTGAGTTGCGACGCGAGGAAAGCCCAGCCTACGGCGGACACCCCGAAGTAGGCGACCCACGTTCTGCGGCCGACCAATGTGAGTCCGAGGAGGAGCGGCGGGAGGAGCGCGACAAGGTTCTCGGGTTGGGGAGCCCGGTAAGTGACCAGGGCCCCCGCCACCACCCATAGCGTCGCGGTGGCGAGCCACGGAAGAGACTGGTCCCTAGAAAGACGGTGCCCCGCGACGTAGATCCCCGTCCAGCAGCTTCCCGCGAGTCCCGCCGCGAGAGGAAGGTACCGAAGCACGGGCGGCGGGGGTCCGTAGTACAGGTTAGGTAGGCCAATGTTGGAGGTAAACCCCGGGACCGAGAGAAACCAGGGCGAGAAGCCCGAGAACGGCTGCGCTTCCAAGGCCCCTCGCACGACGTACAGGGACCAGAGGTCTTGGGCAAAGAGAAGCGCCGGCAGAAGGCCGATGAACAGGGCCAACAGGAACCACCCCGCCCGGGGGGCGGGGCGGTCCCCCCGTGGAAGGTTTCCGGTCGACCGGGTCAACAGTGCGGCCAGTGCCATAGGCACGAGTAACAACGGATACGCTTTGGTCGCCGCTCCGAGGCCCAACCAGAGCCCAGCCCAACCGGCCCGCCGGTTCGCCACCGCTCCGAGGGCCCCGACGACGAGCAGGGCGGCGATGGAATCGGAATGGCCCATGATGCTGGACGCCGAGATGGTAAGGGGGTTCAGGAGCCAGGCCGCGGCGGCAATCAATCCCCACCGGGGGTTCGTGGCACGCGCAACCGCCAGATAGAGCCCCCAACCCAGCAGTCCGTCCGCGGCGACGGCCGGCAGCTTTTGGAGCAGGAGGAGCGCGGGAATCGGTAGGATCACGGGCACCTCTTGAGTAGCGAGCGCGGCGGTGAGATGCCCCGAAACCGCTTCGAACATGGCATGCAGCGGGACGAGGGAGGATAGCAGCGCCACGAGCGGGGCGGTCAACAACGGTCCGAGCGGCGGGTCGAGCAACGGTGTGACGAGGCCGTTCGGCGCATACGGGGTTCCGTGGGTCAGGAGCGACTGGGCACTGAACGCCAGCGCGGTGGTGTCCTGGGCCCAGCTCGTGACGGGCGCGAGCCCGAGTCGTACCGCGAGTCCGACGACCAACAGAAGCCGCAGTCTCCGTAGATGCGGTGCCCGGAGGAGCTCGTTGAGCCGCGCCAACGGGCTTCTGAGCTCGGCCCGGAGGGTCGCTAGTACATCCATCGGGTCACGAGCCGAGCCCACCGCCCCCGACGGCGGTTCAATCGGGGCTTGAGATAGGCGTCCAGCGTGAGGAAGTTTCCCCCCCCAATCGTAACCAACGTCAACGGAACAAGGATGAACAGCATGCTGTCCGGGAACACCTCCCCGGGGACCCAGACGTACATGCTCATGGTGAAGGCGGCCCAGAACGTCGCGACGAGCGCAAAGAACCGGGTCACGACTCCGACGAACAAAGTGGCCGCCAAGATCGTTTCCAGGAGGAATTGGAACCACTCGAACGGGCCGAGATGAGGGAGCACCTGTTGGAGGAGGACCGACCCCGTGCCGAACGGCAAATGGGCGGCCTCGGCCTGGAGCGTGACGGGCACACAGAATCCCGGAGTGAACCAGCTCGTGGACGAACAGCCCCACCCGTTCCAGGGGGCCTTGTTGATGACGCCCCAGAGCCAGAATCCGGCGTCGTCGATCCGCAGAAGGAAGTAAACCAGTACCGGGATTCCGTACCGGAGCCTCAAGAGCTTTCTCGGCCCCTGGCTCACCGCCGCGTCGCTGCTCGTCCCCGCCGCCTCGTTAGGTTGGTTCATCGATCTCCTTGCAGTTCCCTGAATCTCGGAGTCCGTGGCCCTTCACGCGCAATGGAACACCGTCGCGAGGCGCCCGGCGAAGGTCCGGTCGTCGTTCCAGATTTCCTGAACCCCCTGCCAGGCTTCCGCGAGCGGAAGGGCGTCGGCCCGAACAAAGAAGTCCGCGTCAGCCGCGCCGACCGGATGCCAGTAGACGCCCCGCGCCGTGACGGTTAGTTCCGGTTCCACATCGGACCGCGTGAGCGCCATGCCCGTCGAGGCCCTTCCCCGGAGCGCGAGCGGCCGGACCAGTCGATCTTCCGGTGCGAATCCCTCCCCCTCCAGCCACCGGTCCATCTCCGCACGCTCCTCGGGGGAGGGGAGGGTGGCAGCGATCCGGACCCGGAAGCCGAGGGCCTGTACCGTCCGGATTCCGCTGCGGGCCCGGTTCCAGGAACCAGTCCCTCGGTGCGCGTCGTGTCGGCTCGCTTCGGGGCTGTCGAGACTGACCTGAAACGTCAGCCGGTCCCGAGGCAGTCTCTCGAGCATTCCTCTTCTCGGGCCCGACAAAAGGCTCCCGTTGGTGAGGACGGTGGTGGGAAGATGGTAAGCACAGGTTTCGAGAATGTCGTCGATGTCGGGACGAAGGAACGGCTCCCCACCGGTCACAAGGATGCGGTGGAACCCCACATCACGGGCCTCGGCGGCCACGTGCCGGATCGTCTCAAGCGGCAGCCAATCACGCGTTTTTCCGGGATCCGAGCGCACGCAGCAGTAGTCGCAGGCAAGGTTGCAGTCAAAATTCGTGTAGAGCCAGAGCCGAGAGCGGGGATCTTCCGCCGCGTCTCCCGGGAGGTCCGCCGTTCCGGGTCGGACGACGACCCGGACGCCGCCCCCTGAGACAGGGGTCGACTCGACTACCGCGGATCCCGTGAGACGGGCCCAGGTGGAGACGTCGGTCTCGAGGCGGGGTGACGTCCCGACGAGTGCGAGCAGCTCCCCCTCCCCGAGCTCGCGGAGGCCGCCGAGGAGCGCGGGCAAGGCGCCCGAGGCGAAGTCCCGCTCATCCAGCCGGACCTCCACCTTCGCCGGAAGCACCAGGAACCTCCCAGTGACCTCAACGGGTGGGGCGCACGAAGAACGATTGTTCGGTAGCCGCCGTTCGGGGGTCGTCGTAGCCCTCCGTGTGGGGCGGGACCCACGACCGGAGACCCTCCGCCTCGAGGATCTTCCGGTGCTCCGGGTTGTCGAAGCTCATCGCCTCCAGCGCTTCGGCGAAGGATCGGATTCTGTCGGGCTCGAGTCCCGGGCGCGCCGTGAACATGCAGTGGGAGAATGACGGGCTCGTCCAAACCTCGAGAAGAGAGCCCGGAGGAACTAGCTCTTGCGAGGCCACGCGGGTCCAGAAGGGGCTACCGACAACGCCCGCGTCCGCTCGGCCATCCATGACGGCCTTGAGCACCTCAAGTTCGCTCGTTCCGGTGTCCCCGTGCTTCCCCAGATCCGGGTCGAATCGGATCGATTGGTACTCCCGTCTTTCGCGCAGCCCTTCGCGCGCGAGAAAGTGAGTCGGTAGGATCGCTGCATGTCCGCTGTCGCTGCTGCCGAGGGCCAACGTCCGGCCCCGGAGGTCAGAGAGTGTACGGACCGGACCTCCCTGGGGCGCGAAGATCTTGGAGGTCCAACCGAGATCGGTGTCCCGCATGCAGACGGGCCGACACGCCCCCTGGCTCCACGTTTCCGACTGGAGGTACGCGAGATTGGTGTTCCATGCGAGGTCGATCCGGCCTTCGAGCAGCGCATCGACCTGGGCCGGGTAGGAGAGGAAGAGGGCCACGTCCACGGGGAGTCGACCCTCGGAACGGAGGTACCTCGCCAGGCCCTCCCAGATCGACACGACCTTCGGGTCATACGCAACGGCACCGACGTGCAAGGATCGGCTCACATCCCCCTCCGGCTCCCCTTACATGAGCGGGAGGCCGAGCACCGCCCGTCCGACGAACTCGTTAACCTGGTCGACTGTCGGGGCCATGACCGCCCCCGCCTGCGCGTCCCGAAAGTACCGGTCGATTCTGGTGTGACGTGAGAAGGCCGCGCCGCCGCAAGCCCGCATCGCGTCGGAGGTCACCTGGATAGCGATCTCGTTGGCGGCCGCCTTCGTCTCGAGTACTCGCAGGAGCGTCTGAGGCCCCGGTGACTCGAGCTGGCGGACCAGGTCCTCCACCCGCAGCTCGAGACCGTCCGTGGCGGATTGCATCCGGGCCACCTGGGCTCGCAACGTAGGGAACGCCTCCGCCAAGGACGACCCCATGTGCTCGAGCCGTGCGGAGGTCAGGTGTGCCACTGTTGCCTTGACGGCCGCTCGGGAGATCCCCAGGTCCATGGCGGCCACGCCGAGATTGAACAACGGAAGGACCGTCTGCAGCTTCACGCTCATGCCGCCACCTTCGCCGGAGAGTCGTGCTTCCTCGGGAACGCAGCAGTCCTTCAACTCGATCGGCGAGGAGGCGTTCCCCCGCAGTCCCATTCCGTTCCACGCAGGTCCGATAAGTACGCCGGGCTCGTCCGACCGGAGCAAATACAGTGTCGTGTCGACCGGTCCATGGCCCTCGGCCGAAAGTGTGGTGACGACCATGCTCTGGGCGTGGCCCGCGCTCGTCACCCAAGACTTGTTCGCGCTCAAGCGGACCCCCTCCGGGGTGCGCCGGGCGCGCGAGACCGGGGACCAGAAGTGGCTACGTGAGCCTTTCTCGCTGAACGCCAGGGTGGTGAGATGCCGGCCCATCGCCATTTCTCGCAGGGCGGCCGAAACGACCGATGTCTGGCTCGCCTGGAGGAGGACCGCCGCGCCGGCGAGATGCATCAAGTAGACCATGGCCAGGGAGGCGTCGGCCTCGGCCAGCGCTGCGACAACCTTTGCGAAGAGCCCGGGGCCTTGACCGAGTCCTCCGAGCGCGGTTGGAATGGAAAGACCCAGGAGCCCTTCCTCCCCCAAGGCACGGATTCCCTCTTCGGGGAATCGGGCCAGCTCGTCGTTCCGGTCCGCGTAAACGCGTACGGACTCGTCGATGAGAGAGGGCAGTCGGTCTAGGTACGAGGCACCGGTCGCACGGGCGGACGCGGGATGGCTCTCGGGTGGGAGAAGCGGAGCCGGCGCATTCGTGGACACGGTTTCCTCGGTGAAGGCGGGACCCGGACCATTCCTAGGGAGATACTTGCGGGTTTGCCAGAATTGGGTCTTCCGAGCCTCTCGAAGCCTCCTCCGGACCACCGATGGGCGGGTCGGACCCCGCGAATCTGGAGTAGAGACGGGGTGTGCGGCGGAGGCCTACGGGCGATCGCCTCAGCCCGGCGTCCACTAACGGTCAATCGGCTACGCCTGCGGGATGCATCGGGCAGCTACGCAGAACGCGTGCGACCAAACTTCTCGGGGCTCCGGCCCCTCGCGCTATCCAGCGGACGCGTCAGGGGCTCGGGCCCGCACCCGGCGCAAGCGTTCCTTGACTTTCGGGAGTGCGGTCGTCGCGATCCGCCACAGCTCCTCCGGGTCGGGGTAAGCCGAGTCCTGGGTGAGGGAGTCCCTTAGGTGCTCCAGGATCCGCCACCCGACCTCGGGGTGCTCATCCTTGAGCTCCACGGACAGGTGCCGCGCAGATTCCCGGATAACCTCGAGGTCCCGGTCGACAGCGCGCTGGTGCAGCGTCGACTCGAGGAAGGCCTGCCGTCCAATCGAAGTGAATTCCTGCACCTCGGTGAGCGCCTGGAGGATACCCAGCAGCCGGAGGCGGTCCCCCTGTGGGTTTCCCGTCATGTCGGCAACGCCCCAAGCACGACCAGCGTCCGCGCTCGTCCGACGCCGCCGAGTCTCCGGCCCCCCAAGGAAGAAACTGGCAGAACCGCCATGGCCCAACCCAAAATACGGACCCTCCTACTATTCCAATCTATAGGAACCTCTTCTGAGGCTTCTGCGCGAAGGCGTTCTCGGACTCTCGGAGAAGGGGCAGCTCCCCCTCCCGGACAATATCGCCCCGAACGTGTTTAGAGTCCTCCGAGGTCTCCGTCCATCATGCCGTCCCTCGGCGTCGCCCACACCCGATGGCCCGTGGTCGCGTGGATCCGACTCAAGCTCCCGGCCCGCCCGCCGCCGATGACACTGATGGGACCGCCGGCACCGCCCGACCCTCCCCTGGACATCCTTCAACGGAATCCGGTCGCCACCGACCCTCGGCGCCAGGTCTACACCTACGAGGAGGACCGGGGCGATTGGGTTCTCCGGTTGGTCTGGGACTTGGAAGACCCTGACGTCCTGGAGGCGGAGTATCGAGCCCCGATGTTCGGCGGCCGGCTCCCCCGCGATCAGGTACCGGGCTTCTGGGAGGCCGTCAAGACCCGGGTCCAGGAGTTGGGACCCCTCCCCATCGACGCCGCCGACCCGCGCCCCTGACGCGGACTCGGACCCTCCCGAGGTTCGTGAAGCCCGCCAATTCGCGACCCGACGGAAGACCAATCGCAACGCGGTTCCTGGTACCGCGCCGAGCAAGGCCTCGCGTTCGGTGCGGAAAAGCAGCACTCTGCGGGCGCTCGCCCCTGGCGGGCCTGTAACTTTAGTAGGGTCGATTCCGTCCGCGCCGCGTGCTTCGAGCGACCTTCCTACACCTCCCCGGCATCGGATGGGCCACGGAGGCCCAGTTATGGCGGGCGGGGGTCCGGAACTGGGCAGACCTCCGGCGCCTCGCCGAACTCCCGGGCGTCCCCCCCGACCGTCGAGCCTCCATCGACCGGATGCTGGATGACGGCGAGGAGGCGCTACGGACCCGGAACGCGGACTGGTTCTGCCGCCGGCTGCCGAACGTCGAACGGTGGCGGATGTATCCGGAGTTCCGCGAGCTCACCGCCTTCCTCGATATCGAGACGACGGCCCTGACCCCCCAGGAGGGGATCGTCACCGTCGTCGGGGTTCACGGCGGAGGAGCGACGAGGGCGTTCGTCGCGTACGACGACTTGGAGGAACTCCCGGCCTACTTACAGAAGTTCCAGCTGATCGTGACGTTCAACGGACTGCTGTTCGACCTGCCGTTCCTCGAGGCCCGATTCCCGTACATCCGGTTCCCTCCGGCCCACATTGACCTTCGATTCCTTCTGCGCCGGCTGGGGTACGCCGGCGGGCTCAAGCGGATCGAGCAGGAGCTCGGGTTGGGCGACCGCACGGGGGTCGAGGGGATCGTGGGGCTCGACGCGGTGCGGCTCTGGGAGGAGGCGCGCCGGGGGGTTCCCGGCTCCCTCGCGAAGCTCGTGGAGTACAACCGGGCCGACGCGGTGAACCTCGAGCCGTTGCTCGAGTTCGCCGTGCGGGAGATGTCCCAGCGGCTACTTCCGCCGGCTCCGATTCCGTTGGCGTGAGAACCCCATCAATCACCCGACGGGGTTGGTCGGGTCAGGCGGTGGGGGACCGGGATCCGTTCGCTGCCGGCCGGAGGGGAGGTGGCACGTACCCGCTCGAGCGCCTGCTCGCAGTACGCCGGCGACGCATCGATGTGGATGAAGTGGCGTCCGAGGGACCTCGCGACCGCGGCCACAGTGCCGGTGCCCCCGAACATGTCGAGCACGGTGTTCCCCCGGTAGCTGTAGAATTTCACGAGCCGGAGGATCAGCTCCTCCGGGAACGGCGCCGGGTGTCCCTTTCGGTTCCGCTCCGGCGGGATGTGCCAGAACCCATCCGAGAACTTCTGGAACTCCGGACCCGTGATGTCGATCGCACTCGAAGCCCCGGGCAGCTTCCACGCCCCCTTCGAGAAGACGAGGACGTACTCCCACGAAGGGATGATATGCGGGTTCGCGGGGCTCTTCCAACTCCCCCAAGCGGTCCGGCGGCCCATCGTCTGCTTGTACCAGATCACCTCGGTACGCATCAGGAACCCCAGGTCCCGCAGGTCCCGGGAGAGGTCGTGGTGAAGGGGATGGAAGTTCTTGATCGAAGTCGGCGCCACGTTGAGGCAAAACCGGCCCCCCACGACCAGGACGCGTTTGAGCTCGAGCCAGACGCCTTTGAGCCACGCAAGGTATTCCTCCGTCGTCAGGTCGTCCGCGTAGCCGGAGTACGCGATGCCGACGTTGTACGGAGGAGAGGTGATCGCCAGATGGACGGACTCGCGGGGGAGCCGCTGAAGCACGCTCCGGGCATCCCCGCAGATCACGGAGTCACGATACCTGGGGACTCCTCGTGCCCGAAGGGAGCCGACCCGTGCCTTCGGCTCCCCCTCCATCGGGCTCGGGCCAACGTTCCATCTGCTTCAAGCTTGTCGAGGTCGCGGCGGAGGTGGGGATGACGGGCACTGGGTCGCTGCTTACCGGGTTGGAGTGCCGGGCTTGCTGCACGACCGTTGACGCCGACCGGGCCATCGGAACGTGTCCCACCTGCGGTCACACCCTCTTCGCTACCTATAACCTCGAACGTGGTCGAGCGGAACGGATCCTGGAATCGTTCCACCGGCGCCCCGCCACGGTATGGCGATACCGCGAACTCCTCCCGGTCCGGGACGAGTCCAACATTGTGACCCTCGGGGAGGGTGGAACGCCGATTCTTCGGCTCGCGGAGGTTCCCGAAACGCCCGGGGTCGACCTCTGGCTCAAGGACGACGGCCAGATCCCGACGGGGTCGTTCAAAGCGCGCGGAATGGCGGTCGCCGTCTCCCGGGCGCGCGAACTCGGACTTCGCTCCCTGTACGTCCCGAGCGCAGGCAACGCCGGCCTCGCTTTGGCCGCCTACGGCGCCCGGGCCGGCCTCGCCGTGCGGGTCTATCTACCGGCGTCGACGGCCCCAGAACTCCAGCGCATCTGCCGGGCGTACGGCGCCGAGGTGCTCGCGGTGCCGGGGACGATCCGCGAGGCGGGAGAGCAGGCTCGCACGCGGGAACGGACCTCGGGAGGATTCGACATGTCGACGCTCCGGGAGCCGTACCGCGTCGAAGGAAAGAAAACGATGGGGCTCGAGATCTTCGACCAGTTCGCCCGCTCCGAGATGCCCGAGGCAATCGTCTATCCCACCGGCGGTGGCACGGGCCTCGTGGGCATGCACAAGGCATTTCTCGAGCTGATCGGGTTGGGCGCCTTGGAGACCGAGCCTCGTCTGATCGCGGTACAGCCCGAGGGGTGCGCCCCGGTAATCCGGGCGTTGCGAGACGGGGAGTCGACGGTCCGCCCCTGGGAGAATCCCCGCACGATAGCGCCGGGATTGCTCGTCCCCGCTCCGTTCTCTTCGGAAAGGATCCTGGAAGCGATCCGCGCTACCCGCGGAGATGGGGTCACTGTTCCGGATGAAGCACTTCCTGACGCGATGGAGAAACTGGCTCGTCGTCACGGGCTGTCCGTGTCTCCGGAGGGAGCGGCGGTCTATGCCGCGCTCCCCCGACTGTTGGCCGACGGGAAGATTCGGGCCGGCGAGCGGGTTCTGTTGTATAACACGGGTACGGGGGCGATGTGGGACGCCGACGCTCTGCGACATACCGTGAGAACCTAGGACGGGCCGGCCGGCGCGGGACACCAGGTATCGCTGGTCCGTTTGCGTTGGATATCCCTCTAGAGAGGAACAGCGTGGCCGTACGTCGTCCTCGCCGCGTAGGGATCGTACGACCTCCCCCTCGCCGACCCGTACTTCCTGACGGAGATCCTTCCGATCGGGTGGCTCATCACGGGCTGGGTCGGCGTCCGGCCACGATACGTCGGTCACGCAGCTACCGCGTACTGCACCATCGTCATCGGGTACTCGATGTCGGGAGGAACCTGAACCTCCCGCGCGCGCCCGAGGGTTGCGCGTGCCGTTCCCATCCTTCGGCGTAGCGGCGACGATTTTCGCGGCGGCCGCTGGCCATACGGAGGTCTATGTACCCATACGAACTACGCGACCCCGAGGCAAAGCATGCGGATGGGTCTACTCGTTGTAGGGGTCATCGTGGCGATCGTGGGCGCTGTTCTCCTGTTCGTTCCGCTGGTGGCGCAGTCTAACCAGACCGTTTCCACTGGGAGCACCACGCCCTTCGTGCTGTTGAGCGTCAGCGGGTTCTCCCTCACCGGGAGCATTCCGGTCGGCGTGTCGTGGACGGCGACATCGAGCGTGACGGTAGTGGCCGCCTCGTGCACTGCCGCCTGCTTAAGTTCGAACGCTACGAGCATTTCGGGCCTGTCGGGCCTTACGTATCAGACCGGGAAGAGCGGTTCGTTCACCTTGAACCAGCCGAACGGGGGCGAAGTCATCGTCGGAGCGCTTAACCTCGGGACGGGCTCCCCCGCGAACGTGACCTTCAAGGTCACGACGGCGCTCTCCACGGTAGGGACCGTCCTCCTGGTAGTCGGCATCGTCGTGCTCATCGTAGGTGTCGTCCTGAAGTCCGGTAAGGCCAAGATGACCCCGGCGATGCCTCCGATGTACCCCTCCACTCCCTCACCCGGCGCGCCCCCACCGAGCCCGCCGATGGGACCCAGCTAGCGCCGCGGTTGTGGGCCGCCCAGGGGGTCGCCCACCCCCGGGCAGCCCACGTGCGCCGCCCAACGGATGCTGACCGACGAGCAGGTACGGCTATCCAACAGAGACTCGGGGGCAATCTGGGACGAGGATGCCCTGCGAAAGTTGCCGGGCGCGTTGCCTGCCCCGGGAGAACCGGTGCACTGTGAGGAATCATTCGGCGAGGGACAAAGGAAATGAGTTGGGATTCACCCGGGCCTGATCTCGATTGTCCGTCCGAAGGAACTGAACTGGCTCCAGGCGGCGCTCACTCCTTTCGCTATGAGGGCGCGTGTTCCCCGGGAACCCAGGGGGTACGCACGTGAAGGGTTGGAAGTCAGTGCTCGCGCTCGGGGCGCCATCAACCCCTCCGACCTGCGGCCCCCAGGGTTGAGCCAGATGCAGGGAACTCTTGAAAACGAGAGGGAGACCCCAACGTACGAGGCAGCCCCGATTCGCATCGGGCCCATCCTTCGTCGCTACCCGCTACCGTTCGTCGCCGTCGTAGGGCTCGCGGTCGGTGGGAGCCTCACCTATCTATTCCAACTACCAGGTCTAGGACGCTGGGTCTGGCTAGGGACCCTGATCGTCGGCGGAGTTCCCCTGGTCTTCCAAACGGCCCAGCGGCTGATCCGCGGCGAGTTCGCCTCCGATGTCATTGCCATGCTGGCGATCCTCGGGGCGCTCGCACTGGACCAGGCATTTGCCGGCGTGATCATCGTCCTCATGCAGTCCAGCGGGGAGGCGATCGATTCCTACGCTTTCCACCGGGCCTCCGCGTCGCTCCGGGAGCTGTTGAAACGAGCTCCCCGTCGAGCACGTCGGCGGAGAGACGACGCCGTCGACGAGATCTCTGTGGAGGAGGTCGCGGTGGGAGACCGGTTGGTGGTGCTCGCGGGGGACATGCTTCCGGTGGACGGAACGGTGGCCAGTCCAGAGGCACTCATCGACGAGGCCGCGGTCACGGGCGAACCGCTTCCGAAGCGACGATTCGAGGGCGAGCGGGTGCTGAGCGGGACGATCAGCGTGGGGGCACCTTTCGACATGCGGGCGGACCGTCGAAGCCAGGAGAGCACCTACTCCCGCATCGTCGAACTCGTGCGTTCGGCGCAAGAACGGAAGCCTCCTCTCCAGCGGTTGGCCGACCGTTTCGCCGTCTGGTTCACCCCGCTCGCCTTGGCGGTCGCCGTGATCGGGTGGGTGCTCACCCACGCCCCCCAGACCGCCCTCGCCGTGCTCGTGGTCGCGACTCCGTGTCCTCTCATCATTGCCACACCAATCGCGGTCATCGGGGCCGTCAATCGGGCCGCCGACCGCGGCCTCGTGGTCAAGAGTGGCGGGGCGATCGAGGAGATCGGACGGGCCCGGGTCGTCGTCTTCGACAAAACCGGGACGCTCACGGCCGGTCGTCCCGAGGTGCAGGGGGTCGTTACCTTCGATCCGACGTGGTCCGACGCCGACCTCCTCCGGCGGGCGGGCGCGCTCGAGCAGCTCTCCTCTCATCCGCTCGCAGCGGCCACGGTTCGGGAAGCCCGGAAGATTGCAAGCACCCTCCCTACCCCCCGGGACGTCGTCGAAACCGGAGGGGCGGGCATCGAGGGGACGGTCGACGGCCGGCGGCTGCTGGTCGGGTCGGCCTCCCTCGTTCGGCGCCGGACCGGACAGGAGCTAGTGCCCGAGTGGCAACTGCTCCACGCTCGCCACGGGGAGAGGGGTTGGCTCGTCGCGTTCGTCCTCGTGGACGGCAAGGCCGCGGGAGCGATCCTCTACGCCGACGCGCTCCGGCCGGGCGTCCCGGCCATGGTGGACCGGCTCCGGACCCTCGGGGTCGAACACGTCGTCTTGCTCACCGGTGACAGTGTAGCGAATGCGACCGAGATTGCCGGCCAGGCGCATATCACCGAATTCACCGGCGAGCTGCTGCCCGAGGGGAAGGTCGAGCGAATCAGGGGGTACCGCGACCGGGTCGGCTCCACCGTGATGGTGGGCGACGGGATCAACGACGCGGCGGCCCTCGCCTCCGCCTCGGTTGGGGTGGCGATGGGCGCCCGGGGGGCCGGGATCTCCGTGGAGGCAGCGGACATTGTCCTCCTGGTCGACGACATCACCCGGATTCCGGAGGGGATCGCGCTCGGTCAACGAATGGTCCTCGTGGCCCGTCAGGGGATCTACTTCGGGCTGGGCGCGAGCCTGGTCCTGATGGGCATCGCCGCGGGTGGGTCCGTGCTTCCCGCGTTGGGAGCGATCTTGCAGGAAATCATCGATGTCCTGGTGATCTTGAACGCGCTGAGGGTCCGGTAGACCGGGCATCCGGGTGCGTGCTCCCTGCGCGGACACAGTCCATAAATTACTTCTGGGTCGGTATTTGCGGGACGACTGTCCGAATTTAGAGACGCGTCGCCTCGGGAAACGTCGACCTCAGACGAGGATCCTGGCGACTCTTGGCCATAACATTTAGTGCCGGTTGTGGAGCCATTGCCTCGAATGAAATGAGGGTCGATCCCGGCTTCGAGCATCCATCGAATCACGATCATGATGTTGTATAGCACGACCCTGCACGGCCCTTCGTTGACTTGGGCAACCGGGTTGAGCGACCTGATCGGAACGTCGAATCGGCGCTTCAACGCCGAGAAGGTCCTCTCCACGCTTACTCGCAGCCGATAGGTCTTGCCGAACTCACTCGTGTTTACCAGGAAGGCGTGGAAGGTCCGGGACCAAGCTGGAGATCCCTTCGGGGTCGGTTTGCTATTCACCTTGAATGGGAAGGTGGCCGACGTGCCCCCCGTACTTTTGCATACTTGAGGGAGGGGTGCGGGGAGGGATTCCGTTCCTGGACTCTTTCATGCTTCGATCTCCTCCAGTTCTTTCCGGGCGAACTCGTTCGAGGTGAGGTATCTGAGCGGCGAGGGCGGTCGCTCGGTGTTGTAGTCGTCGATCGACTCCGCGAGTCGTCGTCGGCTCGCGAGGAAGCTCTCGGGCTCTCGCACCCAGCGGTAGTCCATCTTCAGGTGGCCGTGGAATGACTCCTTCACCCCGTTGTCCTCCGGACGATGCTTCCGGGTCATCCGCAGCTCGACCCCCATCCGCCGAACGCTGCCTTAGAAGCGTTGTGCGACAAACTGGCTCCCCCGGTCGACCACGAACGCCAGCCCGTCGGCCCGAGCCGCCTTCGGGAATCGAGCGGATACCGAGGTCTCGATCACACCGAGCGCTTCGGTCGCTCGGCAGAACGGGAGAAACTCCCAGGCGACCCCTTCGCGGGTGTGGGTGTCGAGGACCGGCATCAACGGGCACGGACCACGATCTATCGTGTCGATGTACGTGAGGTCGGTGGTCCAACGTTCGTTCGGTCTTGAGGCGAAGAGCCGGCCCGTGAGCGGCAGCCGCGGTCGAGGGAAGTGGGCGGCCTTGAGCAGATGCTCCTCTCGGAGAATCGGATAGACCCGCTTGCGATTCACGCGGATCCGCTCGCGACGGAGCATCGCCCAGACTTTCCGCACGCCGAAGGTCGGACGAGCCAAGGCGACCCGTCGGACCGCGGCTCGGACCTTCGGTTCGTCCGACCGGTGGCGGGAAGGGCGAACGCCTCGGGGCTCGTTGCACACGGGGCGGCGCGCGAGACCCACCGGGCGGGCCGCTAGGCTCTCCGGAAGACCGTTCGCCCCCATTGCCGTCACGAGTCCCTTCCGTCGTTTTTTCCCTCGACGGACCCGAGCTCCTCTTTGAACACCTGCAGTGCGATCGCCTGGTCAGCGATCAGCAGCTTCAGACGGGCCATTTCTTGGCGCTGGCGCTGCAGAGGCGACCCCTGTCGATTCTCCAGCCCCGAGCGCATCGCCGCCAAGGCCTGGTCCTTCCACTTGTAGAGCTGCGCGGAGTGGATCCCATAAGCCCGGCAGATCGCCTCGATGTTGGCGTTCGGGCCGAGACCCTCGAGGACGATGCACAACTTCTCTACGCCGCTCCAAGTCCGCCGCGTCGTCACCGGGCCTCCAGGAACTCGGCAATCGTTCGGACCTTCTCGACGGTTTCGGTTCGGTTCGGCCCTCCCACTATCCCCCACCAGGATGGGTGTGCAATTCTACGGGGGTACGCACCAGAACCCACACATTGTGGGAAGTTCTGCCCCTGCTCCTCCTAGTGCTCGCGCTGAGGGGAGTGACCAACCGTTACGGCCATTCTCCTCATTCCGCTCTGGCTGGCCTCTCGCCGTAGCTTGCGACCGGCGAGGTCGTCCGGCTAGCCGGAATCAACGGCGTTGGGAAGACAACAGCCACCCGAATCGCGACCGTAGTCCCGCACCCCAATGCCGGCCGGTTGATAATCGACGGACGCGAGTTTCGGACTTTAAGACCTCCCGGAAATCGATTGGGAAGCCGAGAATCCGTAGTTTGAGGGGTAGGCCGGTACCCATTGATGAGCTTCGAACTAGCCGTGCTAGCGTCAAGGCCTAGAGGGTCCCGGATCCCCTGCAAGTGGACTCAATAATCTCGACTATAGCATACGTTCTGAAGGGCTAAGTCTGATTTGCGAATGCCGAAGCTTTGTAGGTTAACTATCGGAACTGAGTGGGCTTTCCTGAGAAACCGATCCCGCTCGCACATTATCGACAGTCAGGGTGGTTTTCCGCCAACTGTCCCCTTTTAGCAATTTAGTAATACTTGCTGCAATGTCCCTTCGCTTGAGCGAATCGACCAGGCGTAGACTGTTATCTAGCCATCAGGCCTAGCAGCCTAGTTGGGAGTTCTCAGATGAGCATCCGAGTTGTAGGTCCGTTTTTTCTTCTCTTCCTAATGCTCTTTGCGAGTACATCCGGTGGTTCTGCCGCCGGAGTCACGCCCTCGAACTCATCACCCCATTCCTGTGACCAATCGCAAACAACAAACGAAACCATCAAAATCAGTTCCGGCCTTGATCTTGGTCTGGAGCGTAAAACCGCTGCCCAATCTCCACTTTTTGTTTCCGCTTCCCACAATTACTCCCTTAATGTTGAAAGCCATACTGACACTTGGTCCACAACACCCGATTGCGGAGTCGAGTTGGCCAGCGCCGGTTTGGTATTTTCTGCCACGAATGCCATGGGAATGAAATATGGGGAGTTACGCATCATCGAGAATCCAAATCTCGCGTCCGTCGTCGACGCTTCCTGGATCCAAAATGATACTGCGGCGTCGATGTGCGGTAGCAGCGCTCAAGCTTGTTGGTCAGGTTACGATTTTCACGACCCCGGAGTGAGCTACGCACAAGATCAGATGCAGTGGGACATTCCCGTCGCTAACCCTTCTTCCGGCTGTGGCAACGGATGTACGGAAAAGGTGGCGGTGTGGGTAGGGCAAACGGTTCAACTAGGTGGGGGCTCAGGCAGCACTGCAGGAATCGCTCAGACCGGAACCCTGTCAAGCGTGTCCGTGAATTGGTATGGAACGACACGGACGTACTCTCTGTGGTACGAATATTGGCCCGGGAGCCTTGTAACTTGTTTCACTGGGGCCTACACTCCGGGCGCGGGGGACAATATGAAGGCCACCGCCCAGGTTGTTTACAACAGGGGCGTGTGGGAGTATTACCTCAGCTTGGTGGACTACTCCATCGGAAGCGGATACACTTGCACTGCCTACTCGGGAATGGCAATGGGCGTTCCCCCCAACTACTACGAGTTCATGGTAGAAAATCCAGAGGACACTCAGACTGGTACACCGTGGCAAGGTCCGAACACGGGTTGGATAACCCTGAACAATTTGATCGTGAACAACCTAGGGGCTGAAAACTTCACCAATTACAAATGGACCCAGATGCCGAATGACCAAGTGGGTTCACTTTCCTACAGCGGTTTCCTGCTCCACGATTTTTTCCAGGAGCATGACACCGGCTGCGCTTGCTGATTCATCGCTCTAAGGAGACCGATGGACGGAGCGGTAGCTGCGGGGTGAGAATGAAATCTGAGTACTCGGGTTGTGGAGAATCGAATGAGTTTTCCTAGATTGGGCATTGCTATCGCATTGACGCTTGGTTCGGGTCTCGGGTTCGTTATCGAGTCATTGTTTGGGTCGATCTACCTGGAGCCGTGCACATCCCTAGGCCCAGTTCCCGCCGGATCTTGCACCGGAGCGGTTAGTCTAGTCCCCTGGATATCATTAGTTGGCCTTGCGATTGTCGCGCTTGGATTCGTAGGTCTCTTACTCCGAAAACGTCCCCACCTAGGTTCTGTGTGGGGGTTCCTAGTGATTGCTTCCGCATCTGCTGGCTACGCGCTAATTGTCGCCTTGTTGGTGATGAACGCATTCTCTCCAGCGGTCTTGTCACAAGCTCTGCTCGGCTTCCTACTCCTCCCAGCACTTCTACTCGGACTCCTGGGGGGTTACACGGAATTACGTTGGGCAGGGGGCCCTATCTTGAGCCGAGTTCCAACCGGCAGTGAGCGTTAGTTTGTTTTGAAGCCACAACTTTTTGAGTCGCCTATCCCTTACGCGTGAGGTCGGGGCTCCAACATTGAAAACCTGCACGGCCATTCCCGACTGTGCTCCTTACGACTCCTTACCCAGGACGCACATGCCGACCATTGCAACCTTCAAGTGCAACGGCTTTGTGTCTAAACCCTCGGATCTTTTCAGAGGTCAGCTTCCCGATTCAAGAGCCGCCCCAAGAGGGTAATTCTTGCGAAGACCCAGCTAGTGTTTCAGGCCAACCGACCGCATGCCGCTCGTGCTGGAAACCACTTTGCGTTCCTTGCGCGGAGCGTGCCACAGGGGAGGGGCATTCTGAAATGTGCCCGGCTTGCGCTCTGATTGAGCGATACCGTCGCTACAGGTAACCGTCCGTACTAGGTCTAAAGCGCCGCTCCAGTTCGGTGTCGCAGTTTCCGAGTCGCTGGAGTCACTAGCCTCGGCAGGTGTTACACCCTCCGGAGTGGCCCTCGCGTAAGTCACATGGTGCCCGGTAGCCCCCTTGACCCCAGTCGTCGGTGTATTCGGCTGGATTTCCGTATCGTTGGGCGAACAAAGTGCCCCAGCGGCACTACGCCTAGATTCGATTGAGTGGCTTCCTGCAGTTCGGATACCGACGGATATCCGCCTTTCGACAGCGGGAACGCAACGCAGAGATGGGAACTTCGACCAGGTCGTCTTGGCGCACGCCGAAGAACACTTCTTCGCTCGGACTGTCGAGGAGGCGCCCTTGGACGATCTCGTTCTCCTCCGACACCACACGAAGCCTCTGAGTCATGGTTCTCATTGCACGACCCGCGGAATGGGGGTAGAGAAAGCAAACATCGACACTATCCCCAGGTTCCACTCCTGGTATTTTTTCGCCAACATGGCTCGTGGGATTCTCGACTTTGTGGGGCGTACCTCCGTTGAATTGCACACCCAAATGGTTGTGGTTGTAGCCCGGTTCGCTACCGCGAGGCCCTCCTCGGCGAGAGTGCGCGCAAGGCGTCAGACAAACAGGTAATTGTGGGACATCGGGACGAATTTAGAGACGAGGAGACGATTTGGGGACTGTCTACCCTGCGCGGTGTGCGCTCGTTTTGGCCCGGAGCAGGGGCACGGCAGTGGGCGCGCCCAGATTTGAACTGGGGATCTTCACCGTGTCAGGGTGACGTCATAACCGCTAGACTACGCGCCCGTAAGGCAGCGGACCGATGGGCCGTTCATATTACTTCTCCTCAGTACGTTTCGAGTGTGAGCCCCGGTATCCTCCCAAAATCCGAATCCCGACTGAGCAACGGGGCATGGTGGTGCTTGGCCGCAGAAGCGATGAGCAGGTCCAAGGTTCCGACGGCCTCTCCGCGCCGGGAGCACTCTCCCCCCAAGCGGGCGGCGTCCACCGATATCGGTTCAGTGATATCCAGCACTTCGAGTTCTGAGATGTAGGCGAGGGCCTGCTCCAGGCGTTTCCCTCCCTGATGAAAGGCCCCCACGAGGAATTCCGTGAGCGCCGGGGCCGCGATCGCGAGACGCTCGCCTGTCTTCGAGAGTTCCGCGGCCTTGAGTACTGCCGCCGGCGCGCCGTTCGCGAGATCAATGCAGAAAGTGGAATCCAGGCACTTCACGGTTCAGCTCCACATCTGCCGAATCTTCTCCGCTCTGCGTCGGTCCGCCTCGCGGAGGTCTGCGTAGGTCCGGTCGAGCGCCCGGCGTTCTTTGGTGGTCATATCGCTCCACATTCCTCCAAAGGAGGAGATCGGACGGCGCGGGCGCGCGAGCCGCTTGACGGCGTCGCTGAAACTCTCGTCGGCCTTCTTTTGGCGTTTCAGCAGCTCGTAGGCCTCCTCGTCGAGGGCCACTGTCTTGGAAGCCATGGGTCTACATCATCTACATGTAGGTGACATATAAATCCGACGCTCTGGGCGCCCTCGTCGAACCGTGGCCGGCGAAATTCCTTCGGCGCGAGTCATGAACTGGGTCAGACGGGCCCCCACAGGGACCCGATTTTCCTCACGCGGCCGTGACCCTACGGGCGTGGCCGGAGGTCCGCCTACGCGTATCCACCCGAGAGGTCGGGGTCTCGGTGCTCGTTCCAGGCGTAGTATCCGCGGGATTGCCGTTGCGCTTCGGTGGCGTCCTGCCGCATGCCGCCTTGGTACGAGCCGTAGATGTCCTTGATCTGTTCCTCGATCGACCGGGCCCGGCGCAGCGCTTCCTGCATCTGGGACGCTTCGATGAAGGGGCTCCCCGCCACCATGGCCAGGTCTCCCGCCGTCCGGATCAGCCCGCCCAGCTCCCGGAGCCGCAAAGTTAGCGAGTTCCTCCGGTTATCGATCGTCTCCGCCCGGCGACGGGCTTCTTTGAACAGCTCGTCCAGCGCCGCCTTTGTGGCGTGCCGGATCCGCCCGTCGGTCACGATCTCCTGGGCGCAGAACTGGGCCAACCGGAGCCGATTGTGCTCGGAGTCGGGCATGGCCGTGTCCAGCAGGACCTCGTACCCCCCTCCCGCGATCCGCGATCGCAGGGGGGAAAGGATGTGGGACAGGTCGGCGATGTTGCACGCCGCGACCAGGATGAAATCGCACGGGACGTTGTCGACGCGGACCGAGGCGCCGCCCGATTGAGGGTTTCGTCCCGAGATCGGGAAGCGCTTCTCCTGCATCGCGGTCAGGATGAACCGCTGCAGGTTCCCGAGGGACGGGAGTTCGTCGATGAACAGCACGCCTTCGTGCGCTTCGTGAATCGCCCCCGGGATGACGCGGTCGTAGGGCTGACTGCCCAGCTGGGGATGCCCGCCGTACGGGTCGTGCCGCACGTCGCCCAGCAGCTCGGTCTCGCTCGCGCCCGTGGCCATCACGAACGTGCTGCGGTCGATCTTCACGAGCACTTTGTGGGGGCTCTCCTTCTGCTCGGCGCGCCGGCGTTCCAGGGCGCGCTGGTCGAGCACACGGATCTTGTCCTCGGCCCGCTCGTAGGCGACGACCTCTTCGACGCCGTTCTTGAGCCGGGTGGTTCGGACCGCCTCCTGCGGATTGCCCCCAGGAACCGTGAGCTCGAGGATGCCCCCCACGAGGTCCCGGAACGGATTGCCGCTCTGGTTGAGGTTGATCTGCTGCTTGACATTCCCGCAGCTCGGGCAGT
Organism: Thermoplasmata archaeon; assembly: GCA_022749815.1. Taxonomy (GTDB): domain Archaea; phylum Thermoplasmatota; class Thermoplasmata; order Lutacidiplasmatales; family UBA184; genus JAKIWV01. Next base: position 27,191 of record JAKIWV010000003.1, read on the forward strand.
GGCGGTCGGCCGGAGTGGAATAGAAGCTGCACCGTGGGCAGCGGTATCCGAGGCGTTCTGCGACGGTCACTGGCGCCTCGGTCGGGGCGATCAGTTCGCCCTCGGTGGCCCGGGCGTGCTCGCGCTCCTGGTAGACCCCCTCGCGAGAAACGACCTCGACGGTCGGCCGTTCAGGGTTCTCCGGATTGTGCACCGTTCGGATCTCTTGCAGGGGACGCTCGAGATGCAGCGCCAGCGCCTGGGCGGTCATCGACTTCCCGATCCCCGGGGGGCCGACGAGCAACAGGTGTCGGTGCTGGTAGGCTGCGATCCTCGCGATTTCGACGGCCTTCTCCTGTCCGATGACGCGGTCCAGCGGGTCGGAGGGGATCGGAATGTCCTCGGTGGTCTGGATCTCTTCGAGGTGCTCGAGCACCCGGTGAGGCACCTTGCCGGGAACGGGGGCGGCCATGATCCTCGGACCGAACTAGGCGCGCCCCGGGCTTAAAGGGGTCGGAGGGCGGCTCGTCTAGGCCGGAGCCGCCGTCATCGCCAGGTCAGCTTGCGTGAAGACCTGAATCCCGTCTGGAATCTTCCCGACGGCTCCGAGTCGGCTCGCGACGACCGTGTCGATCCCCTTCTCGCGGGCGACATCCAGGAGCCGCTGGCTCACGACCCCGTCGAAGATCAGCGTCTTGGCCGGCGCCTCGAGCTTCAACATCGTGTCGATCAGGTCCTTCACCGGCGACTCGATCACGACGGCATCATCGTGGCCGAGCACCAGAGCCTTCGATGAGTTCTCGATCCGGGCCAACTGGTCAAAGAATGCCTTCTGCCGTGGAGTGAGCGGAACGGGCGGGGGCGGAGGGGGTGGCAGCGGCATCGGCATGCGGTTGGCGGACGGGGGCGGAGGCGGAGGAGGCGGCGGGCCGCGGTCGCCGCCATCCCGGCGCGGGGGCCGGTTGTCGCGGCGGTCGTCTCTGCGGTCATCCCGGCGGTCGTCGCGCCGGTCCCGGTTGCCACCGGGACCGTTCCCGGAGGGGGCGGGGCCGCCTTCCTCCCGTTCTTCCATCATCGGGGCCCGCGTGGCGCCCGTGGACTCGAACCCGCTCATCTCCAGGTACTGCTGGATGGGGATCTTGTTCCGCAGGCACTTTACGAGCTGCTTCTGGGTGAGCTCCTCGACTTCGGAGCCGCGCGGGGCGCGGGCCACGAAGTCGATATCCATCGTCTGGAGCATCTCCCGGAGGATCAGCTCGCCGGCCCGGTCGCCGTCGGTGAAGACGGTGACGGTCTTGCCGCGGGAGAGGTCCTTCACCGTCTGGGGAACGCTCGTTCCCTCGACGGCTATGACGTTCTTGATGCCGCAACGAAGCAGGTTCAGCACATCGGACCGGCCTTCGACCACGATGATCGATTCAGCCGCGTCGATGTTCGGGCCGGCGGGCAGGTGCTCGGGGCCGTAGGTCGTGATCTCCTCCACTTGGACGGCCTTGCGGACCGCTTCGGTGAGGTCGATGCCGACGCCCTTCGACTCTTCCAGCAGTTTTTCGAGGATCGCCTTGGCTCGGTCGACGACCTTCTGGCGCTTCGACACCCGAATGTCCTCGACGGCGATGACCTCGATGCGGGCCCGGCAGGGCCCGATCCGGTCGACGGTCTCGAGGCCGGCGGCCAGGATGGCCGTCTCGACCTGGTCGAGCGAGGACGGGATGATGACCTCGCCTTCGCTCTTTCCCTTGCGGGAATCGATCTCGACTTCGATCCGGCCGACGCGGCCCGTCTTTTGCAGGTCGCGCAGGTCGAGCTCGTCGCCCAATAGTCCTTCGGTCTGTCCGAACACGGCACCGACCACGTCAGGTTTGTCGATCACACCGTCGGCGGAGATGCGGGCCCGGATCTGGTATTTCGCGGCGTTAGGGTCACTCGTCATTTGTTGTTCTTCCTTGGGGTGGACGATGGGCGCCCCGCCGGAGAGGTCTCCGGCGGCCGTCCTGGCCCCGATGACGAAGTGAGGCTAGACCCTGCGGTCAGGCGCGAGGCGGATTCTACGACGGGTAGCTGGGAGCAGCATGAGTCGTGGTTCCGAAAGGCGCGTATGGCGCGGGGCGTCGACCTCCATTCGTCTCGGGGAATCGTCCAATGTGTGAAGGTCGGGCAGGCTATTTAAGCGGGAGGCAACCGCCCCACCACTCCTCGGCGCAGCGGCGCGGCGGGTTAGCCCACCCTAAATCCAGAGGGTGCCTCCAACTCCTTTGGAGACCTCCTTGACCGAACAACGGCCAGGTCTTCCGAGTGGCAGCCACCCCCCGGTTCGGATTGTCCCTGCCGCGTCGTCCCGGGCCATCGCAATCGTGCGCAGATTATTCCGGGAGTACGCGAAGGGAGTCGGAGAGCCCCTCTGTTTCGAGGGGTTCGATGGGGAACTTGCGCGCCTGCCCCGGCCCTATGCGCCTCCCGTGGGCGCCTTGCTTCTCGCCTTCGTAGGAGCCGCGCCGGCCGGTGTCGTGGGCACTCGTCTGTTGTCCCCGCGAATTTGCGAGATGAAGCGGCTCTATGTGCCGCCGCCATTCCGCGGCCTTGGGGTCGGGCGCGCGTTGCCGGAGGCAATCATCGGTGAGGCCCGTCGGCTGGGGTTCGAGCGGATGCGGTTGGATTCCCTCGATTCGATGCGGGTCGCGCGGAAGATGTATCGCAGGTTGGGGTTCCGGGAGATTCGCCCCTACCTGCCACCCGTGGTTCCCAAGACCCACTACATGGAACTCCGGCTCTAGCGAGCAGCGGGGATTCCTCCCGAATCTTCCCGTTGCTCGGGAAGCTTTAATTTCCGGCCCCCCTACCCGCTCTCAGAGAAATCTCTCATGCCCCGACGTTCACGTAGCGCCACGCGTCCTACTGGTCCCACCGCTCCATCTCCCACCGCGCCGATTGACGACAATTTCCTCGACACGCTCAAGGGAGAGTTCGCCCGGGTGCAGCAGACCGCAAGCGCGCCAAAGCCAGGGGAGGATCTCTCGCACCGTGCGGACGTCAACCGGCGGTTGCTCCAGGATTTCTGGGAAATCCACAACCAGTTTGACGACATTGGGGCTCACCTAGTGACCGAGCCATCCCAGACGCTGTTCGCCTCTTTCGCCGAGTTTCCGGACAAGTGGTCGTTCCGGGAAAATTTCGACTTCGGTGGGGTCAAGACTATTGAGCTTAGGGACCGCACCCAGGGGTGGGTCGGCTTCACCCTCCGATTCTGGTTCTACAACACCACCGAGGGGCGCCCCCACTTCCGGGGGGTCTTCGAGTGGACCGACGGCGAGAGCTACCATCGGTATTCGGGGTGGATGCGGATGATGAGCCAGGCGGTCCTCTACGACGCTTCCGAGCACTCGATCGATGTTCGGGTGGTACACAACATCCTCCGCGACGTCGTCGTGAGGTGGTACCAGGCCCACGTCGACCGGGCCCCTGAAGCGTTCATCGCGCACCTGAAGGAGAAGTATCCGAAGGGCGCGAGCTACACGAAGGAATCCTATCGGGAGTGAACGGCCCTCTCTCGGGCCGGGTGGGCACGGTCCGGGGACCCGTCGGCGGGAATGGGTTGGACTCCCCTCGAACCTGGGCTCTCAGACGATCCGTCCGAGTATCGAAGTAGGCCCGCCGGTTCCGATGGGCTCTACCCCCTCGTGCGCGTCGCCCGAGGGGTGGTCTTGATCATCGGGGTGACCGGCCGGGACGAAGAGCAGGCCCTTGGGGCTGACGAAGTGATTTCCCAGCGAGGTGATGGCGCCCGTCTGCAGATTGAGGACGCCGATGAGCGGGTTACCGTTGTCCGACGGTTCGCCCACGAACACCGTTCCTTTCGCCCATCCCGAAGTGTCGAGCGCCTGGATCATCCCCGCCTTGGCGTCCACCACATAGAGGGTGCCTTCATCGGATGTGGCCACCGTGAAGCCGTCGATCGGGGGCACGTTACCCGACTTGTTATCGGTCAGGGTCAGGACCTTCAAGTGGGGGGTTCCGTGAAGGTGGGAGGCGAGCACGATCTGCCCGTCGGCCTGGCCGATCGTGGCCAGAGAGCCCGCGAACCGCTCCCCCGACCAGGGCATGAGGAAGTTCGTGTCCGGGTCCGTCAGCCCGAGACGAACCGGAGCGCCGGTCACCGCGTTCGTCGCCCAGCTGTTGTCGAAGAACACCGGGGTGAGCTGTGCGGTCAGCGTGGCGGGGTGCAGGTGGACCAAGTAGCCGGTCGCTTGGGTGGTGTCGTTCGGGTTGGAATGAACGAGGTAGATTCGGTCACCCTGGACGGCGATGCTGTCCGTCCCCCCGTTGCCGGACACCGCGGGGTTCGGGCTGTATCTGTACGACGTGACGCTGCCGGTCTCCGGGTCGATGATCTCGAGAGCCGAGTGGACGTCCTCGTTCACCGTGGCGATCAACCGAACCAGGTCGTGGTCCGCCGTCAGACCGTCGATCTTGCCCGTGACGTTGATCGTTCGAACGAGGGAGCCCGTGATCGAGTCGTATCCGGCCACCGTACTCTGGGTAGGCCCTCCAGGGGAGCCTGGGGTGCCGTCCGGGTTGACCCCGTTCTGATACGCGGTCCAGACGAGGCCCCGTCCGGAGTCCAACCCGTCGACGGCCAGTCGGGTGATGTCGTCGGCGCCCTTCGCCCCCGACGGCGGAGCGGCCACGAGCGTGGTTCCGGGGAGCGTTACGCTGTTGCTGGTCCCGTGCGCTACGGGCCCACCGGCCGCCGCGCTGGGCAAGAACAGGAGCCCCAGCGAAGCGACCGCGAGCAGTCCGACCAATGTCACGCAGAGCCATCCTTTCGACCCCATCGAGCCCCTCATCGCGCTTTCATAGAAAGTGGCATACATAAATTCACAAGACGTATTGTATATAGTTTACACTACAATATTTAGCCCGCTTCTACTCCGGAGATTCGGGAGAAGTTGTCGCTAGTAGAGTCGGGAGCGGACCGGACCCGCACAAAGCCGGCGCCGGTGCGGACAGAACCCGCAGCACACCCTTGAAATAAGTCGGACCTCCTCGGTCCGAACCGCGGGCAGGATCGCGCAGGCGGTCGTTGTCGGAGAGACCCGCGCGCACTCTCCGTGGCGGCCGACGCGGTACCAAACTCCACGATGCAGGACCCTCTCATTGGATACTTTCAATCGCATCGGAAGCTGGTCGAGGGCGACGCGCTCGACATGATCCGGGGCGCCCCGCAGCCGCTCGACCTTTCGAGAAAACTGATCGAGATGGCCGGCACCGACTCGCCGTTCGTGACGCGGGCGATGGTGGAGTCCTTGCTCGGTCCGGAGGCTCCCACCGGTGTGCGAGTACCGACCCGGCTCGATCAGATTCCGGGGGCCGCTCGCCCCGAGGCGGCGCCCGTCGCTGCCCCCCCGCCCGGCTTCGAGCTCTTGAGGGAGGGGTTCGAACCGCTACCGGCGGATCGCGACCCTCTCCAGGCCTACGGGGCCCTCTTTGCTCATCGCTTCGCCGCCTTGTCCAGAATCCTCCGGGGGCGTTCCGGACTCCCCGACCTGCACCCCACGAGCTCGCTCCGCACCCAGGAGGGCGAGCTCTCGATCATCGGGATGGTCCGTGAGATCCGCACCACTTCCGAAAAGCACCACACGATACTGACCGTCGAGGACGACACGGGAACGGTCGAGGTGCTGGTACCGAAGGGCAGCCCCACCGTCCGCGAGCCGTTCCTGCTCGACGAGGTCGTCGGCCTGCGGGTGCGGGCCGCGCGAGAGCGGAATCGGATCTCCATCGTGACCGGCGTGTTGCGGCCCGATGTCCCGACTACGCGGGAGATGCATCGCACCGATTTCGACGCTCGCGTCCTCTTCGTCTCCGACCTGCACGTCGGGAGCCGGTCGTTCATGGGGGAGGCCTGGGGACGTCTCGTCGATTTCTTGAAGGGCCAAGGACCCGACCCGGCGGCCGCGGAGGCCGTGCGGCATGTGGTCATCGCCGGCGACCTGGTCGACGGGATCGGGATCTATCCGCACCAGGAAGACGACCTCGCGATTCTCGACATCTTCGAGCAGTATGCCGAGCTCGGGCGCCGGCTACGGGAGATCCCGAGCCGGATTCAAGTGGTCGCGATCCCGGGGAACCACGACGCGGTGTCCCCCGCCGAGCCCCAACCGGCGCTGCCCCTGGAGCTCGCCGCCACCTTGCCGAGCTCGGTCAGGGTGCTGGGGAATCCAGCGACGTTCAGCCTCGACGGGGTCGTCGTCACTGCGTACCATGGTCGTGCCTTCGACGACCTCATTCCGGCGCTCCCCGGCGCGAGCTACGCCCGGCCCACCGATGTGATGAAGCGAATGCTCGCGATGCGGCACCTCGCGCCGATGTACGGCGGCAAGACCCCGCTCTCCCCTCAGTCGCGGGATGGCTTGCTGATCGATCCGGTCCCGGATATCTTCGTCACCGGCCACGCCCATACGTTCGGCGTCGACCAGTACAAGGGAATCCTCCTGCTCAACGCCTCGACCTGGCAGGCCGAAACGGAGTATCAGCGAATGCGAAACATATCCCCGGTGCCGGCCCGGGCCGCCCTCGTCCGCCTGACGGACCTGTCGCTCGAGGTCCTGGATTTCTCTCGTGCCGAGGTCCGGGCCGCCGATGAGGTTGCCGCGTGAGCACGAACCCGCACGAGATCGGGGGCTCCGGGAGGATCCTTCGGGTCGTCTACTGTGTGTTCCCGGACGCGGCCAGCGCCCGACGGATCGGGGACGCGGCCGTCGCCCGGCGGCTCGCCGCGTGCGTGAACCGATTCCCGATCGATTCCACGTACCATTGGAAAGGAGTGCTCGAACGGGGCCGCGAGGTCGCGGCCATGTTCAAAACCTCCCCGCGAAAGGTTGGGGCGCTCTTCGAGTACCTGGCGCGAGCTCATCCCTACGAGGTGCCGGACATCTTCGAGATCCCGGTCGCCCGGGCTCACCGGCCGTACCTCGACTACCTGGCCGAAACGCTCGAGCACGGGCTCCCGATTCCTCCGGACCAAGTACCAGGCCGCCGGCCGGTCAGGCGTCCGGGATCGCCACGAGGCCGGGGAGCTCGTGCCCTTCCACGAATTCGAGGGCGGCACCGCCCCCCGTCGAGGCGTACTGGAAGGCACCGCTGACCCCCAGATCCTGGGCGATTCGAGCCGAGTCGCCCCCCGCCGAGACGTGGTACCCTGCGACGGACCCCAACGCGGCGAGCACGGTCCGGGTGCCCTCAGCGAACCGACGATCCTCGGCCTTGCCGAGCGGACCGTTCCAGAAGACCGTTCGCGAGCGGCCCAGCGCCTCGACGAAGCGCCGGCGCGTCGAAGGACCGATATCGTAGATCATCGCCCCCTCCGGCACCTGGGCCACGGGAACGGCGACGGGATCGGGGGCGCCGGGCGAGAGAACTACCACATCCTCAGGCAGAAGGAGCTCGGTGCCCGCGGCCTTCGCCGCCTCGAAAAACTCTGCCACCACGCCGTCCAGTCCCTCTTCGCTCGGTGAGGCTCCGAGGCTGGCTCCTCGGGCGCGGAGAAACGGGAATGCGAGAGCGCCGCCGACGATGAGAGTGTCGGCCAGACCCAGGAAGCTTCTGAGAAGGGGCAACTTGTCGGAGACCTTCGCCCCACCCAGGAGCGCCATGTATGGGTGGTCCACATGATTTCGGAGCCGGGAGAGTTCCCGCACCTCCCTCTCGACGAGGAAGCCGACGCAGGACGGAAGTCGCTTCGGAACCCCGACGGTGGAGGCGTGAGACCGGTGCAAGACGCCGAACGCCTCCTCGACGAACGACTCGCCCAGCTGAGAGAGCTGCACGACGAAGGCAGGGTCGTTGGCCTCCTCCCCCGGATGGAAGCGAAGGTTCTCGAGCATCGCGAACTCTCCGTTCTTCAGTCCAGAGACTGCATTGATCGCCGCGATCCCCACGCAGTCCGGTGCCAGCGGGATTGGTTGGCCCAGGAGCTCGGAAAGCCTCCGGGCGACCGGGCGCAGCGAGAACCGCATGTCCCTCTTTCCTCCGGGTCGTCCGAGGTGCGAGAGCAGAATCGTGCGGGCCATCGAGGCCTGGAGGTGTCGGAGGGTAGGGAGCGCCTCGGCGATACGGCGGTCGTCGGCGACCTGACCCTGTTCCGTCAGAGGCACGTTGAAGTCGACCCGGACCAGCACCCGCCGACCCCGGACGGTGGCGGACCCGAGACTCCGCTTCTCCACGGAACCTCGAGGAGTCTTGCTCCTCTATTACACTACGGCTCGGAGCGCTGAGGAAACCGGCTCACGCCGGCCGGCGGGGCTCCTTCGCGTGGATTCGCTGGACCATCCGCCGGGTCGCCGGAAGCTCGAGTCCGTGGGCCTCTCCCCGAGCGAGTACGGCACCCGATATCGCGTCGATCTCGGTTCGGCGGCCCTGTTCCAGGTCCTGCAGCATGCTGGACCGGTTGTCGGAGGTCGCGCGCACCACCCGCCAGAGCTCGGCCTCCGCTTCCGAATCGGTGAAGGTCATCCCCTCGGCCCGTGCAACGGTCAGCGCTTCGCGAAGGAGCTGGAGGGTCTGCTCCCGGTACGGGTCGAGGAGCAGCACCCCGTTGGCGATCCGGTGGTCCGCGGTAACGGGGTTGATCGCCGCGTTGACGAGAACTTTCCGCCACACTTCGATGGCCCGGTCCGAAACCACGCGGACTCGCACACCGGCGCTCCGGAAAACCCCGGCCGTCGCGTCGGCGTGGCGACCGGACTGGTAGTCGGCGAGGAGCAGCTCCCCTTCCCCCGTATGCCGCACGACCCCCGGGCGGACGAAGGTGGCCGGGATGGAGTTGATTCCCCTCACGATCCACTGCCCCGCGTTGCGCCACGCGGCTGATTCGAGCGATTGTTCGACCGTCGTCTCGACTCCGAGTCCATTCTCCAGGGCGGCGACCGGGAGGGGGGTCGACACCGCGCGGCCAAACACCTCGGACGCTTGGTCGAGGTCGTAGGTCTTCACCGTCAGAAGGCAGAGATCGGCCTCGAACCCGGGGGACAGTTCCGCCGTCGCTCGGACCTCGAACGTCCCGACGGTCCGGCCTTCGAGCCTCAGACCGTGTTGCACGATCGCGGCGACGTGGTTCGGTCGGCCGACCAACGTAACATCATGACCCGCGCGTTGCAGGAGCGCCCCGAATAGGCTTCCGATCGCGCCCGCCCCAACGACTACGATACGCACTGTCGGTGCCTCCCTACTCGAGCCGGCGGAGCAAAGCGCGTAGGGCCGGGTCGCGCCCCCAGTCGCCCTTGAGCTCCACCAGCAGGTCCTGATAGTATCGGACCTGTTGGTCGGCCTTGACGATCTGCTCGGTCAGGTATTCTTCCTCCCGACGAAGGCGTTCGAACTCGAGCTCGGCCTCCGCGTGGGAGCGGCCGACGGCTTCGAGCTTATCGAGTAGGGAAGTTCGGGCGCGTCGAGGCATGCATCCTCTGGCTCGGGGGAGCCAGCCGGCCGGCACGACCGGAGACGGCTTCCGAGAGCTCCTGGACTCGGGCGAGTTCGCGCTTCAGGCGCCGGAGACGCGCCGCGACCCGGACCTGCCGGTCCCGCACGTCGGCCAACGCCACCTGGAGAACCTCGAGCCGACGCTGCCACTTGTCCCGCTCCTGGACACTGGCGAGCACCGTGTCGACGTCCACCGCAACCGCCCGGGGTAGGAGTCCGGCCGTCGGGAATCAAGCTTTCGCCCCGGACGCCACGGGCGGCACGAGCTGACGCGCGGGCCGGCGCGGCGGGATTCTGAGGGCCGGAGTTTAATGCCTTTCCCCTCTCCCCCGGCGGTTTAGTGGGATGCCCGCATGACAGCGTTTCAGAAGGTCGCCGTTCTGGGAGCCGGCAACGTCGGGGGAAGCCTCGCTCAGCGGCTCGCGGAGATGGACCTCGCGAGGGAGGTCGTGCTCGTCGACATCATCGACGGTTTGCCGCAGGGCAAGGCCTTGGACATCCAGGAGTCCGCCCCGATCATCGGGTTCTCTACCCAGGTCACCGGCAGTCTCGCCTTGGAGGCGATCCGAGACTCGGACTTCGTCATAGAGACCGCCGGATTGGCCCGGAAGCCGGGAATGAGCCGCTCGGACCTCCTGACGAAGAACGCCGACATCCTGCGCGGGCACGCGGCCGCCGTCAAGAGCTACGCGCCGAACGCCGTCGTCCTCATCGTCACGAACCCGGTCGATGTCATGACCTACTGGTTTCGCCGGGTGTGCGGGCTGCCCGCCGCACACGTGTTCGGAGAATCGGGGACGTTGGACACCGCCCGGTTCCGGACGTTCGTGGCGCTCGAGCTCGGGGTGGCGCCGAGGGACGTGACCAGTTTCGTGCTTGGTACTCACGGAGACACCATGGTGCCGATACTCTCCCTATCAAGTGTTTCGGGCGTCCCGTTGAGTCGTCTGCTCTCTATTGACCAGATGGCCGCCATCGTCAAGCGAACCCAGCAGGGCGGCGCAGAGATCGTCAACCTCCTCAAAACGGGCAGCGCGTACTTCGCTCCGTCTGCGGCGCAGGCCGAACTGGCCCGGGCGGTCGGGCGCGACGAGAAGCGACTTCTTCCGGTAACCGCTCACCTCCGCGGAGAGTACGGTCTCCAGGATCTCTGCATCGGCGTTCCCGCCGTCTTGGGACGGGGGGGCGTCGAGAAGGTGGTCGAGGTCGACCTGACGCCGGCGGAACGCGCCGCCTTCGACGCCAGCGCTCAAGCGGTTCGAGACGACCTTCAGGTCCTGGCAGCTCTCCCGGTCTAAGGGTCGGCCCCCCCTCACGGGGAACACTATTATCCACCCGATTGACGCCCCGTCGGTCGCTCAATGGCGGTCTGCGTAGTAGCCCCCAAGGAGGTCTCCCCGGGGGAGAAACGCGTCGCGCTCGTCCCCGAAGTAGTGAGCCGCCTCGCGAAGGCCGGCCATCGCGTATGTGTCGAAACCGGCTCGGGTGACGCCGCCGGAGTCACCGATGCAGAGTTCGCCGCCGCCGGCGCCCAGGTGGTGGCCACCGCCTCGGAGCTCTACTCCGGCGCGGACATCGTGCTCAAGGTCCAGGCCCCGACCGCATCGGAAACACAACTCATGCGAGAGGGAACGGTCGTGGTGGGGCTCATCAACGCCTCTCGCAACCTCAATCTGGTCGGCGCGATGCGCGACCGGAAGCTGACCACCTTCGCCCTCGAACTCGTGCCCCGGATCACCCGGGCCCAGAGCATGGATGCTCTCTCCTCACAGGCCACGGCCGCCGGATACAAGGCCGCCCTCATCGGCGCCGAGCTCTCCCCTCGATTCCTACCGATGCTCACGACGGCCGCGGGAACGATCCGCCCGGCGCGGGTGCTGATTCTCGGGGCGGGGGTCGCGGGGTTGATGGCGGTCGCCACCGCCCGTCGGTTGGGCGGGATGGTTGAAGCCTATGACGTCCGCCGGGCCGCCGGGGAACAAGTCCGTAGTCTCGGCGCCAAGTTCCTTGAGCTGGCGATCAACGCCGAGGGCGCGGGCGGATACGCGCGGGAGCTCACGCCGGAGGAGAAGGTGCTCGAGAGCAAGATGCTCAGCGACGCCGTCTCGCAGGCCGACGTGGTCATCACGACGGCGGCGATCCCCGGCCGAAAAGCGCCCGTGCTGGTCACAAAAGAGACAGTGGGCCGGATGAAGACGGGAGCGGTGCTCATCGACCTCGCCGCCGAATCCGGCGGCAACTGCGAGCTCACGAAAGCCGGAGAGACGGTGCACGTCCACGGGGTCACGATCGTAGGCCCACTCAACCTCCCGAGCCAGACGGCCTTCCACTCGAGCCAAATGTACTCGAAGAACCTCCAGGCGTTCCTCGGCCTGCTCATCGATAAGGACGGCAAGTTGGTCACCAACTACACGGACGAAATATTGGCCGCGAGCCTGCTCGTCACCGGGGGCGAGGTCAAGCACGCACCGACGCGGGACGCCCTCGCGGCCGGGACCAAGCCATGATCTCCGAGGTCTGGATCGCCCTCTACATCGCGGTCCTCGCGGCGTTCACCGGCTACACCGTCATCGGACGGGTTCCCTCGCTGCTCCACACGCCGCTCATGAGCGGTTCGAACTTCATTCACGGCATCGTCCTCGTCGGCGCGATGGTCGTGCTCGGTACCGCCACGACGACGACCGAGCAGATCCTCGGGTTCATCGCCGTGGTGATGGGGGCGATGAACGTCACGGGCGGCTACGTCGTGACCGAGCGCATCCTACAGATGTTCGACCGCTCGAAGCCGAAGAAGGGGGGCTGAGATGTTCACCCTGCCTGGCACCGACATCGCGAACGTGGTCTACATCGCGATGGTCATCCTATTCATCGTCGCGCTCCAACGCCTCAGCGACCCCAAGGGGGCCCGCACCGGGATCCTCTGGGCCGGCACGGGCATGCTGCTCGCCGTCCTCGTCACTTTCCTGCTTCCCGGGATGGGAAACTTCGGCCTCATCGCGCTCGGCATTGTGATCGGGGGCCTCATCGGCTACGCTGCCGCGATCCGGGTCAAGATGACCGCGATGCCTCAGATGGTCGCGGCCTACAACGGAATGGGCGGCGGCGCCGCCGCAGGGATCGCGGCCGTGGTCCTCGTTCCAGGGGGTTTGGCCGCCGGCATCGCCTCCCTCTCGATCGCGGGGGGCCTGATCGGAGCGGTCTCCTTTGCGGGCTCGATCATCGCGTTCCTCAAGCTCCAGGGCTGGATGCGCCAGCGGCCGATCGTCTTTCCGCTCCAGCAGCCGTTCAACCTGGTCGTCATTGGAGCGGCGGTCGTCGCCGGGGCGTTGACGATCATCTGGGGAGGTCCGGCCTGGCTGCTCCCCCTGTTCTTCGTCCTGGCGCTCGGCTTCGGGTTCCTCATGACGCTCCCGATCGGCGGGGCCGACATGCCCGTCGTGATCTCGATGTTCAACGCCCTGACGGGGGTCGCCGTAGCGATGGACGGCTTCGCCCTCACGAATTACGCGATGGTCATCGCGGGCACGCTCGTTGGGGCCGCTGGCTCTCTTCTAACGCTCCTCATGGCCCGGGCAATGAACCGGTCGATCGGCAACGTCGTCTTCGGCGCCTTTGGCGCAACGGAGGAGGAAGGCACGGCGATCCAGGGCGCGCTCAAGCCGATCGAGGCCAGCGACGCCGCGGTGTTGCTGTCCTACGCGAGCAAGGTGATCATCGCTCCCGGGTACGGCTTGGCAGTCGCCCAAGCCCAGGGGAAGGTCCGGGAGCTCGCCGACCTGCTCGAAAAGAAGGGCGTCTCGGTCAAGTTCGCGATCCATCCCGTCGCGGGCCGGATGCCTGGGCACATGAACGTCCTCCTCGCCGAAGCCGGCGTCAGCTACGACAAGCTGTTTGACCGGGACGAGATCAACCCCGAGTTCGCCTCCGCTGACGTCGTCCTCGTGATCGGCGCGAACGACGTCGTCAACCCGGCCGCCCGGCGACAAGGGAGCCCGCTCTACGGGATGCCGATCCTCGACGTCGACGCGGCGAAGAACGTCATCGTGCTCAAGCGGGGCTCCGGGAAGGGGTTTGCGGGCATCGAGAACGACCTATTCTACCGCGACAACGCCCGCATGCTCTACGGGGACGCCCAGGACAGCCTGGCCAAGCTCGTTCAGGAGCTCAAGCGACTCTGATTACCTGTCCCTACACCCACCGGCGCGTTCGGGCTCCGGGAACCGTCGACCATCCACTCCCCGGCCTCGGCTCGTTAGGTTCTGGGGAAGGCGGGCTCAGTCAGCGGGCCGACCACCTCGACGGACGCCTCAACCATGGACCTTACCTTGAGGTAGACTTAAGGCCCTTCCCTCCCTGAAATGGCGAGGAGAGATGGTGCAGCTGGTCGACATTCCCGTATTGCAGTGTCACCGGTGCGCCTACGCGTGGCGTCCGTCGCAACCGGTCGTCAGGATATGCCCCCGATGTAAGTCCGAGCGGTGGGACGTTCCCAAGGTTCGGAGAGACCTCGGGCGCCAGACCGGTCTGGGAATCGCCGAGGTGATCGGTACGAACCGCGAGCAGGTGCTTCGGCTAGCCCGCCGGCATGGAGCTCGGAACGTACGGGTCTTCGGCTCGGTGCGACGGGGACAGGCCACGGCCCGCAGTGACGTGGACTTCCTGGTCGATTATCGAGAGGGCGCCGACCTATTCGACGAGATCCATCTCATGCGCGACCTCCGGAAACTCCTGGAGAGGCCCGTGGAGGTCACCACCGAGGACGCGTTGCACCCTCTTGTGCGCGCACAAGTCATGTATGAGGCGGTGCCGCTCTGACGGTGACCGACAAACTCCGGCTCAACGAGATGCTGGAGGCCATCGTGCGGACAAATGGTTACGTAGCCCGAGGCCGAGCGGTCTTCTTTGCGGATTATGACACCCGAGAGCTGGTCATTCATCACCTCGAACATCTTGCCGAGTCCGCCGATCAAGCCTCCCAGCGATTCAAACGGGGGAATCCCCTTGTGCCATGGGCGGATCTTCGGGAGCTGCGTACGCTCCTGAATCACCAGTACATGCGCCCTCAGCAAGACAGGGTCTGGGCTTTCGTGACGAAGCAGCTCCCGACGATCGAGCGACGCCTGAGAAGGGCACGAGTTGTGGGGACCGACCTGTAGGACGGGCCTCGGCGGAGCTAGACCCTAGTCGCGGTGAGCTCAGAAGGGACGAAGGAGTCACGCTGGCTTCCGCCGGACGGAGCCCAGCGGCTGGTTACGTCGGGGCCCGCCCAGGCCAATCTGAACGGGTCGTGGAGCGGCCACGCGTCCCCGGTGTCGAATGCCTTCGGGTGCACGCTCAGCTTCAAACCCTCCGCGTGACTTTTCACGACTGCAGGTGACCGTACGAGCCTCGACTCTCCCACGACCGTGGTGTCCCCCCTCTTCCCCTACCGGCCCCGTCCAGGCCAAGAGACGACGATCCACGAGATCCAGGGAGTAGTGGAGCATGGAGGCGTCCTCCTCTTGGACGCAGCGACGGGCTCCGGAAAGACCGTCGCCGCGCTCGCTCCCCTGCTCGAGCACGCCGAGGCGGCGGATCATCGGGTGCTTTACCTGGTCCGGACCCACGCCCAGGAGGCCCAGGTCCTGTTGGAGACGCGAGCCATCGGGGCCCGGGCCGGCCGCCCCATCCTAGCCGTCGGGCTCGAAGGCCGGCAAGGACGCTGCCTCCTGCTCGAGAGCATGGCCGAGATGCGCGGCGCCACCTCGGAGGAATACGGACACCTCTGCGGGGACCGGAAGCGCGCGACGCGGCAGTCCCTCCAGGGCGGAACCTTGTTCACCCCGCCAGCAGCGCTGCCGGAGAGCCGCAGCGTCGACCTCACCGATTTAGACGGGTGCCCCTACTATGCCCGGGTGCTTCAGGCCGATATCGAATCGCTCGCGGAGCGGTTCTCCCAGAACCTGCCCACGGCCCAAGGGTACGAAGAGTACTGCCGAGCCGAGAACCTCTGTCCCTACGAACTGTCCAAACTCCTCGTGGGCCGCGCCCGGTTGGTGACCGCCCCGTATGCTTTCTTTTTCCATCCCCACATCCGCAGCTCCCTCCTGAGTTGGATGGGCGTGGGGCTCGACCGGGTGGACCTGGTCATTGACGAGGCGCACAACCTTCCGGACCACCTCCGGGACCTGTCGACAGTGGCCCTGCCGCTCGATTCCATACGGCGGGCCCGGGCCGAGGTCACGGAGCGCGGCGACTTTGCGCTCGCCGATGGGCTCACCGCCGTTCAATTCTTCGACCGGGTGGCCCAAGCCGTCCAAGAGCTCGTCGGCCAAAATGCCCGCGAAGAGGATGGGATCCTCCCTCCCCGCGCGCTGGAAGACCTTCTGCTCACGACCTTCGGCGGCACGTCGTTGCAACTCACGGGCTACCTCGAACAGCTCGCCTCGTGGGGCGAGACGCTCCGCGAGGAGCGCCGGCGCGAGCGTCGGCTCCCCCGGTCCTGGGTCCACACCGTGGCCCTTACGCTCCTCGGCTGGCCCGAGCTTGAGCCCCCCGAGTACGTCAAGGTCGTCACCCGCGAGCCTCGGCGCTCGCTGGAGGCCTATTCGCTTGACGCGGCCATCCCCGCCGCCCCGATCCGGGAATGCCACTTGTCGGTCCACATGTCCGGCACCCTCGCACCGCTCGAGGAGTACCGGGACGCACTGGGGCTTCCCGAGACCAGTCGTCTGGTGCAGCTGCCCGGCCCGTTCCCACCGGAGAACCGGCTCTACTTCTACGACCCCGGGGTCACGACCCGGTACGAGGAACTCCAGTCGGATCCGTCGGCGCTGGAGCGCTTGGCGGACCGGATCGCTGAGATCCTCGAAGTACTGCCGGTCAAGACGGCTGTGTTCTTCCCGAGCTTTGCGCTCATGGACCGGATCCTCGCGGCCGGCCTCGCCGCACAATTGCCGCGCGGGGCCGTCGTCGAGGCTCGGACGCTGTCCATGGGGGACCTGTGGCGGCTCATCGAAGGGTTCAAACAAGCCCCCGGCGCCGGGGCCTTCCTGGGCGTGGCCGGAGGTCGCGTTGCGGAAGGCATCGATTTCCCGGACGAGACCCTCGAAGCGGTCGTCATGGTCGGCCTACCGTTCCCGAAGCCTACGGCGAAACGGGAGGCCCTTCGCCGGTTCCTCGACGAGCGAACCCCCGGTCGGGGATGGGAGTACGCCGTGGTGGCGCCGACCCAGCGGGGCATGCTCCAGGCCCTGGGCCGCATGATCCGTTCCGAGCACGACCGGGGGATTGGCATCGTGCTCGATCGACGGGCGGTCCAGTTCGCGGCCGTGCTTCCGGGGGTGACGCCGCTCACCGACTTGCAGGGCCACGCCCACCGGTTCTATGGTCGTAAGGCCCGGCTCCGGTGGTCCAAAGCCGCCGAGACCCGGACGCCCGCCCCGAGGGAGCCAGGGAGCGCCGGGGTTCCCGGCCCGAACCGCTAAAGAGCCGGCCCGTACGACAGGGAACCGTGATCATCACCCGGACGCCATTCCGGATCTCGTTCGCCGGCGGGGGCACCGACCTGCCGTCGTTCTACCGCGCCTTCGATGGCGGGGCGGTCACGAGCGGCGCGATCGACCGGTTCATCCACGTACTCGTGAACGAGAAGTTCGACCGCTCGATTCGCGTCGCCTACTCCAAGACGGAGAACGTCGAATCGGTGGACGACCTCCAGCACGGTCTGGTTCGAGAGGCGCTGCGCCTGACCCAGGTCCACCGGGCCGTGGAGGTCCATACGATCGCGGATATTCCCGGCGAAGGCACCGGGATTGGTTCGTCGTCGAGCCTCACGGTGGGCCTCCTCAACGCGCTCTATGCGTACAAGGGACAGGTCGTCGACCCGTCCCGGCTCGCCGAGGAGGCGTGTCGCATCGAGATCAACATCCTCCACGGCACCCTCGGCAAGCAGGACCAGTACATCGCGGCGTTTGGGGGATTGCACTACTTCGAGTTCCGGCCAGACGATACCGTCCGGGTCCGCCCGATCCCGCTCGCCCGCACCGACCTGGACATGCTCTCCTCGCACCTGTCGCTGTTCTATACCGGCACGGCCCGCAGCTCCCAACCGATCCTCAAGGAGCAAGAGGCCCGGACGACGGAGAACCGGGATGCCCTCCTGCGCATCAGGGAACTGGCCCGCTCGACCCGGGACGCGCTCGTCGCCCGGGACTGGGACCGCGTCGGCGCCCTGCTCGACGAAGGGTGGCGGCTCAAGCGGGGGCTGTCCGTGGGAATCTCCAACGACCAGATCGATGACTGGTACCAGCGAGGAATGGCCGCCGGAGCCCTCGGGGGCAAGATCACCGGCGCCGGCGGCGGCGGATTTCTCCTCCTGTTCCACCCTCCCGAGAGAAGCGCTCAAGTAGCGCAGGCCCTCGCCCCGATGGAGCGATTGCCGGTCCGGATCAGCCCGGAGGGATCTCGGATTCTCATGGTGCAACGATGACCGACCCCGACCCGGCGCTCCAGGCCTACGTCCAACGTTACGTCGAGGAGACGGACGGCGCGCTCCGGGACGCCTTCCTGACCGAAGGGATTTCTCGGGTCATTCCCGTCCTGCGCAAGGCCCGCGACGAAGGCCGCACCGTCTATTTCTTCGGGAATGGGGGGAGCGCTTCTACCGCCAGCCACATGGCCCAGGACATCGCCAAGCTGACGATCGTCGAAGGGCAGAAGCGGTTCCGCACCCACTCGCTCGCGGACCACATGTCGGTCATCCTCGCCGTGGGCAACGACGTGAGTTTCAGCGAGATCTACGCGGAGCAGATCAAGAGCCAGGGCCGCGCCGACGACGTGGCCATCGGGATCAGTGGCAGCGGGAACTCGCCCAACGTGCTCCGGGCACTCGAGGAGGCCCGCAAGCTGGGGATGACCACCGTGGGGTTCATCGGAACGGGCGGGGGGAAAATGAAGGCCCTCTGCGACGTGTCCGTCATCGTTCCTTCCAGCAACATGCAGCACATCGAGGACCTTCACCACATCCTGCTTCACCTCTTGGCCTCGTATCTGCGGGACGAAGCCCGGGCGCCGCCCCACGACGCGCGATGACCGTCCAAGTCCGCGATTACATGGTGCTCTCGGTGGAGCACCTCGACTCGGAGGCGACCGTCGGTCAGGCCATCGACACGGTGACCCGGAGTCGCCATCATGGGTTGCCCATCACCGACCCGGAAGGCCGGCTGATCGGATTCGTCAGCGCGAAGGAGCTGCTGCGGCACGCGGGCGACCGGAGTCGGAAGATCCTGGACATCATCCACAGCGGGACCTACACCGCAACGCCGGAAATGGGGATCGACGACGTTGCCCGGATCATGTTCCGCTTCGGGCTTCGGGACCTTCCGATCATCGACGAGGACGGAAAGCTCTGCGGGATCATCTCGAACCTCGACATCGTCCGCTCCCATTTCGAGCGGGCCTCCCCGGCGAAGGCCGAGATGCTGCGCAAGCTGCTCGCCGACCGATACCATCTCCCGTTCCTGTACCGGCGGGGACTCGTCCCCATCGCGAGCCTGAAACCCACGCAATGGAAGGTCTACGAGGACGAGCTCGAGGGGCGACGGTACGAGCTCGAGCGCGGCTTCGCCGAGCCGGTCCTCGTTGTGCAGAAGGGCGATGACTGGATCCTCGTGGATGGACATCATCGGGCGCTGGCCGCCCGCGAGATGGGCCTCCAGAACCTCCAGGCGTTCATCCTGACCTGTCAGAAGCCGGACGAGTTCGCCCGACTCGAGATCGGGTTGGAGCGAGCGGCCCGGGAGCACCATCTCGAGACGCTCGACAATATCGAGATCGACCGCGCCTCGCACCATCCGCTCATCGAGATCACGACGCAGCTCATCCGTCGGTTCGAATCCGACGGCGTCAAGGGAACCTCAGACGGGCCTTGATCCCGTTTCGGGCCGGCCCGGTTTCAACCAGGGCCACGTTACCGGACGGACGGGGGACGCGGAGCGGCTTTAGCTGCTCCCCGGACGCACCGGGTCGGCGGACGGGCGAGTCGGACCGAATTGGTACGTGGGACATATCAAGCGGTCGTCGGTCCGGGCGCCGTCCGTCTATGAATAGGCCACGGACTCTTCGTCGCGGGGCCGTGGCCTCGCTGGTCGCCGGCCTTGTGATGTGGGCCGTCGTCCTGCCGCTCGTGGCGCCCGTGGCCCACGCCGCGCAGGTGGGCCGGGAACTCGGGGTGCCCCGTGTGTCCGTCACCCCAACGATCGCGCCCCACGTGAACCTGACGATCAACACATCGGATGTGCCGGCGTTCGTTCCGAACGCGCTCCATGCAACGTCGGGCCAGAACCTGACGATCAAGCTCGTGAACTCGGGGACCTTCAACCATACGTTCACGCTCTCACGGAATGGCAGCGAGACGTTCCCTCGAAATTGGACCCCCGCCCAGTTGTCGGCGTACTTCTCCGCGCACGTGCCCCTGGTCAACGTGTCGATGCCCGCGCAGACCAGCCGGTTCGTGAACCTCTCCCTGAACTCGACCATGGCCGGTGGCCACTTCGAGTTCGTCTCGCTGATCCCCTACCAGTTCCAGGCCGGTCTCTTCGGCTTCCTGAACGTGACCCCTCCCGTCAGCGCCACCCTGACATTCTACGTGAACGCGACCGACACCTACACGTTCGTCGCGAGTCACCTCGACGGCTCCTCGGTCACCAAGTTCCCGGTCGCCGTCAACGTGTTCTTCGGAACGTTGGGCGTGCTTAGCCACACGTTCACTCTGTCGGCGATTCCGAATTACAACCTCGGTTCACTGAACTCCTCGACGTTCTTCACCCAGCATCCTCCGTTGGTGAACATCGCCGCCCCCACGAGCACCGGGAGCTACACCAACGGGTCCTTCGTGCTCAACGGACCGGGCGCCTACGAGTTCATCTGCACGATCCAGGGGCACTTCGCGAACGGCATGTTCGGCTTCCTGTATGCGGGCGTCCCGGTCCCGACTCCCGTCGTCGTCGCCAACTTGAGCACCGCGCTCGTTCAGACGGAGGTTCTCATCGGTGGGGGAGCCCTCCTCGGCATCGGCGCGCTGCTCGCGGCCGCCGCCGCGATCAGCGGCCGGATCCCCCCGGCGGAAGGCGGAGCGAAGCACCACTGATCGGGGGAGCCAGGCTCCCTCGGTCCGGTTCTGCCTCTCGGCCCCCAGAGCCTAGGTCACCACCAGGAACGAGCGCATCGTTCCGTGGAAGGTGCCACAGAATTCGGTGCACTGGATCAGGTACTCGGTCCCCGGGGAAACGATCGGCACTGTGAACTGGAACTGGTTGTCCCGACCGGGGATCGCATCGATCCGGAGCCCTAGGCTCGGAATGTTGAGCGAGTGAACCACGTCGGCCGATGTGACGTTGATCTGCACGACCTCGCCGGGTTTCGCCCACAAAGCTCCCCCCGTAACGGACCCTAAGCCGTTCGAGCCGGCCGCCGGAGGGTTGTAGGTGGAATTGTAGTGCGTGTGGTTCGCCGGATAGTAGAATTCCCAGAACCATTGGTGGGCGGTCACTTCCACGTACTCTCCGGGGTGAGGGGAGAGCGCGTCGACGTGGTAGAGCAGCAGGGCGGAGTAGCCCGCCACGCCGGCGAGCAACCCGACGACGGCCAGGGTCCAGGCCACCTCGTACTTGCTAACCATAGCGCCGCCCCCGGGCCGCCGGATCCCGGAACTTCCAGACGGCGTAGGCAAGGAATGCGAACGTGATGATCGCGCCGCCCACGCTGATGGCGAGAATGACCCAGACGAGCGGGGAGATCTGCTGAAGGTCGGTCTGCCCCGCAGCCCGAAGGGGGCCCGGTAGCAGTCCTAGGCCGAAGGCCCAGCCGACGGCCCGCCCGCGGACGGTGCCGAGGCCCCGCACATCCACCACCGAGGGCCCGAATTAGATATTCCCCACGTACGAACTGGAGAGGACCTCCCGCCGGCGGGGCCGGACGACTCTGCGGGCGGCGGTCGCCGTCGATACGTACACAGGGCGTTTGAAGGGAGGTCCTGTTCGAAGCTCCTGCAATGAGTGGGGGGCCTCGAGGCTGGCGACGTCGCTCGCTCGCGGGCGCGATCGGTGTCTCCGTGCTGTTCCTTCTGCTACCCGCCGCGGTCGCTACCGGGGGAACGGGGCTCCTCAGCTCTCGACCGTTGGTCGTTCATACGGCAGCTGGCACGACCGTCCAGATGACGGTCGGGGCGGGCGGGGGGTTCGTCTTCACGCCCGATACGATCTCCAACGTCGCCCCCGGATCGACGGTCACGATCCAGATCAGGAATTTGGGCACCGTACCCCATACGTTCACCCTGTCGAGTCTTGTGAATTATACGCTGCCGTACGCAAGTAACACGAACCTGACCTCCGTTTTCCTTGTGCAGCACCCGGCGTTGGTCTCGGTCAACATTCCAGATGTCCAAGGGGGCGTGACTCCGGTCACCTTCACCGCGCCAACAACGATCGGCTCCTACCAGTTCTTTTGCCAGGTCCCCGGCCACTTCGCGACGGGAATGGAAGGCCTGCTGGGGGTGGGCATCTCCGTCAGCGGACCCGGCGCGCCTCCGGGAATCGGGCCTCCGGTGTTCATCATCAGCGGAACGATCGTTGGATTGGTGATCGCTGCCATCGTGCTCGGGTTCGTTGTCGGACAGCGCGAGGGAACCAAGCACGAGATGCCCCCCGAACGCCTCGGATACTCGGAAATCTCCTCCCCTACCGTGCCGGCCAAGCCCCCGTACTGATCCCGCGCGGCCGATATGGGCCGCCGGTCCGCCCCCTCCGCTACTGAGAAACGGGACGCAATGAAAACCTACGTAAGTTGTAGGAGCTTTCGAGCGCATCCTTAATAGGAAGTCCGTCTACGGAACCTACGAACCTCGTAAGAGGTTCGGGGGCACACCTCGATGAGTTGGGGTCAGCCGGGCCGCGAACGCCGGGTGCTGAAGGCAGGTCATTCGTCGATCGCCGTAACGTTGCCCAAACCGTGGGCAGAGGCCATGCGCCTCCGGCCCGGTGACGTGGTCGTCTTCGACCAGAACGACGAAGGCACGCTCATCCTCAAGCCGGCGCCGCCGGAAAGCAGCCCGGTCCCGGCCGCGCCCTACCTGATCCAAGCCCGGAGCTTCGACGACCCGGGGCTCCTGAAGCGTCTCGTGGTCGGGGCGTACCGGTCCGGTCACGACGCCGTAGAGATCCGGACCGAGTCGGCCCTCAGCTCCGAGCGCGTCGAGGAGCTCCTCGACGCGGCCCGGGGCCTCCTCGGAGTCTCGATCGTCGCGCAGGAGCCGAACCGTGTGCTGCTCCAGAACTTCATCGACCCGTCGAAGTACGGCCTGCCGCAGTTGGTCCAGCGAATGAAAATGATCCTCGTCGCCTACATCGAAGAGGCCGAATCGGTCGTGACGAAGCGCCTTCCGAGCCACCGGCTCGCTTCGTTCACAGAGGAGGCCAGCAAGGTCTTCGCGTTGCTCGTCCGTCAACTCTTCCTGGCGAGCCGGGATTGGTCGCTCGCCCGCCGGATCGGGAGTCCCGACCCCCGGCAGCTGCTCGAGTGGCGCGTCGTGGTCCAGACCCTCGAAGAGATCGGCCGGCTGCTGGCCGATATCGCCGAGACGCTCAACCACCACGCCGAGGATGCGGCCGTCGCCTTCGAGGGGCTCCCCCAACTTCTGAGCGAGTTCAAGGTGGGCCTCAAGACCGTCGTGGACACGCTCATGCATCCGACCCTGACCGCCGCGTGCGACGCCTACGCCGAGAGCTACCGGATCCAGATGGCGGCTCGGGAACTGGGCCAGAAGGCCAAAGCCGCGGCGCGGAAGAACGGCCTGACCGCCGCGATCTGGGCCCTCGGCCTGAGCGCCAGTCGGCTCTCCTCTCTCGCAGAAGTGGCGCTGGACCGGGCCGTCGCGACGGGGAACGAGATGGTCCTGCTTCCGTCGGCCTGAGCCGGGGTCGACCGCTTTATACGGCTCGAGTACGAACTAACCGGCCGGACCCGGTTTTCCCGTACGCATTCCATATCGAACGCCCCCCTGTCGTGCGGCCGGAGCTGACGGGGATGCTGGATAGCCTCGATGACTGGCTGATCATTGCCGTTGTCGTTGCGATCCTGTTCTACGGCTCGAGCAAGATCCCCCAGCTGGCCCACAGTCTCGGACGCGCCCTCGGCGAGTTCAAGAAGGGCCGGCAAGAGGTCGAGCGAGAGATCAAGCAGGACGCGGCGACCGCTTCGGTCAGTCCGTCGGCCGACCGCGCGGTCCACTGACCGGGCGCTTCGAAGAGAAGAGGCCGGTGGGGGAAGCACGCGCCGGGTGGACGAACCGGACGAGACGGGGGAAGAGGAGACCGAGGAGGCACGGCTGATCGATGGTCAACCTAGACCGGATCCTCTCCGTGGTGTCCGAGCTGCGCCGCCGCCTGCTCCGGATCTTGTACGTCCTCGCACCGATCTTCGGCTTCCTGGTCACGTTTCAGTTCCGATCTTTTCCGTTCTCCGTCGCTGGCCTCCGGCTGACGGGAGCCTACCCATTCCCCAACGTGTTCGACAACGTCACGGCGCAGGTCTTCCGAACCCTCACCGTCTGGATGCTCCCACCCCACGTGCAGCTCCTCAACGTCGGCGTGGGGGACTCCGTAGTGGTGCAGATGGAGATCGCCGCGCTCCTCACCCTCATTTTCGGAATGCCCTGGATCGTCCACGAGGTCGGCGCTTTCCTCGTGCCGGCGCTCCGAACGAAGGAACGGGAACTGTTCCGCCGGATCGGGATACCGGCGACCCTGTTGTTCGCCCTCGGCACCGGACTGGGGTTCGTCTACTGGACGCCCCTGACGTTCAATCTCCTGTTCCGGTACGTCTCGGCGATGGGCCTCGCCCCCGTGTTGGGCGTCCAGGACTTCATCGCCTTCGCGCTCCTGTACTCGTTCGCCTTCGGCGTGGTCTTCGAGCTTCCGGTCTTCATCTACGCGCTGACGCGCCTCGGCGTCGTGAAGTCCTCGTTCTGGCGAAAGCACTGGCGCGGCGCCATCCTCGGGTCTCTAATCTTCGGGATGGTCATCACGCCCGACAACTCCGGCATCACGATGCTCCTCATCGCGACGCCGATGATCGCGCTGTACTTCGGCGGCGCATGGTTCGCCGCCCGGTCGGAACACCAGGACGAAAGCGTCCGGCGCCGAGCCGTGGGAGCGTGAGGCACGGGATGGCGCTCCTCTCGAACATCGACTGGATGATCATCCTCGCCGTGGGCGGGCTCCTTCTGTTTGGTCGGGGCAACCCGGAGCTTCTTCGGGCCCTCGGCCGGTGGTACGGCAGGGCGCTTCGGCTCAAGCAGGAGCTGCTTTCGGAGGTCACCCGCGCAGCGGACCTCCCCACGCCGTCACCGGACCGCCCGATCTCCATTCGGAGCGCGATGTTTGGTCTCGAGACGGCCGAGGCCGAGCGTACCCGGGTCCCGTTGGCTGTTGCGACCGCCGTGGCCGTGGCGCACAGCCCGGCCTCGGCGATGACCTGGGTCAACAGTGTGGGTCCGCAGCAATGGTCGGTCGCGTCGACCCGATTCCCCGAGTTCGATGGGGGGGTCCAGTAGACATGCTATCGATTGAGGATGAGATCACCCTCGTCGAGGTCCTCGTGATCCTGCTCGGGATCGCGGTCACGTGGGCCATCTACTACAACAGCGACGGCGCCGAGCTTCCCGGGGAGGCCGCGGAGCCGAACCCCAATGTGCCCGACGAGAAGTTCTCGACTCCCGGGAGGACGCTCGATTGAACGGCGATTGCCCCGCCTCGTGTCCGTACGTGAGCAGCCGAGTCGATCTTCTCGATTTCCCCCTCGGGCAGATCCACCGAATCAGCGGGGGGGTCGGCTCGAGTGAACCCTCGAGCGGGGGGGACGTCGACGAAACGAAACGGAACATCCTCAAGCTCCTCGCCGTGGCCGGTGTCGTCGGGGCCGCCGGTGGAGGGTTGGTGGGGGGAACTCTCCAATTCGCCCAGCCGCCGGTAATCGGGGCGAAGTCGTACCCAAAGGTACAACTGCTCGACGTGGACGGATCTCCGCTGACGGCGAAGAAGGTTGCCGCCGAGTACAACGTCACCACAGCGGAGCTGTACCTCTTCAACTATCCTCTGACCAACGAGCCGAATTTTCTATTGAACCTCGCCCCCGCGACGGGAGGGGGACCGGGCGCGACCCGTGTCAACGGAGGCGTAGGGCCGGACGGCGCCATCGTCGCCTACAGCGCGATCTGTCAGCACCTGGGGTGCCCGGCCCCCGCGCTCTCGTACTACCCTCCGGGGACGTGTCCCCAAACCTTCGGCGGGAAGAATTTCTACATTCACTGCACCTGCCACGGTTCGACCTATGACGTGGCCAACTCAGCGGCCAACCTGACCGGGCCCGCGGTCTACCCGCTCCCGCAGGTCACGCTCCAGTGGAACGACCCTGCAAAGGGAGGCGACGACACGCTGTGGGCGATCGGCGAAAAGGGACCGCAGCCAGTCAACGGCCACTTCGACACGCTGGTCGGAGGCTACCAAGTCGGGAATACGGTAGCCCTGCAGAAGCAGTCGCCGATCACGCCGCCGGCCTGCGTCTTCCCGGGCGTGTAGCGGAGGGCCGGGATGGGATTCGAGCACTGGTTCAACCGCACCCTGAATCGCGTGTGGGGATTCATCGAAGAGCGAGCGGGGATCCCGAATTGGGCGCTTCGACCGCAGCCCGCGTTCACGTTCAAGCCGTCGTACTGGACCGGCGCGTTCGTGGCGAACGCCTTCTTCATTCAGGTCGTAACCGGCTTACTTCTCCTGCTGTACTACGAGCCCAGCGTGGGGCCCACCCTCACCGCCTGTGGCCAGGCCGTCGGCGCTCTCTCCCAATCGCCGGCGGCCTGGTGCAGTACGTACTATCTGATCAACTCCGTCCCGATGGGAGGGCTCCTCCTCTCGTCCCACCTCTACGGCGCCTACGCGATGCTCTTCCTCGCGTTCGTCCACTTCTACCGGGGCTACTACCTCGGCGCCTACAAGAAGCCCCGCGAGTTCTCGTGGATGGCCGGAACGGTTCTCCTGCTCCTGACCCTGGGGATGGGCTTCACCGGCTACGTTCTGCCCTACACGCAGATCTCCCTCAACGCGACGAACGTCGGCATCGTGCTCGCCCTGCGTCTCCCGACGCTGGGAGCCCTGACGGCGCCTTTCCTGCTCGGCGACGGGACTCCTCAAGGCTTGCTGTCCCGAATGTTCGCCCTCCATGTGCTCGTGATCCCCCTGGCGCTCGGCGCGCTGCTCTACGCGCACATTGCGCTGTTCGAGTCTCACGGCATCGCTCCGCCGGCGACCTCGGACCCGACCCAACGATCTCGATACGTCCGATCGGAGGAGAAGGAGCAGGTGCCGTTCTGGCCGCACATCTTCTTCTACATGACAAAATGGGCGCTCCTCTACCTCGGCCTCCTGTTCGGGATCGCAGCGCTCTGGCCGTGGCAACTCCCCACCTACGTCGGGAACCTCACCGCGATCCAGAGCGTGACCGAACCGGATTGGTACTTCCTGTGGCTGTTCAAGCTGGTCGACTTTTACGGGGTAACGCCGGTCATCGCGGTCGGCGCCACGACGCTGCTCATGGTCTACGTGCTGCTGCTGCCGTTCCTCGACCGTTCACCCCGGCGGCATCCCCGCGACCGACCGTTCGTGGTGATCATCGGCAATACGCTGCTCGGATTCTTCATCCTCCTCACCGTCTGGGGGGGTCTTACTCCAGGTGTTTTGATCTACCCTCTCGGCGTGGCGGAGCGGCTTGGGCCGATTCTTCTGGTCAACCTGATCGTCGTTCCGGCGTTCTACCTGCGTTACCGGAGGAGTTACCAACGTCGGCTCATCGACCGCGGGTCGGGATACCGGCTTCCCGGCGCGTACCCCATCCTCGGAGCCCCGCCGCGGGCCACGGCCGCCCCGGCGACCCGGACCTCGGAGGCGACGTCCGTTGACTGAACCGACGGCCGCTCCGCCGTATCGAACGGGCGTCCTATGGACCGTTCTTCTCTTGCTGAGCCTCGGGGGTACCGTCGCGGCGACCTACGTCGTTTGGGGTCTTTCCGACCTCGTGACGTCCGGACGCTACCTCCTCGACGTTCCGGTCGCGATCGTCGGGGCCTTCTCCGCGGGGCTCTGCATCCTGCTGGTCACGGGGGTCCTCTATCGCGTTGACCGGCTGAGGGGCGTGCCCCACCGGGAGGTGGCGCTGTTTGAGTAGCGTGGTTCTCCACGGGGACGTCACGGCCCAGCTGCAGGCCCGGGTGTTGAACCTCTACGCCGCGGTGATCATTCTGATGATCGGGATGATCGGACTGCTCACCGTCTACTCCATCCGTTTGGGTCCCCTCGTCGGCCCGGGCGTCGAGAGCTCGTTCGGGTACGCCGTCGCTCTCATGTTCCTCGCCTCCGCATTGATCGTTCACGTCATTGACCGGATGTACCGAGTCTGGCCGGCGGGCCGATCGGTAAGTACGGTGTTCCCGGGATTCTTCACCGACCGAGGACTTGCGAACGCGCTCCGGATCTTGATCTTCGTGGCGGCCGGGGCCGCGGTCGCCTACGTTCTCGCGCTGACGCTCACGAGTTGAGGAGGTCGAGAGTCGATGACGGATCTCGTGGCCGCGGGGGTGGAAATCGGCCTCGTGGCGGCCTTCGCGGGATTCCTCCTGTGGGTCTTCGCTTACCACGGGGAATGGACGGTCCGGAAGATGCGACTCTGGATGTTCACGACCGACCACCGCCGCATCGGCCTCATGTACATCATCACCGGATTCATCTTCTTCTTCATCGGCGGGGTCTACGCGACCCTGATCCGGACCGATCTGGGATTCGTCCAGGGGCTCGGTCTCGACCCCCAGACCACGCTCGGGATCACGCCGGACGTCTACTCGACGTTGTTCACGATGCACGGCATCCTGATGATATTCATGTTCGTCATGCCGGTCCTCGCCGGCTTCGGGAACCTCCTCGTCCCGTCAATGATCGGGGCGAAGGAGATGGGGCTCCCGCGCATCAACGCCATCGCGTTTTGGATGATTCCCCCGGCGGGGTTCCTGCTCCTCTCCTCGAACGCCTACGCCGGCTGGACGGGATACGTCCCCCTGTCGATCCAGACGTTCGCCCCGAATCCCCATGGCGTCGACTACTGGATCCTCGGTCTCCACATCCTGTCGGCCTCGTCGATGCTCGGTGCCATCAACTTCCTGGTCACGATCATCAAGCACCGGGCGCCCGGCGTCGAGTACTGGAACATGCCGCTCTTCGTCTGGGCGACGTTCATCAACGCGATCCTGATCCTCTTTGCGATCCCGTCGCTCTCCATCGCCCTCACTTTCGTTCTTTCCGACCGGAACTTCGGCACCAACATCCTGGCGGCAACCAACGGCACGCCGCTCGGAGGCGCGCTGCTCTACCAGAACATGTTCTGGTTCTTCGCACACCCGGAAGTGTACATCCTCGTGCTGCCCGCCTTCGGGCTGGTTTCGACGATCATCCCCAAGCTCGCCCGCAAGGACATCTACGGCTACGCGGCGATGGCCGTCGCGCTCGGCGTCTTCGCGGTGCTTTCGTTCGCCGTCTGGGAGCACCACATGTTCACCACGGGGATCGACACGAACATCCGGTTCGTGTTCATGCTCTCGACCATGGCGATCGCCGTTCCGTCGGCGGTGAAGACGTTCAACTGGGTCGCGACGCTCTGGGGCGGCCACATCTGGATGGCCACGCCGATGTGGTTCTGCATCGCGTTTCTGACCGGGTTCGTGATCGGCGGCCTGTCGGGCGTCTTCCTCGCCTCGATTCCCATCGACTATCTGTACCACGCGACCTACTTCGTGGTCGCCCATTTCCACTACGTCATCCTCGGAGGAACGCTCATGGGCGTCTTCGCAGCGCTCTACTTCTACTACCCCGTGCTCACCAAGCGCTGGTACAACCAGTCGCTCGCCCACATCCATTTCCTCCTCACCTACGTCGGCGTGAACTTGCTCCTGTTCCCGCAGTTCCTTCTCGGCGCGGAGGGGATGCCCCGACGGGTCTACACCTACCTTCCGATCCCGTCGTTCCAGTTCCTGAACTTCCTCTCCTCGCTCGGCGCGGCGATCTTCGGCATCGCGCAGTTGTTCTTCGTGTTCAATTTCGTCTACAGCTACTTCACCGGCGCACCGGCGAGCGCCGACCCATGGGGCGAACCACTCCCCTCGACCATGAGCGGCCCCGCCCGACCCCGGCCCGCTCCGGCTCCCGCCGGGCCGCTCCCCACGGCGACGACGGAGGGGGGCTCGTGACGAATCCGCGGGGCCGCGACCTGTTTCGATGGAGCGCCCTCGCGGCGTTCCTCTCCTGCTACGCGACCATTCTCCTCGGCGGCGAGGTCATCGCGAGCGACTCGGGGCTGGGGTGCCCCGACTGGCCGAGCTGTCACGGGACCTTCTTCCCGCCCCTCGTGGGCACCACGGCGGTCGAGTGGTCGCACCGGCTCGGCGCGGCCACGCTGACCGGGTTCGTCACGCTCCTGTTCGTCGCCGCGCTCCTGTTCGAGCGCCGTCGCCCGGTCCTCGTGCGTCTCGCATCGATCGCTTTCAGCGCGGTCCTCGTCGAGGCGCTGCTCGGAGGCATCGTCGTCGAGAGCCAGCTCGCCATCTGGCTCGTGATCGTCCACTTCGCGGTCGCGACGGCTCTCCTCGGGTTCCTCGCGCTCATCGTGCTTCTGGGCAACCTGCCCCACCTGCCGGGACGGTGGCTCGACTGGGTCCGGGAAGCCTCCACCGACCGTCCGGATCCAGGACCTTCCCGGCCCGGACCCGCGGGGCCGATTCCCGGCCGGCCCACGCCCGGCGACGGGCCCTTTGGGCGTCCGGCCGGTCGCGGCCCGGGCCTCTAAGGCTCGGACCGGGGATTCTTCCGGTCCCTGCTTAAGACCCCCGACCGGCTCCCCTTCGCATGACGACTCCGCCGACCCCGCGGGCACCGGGGTGGCGAGACTACGTGGACCTGACGAAGCCGTACATCACCCTCCTCATCGTCGCGGTGGCCGTCGCCGGCTATTTCGTGGCGCTCCCCAATCGCATCGACCCGGCGCGGCTCCTCCTCCTCGTCGGCGCGGGAGCGGCGGCGTCCGCGGGGGCTGCCACGCTGAACCACTACTTCGACCGGGACCTCGACGCGCGGATGCGTCGGACCCGGAGCCGGCCGCTGCCCGCGGCCCGCATCACGCCCGAGAGCCGGGTTCTGGCCATGGGACTCCTCCTGTCGGTCGTCGGGATCGGCGGAGCGGCGCTCTTTCTCAATCGGCTCGCGGCGCTTTCGATCCTTCTCGGAACGGTCACGTACGTGGTGGTCTACACCGTCTGGCTCAAGCGCCGCACCGCGTGGAACATCGTCATCGGGGGATTCGCCGGCAGCGCTCCGGCGTTGGCCGGCAGCGCCGCCGCGGTGGGCCATTGGACGCCCGGGGCGCTGTCGCTGGCGTTGCTGGTGTTTCTCTGGACGCCGCCGCACTTCTGGAGCTTGGCGCTGATGCTCCGGGAAGACTACCGCGCCGTCGGGTTGCCCATGCTGCCGAAGATGGACGACCCGGGCTATTCCGCCAAGGTGACCGTCGTGTCGTGCGCTCTCCTCGTCCCGGCGACGGTCGTGCTCGCCCTCGTGGGAACGATCGCACTGCCCGCGATCCTCGCGCTGCTCGCCGTCAGTTTCGTCTTTTTGGCCGCGGAGCTGCCCCTCTGGCGAAGCGCGGAGCGGAAAGCCGCCCGCCTCGGGTTCATCGTTTCCGGCCCGTACCTGCTCGCAGTGATCGCCGTGCTCGTCGTCAACTGGGTCTTGGTCCGCGGTGTCCCCGGCGTCGGTGGGTAGGGGCGCGTCGCGAGCGTCCGGGACGGCGGGGAGCGATCTCCGCGTCGACCTCCACTTCGACCATCATCCCGGGCTCGAGCAGCCGCGGGACCTCGACCATCGTCGCGACCGGCCGGATGGTCCGGAAGAGCTCCCCGTGGACCCGGGTGTATTCCTCCCACCGCGAGATGTCGGTCACGAAGAACCGCGTCCGCACGACATCGGAGAGCCGCGCGCCGGCGGCGGCGAGGGCGCGTTCAATGATGGCGAACGCCTGGCGGGTCTGGGCCGCCGGATCGCCGGGGCCGACGAGCTTGCCGTCGGGGCCCATCGCGGTCGTGCCCGCCACGTAGACGCGTCGACCGACGCGCACGGCCCGAGAATACCCAACGATCGGCTCCCACCGCGCGCCGCTCGATATCCGCTGACGTTCCACCGACTCCACCGGAGGACCGAGAAGGCGTCCGGGGTATAGCCCCGCGGCGGCCGGCCCGGAGACGGCCGCCGACCTTAAGCGGCGGGTCGCTTCGGGGGGCGCGATGTCTCCATCGGCCCCCCGTGCGCCGTCGGCGACCGACGACGAGCTGGTTCGTGAAGCCGAAGCAGCGCTCCGGAACCTCGGGTTCACGCGCGCGCGCTCGACCAGCCATCGGCCCACGCCCGCCCCCTCGTTCTGGGTCCAGGGACCTTCGGCCCACCGACGGTCCATCCCCGTGTACGTCGACCGCGCCGGCGCCGCGCTACCGGCGATGATGCTCCCCGCCGATGCATCACCGGACCGGGAAAACGACTTCACCCAATCCATTCTCGTGGTGCCGACCGATGCCGCCGCCGAGTCGGCGTGGGGCCTCGTGCCGAAGACCGGCGCGGTGCCGGCCCCGGCGCAGGTCCGCATCTTGGTGCTCCGCGACCCGAAGGGAACCGGACACTCGCCCCATTGGCATCTCGCCGCCGTGCCCCCCCGTGAAGTGCTGCGGTTGGCGACCGGGATCGTCGTGGGGATGTATCGCCGGGCGTTCTCGGGGGCCGGTCACGGCGACGTCGACTTCAGCGCGCTCCTGGGAACCCTGCGGGACGAATACCACATCGACGTGCCGCGGTCGCTCGGGGTCCAGAGCGACGAGGACGCCCTGTTCATCCTCTATCATCTGGCCCTCCGGGACACCTTCGCGCCCGGGAACATCGCGGGAAACCTCCACTCGATCGTCGCGAACCCGACCGGCCCCGCCAGCCGGATCCCCTGGTTCGCCGGCTAAGCGCCGGCGGCCCGGTTCGACCCAACGCAGGGAATAAGAACCGGCCGACCTGTTCGACGCGGGAGGAACGGACCGGCGATGGCCGACAAATCCCCCTTCGCGTGGCCTTACACGCCGACGCCGGGTGGGAGCACTCCCCCCGCCGAGATGGGTCGTCCCGAAGGGCGCTCGGAGATCCGGTCGTTCTTCTGGCTCGCCCTGCTCAACACCCTGATCATCGCGGCGGTCGGGCTCGCGACCTGGTTCCTGTTGCACTCACCGACGCGCTAAACCCCCATCGCGGGGACAATGGTTATCCCCCCCGGGTCGGTCGGCGCCGCCCGGAACCTCGTGGGGCCGTGGGGTAGCTTGGACCATCCTTCTAGCTTGGGGTGCTAGAGACTCCGATTCAAATTCGGACGGCCCCATCGTCGTCACGGAACGGTAACCTCCGGGTTCGAAACGGTTGATACCCCCGACCGCCCCCCTCGACGCGAGGCGTCGAGCGATGAAGGTGGGGGTTCTCGGAAGCGGCGAAGTCGGACGAAGGCTGGCCGGAGGGTTCGTGAGCCGCGGTCACGAGGTGGTCATCGGAACCCGGACGCCGAAGAAACCGGACCTGGTCCAATGGGCGGCGGGGCTCAAGGGGAAGGTCCAGGTCGGGTCCTTTACCGACGCGGCCCGAGACGGGGAGCTCGTAGTGCTCGCGATCCAGGGTGAGGCCGCGGTCGCCGCGGTGGAGCTGGCCGGAACGCCCCATTTCTCCGGCAAGGTGCTGATCGACGTGACCAATCCGCTCGACTTTTCGAAGGGCATGCCCCCGTCACTGCTCTTCGGGACCACCGACTCTCTGGGAGAGCGCGTGCAACGGGCCGCGCCCTCGGCGAAGGTCGTCAAGGCGTTCAACACCGTCGGAAACGGACAGATGGTGGACCCCCATGTGAAGGGACAGAAACACCTCGAACTCTTGATCGCCGGCAACGACGCGGCGGCGAAGCAGCGAGTGACGGAGATCGTGAAGTCGTTCGGCTGGTCCGGTACACTGGACGTTGGGGGAATCGAAGGCGCCCGTTGGCTCGAAGCGATGGTCCCCTTGTGGGTGCGTGCCGGGTCCGCGTTGAACACATTCTCGCACGTCTGGGTAGTCGGCCGGGATTGAACCGTCGAAGGTCTCCCGTTGCCCCCCCCGCCGAAACGCCTAAGCGCCGTTTCGGCTCCCCACCTCCTCCCGGAGGAGTGGGGATGGAACCGGACCGCTTGGGCTTCCTGTTTGGTGTATTCGCAGGGATCATCCTCTTCCTCGGGGCCTTGTTCATCTTCATCGGGGGCGTCGTCTCCCTCGTCATCAACGGGTTTTCGTCGGAGTTTATCGTCAACACGACGAGTCGGCTCATCCTCGACGGCGTGCTCGGGTTGTTGTTCGTGTTCTTCGCGGCGCTCGCCGCTCGTCGGCAGGGCGATTTCACCCTCGCCGGTGGCGTCATCTTGGTGGTGCTGTCGGTCGGGACCTGGTATGTTCTGGGCCTTCACTTGTTCGAGGCACTGGCCGGAATTTTCGGCTTAATCGCCGGTATCCTCTTCCTCGTAGCGAGGCGCTGAATCACGCCCTCGGAGGGTCCCTTTAACTCGGCCGACCGGTTCCCCGGCCCCCATGGGTCGCCGGTTCGTTGTGGAACGCCGGAACGACCGGTACTACCGGGCGGCTCAGGCCGAGGGACTCCGGTCCCGAGCGGCCTTCAAGCTCACCTACCTCGCTGACCGTTTTCCGATCTTCCGGACGGGGAATCGTGTGCTCGACCTCGGGGCCGCGCCCGGAGGCTGGTCGTTGGTGGCATCGGAACGCGTCGGCCCTCGCGGGCAAGTCGTCGCGGTCGACCCTCGGCTCGTCGAGCCGATCCCACGCGTCGAGGTCATCCGGAGCCTGGTCGGCGCTCCGGACCTCGCGTCGCGTCTGGGACCCGACCTGTTCGACGTTGTGCTGTCGGACATGTCCCCACGGATCAGCGGCGCGTACGCGACGGACCATGCCCGCAGCGTGGCCCTCGTGCTGGACGCTTGGACGCTCGCCCAGCGCGTGTTGAAACCGGGAGGCCGCTGGGTGGCGAAGGTCTTCGACGGAGACCTCCTCAGCGAGGCCGAAGCTCGGATGCGCCCCGCCTTCGACCGATGGCAACGCACCAAGCCGCCGGCCTCGCGAGAACAATCCTCGGAGCTCTACCTGCTCGGTTTCGGATTCCATCCCGGAGCGGAGTCCGAGGGGCCGTGAACGGCCGAGCGGACGCGGCCGCGCCATGGGAGGAACGCGCTCGGGAAATGGTGGACGCGCTCCGACCGCTCTCCCCGAGAGTCGCCGACGCGATGCTGCGAGTCGCTCGTCATCGGTTCGTGCCCGCCGAGCTCGCGAGCGAAGCGTACGACGACACCCCCTTGCCCCTGGGATTCGCCGGGTCCACGATCTCGGCTCCCCACATGATCGCCCTCATGCTCGAGTGGGCCGAGCTCGTTCCCGGACTTCGCGTCCTGGAGCTGGGCTCCGGGTCGGGGTACCTCGCGGCCCTCCTCGCGGAGCTCGTGCGGCCCGGGGGCCGGGTCGTCGGCGTCGAGGTCGAGTCGCGGCTCGCCGAGGGGTCCAAGCTCCGGCTCGCGGAGCTGGGGTACGGGGAGGATGTGGCGATTCACGTCTCCGACGCGCGCGCCGGATGGCCGCTCGACGCGCCGTATAACCGGATCCTCGTCTCCTTCGCGACTCCGATGATCTTCCCGGAATGGACCGCCCAACTGGGGAGCCTGGGAGTCCTGCTCGCCCCCGTGGGACCGGGCCGCGGCCAGGTGCTCCAGCGCCTGCGACGAGGGCCGAACGGGGATCGGCTCGAAGACGGTCCGGAGTGCATTTTTGTCGGTCTGTCGCCGGCGGGGGCTCGCCCTAAATAGACCCGCATTCTACGGGGTCCTCCCCTGATTTTCGGATTTGGTCAGTTGTGATCCGTTTCGGACCGGCCGGCATCCCGCTCTCCTGTAAGGGGAGAACGTTGCGCGACGGCATCTCGGACGTTCACCATCTCGGACTGACGGCCATGGAAGTGCAATTCATCAAAGTCAATCCGCTCACGCGCATCGTCCTCGAGGAGGAAGTCGGCAAGCTCCCGTTCGAGGTCCCCACGCAACTCCTGGTCGAGGTCGGCGAGACCCAGCGGGCCGCGGCGGATTCGGCCGCACTGCGCACCCCGCTCAAGCGTCGACAGAACGTCACCGGGCTCACGTGGAGCCTCGCGAAAGATTTCGCCGACCTCGCCCAGACCCGCGCGCTCGCGCGCGCCCTCGACGTGAAGCTGACGCTGCATGCGCCGTACTATGTCGACTTCTTTGGTAGCGACGAGGCCCGGGACCGCAGCATTCGTCAGATCCAGTGGGCGGGGCTGTTGGCGTCCGGCCTGGGCGCCGGACTCGATGTCACTCATCTGGGATTCTATGGCGGGGGGTCCCGGGCCGACAGCATCCACGAGCTGGCCCAGGTCGCGAGGGAGCTCGAGACGTGGCTCCAGAAGACGACCAGCGGGGGCGTGCACTTGGCCGTCGAGCCGAGCGGCCATCCCGACGTCTTCGGCTCCCGAGAGGAGATCCTCGAGCTCTCCCACCAGATCCGGGGCATCGTGCCGGTCCTCAACCTGCCTCACCTCGCGGCCCGCGAGCGCACTAGGTTCGACGACGCCGTGCAGCTGAAGGCGCTCGTCGATCAGTTCGTCGAGGCCAGCCATGGGGATCTCTATCTGAACTTCTCAGGAGTCGAGTTCTACGGACCCACCGAGTTCCGGCTCACGCCGATCAAACGAGGGGCGATCCGGTTCGACACTCTGGCGGAGATCTTGGCCGACCGGGAGTACGACGTGACCGTCATCTCGAGTTCGCCGTTGCTCGAGCACGACGGCATGTACCTCAAGCTGCTCTACGAGCGCGCGCTGACCCGCCGGTGGACGAAGAAGCACGCCCCGCCTGCTCCCAAGGCCCCCCCAGTCCCGCCTAAGGTCGTGCCCCCCACCAA
The DNA here is from genome assembly GCA_022749815.1 of Thermoplasmata archaeon. GTDB lineage: Archaea > Thermoplasmatota > Thermoplasmata > Lutacidiplasmatales > UBA184 > JAKIWV01. The sequence goes on from JAKIWV010000003.1 coordinate 63,790, forward strand.
GGGCGCTCGACCCCCGGGCCGACCCCCTCCGAAGCGGGGGACGAAGCCCCGCGCGAAGCCCCCGCACCGCCCGCCGTCGCAATCGTCCCGGCCTCCCTCGAAGAGGAGCCATGGACGTCGCTAGCCGGCCCGACGACTCCGCCTTCGCACGGGCACAGCTCTACATCGCTCGACGCGTCGCCGAAGCGCTGGCGCAGATACCGGCCGAGCGGATCCAGCAGGCCGTCGATCTCCTGCTCAAGGCGCCGGAGATCTTCGTCTACGGCGCGGGACGCAGCGGGATCATCGGACGGGCCTTCGCGATGCGGCTCGTCCAGGTGGGTCTGGCGGCCTTCGTGATCGGTGAGAGCACGACGCCGATCGTGCGCTCAGGGGACGCGGTCTTCATCCTCTCGGGTCGGGGCGAGAGTCAGTCCAGCATTCAGACCGCGAACATCGTCCGGCGCGAGGGGGCCCAGCTGGTCGTCCTCACCGGCCGCTCGACCTCGAAGCTGGCCCACGCGGCGAACCTCTCGATCCCCCTCGAGTTCCCCGACGACCCGGACCGGCCCGAGCTGGCGCCGCTCGGCACCCTGTTCGAATCGGCGAGCCTTCAATTCACCGACGCGCTGGTCAGCGCCATCATGCGGGCCCGGGGCGAGAGCGAAGAGTCCATGCGCCGGCGCCACGCGATCATGGTCTAGGCGCCGCTCAAAACTTAAGTCGCGTCGGGAATCCTGCCGGGCGTGCCGCGCGCCCCCCCGACGCCTCCGGGAATCTCCCTCGTGCCGATCCCGACCCGTTTCTTCGTGACCAGCGGCAAGGGGATCAACAAGGTGAGCGAGCTCAACGCCTTCGACCTGGGTTTGCTGCAGGCGGGCATCGGAGAGCAGAACCTCGTCTCCGTCTCGTCGGTCCTCCCGATCGGGATCCGGCAGATCGACCGGTTGCGGTTGCCTCGCGGCGCGATCACGCACGCCGTGCTGGCCCGGCAAGGCGGCGGCGAAGGGGAGGTCGTGAGCGCGGGGATCGCGTACGGGTTCCGGACGGACGGGGAAGGCGGCTACGTCGCCGAGGGCCATCTCAACGGAACCCAGAAGGCGCTCAAGGAGTTCCTCAAGTGGAGGATGGAAGAGATCGCCCACTTCCGCGGGGTCGAGCTGAAGCGGATCCGCTACCGCACCGAAGAGCTCTCGATCCCGATGGACCACTACGGGGTCTGCATCGCGGCGTGCGTCTTCCTCCCCTAGACCGGCCGGTACCCCCCGGTCTCCTTCAGCCCGTCGAAGACGAGGTACTCGCCCCGACCGTAGGGAAGAAACCCGATCTTGGTCGCCACCCGCTGCGAGGCGAAGTTGTCGCTGCCCGTGCTCCAGACCGGTATCAGCCCCCGGGCCTGTACCTCCCGAGCGACCAAACTCGTGGCCGCGGTAGAGAGACCCTGGCCTCGATACGGTTCGAGCGTGCGGACGCCGATGTCGGCGTACCGCCGGTTGGAGTAGTTGGACACTGACACCGCGACGATCTGGCCTCCCATGATCCCGGCCGCCGCGGCGCGGTCGTTCAACAGATCCTCATACGTTCGGTATCCGCCGACCCAGAACTCCCGACCGGTGCCCTCCATCAACGGGATGTCAGCCGGATTCAGCAGTCGCACCGCCGGGTGCGGATGGGGGTCGGGCGGCCGCTCCAACGTATAGAACAGATCGCCCAGCCAGCGGAACGGAAGCGGGACCTCGCGCGCGAAGATCTGGGCGAAGCGGGTCATGGCTTCGGTCGATCCACTGAGACAGAACCATCCGGGGATCCTCGAGAGCAGCGACCACCCGGCCTCGGGATCGCCGCCAACGAATTCGGGCTCGCCAGGGGTTCCCGCGTGCTGCACGATGACCGCGTTCGGAGCTTCGAGGGGCCCCGACACGAAGGCGCGGTCGAGTCCGGCGCGCAGACCCGCGCAGGCGATGGCGGAGTAGGGTGTGACCGGGAGACCTTCCGCGAGGGCCACCCCTTCCCGTTCGGTGAGAGGGGGGAGTCCGGGAACCGCCGTCCACTCGGGGCGGGGGATCGGGGTCGGAGACATAGGGGCTTCCGGGGGGCGTTAGAGGAGTTTCCGGAAGAGCAGCTTGTCCTCGATAGTACCGTCGATCTGGAGCTTGCGTGTGACGAGGGCCTTCATCGGGCCAATCTCCTTCTGGACCAGACCCAAGAACGTGGCCGTGTCGGTGCGGATCGTGAGGTCCGCCGTGGCCGAGTTCCCGGTGCGGAGGCCGGACAACGCCCCGTCCCTCAGCTCGAGCATGTAGTGGTCCGCGTCGGAAAAGTGGATCGCGATGCTCCGCTGGAGGCCCGCGAGCTCGGTTTTCACCGCCGGGTTCTGGGCCGCGCGCCGGTTGAAACGGTCCACCAGGGAGGCGAGGGTTTCCTCGATCACGGCCATACGGTATCGAGCGTTCGGAGTCGGGGCCGTGGCTTAAGCCTTGCAATCGTCGCCCACGAGTACCGCAACCACGCCACCCGCTCAACCGTCGAGGAGAGGTGGTCCTTCACGAAGAGCTGCGTCTTCGCGTCGGACGGGTAGCCGCTGCCGAAATCCGACTCCAGCCGGCGGCGGAGACGGCCCACCGCCCGGTCGCGACAGACCTTTGCGACGATCGATGCGGCGGAAACGATCGGCAGGTCCCGGTCGGCGTGGTGGGCGGAGACGACGCGGGCCCGGCTGCGAGCGAGGGACTTCACTCGACGGCCGAACCGCTCCGCCCGAACATCGCAGGCGTCCACGTAGACCTCGTGGGCGTCTGTCATCGTGAGCAGTCGGGCGAAGACGCGCGCCTCGAGCAGGTTCAGCTCCCCCCGGGCCACCGCCGCATCGACCTGCGAGGGAGGAATGAGGATCGCGATCCGCTCACCCAGGCCCTGGAGGGCATCGAACAGGCGCTCCCGACGTTCGGGCGAGAGGAGCTTGGAGTCCCGGACACCGAGCGCGGAGAGCTCATCGAGCCGGCTCCGTTCGGTGAGGAACCCCCCGACGACCAGCGGGCCGAGGACGCTTCCGCGGCCCGCCTCATCGATGCCAAGGACCTTCGGGTCCATGGAAGAGTACAGGGCGGGCCCACCGTATCTGGGTTCCGTCGTTGAATGTCGTCCCGCAGAAACAGTTAATCCACGACCCCCCGCTGGCGAACCGTGGCGCTCGACGGCCTCTCGGTGCCCGTTCCGACGATCTTCGGGGAGAACGAGAAGATCGATGCCGGCCTGAACGCGCGCTTCACGCGCCAGCTCTGCGACGCGCATGTGGACCATATCTTCTTGCTCGGCACGCTCGGGGAGTTTCCCCTGGTGACGCCCCAGGAGCGGCCCGCGCTGGTGGAAGCGGTCATCGAGAGTCTGGGGTGGCGCACCGACGGCTGGGTGGGCTGTGGCGCTCCGTCGACGGCCCAGGCCGTGGCCAACGCTGTGCAGGCCGAGGAAGCGGGAGCCGCCGCGGTGGTCGCGGTTCCACCGTACTACCTTTCTCCCACCGAGGCGTCCATCAAGCACTACTTCCGGGCGATCCAGAAGGCCGTCGGCATTCCGGTGCTCTGCTACAACATCCCGGCGCACGTCGGGTACGCGGTCTCCCCCGCGCTCGTCCACGAGTTGGCTCGCGAGAAGGTGCTCGCCGGGATCAAGGACACCTCCGGATCGCTCGATTCGGTGACCGGATTCCTCCGCGGCGCGCCCGACGGATTCGCGGTGTTCCCGGGGGACGATGGGCTCGCCGCGTCGTCGATCGCCGCCGGCGCGGTCGGCGCGGTCATGGGTTCGGCAAATGTCGTTCCTCGATTGGGGGTGGAGTTGGTCGCCGCGGCCCGGAGAGGCGATGCGAAGAGGGTCGGCGAGCTGGAGGTTCCGCTCAAGGCGCTGCTCCTCGCGATGGAGGCCGGTCCGTTCCCCTCCGTGGTGAAGTACCTCGCTCAACGGCTTCGACAGGTCGGGGCCGGCTACCGGGAACCGTACGGTCCTCTCACAGCGGAAGAGCAAGCTCGGGTCGACGCGGCCCTCCTCCGAGCGGAGCCGCTGTTGCGTCCGTTCTTGTAGGTGATCCGTGCGCGCGCTGCTCGTGACCCCTCCGAAGGCCGGGGTCCGCTTGGGCGAGACAGCCGAGCCCGCGCCCGGACGGGACGAGGTGAAGGTCCGCGTGACCGAGTGCGGGCTCTGTGGCACCGATCGAGATATCGTCGCCGGGAAATATGGCACTCCGCCCGAGGGCCGAACCGACCTGGTCCTCGGCCACGAAAACTTGGGAAAGGTCATCGAGGTCGGGGCCGAGGCGCGCGGGTTCCACGTAGGGGACGACGTCGTCGCGACGGTGCGCAGAGGGTGTGGCGTCTGCCGATTCTGCCGGACCCAACGGTCGGATTTCTGCGAGACGGGGTTCTTCACCGAGCGCGGCATCAAGGGGCGGGACGGGTACTTGTCCGAGTACTACGTCGAGCGACCCGAGTACTTGGTCCGGGTTCCGCGACCGCACCGGTTGAGCGCGGTGCTGCTGGAGCCCCTCAGCGTCGTCGAGAAAGCCGTGACGCAAGGGACTCGGGTCCTCGACCGGATGGAGATCGCCCCGGGGAAGGCCCCGAATCGGCCCCGCAAAGCGTTGGTCGCCGGAACGGGCGCGATCGGGATGCTCGCCGCCCTCGTGCTCGCGAGTGAAGAATTCGAGGTGACGGCCGTCGACCGGCATGGAGACAAGACCCCGGCCGCCACTCGGCTGTCGACGATCGGCGCTCACCACTTCAACGTGTCCGCCGGTCTGTCCGTTTTGGGGGAGCAGCGATTTGACCTGGTGTTCGATGCGACGGGCTCGGCCGTCTTGGACTTCGACCTGACTTCCCGCCTCGGCACGAATGGCGTGCTCGTCGTGACCGGAATCCCCTACGGAGGGGGACCGATGCTGTCGGTACCCGGCGGAGAGATCCTGCGGAGGCTGGTCCTGCAGAACCAAGCGATCGTGGGGTCTGTCAACGCCAACCGAAGGTACTTCGAAGCCGGGCTGCGCCATCTGACGGACTTCCGCCGCCGGTGGGGCACCGTCGCGGAGCAGCTGATCAGCCACCGCCGGCCGTGGACCGATTACGGCTCGGTGCTTCTTGGGGCCCGCCCCGAGGGCATCAAGACGGTCCTCACCATCGGGAACTAGGGACGGACCGACGAGCGCGCCGCCGTTCGAGGTAACGGCTAAATATCGCACCCGGCTCGAAGCGCCCTCCCTCTTCTGAGAGCAAATGGGACTTTGGCAAGGCCGTTCACGACGCAAGCCGACGGGTGGCCGCCTCCGTCCGTTCCGGAAGAAGCGCCGCTTCGAGATCGCCCGAGAGTTCCAGTTCGCCACCATCGGCAGTGGATACGTCAAGAAATATCGCGTACGCGGCGCGAACCGGAAGCTCCGCGTGATGACCGCCTATGCGATCAACGTGTACGACCCCGCGACCAAGAAAATGCAGGTCGCGAAGGTCCTCACGGTCCGGGAGAACAAGGCGAATCCCAACTACGTCCAACGGAACATCATCACTCGCGGTGCGGTGGTCGAGACCGACCTCGGTCTCGTGGAAGTCCGCTCCCGGCCCGGTCAGGACGGCGTGCTCAACGGGATCCGGGTCGCCAAGGCCGCGACCCCGGCCTGAGCGGGCCGGTCGCGCGGCGATGCCGGACCACATCTACGTGTACCCGGCCTACCTCCTCAAGGACGGTTCTCGCGCCGACGGCCGTCGGGTCGCTGCGGCCCATGCGCCCAGCTCGGCCACGGTGGAGCAGATCGTCGCCGCGGCGAAGTCGCTCGGATTTCAAGCGGTGGCCGAGCCCGACCGCGGCTATCCCCGGCGGGGGTCCGCCGAGGTGGGTCGCGTGAAGGTGACGAAGCGCTCCGGGGTCACGAAGACGAAACTCCTGCGCCTCCTCGCCGACGAGGTCCGGAAGTCCGGCGGGCCGACGCCCCGGTGAACCGATGGAAGAACCGGGAACGATCTACTTCACCGGCACCGCGGGGGCCGGCAAGACGTCGTTGGTGCAGGCCTTCCAAGGCTGGCTCGACACGCAAAGCATCGACGTGGTCACCGTGAACTTGGACCCGGGGAGCGAGGCCGGCAGTTTCGAGCCCGACGTGGACATCCGCGACTGGGTCCGGTTGCCCCAGGTGATGCAGGAGTACGGGCTCGGACCCAACGGAGCCCAGGTCGCCGCCGCCGACATGATCGCGCTCAAGATCTTCGAGGTGAAGCAGTCGCTGGACGGCTATCGGGCGCAGTACATCCTCGTCGATACTCCGGGGCAGTTCGAGCTCTTCGCCTTCCGGGAATCCTCCAAAGCGATCGTGGACGCTCTCAGTGGGGATCGGTCCTTGATCGCGTTCCTCTTCGACCCGGCGCTCGCGCGCAAGGCGTCGGGGTTCGTGTCGCTGCGGATGCTTTCCGCCACCGTCGAGTTCCGGTTCCGCCTCCCGATGCTGAACCTGCTGACCAAGTCCGATGTGCTCACCCCCGGGCAGCTCGAGGAGATCCTCAGCTGGGGCGATAACCCGATGACGCTCTACGAAGCGGTGGGTCAGGAACTTCCCACGCCCGATGTTCAGCTGTCGACGGAACTGTTCCGGGCGATGGAGACCATGGCCCCCCAGACCGCGCTCGTCCCCACGTCGGCGACGGAGCAGAAGGGGCTGAACGTCCTCTACGAGGCCGTCGAGCGGATCTTCAGCGGCGGCGCCGACGAAGAGACCACGGAACCGATCGACGATAGCGAGTGAGCGCCGTTCACTCCGTGAAGAAGAGGCCCATGCCCACTGAGGCAGCCTCGTCCTCTTCCTGAAGCCGGGTCCGAAGAGCTTCGCCTTCCTTTGCGGGAAGCTTGGTGCCGATCTCCTGGAGGAGCGTCTCGGCCCTGGCGACGGCCTCGACCGACCCGTCGATCAGGATGAAGAGATGACCCGACGGCCCGCCCAGCGTGGCGGCGTCCCGGAGCTTGTGGCTCTGCCGGGCCACGACCTCGTCGCGGAGCGCCTCGTCGAGCTGGGCGCGCCGGTCGTTGGGGAGTTGGAATATCGTCCAGGCCATCGGTCCGCGGTGCATCGGCGGCAGGTATGACCTTTTCCCATGGAGAACAGCCTATGGGGTCGCCGGAGCTGCGCCGAATCCATGTGGTCGTCCACTTCAGGCCCGGTCTTCTCGCCGAGCGAGCCCGGGCGGATCCTGCTCCTCGGGTCGGCCCACGTGGTCGACCTATCGGCCCCGATCCGGGAACGCCTTGCGGCCTTTCCCCTTCAAGCCGTCGCGCTGGAGCTCGACCCCGAACGGGCCGGCGTCCTCGAGGAGCCGTCCGGCGTGACCCCGGCCCATCGTCCCTCGGTCCCTCCGTTGATCCGCCTGTGGGGTATTCTCCAGCGTCGGCTCGGGGCCCAGCTCGGGCAAGGGGCCGGCGGCGAGATGAGGGCCGCGGCCCGGTTCGCCCGCGAACGCCAGCTGCCAATCTTTCTCATCGACGATCCCTTCGCGCTCACCGTCCGTCGCCTGTTGGCTTCCCTCTCTCCGTCGGAGCGGATCCGGCTCATCGCGGGGGCCATTCTCGGTCTGGTGATCCCCGCGCGGACGGTGAAGCGAGAGCTCGACCACTACACCGAGGCGCCGACCGAGTACACGGACGAGATACGAAACGCCTTCCCCTCGGTGGCTCGGGTGCTGATCGACGAACGGAACGACCACATGGCCGGCCGGCTCGAGGAACTGTGGCGGCGGGGAATCCACCAGATCGCGGTCGTCGTGGGGGACGCGCACGTGACCGGCCTCGCCGAGGCGCTCCGGAAGCGTCAGCTGCCGGTAGAGACCGTCTCGCTCGGCGAGCTCCGTCCACCCATCACAGCACCGTAGGGGACTCTGTCTTCGCCGACTCCACTGCGTCGAGGAAGGCCTGCGTCATCGACTCGACCTCGGGGCTCGAGAACGCGCTGATCTGGCCGGCGTCGCCGAGCGTCGACACCTTCGGGTGGATCGGAAGGCGGGCGAGCAACGGGATGCCGTACTCGGTGGCGACGCCCGCGACGGCGCTCGGTCCGAACGGCTCGATGCGTTCGTGGCAGTGGGGGCACTCGAGGTACGAGAGATTCTCGACGACGCCGAGGAGGGGCACGTGGAGCTCCCGGGCCATGTTCATCGCCTTCCGGACGATGAGCGCCGCGAGTTCCTGCGGTGTGAACACGAAGACCATCCCGTCGAGCGGGATCGCCTGGAAGACGGTCAACGGCACGTCGCTCGTGCCGGGGGGCATATCGATCAACAGGTAATCGAGGCTCCCCCAATTCACCCCTCCGAAGAACTGAAGGATCAGGCGGGTCACGAGTGGGCCGCGCCAGATGACGGGAGTTTTTTCGTCCTCGACCATGAACTGGGAAGAGACAACGGAGATTCCATCGGACGTCTGGGCCGGTTCGATCCCTTCGCCGGAATCGACGAGTCCCCCCGACAACCCGAACAGCTTCGGGATAGAGGGGCCGGTGACATCGGCATCGAGAACCCCCACGCTCAACCCCCGGCGACGGAGGCCGGAGGCGAGGAGGGCGGTCACCGAGGACTTCCCCACGCCGCCCTTGCCCGACCCAATCGCCACGACGTGTTGGAGCGCCCCCTTCCCCATCCGTTGGAGAAGTCCGGCGCCCGGTCGACGTACGGGGGGGGCCCCGGCGGGAGGTGCGGAAGGCTCGTGTCCCGAGGGCTCGGTCGGCATCGCAGCGGCCCGCAACCTGACCGAGCGTATTTAACCCGCCCCCGGGTCGGTCCGCCGTCCGACCCAGAGGAGGACCTCCTACGCCCGATGCGACCCCGCTCCGCGAGATATTCGCCCCCGCGTCCGTCGCGGTGATCGGGGCGTCGAACCATCCGACCTCCGTTGGCGGGATGCTGTTCCGCAACATCCTTCAGGCCGGATACCGCGGAGTCGTGTATCCGGTCAACCCGTCCTGGAAAAGTGTCTCCGGTGTCCGGTGCTATCCGTCGGTCGGCGACCTGCCGGAACCGCCCGAGCTCGCCGTCGTGATCGTGCCGGCCCCGCTCGTCACCGGCGTGATGACGGAGCTGGGAGAGTCCGGCACGCGGGGGGCCGTCGTGATCTCCGCCGGATTCAGTGAGATCGGCGGGGTGGGCATCGGTCGGGAGGAGGAGCTGGTCGCCACGGCGAAGAGGTTCGGGATGTCCGTCGTGGGACCGAACTGCTTTGGCGTGATCAACACCGCGCCGGAGGTGAGCTTGAACGCGACGTTCTCGGAGGACCTTCCGCCGAGGGGGAACATCGCCTTCGTCTCCCAGAGCGGGGCGCTGTGCGCGGGCATTCTTCGATATGGGATCTCGGAGCGGATCGGGTTCTCTCGGTTCGTCTCCGTGGGAAACCGGGCCGGGGTGGAGGAGAGCGATATCCTTCGCTCGCTCGCCACCGACGATCACACGCAGGTGATCTTGCTCTACATCGAGAGCCTCGCGAACGAGCGGCGATTCCTCGACGCCGCCCGCGAGGTCTCCCCCCGGAAGCCCATCCTCGTGATCAAGAGCGGTCGTTCCCCGGAAGGCGAACGGGCCGCCCGCAGTCACACCGGCTCTCTGGCCCATGCCGCCCAGGACCGGCTGTACACTGCGTTGTTCGAGCAGGCGGGGGTCCTGCGGGCCGACACGATCGGGGAGCTCTTCCGGGAGGCGAAGGTCTTCGCCACCGGAGCCCGTCTCGACGGGTCCCGGCTGGCCATCCTGACGAACTCGGGGGGCCCGGGGATCGTCGCGGCCGATGCCTGTGCACGGGGGGGGCTGTCTCTTCCCACGCTCCCCGAACGGACCCAAGCTCGGCTCCGTTCCCTCCTATCTCCCTCCGCCGCGGTCGGGAACCCCGTCGATACCACGGCCGACGCATCGATTCGTCAATTCGGGGGCGCCCTCAAGGAGCTGCTCGATGTGACGGACATCGACGGCAGCCTGGTCATTGCCACCCCGGTAGGGGAGCTCCAGGGCCCGGCGCTCGCCCAGGCGATCCTGACCTCTCGAGGGCGGCTCAAGAAGCCGGTCGTTGCCTGCGTGTTCGGTCTCGTGGACCTGACCCAGGAGGTCCGCACGCTCGAAGACCATGGAGTCCCCTCGTTTACCTTTCCTGAGGAGGCGGTCGCCGCCCTCGCGAGCCTCGCGCATTACGAACGGCGACACGACCGGACCCCGCGGCCCTTCCATCCCTACCCGGTCGACCGGGCGGCCATCGACCGGTTGCTGGCGGGGGTCCCCCGGGCCGAATCGACCGTGCTGCCCGAATTCTCTGCGCGGGCGCTGCTCGCGGCATATGGTGTCCCGTTCGCCCCGGCCCGTCTCGCGCAGACCCTGGAAGAAGCCGTCCGATTCGCCGATCGCGTCGGGTACCCGGTTGTGCTGAAAGTGGCGTCGCCGGACATCTCGCACAAGACCGACGTCGGCGGAGTCCGCGTGGGGATCTCGGACGAGTCGGACTTGCGGACGGCCTGGAAAGAGGTCCGGGACGCGGTGACCTTGCATCTTCCGAAGGCCCGGATCGAGGGCTTTGAGGTCGAGAAGATGATCACCGGCGGCAAGGAGGTCCTCGTCGGGCTCCAGCGCGACCCCCGGTTTGGGCCGGTCATCGCCTTCGGTCTGGGGGGAATCTATGTGGAGGTGCTGCAGGACGTCACCTTCCGGCTCGCCCCGTTCGACCAGACCGAGGCCGAGGAGATGGTGGCGTCGGTCCGGGCGTTTCCGCTCCTGCAGGGGGTCCGCGGCGAGCGCCCCAGCGATCTCCCGGCCTTGTCCACTGTACTAGGGAGAGTGGCGCAGCTCGCGCTGGACCTCCCCCAAGTCCAGGAGCTGGACCTCAACCCGGTGATCGTCCTACCGACGGGGAAGGGCGCCTTCGCCGTCGACGCCCGGTTGGTGCTCGGGCCCACCGGTCGGACTTCCAGATCGGCACGTCCCGCTTCAGCTCCTCGATCAGGAAGCGGGCGGCCCCAAAGGCCGCCGACCGGTGGGGCGCCGCGACGCCGACGATGACCGACGCGGCGCCCACGCGGAGCCGGCCGATGCGATGCACCAGGTGCACGCGGCGCGCGCCGAACCGCTGACGCGCCCGGCGCTCGAGCGCTCGGAGTCGGGTCAGCGCCATGGCCCGATCGGCCTCGTAGTCGAGCGCGGAGACCCGACGGCCCCTCGAAGTGTCCGGACGCACGCGACCCACGAAGAGCACCACCGCACCGCTCGCATCGTCCTCGAGCTGGCGCGCCACGCGAGCGATGGTCAGCGGTCGCGACGTGATCTCGCAGGACACCGGCTCATCCCCCGCTGTACGGCGGGTGAATGGCGATCTCGTCCCCGGGCCCGATCCGGGCGCGCCGGCCCCGCACGTACACCCCATTGCAGGCCAGCCGCGACCCTTTGAGTATCGGCTCGAGCTGAGGGTGCTCCTCGACCAGACCGGCGAGGAGGGCTCTCACCGTCGATCCGCTCGCAGGAACCTCCCAATCGACGGACGCGGCTCCCACCGCCTCGCGGGCGGTGGCGAACAGCAGCACTCGAACCGAGCGCGTCACGAGGAGGGGCTCGCGCCTCCCGAACGGTTCGAAGTTGCTCGGTCGCGCCTGAAACGCCGCATGGTCACGGGGACGACCCCGAACGGCTATGTAGGTTCCACCATCTAATCGGCCCTCTATGCCCGAGATCTCGGTCCGTACGGGAGGCGCCGCGGGGGACGGCATCGCCTCCGTGGGCGAGGTACTCGGTAAATCCCTCTCGCGCCTGGGCCTCCACGTCTTCGGCCTGAACGCGTACCAGTCCGTGATCCGAGGGGGACACGTTTGGTTCCAGGCGCGGGCATCGTCCGACCCGATCCACTCCCAGGGCGACAACTGCGACGTGCTCCTCGCGCTCAACAAGGAGACGGCTCAGATCCACTTCGCGTCGATGAACGCGGGCAGCACTGTCGTCTACGACCCCGAGAAATTCGACCTCGCCGACGGGGAGCTCCCCGTCGGGACCAAGAAGCTCGCCGTCCCTACGCTGGAGATCGCCCGGAAGTACTCGAACCAGTCGATCCTCCAGAACGCCGCTGGCATGGGCGCCACGGCGTTCCTCGCCGGGATCCCGTTCCCCGTCCTGCAAAAAGCCCTCGCCGACTCCTTCGGCCGCAAGAAAGGCGACATCGCGGACTGGAACATCGGCGCGGCCGGCGCCGGCTACCAGTTCGCGGAAGCACATTCCGGCGCCAACGACCACGCCGTCAAGCCCGTCGGGGAGCCGAAGCTCCTCATGACCGGGAATCAAGCGATCGCATTGGGCGCCGCCGCCGCGGGATGCAAGTTCCTCGCGCAGTACCCCATGACTCCGGCCTCGACGATCCTTCACTGGCTCGCCGCCCACTCGCACCAGCTCGGCATCGTGGTCAAACAGGCCGAAGACGAGATCGCGGTCGTCAACATGGCGATCGGAGCCTCCTACGCCGGCGTGCGCTCGATGTGCGCCACGAGCGGGGGCGGGTTCGCCCTCATGGTCGAAGGCATCGGCATGGCGGGGATGACCGAAACCCCGCTCGTGGTCGTCGAGTCCCAGCGCAGCGGCCCTTCGACGGGGTTGCCCACGAAGACGGAGCAGGGGGACCTCAACATGATGCTCGGTGCCGGTCAGGGGGAGTTCCCCCGGGCCATTCTGGCGCCCTCCGATGCGGGGGAGGCGTTCCGAATGACCGTGAAGGCGTTCCAGCTCGCCGAGGATTGGCAGACCCCGATCATCGTGGCGAGCGACTTCCACCTGTCCGAGAGCATCATGACGGTGGAACGGGACGAGCTTCCGTTCCCCGGTCCTATCCCCTCACTCTACCAGGTGCAGCCCAACGGCAGCGAGTACAAGCGGTATGCTTACACCGACTCCGGCGTTTCACCGCGCGCGTTGCCCGGGCAACCCGGCCTCCAGTTCAAGGCGGGGTCCGATGAGCACGACGAACGGGGGCGCCTGATCTCCGATGTGCTGTCGGGCATTCCGATCTGGGTCGCCGAACGTACGAAGATGATGGACAAGCGGATGCGAAAGCTGGAGGGCCTCCGCGCCGCCGGGCCGGCGCCGGCGCTCGACGGCCCCGCCGACGCTCCCCTGACGTTCGTGGCGTGGGGGTCGACGATCGGAGCCGTGCGCGACGCGACGAACCTCCTTCGCGTCAAGGGCGTGTCCACGAATCTTCTCCGGATCCCTCAGGTGTACCCGCTCGCCACGTCGCAGCTCGTTCCGTTGCTCTCGCAGGCCCAGAAGACGCTGCTCGTCGAGGCGAACTTCTCCGGCCAGCTCGGTCACTTGATCCGCGCCGAGACCGGCATCGCGCTCCCGAACCGATTCCTAAAGTACGACGGGGAACCGTTCACCCCGATGGAGATCGCCCAGAAGGCGCTGGAGGTGCTGAACAATGGCCACTAGCGCGGCACCCGCCTCCGGAACGACACCCCTTCCGGTCCTCGTCGGGAAGTCGGAGATCAAGCCCACCTGGTGCCCCGGCTGTGGCGACTTCGGCGTGATCGCCGCCATCGAAATGGCGCTCAAGCGGCTCAAGATCCCTCCGTACAACATCGTGCTGGTTTCCGGCATCGGCTGCTCGTCGAACCTCCCTCACTTCCTGAACACGTACGGGTTTCACGGGATCCACGGTCGCTCCCTGCCGGTCGCCGAAGGGATCCGCTGGGCGAACCACGAGCTGAACGTCATCGTCACGGGGGGAGACGGGGACGGGTTCGGCATCGGCGCGGGCCACTTTGTCCACGCGATGCGCCGGAACGTCAAGCTCACCTACGTGACGATGGACAACGAGGTCTACGGTCTCACCACCGGTCAGGCCTCCCCCACGACGATGATGGGCGCGAAAACCAAGTCGACCCCGAGCGGCGTCATCGAGCACCCGCTCAATCCGATCGCGCTCGCCATCGCCAGCGGCGCGACGTACGTGGCCCGGGGCTTCTCCGGCGACGTGAAGCAAATGGCCGACCTGATCGCCGGCGCGATCCAGCACCAGGGCTTCGCGTTCGTGGACGCGTTCTCTCCGTGCGTGACGTACAACAAGCTCAACACGTTCGACTGGTTCCGGCAGCGGGTCTACAAGCTCGACAGCGCCGGCCACGACCCGACGGACATCAACCAGGCGTTCGCGCGGGCGCAGGAGTGGGGCGACAAACTGCCCACGGGCCTGTTCTACAAGACCGACCGGCCGACGTACGAAGATCTCGAGGAAGTGCTCCAGGCCGGGCCGGCCGTCAAGCAACCGGCCGGGCTCGTCGGCAAGGAATCGATCCTCGACGAATTCCTGTAGAGCGGTCGCCCTCGTTCATCCGCGCACCTGGAAGACGTAGGCGTCTCCGCTCTCGAACAGCAGCGGGAACGCGGTCCCGTCGGCGAGCAAGGGCGTCGGCGAGAACGGCGCCCAGAGGTCGGTGGTGTTGCCCGTGACGGCGATGTATTGGATCGTCAACGAGGCCAGGTCGGAGACGCCGGAGGCGGTGAGGTATCCGCCGACGAGCTCCCGGACCAGGTCGACATAGCTCGCGTTCAGCGCAATGGGCTGTACGGGATACACCAGGGCCACATTGGCGTAGCCCGGGAGGAACTGGGCGGCGCTGCCGGGTGCGACCAATACCCGGGCGCCGGCGGGCAATCCGTGACCGGCCCACGTGAAGAGGGCGAAGTCCCCGGCGGTGACGCGTCCGTAGCTTCCGTACAATTCCTGCAGATAGGACGGAAAATCCGTCCCGGTCACGACGACCCCGGGGACCAGGAGAAGGACGGTGAGGGCGATACCCATCGCGCGCGTTCCCACGAGCGGAGAGGTTCCACGGTGGGCCGATCCCGCGGGGCTCGGGGCCTCCACGGCAGGCGGGGAGGCCAAGCCTTCGTTTCTGGCCCGGACGGAAGCCATGAGGAGATAGAGCGGAAGCGCAGCGAGGACGGTGTAGATGGCGAAGAGATAGACGGAGATCTCCGGCGCGCTGCTGATCAGCGCGAGCTCGTTGAACCCCCGGACGCCCTGCGCCGACCCCACCTGGACGAACAGGACCGCGATCGCGAGGGCGATCGTCGCGCCGACCAGCTGCCGGAAAGGCGGCCCGCTGGGCCCGAGCCGGCGGAAGAGGCCCGGAAGAACCAGCACCGCTGCCCCGACGACGAGCAGACCCGCCAGCTCGAGTCGCAGCGCCGGGAACGGGGAGAGCCACAGGTCGTGCGTCCGGAAGAGAAAGGGGTCGATCGAGCCCACCAGGTTCGCTGGGGAGATGCCGGGCGTTCCCGGGGGGGTGGGCACGGCCACGCTCCCCGACGCGGAGAAGAGCGCCCCGCCGCCGCGTAGGATGGTCCATAGCGCCGGGGAAACGAACAGGAGGGCGGCCGCGAGCGCACCCGCCCATCGTGGCACCGCCGACCGGAGGTACCTCCAGCGCCAGCCGCCGGCGAGCAGTCCGAGCACGACGAGCGTGGGAAACAGCCATTCCGCCCCGACCGGATTCAGCGCCGCCGAGTACCCGAGGAGGGCGCCGTAGGCCATCGCGGTGGGCCAGGAGGGGGGCGCAGGGCCCCGCCACACTTCGGACCGCGCGAGGAGCCAGAGGACGAGGGGGAACGAGAAAACAAAATCGTTACTCGTTGCGACCATTACGCGCGTCCAGGAGCCGATCAGAGCGAACGTCAGGCCGATCAGGGCGCCCGCCCAGGGCGAACCGAGCTGCCGCCGTCCCAGGACGTAACCCGCGAGGGGAGACAGACTGAGGAAGAGCGGCGTGACCAGCAGGGGGGTCCGCGCCGGGGGCAACGAGAAGGTCAGCTGGGCGGCGGCCAGCCACACCGTCGCGCCCTGGGGGTAAGAAGTGAGCTGGGGAGCGATCGGGACGAGGGAGACCGGAATCTGATGGTGCAGGAGGAGGAGCGCCACGTAATCGGTGAGAATGCTCGTGTCGAAGCTGTTTCCAGTCGGGATCCCCTCCGCGACGAACACCTCGACACCGAAGACGGCGGCGGTAGCGGCGGCCACGAGCAGTCCGGGTACCAGGCCGATCCCCGATCGGAACCCCCGCAGCAGCCATCGGGTGGACGCTCCCCGGCCTCGGACGAGAAGTACGAGCAGGACCGCTAGGGCTCCAGCCAGGTAGGCTCCGACCATGGGGAGACTGAAGCGCCCGAGCGGCACGGCGGCGAGCACGTAGAGCCCTCCCCCTCCGAGATACAGGTCCACTAGTACGCGCTCGACCCACCCGAGGTCGCGAAACAGGGGTACCCAACGACCGGCGAGTCGTCGAAGCAGTTCACCCGCGGGAAGGAACGCCCCCGCGAATACCAGGAGCTCGAGGGCCCACGTGAGGCCGGATGGTCCGGGCAGACTCAACGGCCGGCGGAGAGTGACCGGAGGATAACTACTGCCCGGTCGCCCTACCGACGGTACGTATTAACGGTCGGGACCCCACGAGGAATCGGTCTCCACAGTGCCCGAGAGCTCCGACAAGGCCCGCGACGGGCTGACCTCCGTCACACGGGGCACGCTGGTGATGGTCCTCGGCACCTTGGGCTCCATCGGTTTCTCCTTCGTCTCGCGGGTGATTCTCATTCGCAAGCTCACGATCCCGTCGTGGGGTACGTTCTCTTTGGGCCTGACGATCGTCGGACTGCTCTCCGCCGTGGCCACTCTGGGCTTGCCTCAGGCGGTCGCCCGGAACCTCGCGTTCGTATCGGCCGCCGGAGACCGACGCGCCATCATTCGGAGCGCGTTCCGGTATCTCTTGCCGGTGACGGGGGTGGTCAGCGTCGGACTCTTCCTCCTCGC
The DNA here is from genome assembly GCA_022749815.1 of Thermoplasmata archaeon. GTDB lineage: Archaea > Thermoplasmatota > Thermoplasmata > Lutacidiplasmatales > UBA184 > JAKIWV01. The sequence goes on from JAKIWV010000003.1 coordinate 80,599, forward strand.
GCTGTACATTGGACCGGCCTACCACGATCCTCAGCTCGCGCTCACCCTCGAGTTCTTCGCGGGGATCGTGGCGCTGGGAGTTCCCGCGACGCTCATCGCCGCGATTTTTCAGGGGTTCGAAGACGCTCTCCCCAATGCGGTCTTTGTTCAGGTGCTCAATCCCGCGCTGTTCATCGTCTTCCTGCTCTCCATTGTGCGTGTCCTTTCGTTGAGCCAACAGTTCGTCGGCGCCCTCGGCGCCTACTTGGCCGCCGATATCGCGGTCGTCGGGTTGCTGCTTCTCTACTTCCGCCACCGGATTCCCCGACTGCTTCCGCCCGGCCCGTCGAATCCTGACTACGGTCGTCGTCTGCTCGTGTTCGCCCTTCCGCTGCTGGTCGTTGGCGCCCTCACCAGCGTGAGCGGCTCGGCGGACACGCTGATCCTGGGGATCGTCCACCGAGTAGACGTCGGGTATTACACGGCCACGCTCTCACTCGCCCGGCTGCTCGGCATCGGCCTGAGTTCGGTCGGGTACATCTTCCTCCCCGTGGCGGCGCGCTATCTGGGGAATCGAGACTCCTCATCGCTGAGCCTGACGTACGCGACCGCGACGAAGTGGACCCTCGTCGTGGCGCTCCCGCTCTTTATCGTCTTTTTCTTCCTGCCGGGGAACTCGCTCGGATTTGTGTACACGGCGGCGTACTCCACCACGGTCCTTCCGCTGCGGATCGTCGTCGTCGGGGCGTTCGTCGCCTCCCTGTTCGGTCCGGCAAGCGCGGCCCAGATCGCCTTCGGCCGGACGCAGATGGTCCTACTGAACACCGTTATCGCGGCCGGGGCCGACGTCGTGCTGAGCTTCGCCTTGATTCCCGCCTATGGTGCGACCGGCGCGGCGGTCGCCTGGTCGGTCTCCGCGGTCGTGTTCCCGATGCTCTCCACCATCGAGCTGGGTCTGCTCGAAGGACTCCATCCCTTCGAGCGTCACTACCTCCTGCCGCTGGTCGTGACCGCTGTTCCGGTGGGGCTCCTGTTCGCCCTCGTTCGCTTCGACCCGCCCTCCTGGGAGCTCCCCGTGATCGCGATCTCGATCGCCGTGCTGTTCGTCGTCGTCGTGCTCGTGAGCCGAAGTGTCGACCGGGGCGATCGGCTGCTGCTCGAGGCCGTCGAGCAGTTCCTCGGCCGCCGCCTTCCCCTGGTCCGACGAGTGGCGCACTGGCTCGCGGGGTCCGCCGTTACTTCCATCTGAGGGCGCCGGTTCGGTCGACCCAGCGCGTCGCTCCTCCCGCATGTGGTCGATGAGCAGGAGGACCACCCCGCCGGCGAGCAAGAAGAAGACATACACGGCGAGGGTGTTCGCCACCGCCGTTGCGCCCCCGGCGTCCACCACCGCGGCCGCGACCAGGAGGAGGAGGGCGCCCGCGATTGGGTACCGGGAATCGAGCCGGGCCCAGACCGAGTACAGCATGTACGCCCCGAGGAGCCCGAGGAACAGTTCTTCGTACGGCAGGGTCACAGTTCTTCCCCATCGCGGCCGCGGATAGAAAGGGGCGCCACGAGGCGGGGCGGCGTGCGTCCGGTCGCAATATAACACGCAGAGGGCTCTGCAATCGCTGCGTACTCGATAGGGTTAATATGCCTCCACCGTGCTAGACAATCCGACCTTTCCCTGGTCGTTACGTGCATGAAGTCTCCACCGTGGGCACGCCGTCTGATCCCTACGGCCCTCGGGGCCGCGATGCTGGCGGTCATCGTCGTGGCGGCCCTCACTCCGAACATCGGAGTCGGCGCGGCGCAGCCGCCTTGCCAGTACAATTGCACGAACCCCCAAAACAATACTCTCGAGTACGCCCTGATCGGCGTTCTCGTCGCCGGCATCGTGGCGGCACTTCTCGCCCTTCTGATCTTCCAGCGACGCAAGCGGCGGGGCCCCGGCGGCGGTGCCGGCGCCGTGGCGGCGTGGGAGGAGCCCTCGGGTGGCTCTTCGGGCCCCGGCGGGACGATGGACAGTTCCACCACCGGCGACTATAGTACCTCGCCCCCGGGCGGCGCTACCACCTATGGGGCGGCCGGGGTGGCGGCGGGGGCGACCGCCTATGATGAGGCGCCTGCGCCGGCAGAACCCGGTCCCGACTGGGCCGAGGCGGCCGCACCCCCGACCATAGGGAGTTCGGCGGTGATCGACGAGGCGGAGCCCGACATCGACCGGCTCATGAAGGAGCTCGACCAGATCAGCGACGACATCCTAAAGAAAACCCCGCTCAAGAAGGCCCCCCCTCCTGAGCCCGGCGGCGACGACGCCCCGTCTGAGACGTAGGGCATAGGCCTGTCCGAGCCCCTCCCGAAGTACTTCCGACTAGTGGCATCCCCTTCGGGATGAGTTAAAGAAGGGCCGTATCCCTCTACGCACCGATGTCCGCCGCTGCCGAGTCACTGGAGGAGAACCGCCTGCTGGGCGAGCTCCGGTCCGCCGTGGCGGGCGCGCCGCACCCCGTGAAGGAGATCGAGGTGGGGATCGCGCTCTCGATCGCGCTCGGCCGGATCCGACCCGCCGTAGCGTGCGGGGGCTGCCAGGACCCGTTGGCCTTCGAGGGGATCCCGGCCCGAACGAACACCGGGCTCCATGTGCCGTTTCGGCTAGTCTATACCGAGGGGTCTTCATCCTGAGGCGGCATCGCCGCCCCGACGCGAGGTCCGGGCCGTGAGTGCGATCCCGATCATCGAAACCGTGGTCTCGCTGATCACGCGCATCCTGCGCGAGCTGGGCTACCCCGGTGTGTTCGCATTGATGACGGTCGAGAGCTTCGGCATCCCGCCGATCCCGAGCGAAGTCATCCTGCCGTTCACCGGTTTCCTGGTGGCGATGGGCGTGCTGAGCTTCGGAGGCGCGCTGGCCGCCTCCATGGCGGGCAGCCTGGTCGGCTCCTTCATGGCCTATGCCGTCGGCCGATGGGGCCGTGACTGGCTCACGACCCGGGCGCCCGCTCGCCTTCGCCTCGACCCACGACACCTGGCGCTGATGGACCAGTGGTTCGAGCGCCGGGGGGAGGCGATCGTTGGCATCGCCCGCTTGCTTCCGATCGTCCGGAGCTACATCAGCTATCCGGCGGGCACCGCGAAGATGAGTCCGACGAAGTTCGGTCTCTACACTTTCCTCGGGGCGCTTCCGTTCGTCGCGGTCCTCATCTACGCCGGGATCCTCCTGGGGAACCACTGGGACGCCCTCGTGCCATACTTCAATTACGCCAACTACGCGGCGGTCGTCGCGATCGCCGTCTTCCTCGTGTGGGTCTTCCTTCGATGGCACCGAGATTCCGTTGCCGGAACCCCGCCCCCGGCGGCCGGACCATCGTCCTAGGCCGGCCCCGGAGAAGCGCCCGGGGCAAACTCCGGCCGGAGTACTTTCCCGGCGGGGACCCCAACGTACTCTCCGTCTGTGACGATCAGTCGACCATCGAGGTAGTGCTCCCGCGGGAAGATCGCCGGCCATCCCTCGAACGCCGTCCAACCGCAGGGCGCGTGAAGGGTTCGCGCCCGGACCTCGGTCCGCTGGCGGAAGTCCACGACGAGGAGGTTCGCCCGATGTCCGACGGCGAGCCGACCCTGGGGGAGTCCCAGCAGACGGGCCGGTCGGTCGGCGATCGCCCGGAGGAGCACCGGCAAATCGAGCTCCGCGTCGCGAACGCGCGCGAGGAGGAGGGGCAGCATCGTCTCAACGCCCGGCATGCCGCTCGGCGCTTCGAGGAACGGCTTTGCTTTGAGCTCGGCCGAATGGGGGGCGTGATCACTCGCCACGATTGGCACGAGTCCCCGACGGAACATCTCCCACAGCTCGGTGGAGGCGGGCGGGGAGCGCAACGGGGGGTTGACCTTCCATCGAGCATCGGCGCCCCGGCCGGCCGAAAAGAAGAGGTGCTGAGGCGTCACCTCGAAGCTCTCCCCTTCCTTCGTCAGCTGGCTGGCCAGCGCGGGCAAAGTCACATGCGCCACGTGGAGTCGCAGTCCGTCCGGGAGCGGGTGGAGTTGCTTGACGGCCTGCATTTCCGCTTCCGGCGGGCGCCGGGCGTTCCACCCCTCGGTCGCCTCGAGTTCGGTGTGCTCCCGGAACCGTCGAGGATCCTCGGCGTGAACGGCGACCGGCAACCGGGTGGCGGCCGCCGCCACGAGCAGTGACGCCACCACGTCCACCGGCGGCGGTTCGATCTCGGGCGTGGGACTCAGGTAGAGCTTGAAGCCCGCCGCGTGGCGCGAAAGAGCCGCGACGCGTCCGGGAACCGTGATCGCAGCATACAGCAACACGTCCACGGCGAGACGTCCGCGGGCTCGCTCGGCCTTGCCCGTCAACCGATCCACGCTCGTCACGGCGGGGTGGGTGTTGGGCATGTCGACCGCCGCACCGACCCCTCCCAGGGCGGCCTGACGGGTGCCGGTCTCGAAAGATTCGACCGCGTCGGGAGGGCCCGGGTCCCGGAAGTGGGCGTGGCAGTCGACGGCGGACGGCATCAGGACCGCGTCGCCGACATCGTGTCGATCTCCGCCGTGCAGGGCCTTCCCGATCGCCAAGATCCGACCGTCCTCCCCGATCCCGACCTCGACCGGTTGCAGCCGGCCACCGAACCACGCGCGGCCGGCGAGAACCAGGTCGATCGAGGGCGGGCGGGGGGTGGCCTCGCCCTCGCCCGAGCGCTTACGACGGCGGGGCATCACGCGCGTCACGCGCGGTCGCTGTGTAAAGCATTGCCATGTGGCTCGCCGACGTCGTGGCACCGGGGCGCCACCTATTTGGTCCGCGGGCCCTCCCGCCGTTCGTGGCGGCACGCCGAGGCAAACGCCCCGTCCGGACCTATGCCGGCGCCGGAGTGGACCGGCGAAGGACAGCGGGCGCCCTCGCGGCGCTCCTCGCGAACGTTCGATATCGGCCGCCCGTAGCGAGCGGCCGACCGATTCCCCTGCGGGGACATTACGCGGGGCTGATCCGGATCGGTCGGGAGACGATTGCGATCACGACCGACACCGTGGGCACGAAGTCTATCCTCGCCGAGCAGCTCGACCGCTGGGAAGAGATCGGGATCGACGCCGTCGCGGTGAACGTCAACGATCTCGCGTCCGTCGGGGCGCGTCCCGCCGGCCTGGTGGACGTCATTTCGTGCCGCCGCGCGGACCCGAAGGTCTTCGCCCAGATCGGTCGCGGCATCGATCGGGGCCTCCGGGCCGCACGGTGCTCCCTTCTGGGAGGGGAAACCGCGATCGTTCCGGAGCTGGTCCAAGGCCTCGACGTGGGAGGCACTGCGATAGGATTCTTCCCGCGGGGGCGTGCGCCGGTCACCGGGGCCCGGATTCGACCGGGAGACGTTCTCCTCGGAATCCCCTCGAGCGGGCTTCACGCCAATGGTTTCACGCTCGCGCGACGGGTCCTGGCCGGGTCGATTTCCGGTGGACGGACGCGTCGCCGAGGGAGTCGCCGGTCCATCGGCGTCGAGCTGCTCACTTCGAGTCGGATCTACGTCGCCGCCTCCGAAGCGCTGGCCGACCGCCCGGGCACGACCGGCTTCGCGAACGTTTCAGGTGGCGGGGTGCGGAACCTGACCCGGCTCCACCGAAACGTGCAGTTCGTGCTCGATCGCTGGCCCAAGCCCGCCGGGGTGTTCCAGTGGCTGGCGGAGGCAGGGAAGATCTCGCCGACGGAACTCTACCAGACGTTCAACATGGGGATCGGCTTTGTCGTCGTGGTCCGCCCCTCATCGGCCGCGGAGGCACTGCGCCACCTGCGCGTCGCGGGTTACGGGGACGCGCAGGTCGTCGGTCGCGTGACGCGTGGCCGCGGTGTCGTGCTCCCTCGTCTGGGCCCGTCGTACGCAAGCTACGCCTGAGCCCGCGTCCGATGCCTGCACCGCGAGGAGCGCGCGGGCCCGACCGAGTAAGGGATTCCTTCACTGCTTGTTCTGAGCCGAATGCTTAGACAGGTACGTGGCGATCGCGCGAACCACGGACTCGACCGGTTGGGTCGCGTCGATCCCGACGCCCCAATCGAACTCGGTGGACTTCGCGTAGACGCTCGCTGTTGCCTCTCGACCGTGCGGCGGGTCTCTCTGACCGTCTCGCTGGATGCAGAGGTTTAGAGGGGCCTTCAAGGTGAAGACGTGATGCGGAAAGTTGAGCCGCGCTATCAGGCCCGCGATCTGGGACCTCCAGTAGAAGTTTCCGTCGAAGATCACCGGCGTCCCCCCCTCGAGGAAGCTTCTGGCTCGCTCGGCGGCGAGCTCGCTCGTCCGGAGGAAGCATCGTTCCGAGTAATGCCCCATCGCATCGTCCCACTCTTCGACGTCCGGCTCATCCAGAATTCGGTCGACCGAGAGATACTCGGCCCCGAGGACCTTCGCGAGCCGTTCGGACACAGTGGACTTGCCGACTCCCAAAGGTCCTCGGATAACGATGTAGAAGACCATGGCCCCGTCGGCTCGCGGGAAAAGAATGCGGAACCGAAGAATACCTTTGGCTCCTGGACCGGAACAGTCCCACGATTTCTGACCGTGCGCAGTCGAGGGAGATTCCACCGCCAACCGTTTTAGATTTCACCGGGCTGCGGCGCCGGATGAGCGCGGGACACTCGTCGTCCGGACTCTCCGCGCTGCTGGCGATCGGCGCGGCCTTCCTCTGGTCGACCTACTTCTTCTTCGTGCTTGCGATGACCCCGGGGACGGCCCCTTCGGCCCTGATGGCGTACCCCTTCCTCATCGGCGGCGGGCTATACATTGCGTGGGCCGTCTGGTTCGGCCACGGCCGCCTCGTGCTCCAGCTCTACCGTGAGCCGGCGGCGTGGGTTCGCGTAGGCCTGATCGTGCTGATGCAGCTTTCAGTGCTGGGCGCCACCTACACGGCCGGAGCGGTGAACACCTCGCTCCTGTCGTTGCTGGGTGACGCGGCGATGACCCCACTGCTCGCGATGATCGTCCTCAGAGAGGGTCGTCATCGGGCCCGGTCGCCGCTCTTCCTCGGCGGTCTGACGACGGCCGCCTCGGGCGCGGCGCTCACGATCCTCGCCGGAGGAACGGTAGGGCCCTTCCACGGATGGGCGCTCGTCATCGCACCGTTCGTGCCCCTCGCCGTCGGAGCGTTCTTTGTGCTCTCCGCGCGCGAAGGTCAGCATCGACCCACGAGCGCCCTCCTCGGGCATTCCACGTTCACGGGCGGGCTCGTCTGCGCGGTGATCGCCGGCCTGCTGCCCGGCGGCTGGTCCGGCCTCGTGCTCACTTCTCCGCACGTCATCCTGCTCATGATCGGCCTGGGTTCGACCTCGTTCTTCGTGGCTACGGTCCTCTATTTCGCCGCGATTGCCCGGTCCGGGATCATCCTGCCCACGTTGTTCCAGGTGCTCATTCCGATCTTCACCCTGGGACTCGCGGCGCTCTTGCTGCACCAGATCCCCACTCCCCTCGGCCTTCTCGGGATCCCGATCGCCGTGGCCGGGGGAGTGATCGCCTACCGAGGAGCCTTGGCTCCCGCCCCTCTGCCGCCCTCGACCGCCCTGCTCGACGAGGGCGGAGCGCTGGCCCCCGACCGGCCCCTCCCTGCGGGGGACCGGCCCCCGCCGGACGTCAGAACTCCATGAGCGACTTCGACTTCCGGGGCCGCTTGGACGGCTGGGCGAGCCCGGCGACCGGGTCGTCGAGCGCGGACGCCGACGGCGCGCCATCGGAGGTGACGGGCGCGCTGTCGCCGAGGGTGCGCTGGCGGCTCCCCTGGAGGAGGTCGGCGGCGTTCCACCCGAAGACCTCGGTGACCCTCGCAAGCGTCTGGGCGACCCGCTCGGCATAGTACGGGTAGTCGGGGCGTTTGTCCGGCGGGAAGGGCCGGCCCTCGACCCACGGCTCGACCTCCTGGGGGGTCCTCCGGGCGTTGGTGACGACCCAGGCCACCTTCATGCCGGGGATCACGTCGAAGCCTTCGGCCAGGAGCTGCTTGAAGACTCGGAGGAAGGGGAGGTTCTCCCGGGTCGAGGCGTTGTACTGTTCCTCGGGTCGGACCGTGCGGGCGATCACCAGGCGTTCCACGGGCACCTTCCCGTCCTGGACCTCCCCGACGAGCTCGCGCGCTCGAACGAGCGTCCCTTGCGTGTCGCCCGAGAGGATCTTGTCGAACACCTCCCGGAGCGCCGCGGACTGATAGTCGAAGGTGTCCGTCCGCTGCGTCTCGTAGCCTCGGATGACGATGTCGTCCTTCGGCCAGACCGTGTGGCCGACGTAGCGCTTCTTGGCGCCGTGGGAGAAGAGCGCCTCGTAGACGGACTGGAACTCGAACGTGACCCCCTTCTCGGTGAACCGACGGGCGACCTCCTGGCCGCACCGCATCGCCCCTTCGAGCGTCGGGTCGGGCGATTTCACGAACACCGAATCGGTGTCGGAGTAGACCACCTCAATGTGGTCCTGCTCGAGGGTCGTGATGATCGTGGTGATCGCCTGGCGGCCGAACGAGGTGATCGCCGCTCCGATCTTCTGGTCGGTGAACCGGTAGAAGCTCGATGCGAGCACCCCGTAGAACGAGTTCATCAGGATCTTGACCGCGCTCTGCAGGCCGTCATAGTACTGCTTCAGCTCCGGCGAGGTAGCCTCCCGGCCATTCTGCCGGAACGCCTCTCGCTCCGCGAGCAGCTCCCCGAGCAGTTCGGGGATCAGGCCGGCTCGCTGCTCCTGCGTCAGGAAACGGGCGCCCGAGGGGCTGACCGTCGGCCCCTCGTCCGCGATGGTGGTGAAACAGATGTTCTTCGAGATGATGATGTTCGGGTACATCGATTTGAAGTCGAGCACCACGATCCAGTTGTACAAGCCGGGCCGGATCGTGTGAACGTATCCCCCCTCGATCGGCGTATCGCTCCGGCCGAATCGACTCTGAGGGACGCCAATGTTCCTCCGGTCCGCCCGCGGAATCAGTATCGAATCTACAAAGAGGGACGTCCGTCCGTTCAACCCCTCTTCGAGCGGAAGGTTCGCAACGGTCGCGAGGTCCCGGGCTTTGTCGAGCGAATGGAGGCGGAGGAGAATTCGAGCGGCGAGCCGGGCGTCGCGTTCGCAGTACTCCATCACCCGGACGGGGTCCTTCGCCCACTCCCCTTCGATGTTGCGACGGTCGACGTCGAGCTTTCCCTCCCCGAGGAGCTGCTGCGCGACGAACTGCAGACTCTCCTGCTTGGGACGGAGTTCGGTCCGCGCGGACCACCAGGCGTCGGCGAAGACGCGTCCGTGCACCTTCCACAGGCGGTCCCCCCCCGCGTTGTCCGGTTCGCTCCCATCGCGACCGAGGGCGAGACGGGGCAGCTTCAGGGCTGCGAACCGTTCCTTCAGCAGCGGTAGGTCGTACCCCCCAATGTTGTACCCAGTGATCACGTCGGGGTCGTACTGCCGGACCTTCTCGACAAAGGTGGTAAGAATATCCGCCTCGGACCCGGTCGCTCCGATCCGGAACGCGTCGATCTCCTCCCCGTCCCGGTACACCGTCCCGCAGATCGTGAAGATCGTTCGGGTGCGGATCGCGTTCTCAATGTCGAAGGAGAGGACCGTCAGCGGGGGACGGAACGGTTCCGCCGGCCCCAAGTCACGGGTCGTGGTGACCACGCGCACCACCCGGGACTGGGGGTACCGGGCGGCGACCTCCGGCGTCTCGGGCTCCGCCTGGAATCGCAGGGTGAGGCCCACCCCCTTGTCGTACAGGAACCGGTGAACGAAGGGGATGTCGCACGAGAGCACGCTCCATTGCTCTCCCGGCCGGCGATATCGGTCCCGGAAGTCCGGCACCAGCCCGGGGTGCTGGACGCTGACCTTCACGCAGGGCCGGTCCTTTCCTTCGACCCACAGAGTGAGTTCTCCGGTCGAGATGACGCGGCGTTCCTGTTTCAATTGCTGGCGTTGCTCCGGGGTGGGCTCGCAGACGATGAAATAGGGTTGGAATCCATAGTACCGGGCCACTAGCGACTCGCCGGCGCGGGTTCGACCGAACAGTTCGACGACCACTCCCTCGCCGTATTGGGTGGACGAGCCGCCGACGAGGAAGAGTTCGACGTCCTCCGCAATGGTAGGTCCGGTCCGCGCCTCGAGGGTTGTCCCCAACCGTCCGGAGTCCCCTCCGGCCTCTCGTAGCGACGCGTCCGTTCCCGAACCCCCCCTCGAACGCGTTCTTTCAGGCATATTTCACCGTTCACCCGCGGGATCGACTTCTTCCGCTGGCGCCACGCTGTGTTCTCGGCCTCTCATGCACGCGAATCCCTCAGTATCTATCCGCACCGTTGTCGTTCCTCACCATCTCGAGCCCGACCTTATTCGAGCTCTGGCTGACGTTCGCTCTGCAGTCAACCGCCTTCTCCCCGATTGGCGAGCACATCCGGAAGAGTCCCGGTACGAGGCGGCCAAGCGCTCGTACCCTCTCCTCAGGACCCATTATCCACATCTCGCCTCCTCCTGGCTTATGACCGTCGCAAGCGAACTCTCCGCCGTACTCCGCGCTTGGGATCGTTCCTTGCGTCGGATCAGACTGCAGAACCCATTGAGATTCTAACGGATGCAGCATATGACGCCTTGGCGGCGCCGCCTCAAAGCGAGCCGCCACCACAATCTGTTCCGTTGGGACCCGGAGTCTTCCCGCCTCACGGTCAGCCTCCGACCTGGCGTTCGCGTTAACGTCAACCTCTCCTCAGTCGCGAACCCCCTCTTCCGAAAGTACGGCGAGGCCTCCAATTGGCGCTTCGGCCTTACCCTAAACCCAGTTGCCCTCCTCTTCCATTTCCGAGTTCCCCATTCAATCACCATCCCCCCAACCCAAGCAGGCGTCGACCTCAACTTTCACTCTGCCGACATCGCCACGTCCGATGGAGTGCTGACCCGTGTCGACCTCCACCCGATTACCCAACTCCAGGAGCGGATGTTCCGCAAGCGGCAGTCGATCACACGTCAGGTTGCGAAGGACTTCCGACAGCAACGGGCAGTTCTACGACGTTACCACCGCCGGGAAACGCGTCGTGTGACACCACTCCTCCACCACGCAGCCAACGAACTCCTCGAGAAAGTCGGAGAGCGGAGCCTCGTCTTCGAGGACCTCACGGATGCTACCGAGTCGATCGCCCGGCGTTAACGGGGGCTTGAAGGTCCGGCACTGCGCCGTCGTCTCTCTGCATGGACCCACGGGCGCCTGGCGGAGATAGTGACCTACAAGGCCCGAACGCCGATCGTCTGGGTGAACCCGGAGGGGACCTCCTCGGAGTGTCCCCGGTGCGGAGGGCACCTGGCTCTCCCGTCCGGAGGAAAGGCCCGGTCGCGAGGACCGATGACCAGACAGACGGTCTGTGGTGAATGTGGAGGCGCATGGCATCGGGATGCGGCGGCGGCAATCGTCATCCTGGCCCGCGGCCGTCGTCTCCTTCGGGGAGCGACTGTTCCTCCGAGCGCGCGCACCGCGCTTCTGGAGGCGGCGACGTGGCGTCTGAGGGAGGGGAACCGCGTAAGCGGCCCGTCCTACTCGGGCCTCACGGTCGAGCCGATGAAGGGAGACGACGCGAAGTCGGGATGACCGAGCTCGAGCAAGGTTTCCGGACAGACAGTTATACAGTTGTCCCGCGCCGTTGATTCCGGGAGGTGTTTTAGGCGGCGCCGAGGCGAGCGAGGATGGAGGCGAGGGTCTTCCCGTCGCGCTTCCAGCGGCGGAGGAACCCAAGCGATCGAGCCGCCGCGGCGGGGTGGATCATCGGGAAGAACCGGAGTCCCCGCCAACGGGAAATGTGCCCCGCGGCGGCCGTCATCGGCAACAGGTCGGGGCGGAACGCCGAGAGCGCGGAGACCCCCAGCGTGACGACCATCATCGGCTGGAGAAACTCGATCTGGCGCGCGAGGAAAGGGCGGCACGCTTCGGCGGCTTCGAGACTGAACCGGTTCTGGGGCGGTCGACACTTGATCACATTGAGGACGGCAAACTCGCTCTCGAGGAGTCCCACGCCATGGATCAGTTGATCGAGCCGCTTCCCCGCCGCGCCCACGAATGGAAGACCCGCCCGATCCTCTGCGGCCCCCGGCGCCTCGCCGACGAACAGCACTCTCGGTCGAAGGCTCCCTCGATGGATCGCCGGGTGCGCACGGAGGTCTCCGAGCGGACAGCGCCGGCACCGGTCGATCTCGCGATTGAGACGCGTCCATTCCGCGAGGGACCGGCGATGCGTGCGGGGCACCAACGGCCAGACCTCATCCACGGTCGGCAGGCGGGGCATCGTCTCCCGTATCCCCGTGGGCCGTAAACGAGTATGTCTGGCGGGCCCCCCGGACGAGAGGCCCGTTTCGAAGCCTTGGGCCGCCCCCCACCGTGGGCAGGAAGGCCCGTTACACGGGCCCCGCGGACGGTAACCGGAAGAACCCGGATTGGAGGCGCACCTCGCCGGTCGTCCGGTCGATGTCTCCGTGAACCCCAATGCCGCGTCCGAATCCTCCGGCCTCGACGACGTACCAGAAGACTTCGAACACGTTTCCCTTCGGAACGGCCTCTCCAAAGTGGTACCGACGGCTCAGCCAGCGGTTCTTCTGGAGCGCCGAAAGGTACGTCCGGTCGAGGGCGGCTTGGGCGGAATCGACCGGACCGCTCGATGCCGGCACCTTGGCGACATCCATGCTCCGTCCTTCCGTGGAGGTTCCCGTGCCGAGCCGGAGGGAGCGGTACCGGATCCGATAGCGGTCGGGCGAGTCGACTTCATCCGCGAGTAGCCACACCCACGGGTTGGTCGTCGGGACGACCGCCGAGTATCCCTCCCGTTGGCGGTGAACGCCGGCCCGCCATCGGGCCACGCTCCGCAGCGTCAGATACGCGCCGTAGACCCCGACCAGGATCCAGACCGTCTCGACCCATACGTCGAACCGAACCGTCCCGTGTTCAGCGATGAGCACGGCCAGCGTGGCTCCAGTGAGGAGCAAGGTGCCGAAGTTGACGGCGACGTCCGCATCCATTCGAAGCGTGCGCCGAGAGAACGGGGCGAGCGGCGTGACCGCATAGTGAGTGAACCCGTCGAGGACGAGGTGCGACAGCCCGCCGATCTCCATCGCGACGAAATAGAGCAGAGTCGAGGCGTGGGGGAAGTACGGGAGGAAGGGGACGACGAAGGAACCGACAGCGGCGATGACCGTCACGCCGAGGACGGAGTGGACGATGCCGCGGTGGTGGAGGGAGGGGAACCATCGGGTGAGGGGAAACAGCAAGATGTCCGCGTCCGGTAACCCTCCCGCGAGCGCCCCCGCGGCGATGTACTGGGGAGCGGCGGGTCCCCAGATCACGAAGGAGAGAAGGTAGGCAAAGATCACGTGAGTGAACAGGTCCATCTACGCGGCCTCCGCGCTCGCGGGCCCGCCTGGGCCGTACGGGTGTCTCGCCACCGACGGTTCCTCCAGCAGGGGCCCACCCTACGGGGGTACCAGCGCGGGTTCGCTGGCCGCCTCTCCGACCAACGGCCGGGCGGGGCCCGGACTTCCCTTTGCCGACGAGGACTTGCCCGGAAGACGGCCGTGGAGGAAGAGAACGAAGCCCAGGGCGGTCACGAGCAGCGCGAGCATCACGGTGAACGTCTGGTCGTAGGATTGGATCAGCGACCCCGGAAAAGCGGCGAAGGAGCCGAGCAGCGCGAATCGGGTCTGTTGGAACGAGGCGAGGACGGCCAGTCCGACCGCCCCGCCGAGCGTTTGGATGAACTGAATGAGACCGCCCGCCTCCCCCACGTCCGCGATACCTACCTGGTTCTGCGCCGCCAGAAGAAACACGGGGAAGGTGAGGCCGATGCCGAAGCCCATCGGAATGAGCCATACGATGAGGCCACCGACGGGAAAGATCCCCCCGTAGAAGGTCCACAACACCGTGGAGGTCGTCAATCGAGTGAGGCCGAACAAGCCGATCGAGCCCGCGACGAGGCCGAGCACCGCGACCGCCCGGTAGGGTACCCTCGTCAATAACTGCCCACCGAGCGCGGCCCCGATGACGAGCGGAATCACGAGCGCGTAGAGCATGTCCCGAACAATGTCGGCTGCGTTCGACCCCGGAGGGGCGAGGACCGCCCCGACCACGAGGGACAGGAACGTCGCCACGGGAAAGAAGACCATGCCGATGAAGAAGGTCGCCCCGCCGCCGGCTGCCATCACGCGTCGAGCGAGCAGACGGACCGGAATGAGGGGGTTGCTAGACCGGTACTCCCAGACCACGAAGGCGACGGCCAGGATCGCCGCCAGCGAGAGGAGCACGATCACCCGAGCGTCGGTCCATCCCCACCCATTGTCCGCAATCTGGTACAGGGGAAACATCAGGGTCCCCACCCAAGCCGACAGGAGGGCCGCGCCCGCGAGATCGAACCGCCGGACGACGCTCGGACGCAACGGTCCGAGTACTGCCGCGATCAGGACGAACCCGAGAATTCCGATGGGCAGGTTGACGTAGAACACCCACCGCCAGCCGAACGTTCCCGTGATGAAAGCCCCGAGAAGAGGTCCGGCGACCACCGCGATCCCGAAGACTCCCGAGAGGGCCCCGATGACCCTCGCACGAGTCTCCGGTGGAAAGGTCACCGCCACGATCGCTATGCCGACGGGGAAGAACCCTCCGCTGCCGAAACCCTGGACGGCTCGGAACAGGATCAGCTCGGTAAGATTCTGGCTCAGCCCCGAGAGCATCGATCCGACGATAAAGATGGCGAGCCCTCCGAGGAAGACGTTCCGCCGGCTCCACAGGTCGGAGAGCTTGGAGAAAATGCCGATGCCGATCGTCGATGCGATGACGTACGCGCTGACCACGAATGGGCCGCCCGTCGGCTGGGCAAACTCGGTCAGGATCCTGTTGAGAGCGGTGAGAACCACGAAGTTGTCCAGTGCCCCCATCAACAGCGACGAGAGGATTCCGATGACCACCAACGCTTCGATTCGTCGGCTGCGTTCGGTGACGGGAATCGTCTCCCCTCCGTGCGTCCCGCTTCCTCCGTCCGTGACCGTAGAATCGGTCATGACTCGACCGTAAGAATAGTCGGCCGATACGCGGGAGGAAAGAACGGCAGGAGATCACCTTCGGAAGGTCGGGTCGTTCGGAGCAGGACGCCGAAATAAAACTGTCGTAACGTGCCCTTCTCTCGATTCCCCACGGGCGACGCCGCGAGAGGAAGCACCCTCCGGAGGGTTCTTCCATGGACCAGAATCCGCGGAGCCCGTGGGTCGTTGCGGCTCGTCGCCGTCGGCGACGCGGAACGTCCTCCTCCATCGATGGAGGAGGCACGGTTCCTCACCGACGCGCCGCCCCGAGGAACGCCGGAGCGAGGGTTAAATAGGGTGCATCGATGGGACGCCCCCTCCGATAGAAAACCATGCCTCCTCCGTCAGGACTTTACACCGCCAACCGGCTGGCTTCGCTCCGCAAGCGGCGACGCTGGTCTGACCGGTACTACAAGCGGCGGGTGCTGCATCTCAAGGAAAAATCTGACCCGCTCGAGGGGGCCCCCCAGGGTCGCGGCATCGTGATCGAAAAGGTCGGGATCGAGGCCAAGCAGCCCAACTCCGCAATCCGCAAGTGCGTCAAGGTCCAGCTGATCAAGAACGGCCGTCAGATCACCGCCTTCGCGGTGGGCGACGGCGCTATCAACTTCATCGACGAACATGACGAAGTGATGGTCGAAGGCATCGGGGGCCGGATGGGGCGTTCCTACGGGGACATTCCAGGCGTCCGGTACAAAGTGATTCAGGTCAACAGCGTCTCGCTGGACGAGCTGGTTCGGGGCCGGAAGGAGAAGCCGCAACGATGAGCGCTCGCCGCGACGACCTGCCCAAGGCCGGCCCCCCGGCCGCCGCGCGCCCTTTGGGCCTGGACGAGGCGCCCGCCGCTCCGGTGCCGAAGCCAGTCGCCCCGCTCCCGCCGCCGTTCCCGGTGCCTCCCCTGTTCGGAAAATATCCGTTCGAAGGCGTGACGGTGCTGGATCCCGGCCTCGTCCCGTACCTGTACCTACATCCGGTCTACGTACCGCATTCCGAGGGCCGACTCTCGGGTCGCCCGTTCATGAAGAGCCACATGCATCTCGTGGAGCGCCTCGCGAACCACTTGATGAAGGGCGGCTCGTTCACCGGTAAGAAATCCAAGGCGCTCCGGGTCATCCGAGAGGCGTTTGACGAGCTCGCGAAGCGAACCCAGGAGAATCCGATCCAGCTCCTCGTCCGCGCCGTCGAGAATGCCGCGCCCCGAGAGGAGGTCACGCGCCTACAGTTCGGAGGGATCTCGGTCCCCCGGGCCGTCGACGCCGCGCCAGCCCGTCGGGTGCACGTCGCCATCCGCCACATCGCGATGGGAGCGATCAAAGCCTCCCACAAGTCGACGAAGTCGATCTCCTCGTGCCTCGCCACGGAGATCGCGTCCGCCGCGAAAGGCGACCTGACGAGCTTCGCCGTCGGCCGCAAGGAAGAGGTCGAGCGGGTCGCGCAGTCGGCGCGCTGAGGCGGGGAGTCGGGACATGGCGCACATTCGGGCGGAACTGGCGAAGGCCATTCCGGAAATGATGCACCAGATCCACAAGATCCGGAACATCGGCATCGTCGCCCACATCCATCACGGCAAGACCACCCTCTCCGACAACCTGCTCGCCGCCGCCGGCATGATATCGAGCGAGCTCGCGGGGAAGCAGCTCTACCTCAACTTCGACGAGCAGGAGCAGACCCGTCTCCTCACGATCAACAACGCCGACGTGACGATCGTGCACGAGTACGAGGGTGAGCAGCACCTGATCAATCTCATCGACACGCCGGGCCACGTCGACTTCGGGGGGGACGTCACGCGGGCGATGCGCGCCGTCGACGGCGCGATCGTCGTCGTTTGCGCCGTCGAAGGGGTCATGGCGCAGACCGAGACGGTCCTCCGGCAGGCGCTCCGGGAGAAGGTCCAACCGGTGCTCTTCATCAACAAGGTCGACCGCGCGATCAAGGAGCTTCAGCTCGGCCCCGAGCAGCTCCAGAAGCGCTTCCTGACGATCATCTCCGAGGTCAACGAGCTCATCCGCCGGATGGCGCCCGACGAGTTCGTCGACACGTGGTCCGTCGACCCGCGGGACGGTTCGGTGGCGTTCGGCTCCGGCTACGAGAACTGGGCGATCAGCGTGCCCTACATGCAGCGGAACCAGGTCACGTTCAAGGACATCATCGACTACGTGTCCACGGGTCGCTCCAAGGAGATCGCCAAGAAGGCCCGGATCAACGACGTCGTCTTCGACATGGTCGTGAAGCATTTGCCGAGTCCCGCCCAGGCGCAGAAGTACCGGATCCCCAACATCTGGAAGGGCGAGATCGACTCCGTCGTGGGCCAGGCGATGATGACGACCGCGCGCGACGGCCCGACGGCCTTCATGGTCACCGACATCACGATGGACCCGAACGCCGGCGAGATCGCCACGGGCCGGGTCTTTTCGGGTCGGCTCCGGAAGGGTCAGGAGCTGAAGATCATCGGCACGAAGCTCACGAACCGCGTTCAGAACGTTTCCCTGTTCATGGGGCCTGAGCGTCTCCTCGTGGAGGAGGTCACGGCCGGGAACATCGCCGCGGTGGTCGGGCTGACCGACGCTTTCGCCGGCACGACGGTCTCCGACGCCGTGGACATGGTGCCCTTCGAGGAGATTCGACACGTCTCCGAGCCGGTCGTCACCATCGCGATCGAGCCGAAGCACATGAGCGACCTGCCGAAGCTCATCGAAGTGATGCGGAAGATCGCGAAGGAGGACCCGAGCCTCCGGGTTGAGATCAACCAGGAAACCGGCGAGCACCTCCTCTCGGGCATGGGGGAACTCCACCTCGAGATCGTCCAGTTCCGGATCCTCAACGACCACAAGGTCGAGATCGAGGCCTCGAAGCCGATCGTCGTCTACCGCGAGACCGTCGCCGGCCCCGGCGGCCCGTTCGAGGGGAAATCCCCGAACAAGCACAACAAGTTCTACTTCGAGGTCGAGACGCTCCCCGAGCCGATCATCCGGGCGATCCGGGAGGGCGAGATCGCGCAGGGGAAGTCGTTCAAGGACCTCAAGACGCTGGTCACCAAGATGCACGGGCTCGGCCTCGCGCGCGAGGAGGGCCGGGGACTCACCGCCGTGGAGGGAACGAACATGCTCGTCGACGTCACGAAGGGGATCCAGTACCTCAACGAAACGATGGACCTCATCGTCGACGCGTTCAAGGAAGCGATGAACCGGGGACCGCTCGCCAACGAGAGGGTCTACGGTCTCAAGGTCCGCCTCGTCGACGCGAAGCTCCACGAGGACTCGATCCACCGCGGGCCCGCGCAGACGATCCCCGCCGCGCGCTCGGGCATGTACGGGGCGATGGTCCTGGCCGGTCGCGTGCTCCTCGAGCCGCTCCAGAAGGTCACCGTCAACGTCCCGCAGGAGGTGCTCGCCAACGCGACGCGTGAGCTTCAACGCCGGCGCGGCGAGATACTGGACATGACGAGCGTCGGCGACCTCCAGACCGTCTCCGCGAAGGTGCCGGTCGCGGAGCTGTTCGGCTTCGCCTCGGACATCCGGAGCGCCACGGCGGGCAAGGTCCTCTGGTCGACGGAATCGATGGGCTTCGAGCGCGTTCCGACCGAGCTCCAGTCACCGGTGGTCGCCGAGATCCGCCAACGGCGGGGGCTCAAGCCGGAACCGTACGACGCAGCCTACTACAGCGGGTAGTAGGTACAAAACCATCTACAACTTGTAGTAGGTTCGAGGGCCCGTTGCCCCCGAGGGGCTACGGGTCCGAGGGGGCGTGCCCGGGGGGACCGGCGCGCAGGTGGTCGAGGGTTTGCTGGTCCCTATGTCGCGGGCCTTCGAAGCTGCGGGACTTGAGCGGCCAGGAGCCCTCGTGGGCCAGCAGCCAGCGCTTCCGCCAGAGGCCGAGACCGAATCCGGTGAGCGTCTGGTCGGCGCCGACGACCCGGTGGCAGGGTACGACGATCGGGATCGGATTCCGTCCCACCGCGCCGCCGACCGCCCGGGCGGCCCCGGGATAACCGATCCGGCGGGCGACCTCTCCGTACGTGGCCGTGGTGCCGGAGGGGATCTTGAGCAGTTCGTCCCAGACCTTCCGGTCGAAGTCGGTCCCCATCGTCGGGGAGATCGCGACGTCGAACTCGCTCCGGTGACCCTGGAAGTACTCCTTGAGCTGGCGCGGGGGCGAGCCGGGCGGGAACGGCGGTCGCTGGACCCGCGTACCGAGGGGGATCCCGACCTGCGCGACGCCGGGCTCGGCGAGGTCGATGATCTGGACCGTGCGGCCATCGTAGACGATCTGGAAGGTGCCGACGGGGGTCGGCACGGAGGCGACGAACGCTCCCTTCTCGGACACGGCGTCGGGGAACACGTGCAAGGTAATGTCGGTTCCGGGGAGCGGGGGCGGTTCCGACCGCGCGCCGCTATGGTTATGGGGTCGCCGCCCTGCTCGCCCCTCGGAGAGCGGGCGGTGTCGCTGCGCCGGTTTTTCGAGGAGATTCCGTCCACCCACGCCGAGGCGCTCCGCCTCGCGCACGAGGGAGCGCCGCCGGGCACGTACGTCGTGTCGGCCCGTCAGAGCGCGGGAAAGGGACGCTCCGACCACTCGTGGATTTCCCCGCCCGGAGGGTTGTACCTTTCCGTGATCGTCACGCTCCCGTCGTCCCCCTCGGGGATTCTTCCGCTCGGGCTGGGGGAGCGCCTGCGACAGCACTTCGAGGAGGCGTACGGAGTACGGTCGGTCCTGAAGTGGCCGAACGACCTCCTCGTTCCGACCGAGCGAGGCGTCTACCGGAAGTTGGCGGGCGTCCTGGTCGACCGGGTGGATGCCTCGACCGCAGTCATCAGCGTCGGGGTCAACGTGGCGGTGTCGCGCGCGGACTTCCCGCCCGAGGTGGGAGAGCGGGTGGCGATCCTGAGGGAGCTGACGAGCTATCCACCGGCGGTGGCGCAGGTCGAGACGGAAACGCTCGAGGTCGTCCAGTCCACTCTCGAGCTGCTCGAGAGCGAGGCGGGACGCCGCGCCCTCGTGGCCGCGTGCCGTCGGTCGCTGTACGGACGGGGCCGTTCCGCGCGGGTCGACGGGCGACGCGTGGGCGTCATCCGGGACCTGGGCGACGAGGGCGAGCTGTGGGTCGAAGGAGACCACGGGCGAGAAGCCGTCTGGGCCGGCGACCTGACGATCGAGGAGGAAGGCTAAGCATGGCGTTCGAACGCTGGCGGCTGCTGAAGGAGAAATCGCGCGAGGGCGGTGGCGCGGAGCGCGTCCGGAAACACCAGGCGGACGGTCGGCTCACCGCCCGGGAGCGGCTCGAGGCGTTCTTCGACGCGGGGAGCTTCGTCGAGCTCGACCCGTTCGTCGTGCACCGGAGCGAGCGGTTCGGCATGGGGGAGCGGCGGGTCCTCGGCGATGGCGTCGTGACCGGCTGGGGCGACGTCGAGGGCCGACCGGTCTGCGCCTTCGCTCAGGACGCCACGGTGTTCGGTGGTTCGCTCGGCGAAGCGCATGCCGAGAAGATCGTGAAGGTGATGGATCTCGCGGCGAAGGCGGGCGTCCCGCTCGTCGGTCTCAACGATTCCGGTGGCGCGCGGATCCAGGAGGGCGTCATCGGGCTCGGGGGCTACGGGAACGTGTTCTTCCGGAACGTGGCGCTCTCCGGGGTCGTGCCACAACTCTCGGTGATCTTGGGGCCGTGCGCCGGGGGGGCCGTCTACTCTCCCGCGATGACCGACTTCATCCTCATGGTGCGCGGCCAGTCGCAGATGTTCATCACCGGACCGGATGTCATTCGGGCTGTCACCGGCGAGGAGGTCACCCAGGAAGCGCTCGGTGGCGCTGACACCCACGCCGGAACCAGTGGCGTGTCGCACTTCACCGCCGGCTCCGACGCGGAAGCGCTCGAGCTGACGCGCCATCTGCTGGGGTATCTTCCGCTCAACAACCTCGAGGACCCCCCTCGGGCGGTGGCCGTGGAACCGGCGGCGTCGGCGTCGTCCGAGCTCGCAAAGGTGGTTCCCGAGAGCTCCGATGCGGCGTACGACGTCCACGAGGTGATTGAACGCCTCCTCGACCCGGGCAGCCTGCTCGAAGTGCAGCCGACGTGGGGGTCGAACCTCGTCGTCGGCTTCGCCCGCCTCGACGGGCAGCCGGTCGGCGTCGTCGCCAATCAACCGAAGGTGCTCGCGGGGACGCTCGATATCACGGCGTCCACGAAAGGGGCCCGGTTCGTCCGGTTCTGCGATGCGTTCAACCTGCCTCTCGTGACCCTGGTCGACGTGCCGGGATTCCTCCCGGGCACGGCCCAGGAGTTTGGCGGGATCATCCGACATGGGGCGAAGTTGCTCTACGCCTTCGCCGAGGCGACGGTGCCGAAGGTGACCGTGATCCTGCGGAAGGCCTACGGCGGCGCGTACGACGTCATGTGCTCGAAGCACATCGGGGGCGACCTCAACCTGGCGTGGCCCATGGCCGAGATCGCCGTGATGGGCGCCGACGGGGCCGTCAACATTCTGTTCCATCGGGAGATCTCCCAGGCCCCCGAGTCGGAGCGCGCCGCGGTCCGAGCGCGGTTGACGAGGGAGTATCGCGCGGAGTTCCTGAATCCGTACCTGGCGGCCGAACGCGGGTACCTCGACGACGTCATCGACCCGGCCGACACCCGGGCCCGCCTCGTCGCCGGCCTGCGGCTGCTCCGGTCGAAGCGAGAGGACCGGCCGCCGAAGAAGCACGGCAACATCCCGCTCTAGCGCGGAGGCGCCGAGCGACCCATGGTAGCGATCACCGAGACCGTTCTACGGGACGGCCACCAGTCGCTCATCGCCACGCGGATGCGGACCCGGCACATGCTGCCGGCCGCCGAACGGCTCGATGCCGTCGGCTACCGGTCCCTTGAGGTCTGGGGCGGCGCGACGTTCGACGTCTGCCTCCGGTTCCTCCACGAGGACCCGTGGGAACGTCTCCGGGCGCTGAAGCGCCGGATCCGGAAGACGCCGCTCCAGATGCTCCTGCGGGGCCAGAACCTCGTCGGCTACCGGCACTACCCCGACGACCTCGTCGAGCGGTTCGTACGGCGCGCGGCGCACGAAGGGGTGGACATCTTTCGCGTATTCGACGCGCTCAACGACCCCCGCAACATGGAGACCGCGCTTCGCGCGGTCCGGTCCGCCGGCGGTCGGGCCCAGGGAACGATCTGCTACACCCAGTCTCCCGTGCATCCGCTCGAATCGTTCGTCCGGCTCGGACGGACGCTCGCCCAAATGGGCGCGGAGGAGCTCTGCCTCAAGGACATGGGGGGGTTCATGCCCCCGAGCGACGCGGGGTCGCTCGTCCGCGCCCTCGTGCACGAGGTCGGACTGCCGGTCGTGGTGCACACCCACTCCTCGAGCGGCATGTCGGCGATGGCCTGCATGGCGGCGGCCGACGCCGGCGCGACGGCCGTCGACGCCGCCCTCTCCCCGTTTGCCGGCGGCGCGTCGCAGCCGCCCACCGAGAGCCTCGTCGGCGCATTCCGGGGGGGCCCCCACGACCCGCGACTCGACGTCGGCCAGCTCGCCGAGCTCGCGGAGTATTTCCAAGGCGTGCTCGCGCACTATCGCCCGATGCTCGACCTCCGCTCGCTCCAGACCGACCCCGGGGTCCTGCTGCATCAGGTGCCGGGCGGGATGCTCTCGAATCTGCTCTCCCAACTCAAGGAGCAGGACCAACTGGCCCGGCTCCCCGAGGTGCTCGCCGAGATCCCGCGCGTCCGGGCGGACCTCGGATATCCCCCGTTGGTCACGCCGACCAGCCAGATCGTCGGCATCCAGGCCGTGGTCAATGTGCTTGTCGGCACGCGCTATCAGCAGGTCACCCGCGAGGTGAGCGACTACGTTCGCGGCCTGTACGGCACGGCGCCGGGTCCGTTGGACCCGGCCCTCCGCGCGAAGGTGCTCGCCGGAACGCCCGCGATCACCGGGCGTCCGGCCGACCTTCTCGCCCCGGAGTACGAACGGATGCTCGCGGAGGTTCGTATGATCGTGCCGTCGGCGTCGGAGGAAGAGGCCCTCTCGTACGCCGTCTTCCCGTCGGTCTATGCCGCCTACCGTCGCGCCGCCGACCAGGGACTGACGGCGGACGTGCTCGACGCCGCGGCGGCCGGCGTGCTCGCCGCGCTCCGGCGGCCCGGAGCCCCGGGTCGGATGCCCCCGGGAACGGTCCCCGGCGCTTCGCCGTGGGCGCGGGAGGGCCGGAACCGGTTGATGAACGGCGGGAGGTGGCTCCATGAAACTCGTGGTCGTGCTGGACGGTGAGCGCTACGCGGTCGACGTCGACCCCGCGCGGTCGGTGGTCCGGGTCGGCGCCCACGAATGGCCGTACCGACTCGTCGCCTCCGAGGGCGCGTCAGTCACCTTCGAACTGCTGGGCGAGCGCATCGAGGTCCGGGACGAACCGGCCGGGGCCGATGCGCCAGAGCGGTCGGTCGTGGTCAATGGCGAATTGCATTCCCTTCGCGTAGAATCGGTGGCGGGGTCGTCGGGCCCGGGCACCCCGGGCGCGGGTCCGAGACCGACGTCCTCGATGAGCGGAAGAGAGCCTGCGGCGAGCTCGAGCGGAGGCCCCGGGCGACCGATGTTTCCCCCGATGCCGGGGAAGGTCCTCGAGGTTCTGGTCCGCGACGGGGACCGGGTCCGCGCGGGTCAAGTCCTCCTCGTCCTCGAGGCGATGAAGATGCGGAATGAGGTGACCTCGCCGGTGGCCGGTGAAGTGGCCGGACTCCGGGTGACCGCCGGAGCCAACGTGTCCGCCCGGGATCTCCTACTTCGCGTCGTCCCCGTCTGAACGCGACGCGGCCGACGGTGCCGGTCCGACGGGGGCGGTCGCCGGCGGGGGCGGTTCGAGCGGGGCGCCCGACGATTCCAACCGGTCGGCCTCCTCGACGGGATCCTCGAACGGTTCCTCGTCCGGGGCGCCCGCGGTCGCTGGGGCCGCGAGGGGTTCGCTCGTCCCGGTGGCGAGGAGGTAGACGAGCCCCGCTCCCAGCACCACCGCCATGACGACGGGGATCAGAACGAAGACCCCGAGAACTACGACGACACCGACGCCCACGACCGTCGCGACGCCGAGGATCGCCAGCAGCGGCCCGAACGACAGCGGCGGCGCCGAGGTCCCCACGGGCTCGGGGGAGACCCCCGAGAGAAAATACTCCTTCCCCCCCCGGCCCCCGGTCACCCGATCCGGGTGGCCTTTCCGCACGCGGGGCAGACGAGCGTTCCGGGCGCGATGTTCGTGCCGCAATGCGGGCAGAAACCGATCTCCGCGCCATCGATCACCGGACTGCCCGGGAGCGCGGAGGACGGGAGAGGCGTCGAGGTCGAGGTCGAGGCCGGAGTCGGCCGCGCGCCGACACGGCCGACCTGCCGGGACATGAACGGGGCGCGGAGGAGCAGAAAGCTGCCGATGAACCAGCCGAGCAGGGCGTAGAAGATCAGGCTCGAGTAGCGCGGGATCGTGAACTCGAGCGCAAAGAGGGCCAGAAAGACCCCGATGTTCACGATCGAGAAGAGCACCCGAAGCTGCATCGGTGGTCAGCTCCTGCGAGGGCGCTAGCCTACGTGAGGATTCCGTTACCTTTTCCACCGGGGACGGCTCGACGCCGCGCCACCGCCGAGCCTAGGACTCCTGACGAGGCTTGGCGTAGCCGCCGCTGACGTGGCTCTTGTCGGAGGGGAAGGCGACGGCCGGGAAGAGGCTCGTGAGAAGTCGCGTGAAGGCTTCCCGCTGGATCGGGTACTGGACGAGGCCGTCCGCTCCTTCGAGCCGGGCCGGCCCCTCGAGGGCGCGACCGGGCCCGCGAGTCACGAGTACGATCCGGGTCGCGGGGAGTCGACGGCGCGCGTCGTGGAGCAGGTCCTTCCAGCGAGATCCGTGGAGCCCGACAGCCTCGATGAAGACCACGTCGGCGCGCTGTCCGGCGTCGTCGGGCAGGTCGCGGGGGTCGGCGGTCTGTTCAACGACCTGGGCGCCTTCATTGCGCAGGAACGCGTTGAGCATGGAGAGTACTTCGGGCCGATCCCCGAGGACAATCGCCCGGACCGATGGCGCCACCGGGACTACGGGACCCGTGGGTCCGCGCGGCCGTAGAGGTGCTGCCACGTACAACGAGTAAGGTTCCCGCCGCAATGAAGCTTCGCACGGAAACAGAAGGGACCGCAGGAGCGCGCGCGCGCGCCCCGGGCTAAATAGACGGGCCCGATGGCGGCGCCCGTGGCTCACGTTCCTTCGCTCACTCAGCTCGACGAGTTCCGATGGGAGATCGCTCCCACCGAGGTGCCGGGCATGCGAGTGCCCGGAGTACTGTTCGCGAACCCGGCGCTCCTCGAGCCGATCCGCTCCGACCCGTCGTTGCTCCAGCTGGCCAACGTGGCGACGTTGCCCGGGATCCGGGGAGCGTCGCTCGCGATGCCGGACATCCACTACGGGTACGGCTTCCCGGTCGGAGGGGTCGCGGCCTTCGACCTTCAGGAAGGCATCGTCTCCCCCGGCGGAATCGGGTACGACATCAACTGCGGCGTGCGGCTCCTTCGAACCTCGTTGTCTCTCGACGAGACGAAGGCGCGGTTGGCGCCCTTGGTCGAAGCGCTCTACCGGTATGTTCCCAGCGGCGTCGGCTCGAAGGGCCCGGTCACTCTCAAGACGACGGAGATTGACGAGGTGCTGTCCGGAGGCGCCCGCTGGGCGGTCGACCACGGGTATGGCCGGGCGGCCGATCTTGCGGTCCAGGAGGAGGAGGGGCGGCTCTCCGGCGCGAATCCCGCCTTCGTGAGTCCGGCCGCGCGCCAGCGCGGGTTGAAACAACTCGGAACGCTCGGCTCCGGCAACCATTTTCTCGAGGTGCAGACCGTCGGGGAGGTGTTCTACCCGGAGTTCGCGGAGGTGCTCGGCCTCGCGAAGGGAACGGTCACGGTCATGCTTCACTGCGGGTCGCGCGGACTGGGTCACCAGGTCGCCACCGACTACATCGGAGTGATGGACCAGTACCTCGCCCAGGCCGGCACTCACCTGGTGGACCGGCAGCTCTCCTGCGCCCCGATCGGGTCCGAGGAGGGCCAGCGGTACCTGGCGGCCATGGCCGCGGGCGCGAACTTCGCCTGGGCGAACCGACAGGTGATCACGCACGGCATCCGGCGCGCGTTCCGGGAGGTTTTCCAACGGCCGGACGAGGAGCTCGACCTGGCGGTCGTTTACGATATCTCCCACAACATGGCCAAGGTCGAGGAGCACGCCCTGGCCGACGGCCGGCGAAAGGTGCTCGTACACCGGAAGGGCGCGACGCGCGCGTTTCCCCCGGGGCGGGAGGAGGTACCCTCCGCCTACCGGCGGTTCGGTCAGCCGGTGCTGGTGCCCGGCGACATGGGGACGGCGAGCTATGTGCTTGCGGGGTTGCCGTCGTCGATGGACCGGTCGTACGGCTCGTCGTGCCACGGCGCCGGTCGACGGCTCTCCCGGCACGCCGCCGTACGGCAGTTCCGCTTCGAAGACGTTACGCGCCGACTCCGCGAGCAGGGAATCCTCGTCCGGTCGGCGTCGCGAGAGGGCGTCACGGAGGAGGCGCCCGGCGCCTACAAGGACGTCGAGGAGGTAGTCCGCGTTGCCGAAGGCGCGGGGCTCACCCGTCGTGTCGCTCGGCTCGTTCCGATCGGGGTCGTCAAGGGCTGAAGCGCCCCAGCGGCCGTTCCCCTCGGCAGAGCCTATAACCGCGCCGGACTCGAAGGACGGGCATTCGTGGTCGCGGCGTGGGTCGGCTGGGCAATCACTGCGGGGCTGATCGCGGCCTACGCGCTCGTGGTCGTCGCGCTCTACCGAGCCGGCCGGATTGGCCCCGACCGGGCGCTCTCGTTGCTCGGGCCGTTGCTGATGATGAAGACCCGGCGGGGACGGAGTCTTTTGGACCGACTCGGGCGTTTCCGTCGGTTCTGGTCGGTCCTCGGGGACATCGGTCTCCTCCTCGCGGGCGTCGCGATGGTGCTCATCGTCGTCACGCTCTCGGTCGAAGCGGTCCTCGCGCTCCGGCTCACCCCGGCGCAAGCGCCGACGCCGAGCGAGGCGCTCGGTCTTCCCGGTATCAATCCGTTCATCCCGCTCACCTACGGACTCGTGGCGATCGTCGTCGGGATCGTGATCCACGAACTGTTCCACGGCATCGTGGCCCGGTCCCAGAATATCGGGGTCAAGAGTCTCGGCATCCTCTGGCTCGTCGTGCCGATCGGCGCCTTCGTCGAACAGGACGACGTCCAGATGCAGGCGGCGAGCCGGCGGGCCCGGGACCGCGTGGCCGCCGCGGGAATCCTCGCGAACTTCCTGTTGGCGGCGGTGACGTTCTTCCTCCTCGCGCTCTTGCTCACCACGTCGGTCCAGCCCGCGGCGTCGGGGGTCGGGGTCGTTCAGGTCGTGGGCGGCACGCCGGCGGCCGGGGTCGGCGTCCAGGCGGGCGACATCATCACCCAGGTCAACGGGACTGCCACGCCGACGAACGCGATCTTCCTCCACCTGCTTCAAGGGAGCCGCGCCGGTCAATCGATGCCCTTGAGTTGGTGGAGCGCGGCGCAGGACCGGCAGCTGTCGGGCGTCGTCACGCTCGCGGCCTATCCAGGGAACGCGACGCGGGGATTTCTGGGGGTCGCCCCCAGCTACCTCAGTCCGTCGGACCTCGTCACGACGATGGCCACGCCGTGGGCCAGCTCGTCGGGTGCCTTCTCGGGCTTTCTGACCTGGGTCATCCTCCCGCCCGCCTACGTGGAGCCCGTCCAGGGGCCTACCGTCACCTTCTACCACGCGACGGGACCCTTGGCTTCCTTGGGGATTGGCAACGTCTGGATTCTGGCGAACGTCCTCTACTGGCTCACGTGGATCAACCTGCTCCTGGGGCTTTCGAACGGATTGCCGTTGATCCCCCTCGACGGCCACCTGCTGTTCCGGGACTGGGTCTCGGGAATCGCGGCCCGGTTCCGCACGAGCTGGACGGCGAAGCAGCTCGACAACTTCTCTGGTCAGGCGACGATCGCCGCATCGCTCGTCATCGTGTTCCTACTCCTATGGCAGTTCGTGGCGCCCCGGCTGTAGCCGACCGGGATCTCTGGGCGAAGTACCCCTTCCTGCCGGGAGCGGAATCGCTCATCGCCGACTACTCCCCGTCGCTCGGCGAGCTGATCGCCGGGCCGGCGTACGCCCGCGCCCGCGAGCTGGGACGGATCCGGGTACGAGCCGCCGCAGACGACCCGACGGGAACGGCGGCGCTGACCGAGCTCGACCGGGCCGACCCCGACGAACGGTTCCTTTCGTTCATGTACGCTCGGCTCCTCCTGTCGGTCGCGTCGACCACCGCCCCGGGGCGACGGTGGTCCGTCGCCGAGGCCCGTCGGGCGGCGGAACGGCTCGACGAGGTCACCGAACGGCTGCCGATGGAATTCACCGCCGTCGCCCGGCTCCTCGGATTCCCCGTGGAACCCTCGACCGGGGGGTATCGGCTCACGTTGGCCGATTACCTCCGCTTGTCGGCCGGCCTCCGCGAGCCGGAGTTCCGTCTGGTCCACCAGCGCCTGGCGCGCGGCGAAGTAGAGGTATCCGCCGGACGAGCGGCCCGACTGCTCCAGGAAGGGATCCGGGTGCGCCTCTCGACGAGCCTTCCGGCCGACCTGGCGCCCGAGGTGCGGAACCGATTGCAAGCGGCGGAGCTCGACTTCCTTCGGGACCTGGCCCAACGGGTCCCCATGCCGATGCAACGGCGGGGCGTGATGGTGCTTCGGGCGGAGTACTTCCCGCCCTGCATCCGGAAGATGCGCCGGATGCTCGAGAAGGGCGAAAATTTGGCCCACTCGGGCCGATTCGCCCTGGCCGCGTTCCTCCACCGGTCCGGCGCCGACTTCGACACGATCGTCGACGCCTATCGGGGGGCGCCCGATTTCGACGAGAGCATCTCCCGCTACCAGGTCGAGCACATCACCCAGCGCGACGGCGGTCGCGGGTACGAACCACCGACATGCGAGACCCTTCGAAGCCAGGGGCTGTGTTTCCGGGAAGGAGACCCGGCGGCCCCGAACGCCGTCGACCGGGCTCGCGACGCGCTCTGTTTCGAACCGGTCCTCGTTCGGCCGACGCTTTATTACCGCCTCAGGGGCGGGGCGGCGGTCGAGCGACCGGCGGCGGAGGCGGCGGCGGGAGGCGCGGCGCCGGGCCCAACGCCGTCCAGATCTGGCGGGCCCGGCTGAGCGCCGTCCACTGGCCGGCGACGAGGAAGTACGCGAACAAGAGGTCGAAGACGGTGAGCGAGACCCCCGCGATGCTGAAGCGGGCGAGCGAGGACTGGGCCGCCCACGGCCAGGGCAGGACGAACAGGAACTCGAGGAACGCCGCGGCCGACAGCAGCAACAACCGGTCCGCCCGCGACAGGAGTCCCCGGTAGAGTCGGCCGAGCCCGAGGGCCTGGGCTTGGGTCCCCATGTAACTGGTCAGCAAGAGACTCACCAGCGCCAGCAGTCCGAGCCAGAGGATCGAGAAGCCCGAGACGGCGAGCCCGAGCACGAGGGCCACATCCCCGTACCGGTCGAGGACGTGGTCGAGGAAATCCCCCCGGAGCGACGTGCGGCCGGTGCGACGCGCGACCTCTCCGTCCAGCACGTCGAAGGCGCCACCGGCAAATATCAGGACCGAAACGGCGAGGAAGAGGTAGGGGGTGGTGTACCTAGAAAGGAGCGCCAGGCCGGCCGCGGCGACGAGCAGCCCGATGCCGATTCCGCTCAGGGTCGCCGGAGACCAGGCGAGCCAGGGCCGGACCCAGCGGTCGATGTACGGAGCGAGGCGGGCCCGGTACTCCTCGAGGACCATCCGAGGGTCTCAGTCGGTGTCACGCAAAAGCTGCTCGGTCACCCAGGGGTCGGCCAGCCAATCGACGTGGCCGAAGCGGGAGGCCGGACGGTTCCGGAGGAGGCGCCCGACGACCCGGGCCACCGTCGAGGGCGAACGGCCGGTCGTGTCGACCTCCCACAACCGCCCCCCGCGCCGACAGGCCGCTGCTTCGAACAGGATAACGCCGATCGCCTCGGAAGCGACGTTGGCGCGGAGTTCGTTGACACGAGCTCCGCGCCGTTGGAGCCGCCGCCTCAATTCCCGAGGGTGGCAGCGGAGAACGATCACGTCGCGGACCGGGAGGAGGTGGGCCAAGTGGCCCGTCAGAACGCTCGCCCGGGGACGCTTTGACCTAGGACGGGCCACATCGAGCGCACCCATTCTTCGCGCGAGCCGGGAAAGGTCGACCTGCAGGGAGTGACCGGTCCGGCGCTCGGCGCAGCCCAGACGAGCCGCGAGATCGGCCACGGCGACCACCTCGCATTGGCGGGCCAGGAGACGACCCACCCGGCTCTTCCCGGACCCCGGCGTCCCTGTCAGTGCGGTCCAACGCGTACGCGGACCCGGTCCGGCGAGTGCAGGGACGGCGCGACGGGCCCGCGGCCGTTGGTGTTTCCGCGTCGGAGATTGACCCGACCGCGCCTGCCCCTCTCGAAGCCAGGCAGCGAACGGCACGTCAAGAATAGTTCCCGAGGGATTTAAGTATTGAAAGTCGTCACCCCCGTATGCACCACGCGTCTAGCCGAGCACTCTGGTCAACCTTCGTATTGGCGGCGGTTTTTGTTTCGGCCATCGCGTTAATGGGCCTCGCGGTCCCGATGACGCACTCCGGGTCCCATGCGATTTCTGCCACCCATGCGACGACGGCTGTGGCGCCCCCCTCCGCCCCCCACATCAACAAGCTACCGATCGCTGGCAATGCGTCGGGCACCGTCGTGATCACAAGTGCCATCCCTGTTTACCTTACCATTCCGTATGTCTTGACGTGGGCGATTACCACTCACAACGCGACGCCGAGTGCTGCGAATGTCTCGGAAACGTTTTCGCTCGAGTACGAGTTTGGCGAGGCCATTATCGTGACGGCTGGGATTCCGTTCGCCTCCGGCCATCCCTTGACCAACTCATTCACCATGAACGCAACGACCCTCAAATCGACGTATGCGGGCGGAGCGCTACTGGAGGGGTCGTACGTACTCGTCGTAACGCTCGTCGTGACGAACACGAGCCAGTCGTCTCCTCAGCCGTTCACCACGACCGCCTCCGCGGGAACTCAGCTCGCCGCGCACTTCCCAACGGGAGTGCTATTCAACCCGGCGGCTAAGTCGAACGTGAGCGCGGGACCCATAACGATCTCGGGAGAGTACAACGGAAGCTTCGTGAACTCCGCCAACGTGACGGTCTACAACGCCACCCACGTGGTCGTGTTCGTTCAGGGAGTGTTCTCGCCCCAGGTTTCGCCCAACGCGCAAGAGGGCTTCTCGGTCAACCTGATGTCTCTCCCCGGAACGTACACGGTCGTCCTCACGCTCGGCGCCCCGTACAACCACACGATCGTCGCTCAGTCCGAGGCCTTCACTGCCTTGGCGTCGTCCTCTAGCTCGGGGACGACGAGGTATGTCAACACGACCAACACAACCACGGCGGCCTTCTCGTTCGCCGGTTTGGGAGCCGGTGGCACGGCGGCCCTCTTGATTGTGCTGGGCATGATCGTCGGGATCATCGTTGCGCTCCTGGTCGCCCGGGGAACGTCGATGTCGACGGCCGCGGGCCCTGCGCAGCCGTGGGCTTCTCAAGCGGCCGGAACGACGGCGGGTACGACCACGATGGCCAACGAGTGCTCGGTGTGTCACCAGACCTTCGCTACGGCCGATGAGTTGAAGGAACACGCGAAGAGTCAGCACGGCATCACGATGTGAAGCCGGGCCACCACCTCGCCACCCTCCCGCGAACCATTTCCCCCTTTCCTTTTTCTTGAGTGGAATAGTCCGCAGGGCTGTACGCCTCGGGGGCCCGGGTGGCTACAGAAATTTCAGCCGGGGGAACTGCTGGCGCCAGGACCGCACCTCGGAACGGACGGAGGTGCCGTCCCGCCCCGATCGCACGAGCAGGTCGGCGAGTCGGTCCATGTCCACAGGCACCAGTCCGAGGCGTGCGACCTCCGCGGTGCCCAGCCGGCCGACCAGGTCGGTGATCAGCCCCTGCTTCTCCCACCGGCGGGCGGCGGCTCCCGGGCCGATCCCCCACTGGCGGCGCAATTCCTCGGGGGCCAGGTGGACTTGGTGGGACCGAGTGAATCCCCGGTCGGCGGCGACCACCGGCGCGGAGCGATCAGCGAGCGCTCGGCCGAGTGCCTGGGCGTTCGCCACGACGGTCTGGGCGTACTCCTTTCCCCATCGTTCGAGTTCGAGCAGGGTCTGGGCCAACGCGGCGATCCGGTGCCAGTGGGCGTTGTCGAGTACCCGCCACACCAGGGCGCCGTCGATCTGGGCGAACAGGTCTTCTCGGTCGGTGACGAGAAGACCGCCTTGGGGGCCGGGGAACGACTTGTGAGTGCTCCCAAAGACCACGTCCGCCCCCTCCGCGAGCGGGTCCTGGAATTCGCCCCCGGCCACCAGGCCCAGCACGTGGGACGCGTCGTACAGCACGAGCGCCTCCTGCGCGTGCGCCGCCTCGGCGATCTCCCGGAGAGGGTAGGGAAACAGGAAGAAGCTCTGCCCGAGGAGCACCGCGTTCGGTCGCTCCCGGCGGATCTCGGCGACCGCCTCCTCAGCGGAGACGATGCCGGTCCCCGCCCGGGCGGGCAACGGGCGGACCAGGTAGTCCAGCACGGCGGGGAGGTACCCGGGAGCATACCCGTCGTATCCGCCTTCCGACGGCGGAATCGCAAGGATCTTCGACCGGCGCGGCACGAGCGGGGCAAGGACCGCCAAGGCGGCGATGTGCCCCGAGAGAGGCTTCGTCGAGGCGAACCTTCCATGGAACAGACGGGCCGCCGCGGCGTTCGCCAGCGCCTCGATCTGGTCGGCGTAGCGGGTCCCGGCGTAACTGTTGTCGATCTGCTCGCCGTGAAAGACCGATTGAAGGGGCAGGGTGTAGCGGCCCGCGAGGTCGGAGCCCAGATAGCGACGCGCGGTGGGGGAGAGCGCGTTCTCGCTGGGGAGGAGGTTGAAGACCTCGCGCCCGCGCCAACGGTTGTGGGCCCGGACGAGCCGGGCGAGGCGTTGTTCCTCGGCAGGCCGGGGGCCGATCATCCCGGAGGGGGAGCCGTTCGTCCGCCGAACTCCGTGGAGATCTTTCGATGTTCCCGGTTCCCGCAGCGAGGGCAGACGAGTTCCTGCCGCGGGCCGGCCAGCTCCAGGGAACCGCGGCACCGCTGGCAACGGGCCGCGACGACTCCAAGGGTCGGCGGGGCCGTGGTGAGCTTGATCGAGGGCCGGCTCTGGAGAATCCGGGCGAGCACGAGGTCCCCGGCCGCCAGCTCGTCCGATAGGTTCTCGGCGTAGCCGTCCTTCACCTTCGAGACGTGGATGGTTCCTTCCGGGGTCCCGGGGACCGTCCGGTGGGAAGGGTAGGCGGCGAGTATCTCGACGATCGCCATCGCGCTCTTGAGCTCGTCCACGCGACCGATCACGAGGTCGCCTTCGTCGAGGACGGGGACGGCGTGCAGGGCGTGGACGGCGACCGACCGACTGGCGGGGTCGACGCTCGAATGACCGAGCAACGCGGCGAAGATCCGTCCGTCATGTTCGTACGTGCCCCGACCGGGGACGAACTCCTCGGCGGTGCCCAGGAGGTCGCCCGGGACGACCATCCGGCCGCGCTCGCTCGCGTTCATGGGGTGCTGCCTCGTTCCACCCGGAGGACCCACCCGTCGACCGAGAGGGGAATCCGCGGTTTCCGATGGTGAGGAAACGTCGCCGGCAATTCCCACGGGACCGGTCGGGTGTCGTCGATCCGGGCGCCGTGTGCGACCGCTCTGTGGCCTATAAAGTTTCGGGACTGCGCGAGCGAAAACGCATAGACCGAGCGCCGGGCGAGCGTGAGAGCGCGGTCCCAGAACGGCCGGTCGGCGTGCCGCCGCTGGGCACCGAACGGCGGATTCATCAGGACGGTATCCGCCGGCACGTGGTAAGAAAGGACCGAGGAGTGCACCCATTGACAGTCCAACGCGTGCGCCTCACTATTCGCGCGGGCCACCTCGACGGCCTCGGCGTCGACCTCCACGCCGACCACCGTCGTCGCGCCAAGCCACGCCGCCCCGAGAGCCAGCCTTCCGGTCCCGCTCCCGAGGTCGAGCACCGTGCACCCCAGGAGGTCTCCCCGGGCATATGCAGCGAGCAACAGGTCGGCGGCAGCCTCCGGAGGCGTGGCGACCTGTTCCCAGGCCGGGTCTGGTCGGGGGAATTCCCGCAGCTCGGACAGGAACTGGACGAGCTTCGGGCGTCGCACTGACCGACCGTCGGGGCGGGGTACGCCCGATGCCCGCCTGGCAGAAGCGGGGAGCCGGATTTGAACCGGCGAACGCCTGCGCGACAGGATCTCTTCCGGGACCGCCAGAGCGGCCCGGTTTAAGTCCTGCGCCGTTTCCGGGCTTGGCTATCCCCGCACCGCGTTCAGCGGGCCGCGGGGGCTTCCTCTTCCGGCGCCGAGGCGGACCCCGTCGCGCGGGCACCGCGCTTCATGGAGACGCGCTTCGGGAAGTACTTGAGGAGCACGACGTCGTTGACGGAGGAGACCCAGCGGTACGGAACATTGACCGGACGCGAATCCTCGACTAACACCGGGTTCGGGTCCGAGACGTAGAGGCCGTCGATCTTCGACGCCTCGATGTCGACGACCACGTTCGCAACTTCCCCCAACAGGCGGCCCTCGGGGGTGTACACCTGACGTCCAATGAGTTCTGTCATCTCGACCAGCATCGGTGGCTCCGAGACGCTGGACGCTGGCTCGTCCTATAAAAGTACTTGCGTTGAGAGGAATCGGAGTTCCGCTACGGCGGGGATTCCGCCGGATTCCCCTTCGGGATCTGCCGGATCTGGGAGCGGTACAGCGAAACCAACTCCGCCGTGGTCGTCGCGTCCGTCGGCCCTTTGTCATCGCGCCACCGGCCGGTAAACCGAGGGAATCGGAGGGCGAGCCCCGCATCGGGGCGAATGGCTCCCACGCCCGCCCGGTGCGTCGGGCTCAGGGTCAGCTCCGCTCCTCGGACTTCGAGGACTATGGACGGCCGCACCCAAACGTCTGGAGCGAGGTCGGTGACCACGGAGTCCGGTTTCTCTCGGAGCTCGTGGGGTTTCAACATGCCCGGTAGCGTTTCGAGGGTGGCGTCATCGAATCCGCTCCCGACCTTGCAGAAGGTCTCGAACCGGTCCGATTGGTCGTTGTAGACCGCCAGCAGCAGCGCGCCGTACCGACCGCCCCGTCGCCCGTGTCCGAAGAAAGCGCCAACCACGACCCCGTCGATCGAGTCGGCCAAGGCGTGGGTATATTCTCGTTTGTACTTGATCCACCAGAACCCCCGGGCCCCCGCGCGATAGGTGCTTCCCTCCGCGAGCGACTTCGCCATCACGCCCTCGCAGCCGGCGGCGATCGCGGTCTCGAAGAATCGCTCGGCCGCGGTCACTGAACCCACCGTCGTTTGCTCCGCCAAGCGGACGAGCTCGCTCTCGCGGACCAGCTTCTCGAGCTTCGTTCGACGTTGGGGGAATGGAAGGTCGAGGGTCGTCGCTCCTCCGGCGACGAGCACATCGAAGAGGAGCAGCCGCACCGGCACCTCCTCCTGGAGTCGCTGGATATCGTACTTCCGGCCCCGGCGACGAGAGACTTCTTGGAACGGCCGGAACTCACCGGTCTCCGGGTCGATCGGCACGCACTCCCCCTCGACGATCGCCGGGGGGTTCCGAATCGCCCCCGGGAGGCCGGCCACGAGTTCAGGGAACTGGGCGGAGATCTCCTCGAGCCGGCGGGAGAAGAGCTTGACCCGCCCGCTCGCGGGGATATGGGCTTGAACCCGTAGCCCATCGTACTTGTACTCCAGCGCGGCGCGTCCGTCCATGCGGGTCAGGACGTCGGCGAGGTCCGGGGATCGTTCGGCCAGCATCGGCCGAACCGGCCGCCCGACCTCGACCCCGATCTCCGCGAGCCCCTCCAGCCCTCGACGCGCGACGTGATCGACGACGAGACCGAGATCGCTCGAACGGTTATACGCCGCCTCGACGGCGGCACGGGCCTCCTTGGTCCCGTCCGCAAACGTCACGGCGAGGGCGTCTAGGAGGGTCATCTCCCGGACACCGAGCCGCAGCTTTCCTAGCACGAATCGTGCGAGGTATTTCGCCTCGAGCGGCGAAGCCCGGGCGAACAACTCCACGAGGATCCGGATCTTGAGGTCCTGGGAGCCTTCCCCTGACGAATTAGCGATGCGGAGGAAGCCGTTGTACACCTCGACGACCGACAAGGGATCGGCGCCGAGCCGGGGTTCCCCCCTCGTCAGGAGTTCCTCTACGGTCGTCCCGAGGTCCCCCGTCTTCCGCAGGCCTTCGGCCACGGACTTCTCGGTCGACCGGGAGGCGAGGGCGACGGCTTTCGCGGCGAGCGAGTCGGCCACGCCAAGTTCCACCCCCTCGAACTCGGGTCGGAGCTCGCCCATCATGAGATAGACGGTGGGTCGCAGTTCGTCGCGGGGGACCTTCGAGAGGAGCTCGACGAGGAGCCCACGCATCTCGAGGCGCTTTGGCGTCGCCGCGAGGCGCTCGTACTGCTGTACGAGTTCAGCGAACCACACGCCCAGCCCCCCGGGTGACCGCCGCGCGGAGGGCGGCGAGGTTTTCGGCGACCGGTCCGTGCGCGAACACCGAATTCCCACAGACAAAGAACGTCGCCCCGGCCGACGCTACTCCGACGGCCGTCTCCGCCGTGATCCCTCCATCGACCGATAGGTCGGCGGCCGAGCCGAGAGCATCGAGTCGCTCGCGAGCGGCGCGCACCTTCGGCAACACCTCGGGCATGAACCGTTGTCCGCCGAATCCCGGATTCACGCTCATCACGAGGAGCTGGTCGAGGTGGGCCAACAACGGTTCGACGCGGTCGAGCGGCGTTTCGGGCCGGAGGGCGGCGCCTATCGCTACGCCCATCTCGCGGCCCAGCCGAACCATGTGGGAGGCGTCGCCCTGGGCCTCGAGGTGGAAGACCAGTGTGTTCGCTCCCGCCTCCGCGAAGGCGGTCAGGTACTTTTCGGGCTGTTGGATCATCAGATGCACGTCCAGAGGAAGTTTCGTTCGGCGTCGAACCGCCGCGACCAGCGACGGGCCGAACGTGATGTTCGGGACGAAGTGTCCGTCCATCACGTCCAAGTGAAACGCATCGGCGCCACCGGCCTCCGCGAGCATGACGGCCTCGCCCAAGGCAGCGAAGTCGGCACTCAATAGAGACGGCGCCAGGCGGAGAGCTCGCGGACGCGGCGCCACGGGCGCGCCGATTCGCCGTGGGTATTTATACTACCGATGGGTTTGCCAGCCCGTCCTGGCTTAGTCCAGGCTTCGGTGGTCGAAAATGGCTGAATGGGATTCTGGGAAGAGGCAAACTTTTGGCGGCCGGCGGGGGATGGCGACGGCCACGGCAGCGGTCATCATGGCGATCGTCGTGATCATCGGTGGCGTCGGCGCGTTTTTCGCCTTCAATAAGTCCACACCGGGCAACAGTTCCTCGACTACGATTACATGTGTACCGGCGACGAGCCAGACCTGTGTATCGAGCGCAGCACATGACGTAAGCTTGCTCGTCCCTCTGCGCACGACTCAGCAGGGGAGTTCGATTCCATTTACGGCGTTCCTAGCCTCGGGCGAAACTTCTACGGATTTCACTTATAATTTTGGTGACGGCACCACGGTGGCCCATACGGCGGCTTCCACGGTCGACCACACCTACAGCCATGTCGGCACCTACCTCGCGACCGTCCAAGCGGTCGTAAAGGGCGCTCTTCACGACAACTATCAATCGATCGTTGTCGTCGGCGTCGCTCCTTCCTATACTCAGAACTCCCTAGGTACCTACCCCTCCATCGCGGGGAAGCTCGTCTCGAACACCACCTCGACGACGCTCGCCTCTGGTGTCTTGATCGCGGGTCAAGCGGTCAGTGTCTCTGGACAATACACCCTCGCCCCGACCAACCCGTTGTACACGGAGCTGGCGCCAACCATTACGGTCTCGACGGGCGGAACGATCTCCGCGCTAGTCCAGACCGGTACGACGGCGTCCGCTACCGTCACGTTCGCGGCCGCGGGCGTCTACACGGTCAACTGGGTCGGGGCCGGTGTCCCGCGGACGGCGGGTTCCGGTCCAACGATCTACCAGAACTACACTTGGACGACCGTGGTGTCCCCGAGCGCGACGCACTACAAGACTGCGCCGAGCCCCAGCGCGTTCAGCCCGCACAAGGGCCAGATCATTGCGTACGAGGAGGCCCCCGCGGGCGGCAAGATCTACGACCCGGCGATCTCCTACGACACGGTGAGCGGCGAAGTGGACATCAACCTCTACCAGTCCCTCATCACGTACAACGGGAGCGCGGCAGGGCCCGACCCAGCGAACTTTGTTCCCCAACTAGCGACCTGTGTTCCCGGGAGCGCGGCGTGCGCGGCTCTGTACGCGGGTAACACCCTGCAGACCGGGTCCGACTACACGTTCGTGGTCAGCAAGGCGGCCAAGTTCTACGACCCGTGGGACGCAGGTACCCCCTCGTGGGGCGTCTACCCGACGGACGTGATGTTCTCGGTCATGCGAACGATGGGATTCTCCCTGTATCCCGGCGTCGCTACGACCGCCGGTTGGATCCTGTCCCAATCGCTCCTCTCCGCGTGCACCCTGCCGGGCTCCCCGGGATCGTGCTTCGGCTGGGACGGCGGACTGCACCCCTACTGGAACAACACCCCCTATCAGATGTTCCATAGCATGTCCATCAACGACTCGTCGTGTCCGGCATCCGCGATGGCGAACGACCACGGCTGCATCACGTTCCATGTCACGGGAAACAACGTGTTCGGCGGCCCCAGCTGGCCGTTCTTCCTCGAGCTGATCGCGGACAACCTGGGCGGCGGCATTACGCCCGCCGGCTGGTTCAGTGCCCCGGCGCAGGGCCAGGGAATCCCCCTCTGGACGCTCGGAAACGTGTCCAACCCCGGAACCCACCCGGTCGCGCTCCCGACGGGAGCGACGTCGACCACCAACGCGGCCTACGTGACGTTCCTCAACGGCCTCAAGAACAACAACATCCTCGGCTTCGACGCTTGGGAACAGGCCTACGTCAACCCCAACACGGGCGCGTACTCGGGGAACACCCAGTTCAACGAAGTGGGCAGCGGACCGTACTACGAGAACCCCTCCGGCAGCGTCCCGCACAAGAGCTACGAGCTCAAGGCGAACCCCGCCTACGCCCAGAACCCCGACTGCACGTGGACCGGCTGCCAGCCAGCGCCGGGAACCTTTGCGCCGGACGTCCAGGTGATCTACGAAGCGACGGCGACCCCGGGTGAGAACGCGTATGCCTCGGGCTCGGCCGACTTCGCGTCGATCCCCATCCAGGACACGGCGTTCCTGCTGCAGTTGATCCAGAACGGGAAGCTGGGAGCGACGACGATTCCGTCGATCAGCATCTTCCAGGTGTTCTACGCGTTCCAGTTCAGTGTCGCGCGGGAACACACCTACTCTGCGAACCCGGTCACCATTCCGAGTGACTTCTTCTCGTGGGTAGGCATGCGGCAGTTCTTCGCCCACGCGTACCCGTACGCGACGATCGAGTCCACGGTCAACACGGTGGACGGGATCCAGTACGGGTTCGATATGGGCGGGGCGATCCCGACGTACATGGACGGCTACACTCCGACCAACATCAACTGGCCGAGCGGAGACCCGTGCGCTGTCGCCACGAACCAGGCTTGCCCGGCGTTCTGGTGGACTGCGATCAACACGAAGGGTGGACCGTTCTACGACCCGGAAGCCGCCTCGTGTACGAAGGCCAGTCCGTGCCAGTTCCCGCTCTACGGGGAACTCGGAGCTCCGGATGAGGACGCGCGTCTGACGTTGTTCATCAACTCGGTGAGCACCCTGACGGGCGGCGCGATCCAGATGAGCCTGGTCGACCTCTCGTTCGGGACGCTGATCGGTGAGAGCTTCCAGCCGCCGGCGCAAACCGCGCTGCCGATGTCCATCCTGGCCTGGGCACCCGACTATCCGGACCCGACGGACTACACGGTTCCGTACTACTACCCAGACAGCACCTACACCCTGGGAGGCGCGTCGGTGGAGTCGCTGCGGATGTTCAACTCGACGCTGCCTGGAACGGCAACGCCGTGTCCGACCAACTACAACTACTACGTGAACATCACGGTGAACTACCCGTCCACGCCGCAGAACTGCACGGGAGCCGCGTACGATTCCGCGTTGAAGCTCCTGTTGGTCGCGGCGGGTCTGCCGACGGGCCAGCTGCGGATCAATGAGTTCGACTACGCGGAGATAATCCTGCAGCAGCTCGCGATGTTCATCGACGAGTTGCAGGCGAACGTCATCGAGAGCTACTCCAGCTGGATCGACGGAACCTCGATCAACACGAACGTGATGATCGGTAGCGTCGAAAACGTCTGGTATAGCACCACCGGAAACGGAGTGGCAGGGTAGGCTCCACGAGAGGTAGACGCGCCTAGTTGGGGACCGAACCACTTCGGTCCTG
This sequence comes from Thermoplasmata archaeon, assembly GCA_022749815.1. Taxonomy (GTDB): domain Archaea; phylum Thermoplasmatota; class Thermoplasmata; order Lutacidiplasmatales; family UBA184; genus JAKIWV01. The sequence continues at coordinate 121,168 of JAKIWV010000003.1, forward strand.
CGGCCCTTCGGGGCTGCAGGACCTACGATTTTTCTTCCACATTCCAAGAAGGGTCACGACGCCAAGGCGTCTTGGACTGTATTCCGGTCAGCATTCCGCTCGCTTCCCGAGAGGCCCCCTAGGAGGGGTCCGCGCAGGGCGTTACACTGGAGTGGGGTCGAAGCCCGGGGTCCTACAGGAACTCCGAGGGGTCCGGACCGTGGTGTTCCGCGGGCTCGCCGCGAGCCCGAGCGTCGCGGAGGCGCCAGGTCTCGGGGGTCCAACGCCCGAACCGCACCGGGCGGGTCCAGCTCGGCCGGAACGGACCGGTCGAGGCGCTCTCATCGGGGCCCGGCCGGTACCACAGGTAGCGGAACAGGAGGAACTCGAGATAGAAAGCTCCCGCAAGCGTCAGCCCGAGCGCGAGGACGTTCGGTGGCTGCAGCCACGCCGAGATGATCCAGGCGTCCACTACGCCGAATCCCAACAGCACCCACGCCTTGGCCAACGAGAGGTAGAGGTACTCGCGCCAGGAGGCTCCCGGCTCTTCGATCGCCGCCGTCCGAGCGGTTCCCGAGAGCTTGGGGAACGAAGAGGGCCGCGGCAGAGAGCCCCCCATCGGCGAGCGCACCGCCCGCGCCCGCCGGTCAGGCGGGCGCCTCCGGGGTGGCGAGGGCGGAGGAGGACGACGCGAGGGGGCTGTCGGACGTGGCCGTCGAGCCGGGCGCAGGATAGAGGTGACAGGCGACCCAGTGCTCGGGCCGGACCTGCCAGAGGGGCGGGTCCACCTTCGAGCAGATCGGCATCACGGCGGGGCACCGGGTGTGGAAGCGGCAGCCGGACGGAGGCGCCGCGGGGCTCGGAACGTCGCCGGGGAGCAGGATCCGCTCCCGATGGAGCTCGGGGTCCGGTATCGGGATGGCCGAGAGGAGCGCCTGGGTATACGGATGGAGCGGGCGCTGGAAGAGCTCCTCCGTCGCGGCCCGTTCCATCACCACGCCGAGGTACATGACGACGACCCGGTGCGACACGGAGCGGATCACCGACAAGTGGTGGGAGATGAACAGGTAGGCGAGCAGCTGCTCCCGCTGGAGCCGCTTGAGGATGTTGAGGATCTGGGCCTGGACCGAGACGTCGAGCGCGCTCGTCGGCTCGTCCAGCACGATGAAGTCCGGCCGCAGCGCGAGGGCCCGAGCGATGCCGATGCGCTGGCGTTGTCCGCCGGAGAATTCGTGGGGGAACCGCCAGAGGTGGTCCGGGTTGAGTCCCACGGCCTTCGCGAGCTCGGCGGCCCGCTCCAGCTGCTCCCGGCGCGTGCCGATGTGCTGGATGGAGAGCGGCTCCGTGACGATGTCCCGCACAAGCATCCGGGGGCTCAGCGAGGAGAACGGGTCCTGAAAGACGATCTGGAGCTTCGCCCGGGCCTGGTGCAGCCGTTTGCCCTTCATCCGATAGATCGAGTATTGACCGGCGATCTCGTCGAGCTCCTGGAGCGCCTGAGGGTCGGCGGCGGGAGGGGCGGTCTCGCCGTCGTCGGTCCGCCCTTGCGACGGGGCGATTTGATTATAGAGCTGGTTGAGGCGGGAAAATGCGTTGTCGGGGGGTCGGTAGTAGACGTGTCCCGAGGTGGGCTCGAGCAGGCGGAGGAGGAGACGTCCGACCGTCGTCTTACCGCAGCCGGATTCGCCGACCAGACCGACGGTCTCGCCCCACCGGATGTCGAAGCTCACGCCGTCCACGGCGCGAACGTCCCCCATGTGGGTGGAGAAGAGTCCGCCGCGGATCGGGAAGTACTTTCGAAGGTTCCGTACGGCTAGCAGGACCTCGCCAGACTGGGCTTCCATCCGCTACATCCCCGCCCCCCCTCAGGCGGGCGCCAGCGGTCCGTGGTAGAGGTAGCAAGCCACGGTATGCCCTTCTCCTTCGGTGGTCATCGGGGGTCGGGATTCTTTGCAGACCGGCATCGCATGCGGGCAGCGGGGATGGAAGCGGCAGCCCGAGGGGGGATATATGAGGTTCGGGACGGAACCCGGTATTGATTCGAGGGTCTTCGTCGGGTCGTCCATCCGAGGGATGGAATTGAGCAGGCCCTGGGTATACGGATGGAGCGGCCGGCGGTAGAGGTCGCGAACGGGCGCGACCTCGACGACGTTCCCCGCGTACATCACGCAGACCCGGTCCGATACCTCGGCGATCACGCCGAGGTCGTGGGTGATCAGCAGGATCGCGGTACCGATCCGAGTCTTCAGGTCGCGCATCAAGTCGAGGATCTGGGCCTGGATCGTCACATCGAGGGCCGTGGTGGGCTCGTCGGCGAGCAACAGGCTCGGGTCCGACGATAGCGCCATCGCGATCATCACGCGTTGGATCATCCCTCCGGAGAGTTCGTGGGGGTACCCTCGGGCCACTTGGACCGGGTTGGCGATCGAGACCCCCTCGAGGAGCCGTACGGTCCGCCAGAAGGTCTCCTCTTTCAGGGGCTTGCGCACGTGGCCGCGGATTCCCCACAGGGCGAACGGGAGGACCGAAAGCCGAAGGGAGAGCCGGCGGGCGCGGATGGCCCTCAGCGGGCCGGGGTCGACCTTTTCTTCCGTCATCTCGCGAAGGAAGACGTTCCGCAGCTCGACCAAGAGCCGGATCCGATGCAGCTCCGACGAAAGGTATCTCCGTTGCAGCGCATTGAGGTGGACGCGGCGGAGGGCCTTCGCCAGCTCCGCGCGCTTCGTGTCCAGGTCCATCAGAGGGTCTCGCAGGATGTAGAAGGCCTGCGTGCCGAGGGAGGTCAGGTGGGCCGCCTCTCCGAACCGTTCGGCGGCGGCCCGGAGCTGGGCCCGGTCGGCCTCCCGAGCGACGGCCAGGAGGGCCTCCATCGCCGGCCCTACTGCCGGATCGTCCGGCCGGGCCTGGAGGACCTCCTCGACGATCTCGGGTCCCCGGTGGAGCAGGAGGGCTTCCGAGAGCTGGTCGGCGATGGAAAAGATCGGGTTCATCGCGCTGGTCGGCTCCTGGAAGATCATCGAGATGCCACGGCCGCGCACGGCCGACATCCGTTCCTGGGCTCGCGAGATCAGGCGGAACTTGCGCTTGACGGTCACCCGGTTCGACTTCTTGACGGGACGGAACCGGGCCTCCCGCTCGAGACCAAAGAGCAGGTTGGCCCCCCGAAAGCGTATGCTGCCGCTCATGATGCGGCCGGGCGGGTCCGCGATGAGCCGGAGAGCCGAGAGGGCGGTGACGCTCTTGCCGCACCCCGTCTCACCGACCAACCCGAGCACTTCGCCCTTGCGCACGTCGAACGACACGCCGTCGAGTGCCTTCACCACGCCGTCGTACGTGAAGAAATAGGTCCGCAGGTCCCTGACTCGCAGCACCACTTCTGGGGTGGTCGGGGCGCCCGGTGTTGAGGTGTCGCTCGGGCTTCCGGCCCCTGCCCCTACCTCGGGCAACGAAGCCAGGGGGTGCGCGCCGCCCGAGGGGGTCGGGAGGGTGGCGCTCAGAACGTTACCTCCGGAGCCGGGGGTCTAGGGCGTCCCGGATGCCGTCCGACAGGAAGTTTACGGAGATCGCGAACAGGAACACCGTGAGGCCGGGGAACAGTATCTGCCACCAGGGAAAATAGCAGGTGGCTCCTTGGACTCCTGCGCAGACCAGGACTAGGTTCTCGATGTTTTGGACCGAGAGGGCCGAGATCGTCCCCCACTCCGGAAACGGCGAGGACGGCCAAATGGGGAACCCGAGGAAAATGATAACGCCCAGGAGGAGCGGCACCGTCCCCACGTCGAGGGACATCTGGACGAACACCGGGTACATGCTGTTCGGAATGATGTGCTTCAGCAGGAGCCGGGAATTGCTGGCGCCGCTGGCGCGGGCGGCCTCCACGTAGCTCTGTTCCCGGGTCACGAGGACTTGGCCCCGGACGATGCGGGTATAGAACGGCCACCAAGTCACCACGAACGCGCCGACCAGGATGGCGATCCGGCCCAGGAACGATAGCGAGTTCCCCAGCGACGCCGACAGCACGGCGAGAAGGACCAGGACCAGCAGCAGGCCGGGAATAGAGAGAAAGATGTCGGTGAATCGCATGACCGCTTCGTCGAAGTAGCCGCCTTTGAGGCCCGCGATGGCCCCCAGGAGCAGACCAATCAACGCACCGGAGCCAACGATCGATACCGAAATCCCGAGCGACCACGGAGCCCCTTTGATCAGCCCATCGGCGATATTGTAGAATAACCCGGTCGAAGGGTCCGGCGCGAGTGACCCTAGCGGCAAGGGGCCGAGCGAAAGCGGTGAGAATGAGATGGTCGGAGGCACGAGGCTCTTCTGGAGCGCCGACACCGCGTAGCAGGTCCCCGGGGGGGCAGGGGAAGGGGGAGCGTAGGTGCAGACCTGAGCGCAGTTGTTTGCCGGGGTGGGGTAGGTACCACAGTACAAAGTCATCTTCGCGCCCGGGGCCGGATAGCCGAACGATGCGAGCGCGACGACGACGAAGATGAGGATGATCGAGAGGCCCACCATCGCGAGGGTGTTCTTTCGAAGGAAGTACCAGGTCCTCTTCAACTGGTCCAACTGGGGGTGCCGTCGCGGCCCGGCCACGGGGGTCGGCGACTTCTCGTCCAAGGGCGCATTGGAGCCCAAGGCACTCTCCTCGGTCGCAGGATCTCTCACGACTTCACCCCAGCCGAACCCTCGGGTCTAGGTACGCGTAGACTATGTCGACAATGATGTTCGCGAGGACGACGATGATCGAGAAGACGACGGTCGTTCCGAAGATCGTGCCGAAGTCGAAGGGCTGGAGGATCGAGTACGTGAACAGAAGCCCAATGCCCCGCAGGTTGAAGATGAGCTCCGTCACCGGGAACCCGACAATAAAGAACGCGAACGTCAGCCCCAGGACGGTCACCGTCACGTTGAGGGAGTTCCGTCCCGCATGCTTGGAGATGACGACCGCTTCCGGTACTCCCTTCGCCCGGGCCGTCCGGATGTAGTCGAGGTTCATGACCTCGAGCATGCTGTTCCGGACGAACCGTAGGATGCCCGCCACGGAGGCGTACGCGATCGTCAGGGCTGGTAGGAACAACCTCCGGATCGAGTCCAGCGCGATGAGGGGCTGGCCGTTGATCAGCGCATCGATGGTGATGAAGTGCGTAGGGGAGGTCTCCTGTAATGAACCGATCCAGTGGGGAGGGCTCCCGCTGTAGGGAGGACACGCGTAGCCCGGAAGGCTGGGCGGAAGTCCGAACCACAGGTCAAGGGGCGATGCATGCCCCCCACATATACTGACGAATCCGCCCGAGAGAACCACGAACGCGAGGAGGGCAACGCTCGCCAGAAGGAAGTTCGGCAGAGCGAATCCCGAGAACGAGAGAATCCGGGCCCCTTGGTCGAACGGACGGTTCCGGTAGACCGCAGCCCGGTTTCCCACCGGGATCGCCAGTATGAGGATAAAGAACAGCGAAAATGCAGCCAGCTCCAACGTATACGGAAGGTACCACGAGAGGATCTGGGTGATGGGGGTCCCGCCGGGTATCCCCGCCTGGACAAGATAACTGGACGAAGAGGTGTAGCCCCATTGGAGGGTGAAGGCGTTGTACATGTATTTCGCCCACTGGACGGGGACCGGTTGGTCAAGACCGAGAGTATGGATCCCATGCGTCCACCACGGGTTCACGCAGAGGACCGGCCCCCCCCCGGGACAGGAGATGTACTGGCCAGTTCCCGACTTGGGCGACCCGAACGCAGAGACCAGGCGTTGCTGAGTGGGGACGGCGCTGATCAGAATGAATGTTATCGTCAGGACCCCGAGGAGAACAGGGACGAGCAGCAGCACTCGCCGAGCGATGTAGATCCACATCTTCACGGCGTCATCCCCTCCCCCGGGGGGCCCGAGGGCAGGAGTGGGATTCAGGTGCCCGTATTTATCGATTCATGCGAATCGGGGCGCGTCGGAGGCCGCGGTTCCCTCCCCGCCCGCAGGAGTCGTCCCACCCTCATCCGAGCCGGACCCTCGGGTCCAGGTAGGCGTAGATGATGTCGACGATGATGTTCGCGAGGACGACGATGACCGAAAATACGATGGTCGTTCCGAAGATCGTACCGAAATCGTAGGGCTGGAGAATCGACCAGGTGAACAGGAGTCCGATGCCCCGCAGGTTGAAGATGAGCTCCGTCACGGGGAATCCGGTGATGAAGAACGCAAAGGTCAACCCCAGGACGGTCACCGTCACGTTGAGGGAGTTCCGTCCCGCGTGCTTGGAGATGACGACCGCTTCTGGTACTCCTTTCGCCCGGGCGGTCCGGATGTAGTCGAGATTCATGACCTCGAGCATGCTATTCCGAACGAACCGGAGGAGGCCGGCGACCGAGCCGTAGGCGATGGTCAGGGCCGGAAGAACTAGCCTCCGGATCGAGTCCAGCGCGATCAGGGGCTGGCCGTTGATCAGCGCGTCGACCGTGATGAAGTGCGTGGGGTAGGTCTCGGAGAAGGAACCGACCCAGTGAGGAGCGCTTCCACTGTAGGGTGGGCACGCGTATCCGGGTAGGCTAGGGGGAAGTCCGTACCACAGGTCCAAAGGCGTGGCGTGCCCGCCACAAATGGTGATGAATCCGCCCGAGAGAATAACGAACCCGAGGAGGGCAACGCTCGCCAGCAGGAAGGCCGGCAAGGCGAAGCCGGAGAAGGAGAGGAGTCGGGCCCCCTGGTCGAACGGGCGGTTCCGGTACACCGCCGCTCGGTTCCCGACCGGGATAGAGAGGATAAGGGTCAGGAACAGCGACAACGCCGCGAGTTCGAGTGTGTAGGGCATGTACCACGAGAGGATCTGGGTAATGGGAGTCCCACCCGGTACCCCTGCCTGGGCGAGGTAACTGTTCGAGGAAGTGTAGCCCCAGTTGAGGGTGAAGGTGTTGTACATGTACTTCGCCCACTGCACGGGGACCGGTTGATCCAGACCGAGGGTGTGGATTCCGTGCGTCCACCACGGGTTCTTACAGAGGACCGGGCCCCCCCCGGGACAAGCGATCCACTCGCCCGTTCCATACTTGGGCGACCCGAACGCAGAAACCAGGCGCTGCTGCGTGGGAATGGCACTGATCAAAATGAACGTTATCGTCATGACCCCGAGGAGGACGGGGACGAGCAGCAGGACTCGCCGGGCGATATACACCCACATCCTCACAGCCTGATCCCCTCCTTCGCAAAGCCCGATGGCAAGAGTGGGATTCAAGTGCCCGTACTTATCGGTTCAACCGAGTCGACTCGCCCGGCGGGACGCATCGGCTGGTCGACCGGCGCAGGGGCCATGGCTCCGTGGTGTGCCCGGACGCCTACAATAAGGAAAGCTCGCCGGTGATCGGGTCGATCGCGCCCGACGGAGCCGGGCCGATCGCAAGACACGTTCGCGTGCCGGGCGCGACTTCCGTCAACCCTGCATCTTCGACCCACACGGTCGGGATCGATGCCCGGCCCGCCCGCAGTCGCAGTGCTTCCATGTCGGTCAAGGTCGGGGCCACCACGGCAATCTTCTTCTGTCCGCCGCGGAGCCATGCCTCGACCGCCGCCGGGTCCCGGCGGCGGGCCAGGTCGGTCAGCATGACGGCGCCGTGGGCCACTTGGACAGCTGCCTTCCCAGCGGTCAGACGAAGCTCGCCGCGGATCACGAGGACCATCTTGTACCCGCCGGGCGCTGCCTCCAGTTTACGAGCCATACTCGGCCTCACGCCGCTCACGGACCCGTCGGAATTCGTCGTCTAAGATGGCGACGCGCTTTTCGAGCTCGGACCGGACGGGGTCGCCGGGAGAGAGCTGCCGCAAAGCATGCCGGACCCGTCGGAACTCCCGTCGGTTCGATTCGAGCTTTTCCACGAGCGCGAACGGTGCCTCCTCGCCGGGCGATGGCTCGGGGGCGGGGCCGTGAGGGGCCTCGCGACGGAATCCCCCCCGGAGCGCAGCGATGGCGAGGGCAATCCCAGCGATCGCCGCCAGGATGATCTCGAGAAGCGGGTCTGACCATCCGGTCTGGAAGAGGTTGCCCGGGAGGGCGCCGAGACCGAAACCCACGAGGACGGTCAGGGCCACGCTGAGAACCAGGCTGAGCGTACCAACTTCCACCGTACGAAGGAGGGCCTCCGGCCCCCGCAACCGCCATTCGGGGAATACCGCCTTGGTCACACCCCATCCCGGAAGACCGAATAGGAGCAAGAGGCCCAGAACGACCTCGGGCGCGGAGGCAGCCATCGGTCGTTCGCTACCCCGCTTTCGGGTCGCCCGCCGCGAGCTGCCGCTCTAGCTGACGCCTAAGTTTCCGGTTGCTCGCGATCCCGTGGGCGGCTTTCCGGGTGGACTCCCAGAACTTGACGAGCTGTCGCACCTCTTGGGGCGCGCGGCCGCTCCCCCGCGCGATCCGGCGAATTCGGTCCCCTTTGATGACCAATGGGTGGTCGAGTTCCTCCGGGGTCATCGAGTCCAGAATGGACCGGAATCGTCGCAGCCGGACCTGGGAGTCCTCTACCTGCTTCTCGTCGAGCTTCGCACCCCCAAAGCTCGGAAACATCGACAGGATCTTGGAGAAGGGGCCCATCTGGCCGAGCGAGTCGAGCTGGACCCGCATGTCCCGGAGCGAGAAGTGGCCGGCCATCAAGTTCTCCGTGACCTTCTCCACCTCCTCCTTGTTCGATAGTTCCTCGAAACGTTCGAGGAGGGTCTGAATGTCGCCCATTCCCAACAGACGAGAGACGAAGCGAGTGGGGTCAAACCGCTCGAGCTCGTCGAGGTGTTCTCCGGTTCCGATGAAGAGGATCGGCGCGCCGGTGGCGGCGACGGCGGAGAGCGCCCCGCCCCCCTTCGCGGACCCGTCCAGCTTCGTCAGGATCACTCCGGTGAGGCCCACGGCGGTCTGAAACGCCTGAGCACTCCGACCGGCGGCCTGACCCATGGCGGCATCGAGGACGAGGAAGGTCTCGTCGGGTTGGAGGACCTCCCGAACCCGCTGGAGTTCCGCGATCAGGTCGGCATCGATGCCCGACCGACCCGCGGTATCCACAAGGACGGCCACATGAGGCGGGGCGCGCTTCAGTGCCTCCTTCGCTATCCGCTCGGCGAGTTTCTCGGTCCGGTCGGTGTAGAACTCGGCACCGACCTTTTGGGCGAGCTGTTCCAACTGGTCGATCGCCGCGGGCCGGTGGACGTCCGCCCCGACCAGCAAGGTCCGGACCCCTTTCTTCTGGAAGTACCGGGCCAGCTTGGCGGCGGTCGTGGTCTTGCCCTGCCCGAATAGGCCGGCGAGAAGGATCTTCCGAGGCTTGACGTCGAACGGGCGGTCTTTGCCCAGGATTCCCCGGATCTCCTCGTAGATGATCCGCACGAGGAAGTCTCGGACGCTGGCCCCGGCGGGGGGCTTCTCCTCGCGCGCCCGTCGTTTGACCCGTTGGGTCAGGTCGAGGGCGAGCTGGACGTTGACGTCCGCCTGCAGGAGTGCCCGCTGGATGTCGCGGACCACCTCCGCGATCAACGCCTCGTCGACGGTGTTGCTGCGAGCGATCCGCTGGAGCACCCCGCGGAGCGATTTTCCGAGAGATTCGAGCACCATCGACGTCTGCTCCGCTCACGGGAGCGGCGCGCGACCGGCGGAAGGATGAGCAAGGGTCATTACTCTTCGCTCGCCGAGCGCCAAGTCGGAAACCTACGCCACCAGCGTGGGGGTCTGAGCTGTCGCGCCCGCGGTCGCGCAAGCCTCTTATTCTATCCGGGAGAAACCGGAGCGAGAATCCGATGGCGACCGCAGCGGCCCCTCCGGCCTCACCGGCACGTCCCCCGCCTCGGCTCAATCCGATCCGCGTCACAGTTCCGGAGGAACCTGTTGACACTCGGACGCAGGACTTCCGCGAGATCGTCCACTCCTACTCCCGTCAAGACGCGGTACTCGAGGCGAAGCGCTGCATCCAGTGCCGGCGACCCTGGTGCGTGGAAGCCTGCCCGATCACGCAGGACTGTCGAGAATACATCAAACTGGTCGCCGAGGAGAAGTTCGACGAGGCCGCCCGGGTCACCGTCCAGGACAACCCCCTTGCGACCTCGCTCTGCAAAGTCTGCTACCGGTACTGCGAGGAGTCCTGCGTCATCACGAAGAAGGGAGTCCCCATCGCCATCCGACAGCTCAAGCGGGCTGCCCTCGAGATGGGAAACGCCGACATCGCCTACGTTCCGTCCAAGCCGAAGGGCCAGCGCGTCGCCGTCGTCGGCGGAGGTCCGGCCGGCATCATGGCCGCCTGGGAGCTCGGAATCCGCGGGTACTCGGTCACCATCCTCGAACAGGCGGACCTGGGGGGGGGTCTGATGCGCACCATCCCGGCCTATCGGATGACCGATGAGGAGATCCAGACCGACCTTCGGCGGTTCCGCAACCTCGACGTGGTCTGGAAGACCGACTCTCGCGTCGGGAACCACCTCTCCCCGGAAGCTCTACTTCAGGAAGGGTACCAAGCCGTGTTCATCTCGATCGGGACCTCGACCCACCGAGTGATGGGCATCCCGGGAGAGGACCTGCCGGGAGTCTATCCGGCGCTCGCACTCCTCAAGGCGATCCACCGGGGCGAGTATCCGAAGTTCGGGACGAACGTCATCGTCGTCGGGGGCGGCGACGTCGCGATGGACTCGGTCCGCAGCGCAGTCCGGCTCGCCCAAGGCGGGCACGTTCGGCTCGTCTACCGGCGCAGCCGCGACGAGATGCCCGCGGACCGAGACGAGATCCACGGGGCCGAAGAGGAGCACGTCGAATTCGTGTTCCAGAGGGCACCGGTCCGCGTCGTCGGGAAAGATCACGTGGAGGGTCTCATTGTCCAGTCCATCGAGCTGGGACCGCCCGACGCGATGGGGCGGCGAAGTCCGGTCCCAGTCCCGGGTTCGGAAGAGACCCTTCCCTGCGACACGCTGATCGTTGCCGTCGGTCAACGCGCCGACCTGGAGGGGTTCGGGACCGAATTCGATTTCAAGCTGGCCACCGGCGGATGGCCCGAGGGGAAGGGGCCGGGATATTCGACGGCCGTTCCCGGTGTTTTCGCGGCCGGCGGCAAGTCGGTGGTCTACGCTATGGGGACCGCGAGCGAAGCGGCCAAGGCCGTCGATGCGTATCTGTGTGGCCTTCGCGGCGAAGCGCCGGGCCCACGGCCGGACCCGTTCGGGGCGCCGGGACCATACCAGCTGCCGCCGGGATACACGACGCCCATCCGTGACTGAAGCCCCACGGCGCCCCTGGGGGGCCCCCCTGCGGCCAGCCCCACGGAAGATTGATACCGAGCGGCCCGCCTCATTCAGCCTGGAACAGGAGCGTAGGAAGGTGTCACGGCCCCGCTGGATGGTTCCCGCCTCCCTGATTCTTCTCGCGCTCCTCGCCCTACCCGGAATCAGTGTCGGGGTCTCGACGGGAATTGCCCCGTCTGCGATTACACCGTTGGTTGCCCACGGCCAGTCTCCGGCGCTCCCTGCGGCGCTGTCGGCGCCATGGGCGGTCCGCACCGGGTACGTCTCCGGCGTCCATCCGGATGCCACGTCGACCGGCCCCGCGCAGGGGAACCTGAGTGTTTCCATTACGCTGTGGCCTCGCGACCTCTCCATGTACCTTCCCCGGGCGGCCGACTCCCCCAAGCTGTCCGCCGCGGAGTTCGCTGCTCGATACAGCCCTACGACCTCGGAGTACCAATCCGTGATCTCCTACTTTGAGGGTTACGGCCTCTCGATCCAGCACACTTGGCCCGATCGGTTATCCCTGACCGTTTCCGGACCCGCCTCGGTCGTCGGCGATGCGTTTGGAACAACGCTCGCTCGTGCGACCGTAGCGGGCCTCCCGGTGCTATTTCCCCGGACCGTTCCGGTCGTCCCTGCGGCCCTCGCGACGGAGATCTCAGCGGTGAGCGGACTGTCGAGCGGGTTCGCTCACTTTTCGATCCCCCTCGAGCCGGTCGCTTCGTCCCTCCTCGCGAGAGACCATCTCACCTCGGCGGTGGGAACCACCACGACGCAGGTGACACCCTCGGGAGCGCACGGAGCCTACGGGCTCGACGCGCTCTACAACCTCTCCGGAACCTTCCATGGGGCGACGAGCCAGAACATCGCCCTGTTGCTGTGGGGAGACGGGTATGCCCCTTCCGACCTCACGACCTTCTTCCAGAAGTATTACCCGTCGGAGTATCCCGTCGTCCCGACCATTCATCCCTACCCGATCGATGGCGCCCCGCAGCCGTCCGCGACCGCCGTCAACGACCCGAGCGGAGGGCCACAAGAGCTGACGTTGGACCTCGAATGGGCTGGATCGATGGCGCCGGGGGCCAGTCTGGACGCCGTCTATGCGCCGGACGGCCCCGCACCGAGCTACTCCCCGAACGACACTCCGATGGAGGACGCGCTGGCGTTCGCCATCAATTCGATCCCGGGCGTCAGTGTGATCTCGATGTCGTTCGGGCTGCCGGAGTCCCAGGACATGAGCTTCCAAGCCGCCTACTCGACGCTCTTCGCAGCGGCGGCCACACGGGGCATCACGCTGTTCGGAGCCTCGGGGGATGACGGAGGCAGCGCCCTCTCCCGCAACGCATGTACCCCTACCCCTGAGGTAGAGTTCCCCGCCTCCTCCCCCAATGTGGTGGCGGTCGGAGGGACGCAGCCCACCCTCAATGTATCCCTCGGGGGTCAGATCACCGGTATCGCAACCCAGCCGGCGTGGAATCGATCCGGCGGTGGACTGTCGGTCGATTACAGTGCCGCCAGCTGGCAGCTCGTCGGGTCGGCCAAGACCGTGATCGGTTCGGGAGGGCGTGGGGTTCCCGACGTCTCGGGACCCGCGGCGGACAACATGATCTACTTCAACGGCCGAGTCGGACAGCTCGCCGGCACCAGCTTCGCCACTCCGATGTGGGCCGGTCTCGTTGCCGAGTTCGATGCGGTTCGGGGGTCCTCATTCGGGTTTGTTACTCCGCGGCTCTACGCCGTCGCCGCCTCCGAAGAGGCGGGGGGGTCGACCCACGCCTTCTCCGATGTGACGGCGGGAACCAGCTGCCTCTACCCTGCCCAAGGAGGCTGGGACGAAGTGACCGGTTGGGGCACGCCCCGCGCGCTGCTCCTCTACGCGTCGCTGACGTCAACGTTCGTCGACCTTTCCGTGACGCCCTCCCCGGCGAGCATTTTCCCGGGCGGATCAACCACCGTTACGGTAACGGTGCTCAACGGCACCAACGGGGTGCCGCTCGCGGGCCTTCCGGTCACACTCACCTTTGCGGCCTCCGGGGGCTATACGGGTCCTTGCAGCGGTTCCTTCGGCAATGCGACGGTGGTCAGCGGCACGAGCGGCACTGCGCAGGTCTCGTTCTCCGTCCCCCTGTGCTTTTTCGGAAGTCAAGCTCAGGTGTCGGCCCTGCTCCTATCGAACGGCTACTTCGGACAGGCGGCGGCGACCGTTTCGGTCAGTCTGCTGAGCGGGAGCGGCTTCCTCTCGCTGATCAGTGAGTTTCCTTACAACGTGATTTTCTTCACGCTGGTCGTCGTGCTGGCTGTTCTGGTCGGCCTGCTCCTCAGCCGACGTGGACGGCGGCGACGGCGCTCGCCCTCGTCCGTTCCGCCCGTCGGCGCCGGCGGGCCCGCGTATTCGTCGCCGGATTGGGCGCCGCTTCCCCCGGGGAATCTCCCCGCGCAGACAACCCCCGCGGTATCGGGGCCGGCGGCCCCCCTCTCATTCCCTCGGGTCTCCACCTCTCCGGAGACTTTGTCGGCAACGGCGCCGGCCTGGCTTCCGGCCCCTGCGCCCTCCACGGCGCCTCGACCGGGGGTGTCCGCCGGCCCATTGATTCCTGCGGCGCCGCCCGAGTGGACCCCGCCCCCGATGCCGAAGGCGGTCAGTTGCCCGGCCTGCGGCGGCACCAACCCCGCGTTCAGCCTCTCCTGTCCAAAGTGCGGACTCGCCCGGCCCTAGCTTCGGCCATTTCCAAACACTTAACACACGGTTCCCATTGGGAACCGCCGTGCCGGACGAGGAGAACCCCGCCCCGGTCGATTCCGCCGCCGCGCTCACCTTGTCGGCCCCCGAGCGGCAAGTTCTCGAGGCGCTACGGGCCGCACCGCACGTGCTTCAGGAGGAGCCGGCGCTGGCAGAGCGAACCGGCCTGGCCGCGGACGCGCTCCGAGGCAGTCTGGAACGTCTCCGTTCCAAGCACCTGGCACTGGCGACGGACGACTCCTGGAGCGAACGCAAACTGACGCACCGAGGGGAGGAGGCGCGGGCCCGGGGTCTCCCCGAGCGGCGGTTCCTGTTCGCCCTCCGACGGAGAGGCGGCACGTTGACCCCAGACCAACTGGAAGCGGAGGGGTTCTCCGCGGAGGAACAGGCCGCGGCGATCGGTTACTTGCGTCGCCACCACTTCCTGGCGGAGGGCATTCCGTTCCGGTGGGCGGACCCCCGGCCGGATGTGGATCAACCATTCCCCGAGGAGGGGGCCCTTCAGTCGGTCGCGACGGGGGAGAAGGAGATCGACGAGGCGATCTTCTCGAAGCTGCAGCGGCGCGGACTCGCCACGGTGGAACGGCACGCGATCCGGCGATGGTTGCCTTCCCCCGAGGGGATCGCCCTGCCACTCCCGGAGCCCGGCCGCGCCCTCGTGGGCGCGCTGACCCCGAGTCTCCTCTCCTCGGGGGAGTGGCCTCACGTCGCCTTCCGACCGTACGACGTGCGGGCGACGGTGCCGTATCTCCAGGCGGCCCGCCCCCATCCGTACCTCGCGTGGATCGAGGAGGTCGAAGAGATCCTCATCGGGCTCGGGTTCGAGGAAGCGGAAGGGCCCCTGCTCGAGACGGAGTTCTGGAACGCGGACCTGCTCAACATGCCCCAGGAGCACCCGGCGCGGTCGGTCCACGACATGTTCTTCGTCAACGTTGCGCCCGGCGCTCCGCTCCCGGCCGACCTCGTCGAACGCGTCGCGGCGGTCCACGAGGGCCGTCCGATGCCCGGCGAGACGTTGCCGGTCTCCCCCGGGTGGCGAACGCCGTATTCCAAGGATCGTGCGCGTCGGCCGGTCCTCCGGTCCCAGACAACCGCCGTGTCCGGCCGGTTCTTGGCGGCCCATCCCCCTCCCCCCTTTCGAATGTACTGCATCGGCCGGAACTTCCGGCCGGATGCCCTCGACGCGAAGCACCACATCGAGTTCGAACAGTGCGAGGGCATCCTCGGCGATAGCGGCGTGACGATCCGGCACCTCGCCGGAATCTTCCAGGCGTTCTCCGAGGCGCTGGGGATCTCGGAGGTCAAGATCCGCCCCAGTTACTTCCCCTTCACCGAACCGTCCATCGAGGGGTACGTCCGGCATCCGAAGCTCGGGTGGATGGAGGTCTTTCCCGGGGGCATGCTTCGGCCCGAGGTGCTCCGGCCCCTGGGCATCGAGGTGCCCGTCGCGGCGTGGGGGATCGGGATCACCCGGCTGGCCATGGTCGCGCTCGGTTACAATGACATCCGGGACCTGTACCTCGACGACCGGGGGCGTCTGACCGGGAGGCCAGACTGACCATGCCGCAGAGCGTCCTATCGGCGAACCGGGTCCTCGAGCTGCTTCCGCAGCCGCTAAGCCGTACCGAGCTCGAGGAACGGCTCTTCCAATCGAAAGCGGAGTTGTCCGACTGGACCGAGGATGCCCTCACCATCGAAGTCACGCCCGACCGCCTCGATCTGCTCTCCGAGGGGGGGCTCGCACTGTTTCTGCAAGGGGCGCTCGGCCTTCGAAAGGGACCCGTACCGTTCGCCGAGCCCCCTGCGTCCTTCGACCGGCCCATCGCCCTCGTCGATGCCTCGGTCGCGCCGGTCCGCCCGTACCTGGCCGGTACCATCCTCGTCGCCCCGCCTGGGGTCGCCCTCGACGCCGGGCTCTTCGCCGAGGCGATTCGATTCCAGGAAGCCCTGCACGCGACGATCGGCCTCGACCGACGGGCCGCCAGCCTGGGGTTGTACAGCTGGGAGCGATTGAAGCCCCCTCTCCGGTATGCCCTCGAGCCCATCGATGGTGTGCGGTTCCACCCGCTCGACGGACCGGCGGAGCTGGAGGGAACGCGGTTCTTCTCCGACCATCCGATGGCGCAGAGGTACGGGCGGTGGAGCCGCTCCGACGGGGAATGCCTCACGCTCCGGGACGCGGACGACCAGCTGCTCAGTCTCCCCCCCATCCTCAACGGACGAACCGCCGGGGAGGTCCGGCTCGGGGACCGGGTCCTATTGCTCGAGTCCACCGGCACCCGGGCCGTCCGAGTGGAGGAGTCGGTGGGGCTCATGATGCTCCCGTTCGTGGCCCGCGGTTGGGCCGTCCAACCCCTCCGGGTCGAGTACCCGGATCGGGCCGAATCGGGCGTCGGTTGGATCTCCGCTCGGCGTCTGCCGTTCTCCGCCTCTACCCTCCGTGAACTGACCGGGCTCGCCCTCGACGACGCGCAGGTCGAGGAATACCTGGCTCGGGGCCGACTCGGTGCAAAGAAGGCCCCGGATGGGTGGTGGGTGGAGATACCGCCCTGGCGCCCGGACCTTCAAACCTCGGTGGACCTGACAGAGGAGGTCCTCGTCGCCCGGGGCATCGCGCCGAACGAGGCACTGATCCCTCCGAGCGCCACACGGGGGCGGCACTCGCGCGAGGGTTTGTTCCGGCGGAACGTCCGGAGGCTCCTGCTCGGCCTCGGGTACGTCGAGCTCCGTACCCCCGTGCTGGTCCCGAACCGGCTCGTAACGCTGCTCGCCCGCACGTCGGCGATCGCCCTCGTGAATCCCGTTTCAGAGCTCTTCAGTCGGGTCCGCGACGCCCTGCAAGTGTCGTTGGTCGGTTCCCTCGAGCGCAACGTACGGTACTCGTACCCCCAACAGTATTCCGACGTCGGGCCCGTCGTTGTCCCCGATGCGACCGAGGCGAGCGGCGCGCGCACCCGCTGGCACGCGGGCGTGGCCCTCGCGGGGGAACGGGCCGGCTTCGCCGACGCGGCTGCGGCGGTCGATTACCTCCTGGGCGCCTTCGGCGCCCTCGGGGTCCGCGAACCCGTCGAGCTTCCGGGAACGATCCCGGGTCGGGCGGCCCGGTTGCGCATCGCCGGAGAGAGCATCGCCGAGATCGGCGAGATCTCGCCGGCGGTTCTGTCCGAGCTCAAGATTCCGGTCGCCGTGGCGTGGGCCGAGGTCGACCTGACCGCCCTCTGGCCGTTCGTCCGGCGCGGCGAAACGACTTAAGGGCGAAGGCCCCCTTTCGCGCGATGGTTGCTCGTCGCCTCCGGCCGCGTTCGGCCCGCGCGGCGTGGGAGAAGGCCGCCCGGGCGTCGCTCGGGGACCGTATGCAAGGGGGCCCGGTGCCGCTGTTGGTGGACTCCCCGGAGGACGTCGAAGGCGCCGCGCTCGTGGATCAGGGGTTCCCGGGCGAGTTCCCCTACACCCGCGGCATCTACCCCACGATGCACCGGGGCCGCCTGTGGACGTTCCGGCAGTACTCCGGCTTCGGCAGCGCGGCCGAGACGAACCGGAGATACCGCTACCTCATCGAGAGTGGCCAGACCGGTCTCTCCGTGGCGTTCGACCTGCCGACCCAGATCGGACTGGATTCGGACCACCACCGGGCCCTCGGCGAGGTGGGACGGTGCGGCGTGGCGATCTCCGACCTCGGGGACATGCGCACCCTGTTCGCGGGAATCCCGCTCGACCAAGCCACGGTCTCGATGACGATCAACGCGACCGCGACGATCCTGACCGCGCTGCTCGTCGCGGTGGGGGAGGAGAACGGAGTCCCGCGCGCGCGCTTGGGAGGCACGGTCCAGAACGACCTCCTCAAGGAGTACGTCGCTCGCGGGACGTACATTTACCCGCCGGTCCCGTCGCTGCGACTGACGGTGGACCTGATCGAATTTGCCACTCGTGAGATGCCGAAATGGAACTACATCTCCGTCTCGGGGTACCACATGCGCGAGGCCGGCGCGACGGCGACGCAGGAGGTCGCGTTCACGATCGCGAACGCTCTCGAGTATGTCCGGGCGGTGCAGGCCCGGGGACTGGACCTGGACGACTTCCTTCCCCGGCTATCGTTCTTCTTCTCTGCCGACCGTAACTTCCTGGAGGAAGTCGCCAAGTTCCGGGCCGCCCGGCGGCTCTGGGCTCACCTCTCGAAGGAGGAGCTCGGGGCGAAGGAACCCCGGTCCTGGCAGCTCCGGTTCCACACCCAGACGGCGGGGTCCTCCCTCACCGCGCAGCAGCCCGAGCTCAACGTCGTTCGCACCACGCTCGAAGCGCTCTCGGCCGTCCTCGGGGGCACGCAGTCGCTGCACACGAACGCGTTGGACGAAGCGCTCGGACTGCCCACGGCCCGCGCGGCGCGGTTGGCGCTGCGGACGCAGCAGCTCCTCGCCGAGGAGTCCGGCGTCGCATCGACCGTGGACCCGTTGGCGGGATCCTACGAGATCGAGTGGCTCACCGATCGGATCGAAACCGAGGCCAGAAAATACCTCGACCGAGTCGCGGACATGGGCGGCGCGCTCGCGGCGGTCGAGAAGGGCTTTTTCCAGAGCGAGATCTCCCGAGAAGCCTACCGGGTCGCCCGGGCCCGGGAGGCCCGGGAAGAGAAGGTCGTCGGCGTCAATATCTATCCCGAGGGAAACGCGACGTTCTCCTTGTTCCCCGACTCGGGGAAGAAGGGGACGCCAATCCTCCGGATCACGCCCGAGCAGGAAGCGCGCCAGGTGGCTCGGGTCCGCCGGTGGCGTCGGCAGCGGAACGAGACGCGCTCGCGCGACGCGCTCGACACCTTGCGCCGAAGTACGGCCAACGGCGACAATGTCCTCCCATCGGTCCTCGCGGCCGTCGTCCGGGGGGCGACGCTGGGCGAGATCTCGGACGTATGGCGCGACCTGTTCGGCGAGCATCGGCCGTCGCGGGCCTTCTGAAGGGGGGGCGGTCGTGGAGTTCGATCACGTCGGGATCGCGGTCCGGAGCATCGTAGCGAGCCTCCCGAAGTGGGAACTCGCCCTGGGCGTACGAGCGTCCGCTCCCGAAGAGGTCGCCGCGCAACATGTGCGCGTGGCCTTCCTGGAGGTCGGGCCCACGCATCTCGAGCTTCTGGAGCCGACGGACCCATCGTCGACGATCTCCCGCTTCCTGGAGACGCGCGGGGAAGGGATGCACCACATCGCGTTCGGGGTTCCGAGTGTGAGCCAACAGTTGGCCGAGATCGCCCAACGGGGCGACCGCCTCATCGATCGCGTCGGACGGCCGGGCGCCCGAGGGCGTACCGTGGGATTCGCCCATCCCTCCGCCTTCGGTGGCGTGCTCGTCGAGTTCGTGGAGCGTCGATGAGCCAAATATCTCGAGCCGAACTTCGGCTGATCTACGACAGCCGCGGTCGAGCCACGGTGGAGGCTCGGCTGACCACGGAGCGGGGGGCCGTTGCGTCGGCGGGTGCCCCGAGCGGCGAGAGCACGGGCGCCACGGAGGTCCTCGCCTTTCCCGCCGGTGGGGTCCCGGACGCCCTCCAGCGATTCGAATCCGAACTCCGGGGCCGATTGGTCGGGCTCTCGGTCGACGATCAGGTCGCCGTGGACCGGATGCTCCATGAGGTCGATGGCACGCCCAATTTCTCCCGGATCGGTGGCAACACCGCTACCGCGGTGTCCGTCGCCTGTGCGCTGGCCCGCGCGGACGAGCGGCAACAGCCCCTGTGGCAGACGCTACTTCGACCGGGACTGAGTGGGCCTACCTATCCGGCTATCGTAGGCAACTGCCTCAACGGGGGGCGCCACGCGATCGGTGGCCCTGAGATCCAGGAGTACCATGCCATCTCGGAGTCCCCGCGGCCGGACGAGGCGATCCGCGCCGGCCTCGAAGTACACCAGCAGCTGGGCCTACGACTGCGCGCGAAATTCCCGCAGGCAGCGCTCGGACGCGGCGACGAGGGGGGATGGGTCGCACCCCTCGGAAACGTCGAGGCGGTCGCGCTGCTCGCGGACGTGTGTGCAGAGGTCCGGGATCGACTCCATACCTCGGTCCATCCGGGCCTGGATCTGGCCGCGAGCGAGTTCTACCGGGAGGGGAAGTACGTCTATCGGGAACGTACGCTCGACCCCGACGGGCAGGTCGCTTTCGTGGCCGACCTCGTGGATCGGTACGGGCTCCGGTACGTGGAGGATCCGTTGCAAGAGACGGACTACGACGGGTTCGCGGCCCTGACCCGCGCGGTGGGCGCGAGGACCCTCGTGGTCGGCGACGACATCTACACGACCGCGGAGGCACGGGTCGCGGAAGGCATCCGACGTGGCGCCTCGAACGCGGTGTTGATCAAGGTCAACCAGGTCGGCACACTTACCGACACGCTCGCGACCGTCGACCTCGCCCGCCGGTCGGGGTGGAAGACCGTCACATCGCATCGCTCCGGCGAGACTCCGGACGGCTGGCTGGCCCATCTTGCCGTGGCGTTCGGTTCCGCGGGGCTGAAGTGCGGACTCGTCGGCGGAGAACGGGTGGCAAAGCTAAATGAACTCCTGCGGCTCGCCGCGCCCACCGGAACCTAGCGAATGCCCGACGACGAGATCCAGGTCACCGAACCCCTCACTTCGACCACGAGCGAGGGGCAGGACATCCGGCCGGGCGAGCTGCTGGTCCCCGAGGATACCTACCTCACCGCCGGCGTTCACATCGGCACCCAGCAGAAGTCGGCGAGCATGCGCCACTTCGTGTTCAAGATCCGCTACGATGGCCTGTACGTCTTGGACATCAAAGAGACGGACCGCCGGATCCGGCTCGCGGCCCAATTCCTCGCCCGCTTCCCTCCCGACAAGATCCTCGCCGTCTCCCAACGACAGTACGGCCAGAAACCGGTACGGATATTTGCCAAAACGATCGGAGCCGTTTCCTTCTCCGAGCGATTCGTGCCGGGGAGCCTCACGAACCCCAACCTGGCGGAGTACATCGAGCCCAAGGTCCTCATGGTCACGGACCCGGCCACCGACATGCAGGGGCTCTCTGAAGCCGTCTCCGTCGGCATCCCGGTGGTGGGTCTGTGCGACGTCAATAACGAGACGCGGAACGTCGACCTCGTGATCCCGTGCAACAACAAGGGCCGGGTCTCGCTCGCGACGATCTACTGGCTCCTCGGGCGGGAAGTCCTGAGGGCACGGAGCGGCTCCGAGGCGGAGCCCGCCTACCCGTTGACCATCGAAGACTTCCAGGCCGCGCTTTAGGCCGGTCGCTCGATCCGACCTGACCCGGTACGTTTTATCGGCCCCGTCGGTGGTACGAGTCGTGGCGCGGTCGGGCGCCGGCCTCGTTCGATTGCTCGCCGAGCGCGGGGTGCCAGAGCGCGCCGCACGCATCTATATCGCCGCTTGCCGCGACGGGCCTCAGACCGCTTCCGAGCTCGCCCGGATGAGTGGTCTCCAGCGCGTCGAGACGTATCGGCACATCCAGCAGCTCCACGAGGCGGGCCTGCTCCGCTCCATGGGCGGCCGTCCCATGCGGTTTCGCGCCCTGTCGGCCGAAGAACTGCTCGAGCGCTGGATACGGACGACCACCGAAGATCTGCGGCGACTCGAGTCGGGCCGGGACCATCTGCTGCGCGAGTTCCAGGAAGAGATCGCGACGCCCGAGGCGAACGATGGACGGAAGTTCGTCGTCATGGAGCGCCGGAAAACACTCTACAGCTTCCTTCGGCGACAGATCGGCGTCGCGCGCCGGGAAATCCTCCTGTCGTTGAGCCCATCCGCCTTGGCCCGATTCATTGACGGGGGAATCGACCGGGAGCTGCGGACCGCGAGACAACGCGGCGTCAAGATTCGGGTGATCACGGAGATCAACCGGGGAAACCTGCCCGACGCCAAGCATTTCGCGACCTTTTCGGAAATCCGAAACACGCGCACGATGCCGGCGGCGCGCGGGGTTCTTTTCGACAAGACCGGCGCCGTGGTCTACGTGGCCGGGGACCTCCGGCCGGGGGGCGACGAGGACCAGCTGGTCACCGTCTGGACCACCGATACCGACTTCCTCGACCTCGTCCGGGTCCAGTTTCAACAGTTGTGGAATCACTGCGCCCCTTCGGAGCACCGGATCGTCGAGCTCGAGGAGCCGAGGACCGCGGCGTTGCCCGTCCGACTGGGCCGGGAAGTGGAATCGTTCAACCGACTCCGCGAGATCACTCAGCTCGGGATGCAGGTGGGAGGCCTCCGGGAGCTCCCCTTCGACCTCCCCGAGTTCATCGACACCGTCGCTCGCCAGGTGGGGCGGGAGATCGCTTCGGAGCTCGACGGGGAACTTCCTCTCGAGGTCGCCCGGTCCCTCCAGGAGTACTATCGGGCGCACAATGTTGGTTTCGAGATTCTCCGGCCCGAGCCGCTCCTCGTCCGAACCGATGGCTGCATCGCCTGCGATGGAGCCTCCCCGGAGGTCGGCCGCCTTCTGTGCCCGGCCATCCTCCGGACGATCTTCGAGGCTCGAACGGGGGGACGGTGGGAGGTCGCCCGGCCCGAAGCGCGCAAGCGGAAGCGCGCCGGTCACGTCTTCGCCCTCAGCCCCCTCTGATCCGCCAGGCTGCGTCGTGATAGCAACGGGCATTGTGTAGCAACTGTTCAAACAGGCGTGACACAATCGGCTGACAATCTATAAATAGCCCCAAGGCCATTCTCATTCGGAGAATCAATGCAGACGCATCCATCACTTTCAACCCGCTCTGCCCGTAGCAAGAGCCCGACTTCCTCGCTCCTCCGAGCGTCCACGTCGACTCCCCCGGCGCCGACACCGGCCACTGTTTCGGAGGATGTCTGCCCGAACTGCGGGTCGACGCACCTGACCCGGGACGACATCCGCGGGGAGATCGTCTGCGCGGACTGCGGCCTCGTCGTTGACGCCAGCGCCCTCGTCTCGGACCGGGGCCAACGCGGCAGCAAGGAAGACACCGGTCGCGAGGCCCGCGGCTGGGGCCCGGTCATCTCGCCCTTGATGCCCGACAAGGGTCTGTTCAGCGAGATCGGGGTACCGACCCGCGACTTCCAGGGGAACTCGCTGTCCCGGAACACCTCGCTCAAGTTCTATCACCTTCGCAAACTCAACCACCGGCTCCGGGCCGCCCGGACCCATCAGCGGAACCTCGTCGTCGCGTTGGGAGAGCTCAACCGGCTCGCCGGCGTGCTCGGCCTGTCCCGAGAGGTCAAGGAGTCGGCGACCTACATTTACCGTCGGGCGCTCGAGCACAAGGCGACCCGCGGGAAGAAGATCGTCGCCCTCGTGGCCGCGTCGGTCTACGCGGCGTGCCGCCAGTGCCGAGTCCCGCGCACGATGAAGGAGATCATTCAGCATTCGAAGGCCACCAAGATCGAGGTCGGCCGGGCGTATACGCTGCTGGCCCGCGAGCTCAAGCTGGGGCTCAAGCCCGTCGAGCCGCGCGACTATCTGGTACGATTCACCCAGGACCTGAACCTCTCGAAGGAGGTCCGCCAGAAGGTGCTCGGCCTGCTGGAGCAAGTGGAGAAGGTCTACTCGACGAGCGGAGTTCTGCCGAACGGGATCCTCGCCACGATCATCTACATCGCCTCGAACCTGATGGGCGAGCCCCGGAGCCAGGACCGGATCGCGGCCGTCGCCAACGTCACGCCCGTGACGATCCGCAATCACTACAAGGAGCTCCTCGACCTGCTCGGCCTGCCCAAGAACCTCTCGAACCCGCAGGCACGGGGCACTCTTCCGGCGCCGAAGCTCGGCGAGGAATCCCTGGCAGAAGCCCCCCTCGCAGCGGGTCACTGAGTCCATTCGCCCAGCCGCGAGCGCCGGTCCCCCGGCCGAGGCCACCGGTACCCGTTAAGGGCCCGCGGCGTTGAGCCGAGCCGTGCCGGAACTTCGTCCGCTGAGCTATTCGTCGCTTCGGACCTACCTCGAGTGTCCGCTCCGCTGGAAGTTCCTCTACGTCGACAAGCTGCCGGAGGCCCCCCGTTCGTACTTCTCGTTCGGCCGAACGATCCACTCCGTTCTCGAAGAGCTGGTCCGACCGTTCCTCGTGCCCGAGGCGGTCCCCCGGAAGAGCTCGGGAGCGGCGCAACGCCGATTGGACGAGTGGCACGGGGGCGGACCGATGGTCGAAGGGCGCCCCGACCCGATGTCGAAGGATCAGCTCCTCGCCACCTACGACCGGCTCTGGGTCAAGGAGGGGTACGGCTCTCCCGAAGAGGAAACCCGCTACCGAACGATGGGGGAGAACATGCTCCTCCGCTACTACGACCAATTTTTGGAGGAGCGCCCCCGGCCCGTCGCGGTCGAGGAGTACCTTCAATCGTCGCTCGACGGTATCCCGGTCCACGGCTACGTGGACCGGATCGACCTCACGTCGTCCGGTGGCCTCGAGGTCGTGGACTACAAGACGAACCGTGACCTGTCGATCCAAGAGGCCCGCGACTCGGACCAGCTGGCCATGTATCAGGTCCTCGTCGAGCACAATTACGCTCTCCCGGTCGAGCGACTGACTCTCTACCATCTGCGCACGTTGACGCCCCATCGAACGCCCGCCCGGAGCGCCCCCGTGATCGCCGAGCTCTCGCAGAAGGTGGGGGACGTCGCGGACGGCATCCGCAACGAGCGGTTCGACCCCACCCCGGGGCGTCAGTGTGAGCGGTGCGATTTCCGGGCGCTCTGCCCCGAGTTCCGCGAGGTACCGCCGGAGGAACGGCTGCGCCTCGAGGCGCTCGTGGACCGGTTCGCCCAGCTCCGAAGGGACGGCGAGCAGGTCGACGAGGAGCTCCACCGCGTGGCGGATGAACTCCACGGCGAAGCGGACCGGCTCGGGGTGCATCGCTTGCCCGGACGGGCCGCGGTCGCGATCCGTCGCCGAGCGGAGGAATGGAGCTTCGCGCCGGACGGGGTGCGTCCCCTTCTGGAACTTCACGGGCTCGTCCCGCGCGCGAGCCGCCTCGACTCCCAGGAGATCCAGCGACTCGTCCGCGACCGCTCGCTCGACCCGGCGCTGCGGAAAGAGATCGCCCAGCGGGGCGGCCGGCAGGTCCGGTGGTACTGGGAGCTCGACGCCCGAGACGGAAACGACTGAACCGCTCGACCGCGCCGCGAAAAGGCTATCTTCAAATCTAGGTACTTCCCCCTATGGGAATCGCGCTCGCCCCGGCCGCGCGCGTCAGCGCGTTGCGGGACCGAACGCCCGTCGTGACCACCCTTTGTTCCCATTCCTCGCTGCAGATCTTCTACGGGGCACGCCATGAGGGCCTCGGGACGCTGGGGATCGCCGTGGGCAAACCCCCGCGCTTCTACGAGGCGTTCCCGCTCGCGCGTCCGGACCGGTTTCTGTCGCTGTCCAAGGTGACGGACTTGGGGCGGCACGCGAACACTCTCCAACGCGAGGGCGCGGTCGTGATCCCGACCGGATCCTTCGTCGAGTACATGGGTCCGGAGGCGTTCGATGCGCTGGACGTACCGGTCTTCGGGAACCGCAAGGTGCTCGCGTGGGAATCGGACCGGGAGAAGGAGCGCCAGTGGCTCGAGAAGGCCGAGGTGCCGATGCCGAGGAAATATCGCGACCTGTCCTCGATCGATGGTCCGGTGATCATCAAGTACCACGGAGCGAAGGGAGGCAAGGGGTTCTTCCTCGCCAAGAGTCCGAAAGAGCTGGGAGATTTCCGACCCACGGGCCCGTACGTCATCCAAGAATACGTGGTCGGCACCCGGTACTATCTCCACTTCTTCTACTCCCCCCTCTCGGAAGACGGGTACCGCGTGCGACACGGGTCGATCGAACTCCTCGGGATGGACCGCCGCGACGAGGCGAACATCGACGAGCTCTACAAGCTCGGAGCCCAGGAGGGATTGCGCCAGGCCGGGATCCGGCCGACGTTCGTCGTTACCGGCAACGTGCCGGTCATCCTCCGCGAGTCGCTGCTCCCTCAGGTCTTCGACCTCGCGGCCCGGATCGTCGATACCTCGGTCGACCTGTTCGGGGGGATGGTAGGACCGTTCTGCGTAGAGGGGATCGTCACGGAAGACCTCCAGTTCAAAGTGTTCGAGATCTCCACGCGCATCGTCGCAGGGACGAATCTGTTCATCTCGGGTTCGAGCTACTCGGACTTCATCGCCCCCCACCTCTCGACCGGGCGTCGTATCGCCCTGGAACTCAAGCGAGCCCGGGCCGAAGACCGGCTTTCCGAGGTACTCAGCTAGTGACTGGGATTGACGCCACCGACTCACTAACTCCCTCGGACGCCCGCTAATCCGAGGAGAGTCTCGGGGTGCGCCGCAGGGTCCAGCAATGACGACCGCTCTCTCCGCACTGCACCTCTCGAAGACCTACCGGTACCGTGGCGGCTCGACCCAAGCGCTCGACGACGTCACGTTCGATATCCCGGCCGGCGAGACCTACGGCCTCATCGGACGCAATGGGGCGGGGAAGACGACCTTCCTCCGAATTGCCGGCACTCTCCTGATGCCCACGAGCGGCACGGTCATGGTGCTGGGACGGGACATCCGCACCGAGGAGCGGGCGATCCGGACGCGCATCGCGATGGTTCCGCAGGAGTCCCGGCCGCTCTACTTCGTCAGCACGGAAGAACTGATCCTCTGGTACCTTCGCATGCGCGGGATGGACAATCTCGAATCCCGACGCCGCACGAACGGCGTGATCGAGGAGCTCGGTCTAACCGACGTACGCAGCCGGCTGGTGAGCCTGCTATCGGGGGGGCAACGCCGGCGCGTCATGGTCGCGATGGTGCTCGCCTCCGACGCCGAGGTCCTCTTCCTCGACGAGCCTACCACCGGACTCGACCCCCTCGCCCGGCGCGAGGTGTGGGCGGCCATCAGTCGAGCCACCCGCGAACGTCGCACGGTGCTCCTGACGACGCACTACCTGGACGAAGCCGAGGCGCTCTCGGCCCACCTCGCCCTCCTCGAGGGGGGACGGCTCCGGGTCGAAGGCTCTCCCGAATCGATTCGCTCCCGGGTCCAGTTACCGTACCGCGTGACGGTCGATACTTCCTGGACCGTGGAGGAGCTCGGGTCGTACGGTTCCGTCTCCCCCATCGTCAACGGACACCTCCTCTTCACCCGAGAGAAGGAGGCGCGGGAGGTGGTCCAGGCGGCCCTCGCCCGCGGCAGCCGGGTCTCACTCGCGCCCGTCAGCCTCGAGGATATTTTCCTGCAACTCGTCGGTCGGCCCTTGGACGAGGACCCGCCGGCGGAGAAGGAGGCCGCATGAGCGAACGGAATCGGTTCCGGTCGTTCCTCGCCCTCGTCTTTCTGAACGGCATTCTGCCGATGCGAACCCAGCCGCTCTACCTCGTCAACACGATCGTCTCCCCCTTGGCGTTCCTATTCTTCGTCTCCATCGCGTCTCATGGAGCGCTGTTCGCCTCCGGAATCACCGGCGGCCTCATCCTCACGATCCTGAGCACCGGCACCGGGATCCAGGCCGACCTCGTGCACTACAAGGCGGACCTCAAGTTCCAGGATGTCGTCGTCGCATCTCCGGTCGAGGCGCCGATCTACGTCGCGGGAATGGCCTTCTCCGAGTTCGTCTATTCGATTCCCGGTCTCGCGGTGTTCCTTCTCCTCGGCATCGGGGGGCTCGAGTACACCGTCGGCGGCTCTCTCACGTTGGTCGGGACCCTCGTGCTCGTCTGGGCGTTCGCCTCGGCCCTCGGGTTCACGATCGCGACCTATTTCGTGGACATCCGGGAGACGTTCGTCTTCGCTCCGATCCTATCGCTGATTCTGACCACGCTGCCCCCGGTGTACTACCCGATCAGCTACATTCCGGCGAGGTTTCAGTGGATCGCCTATCTGTCGCCGACCACGTATGCCGCCGACCTCCTGCACCGGGGGCTTTGCGCCGTCGGGACCAGTTGCTGGGTGCCCCCCTCGTGGACGGCAGAGCTGCGCGACTGGGGGGTGCTCATCGCACTCACCGCGGCGCTCTTCTTCCTCGCGGCGACGAAGGCCCGCTGGCGAGAACCCTAACGCGTGAGCGAGCGCCGGCGCACCGCCGGAAGGGAGGCGCTGGAAAAAAACGCAAGAGAACTTATGTAGGGGTGCACTCGTCGAGCGGCCCGAATGCTGGCGCAGTCCGATCGGCGCATCTTTCCGAGCGCCGAGGACCGATACCAGCACTGTCTGTTCTGCGGCAAAGGGATCGTCGTACTGCCCTCGGACCGGCGCGGCGGCGCGTGCTTCGACTGCGTCTCCCTCCTCGGCCCCGAAGCGATGCCCTGCCCGGAGTGCGGCACCGAGATCGACGCGACCTCCCGAGCGGCGGGCTGCGCGCGCTGTGGCTGGTTCCCCAACCCGTAACGACCCATCGAGGGGCCGCCGGCCAAAGGCATAAGAAGGCGACCTCGGTCCATTTCCCCGGGCGTGCCGAGGTGGCTCAGTCCGGTACGGCGCGAGTCTGGAAAGCTCGTGGCGGAATACGCCTCGGGAGTTCAAACGCCGAAGTCGGCCGACCCGACTCGGCGGAAAATCTCCCCCTCGGCGCTCCCTCGCGTATGTGACCGAGGCGACCGACGATGCCCGTTCGTCCGGTGCAGCACACCGCGTCCCTGCTCCAGGTCGACTCGATCCTCACCCATCTGGCGGGGGTCGAGGCGCTCGGGGAGGTCTGCCGCTTCCTGCGCCACGAGTTCCTCCATTTTCGTTGGGTCGGGATCTACCTGCGCGACGGGGAGACCTTACGCCTCGCGGCGTGGTCGGGGCCCCAAGCCTCGGAGCACGTGACCCTCCCGGTGGGTCAGGGCATTTGTGGGAAGGCCGCGCGCGAGAACCGGACGGTCATCGTCGACGACGTGCGCACGGCCCCGGAATATCTCGCCTGCTTCCTCGAAACGCGGTCGGAGATCGTCGTCCCGATCCGCGTCGGGCCGACGGTGGTCGGCGAGATCGACATCGACGGGAACGAGGTCAAGGCCTACGACGTTTCGGACGACCGGTTCCTGACCGCCGTCGCGCTTCGGGTCGCTGCCCTCGCCGAGAAGGTCCAGCCCGAGGTCGCGGCCGGCCGGCCGCCGCTGCGAGGCGGCGGCTGATCGTTTCCAGCGCGTCGGACCGAGCGGCGGCCGCGTCGAACGAAGCGAATCTCCCGGGGCGGGCCCGCCGGCGAGCGGAGGGGATCGCATAGGTAAGCTCCGCCAACGCGCGCTCCAGGTCATCGACGATGGGAAGGTCCGCCGCGAGGCTGGTTCGAGAGAGTGGATTGAGGTCGATGGAGATCACGCGCTTCCCTAGACGCTTCAGCGCTTCGGTCCGGTCCCCGTCCTCGAGCGGGACGATGACGACGTCCGCTCGTCCGATCCCGCGGGGGTCGACCCTCGCGCGGTCCGATGGGAGACCCGAGATCAATTCCGTGGGGTGGATGCCGAGCACCCGGGCGATACCCGCTTCGCGCAGGCGCCGGGCCACCGCGCGGGCGCGCCGCGGCGTGCGGTGGAAGAGATTGACTTCGACCCGCAATTCGGGCAGCACTCTCACCAACCGTTCCACGTCCCCCGCCGCCAGCGCGGCCACGTTTCCGTTTACGCTGATGGCCGGGGCCTCCGCGGCGACGAGCCAATCGGCCGCACGCCGGATAGCCCGTCGACCGGACGGGGTGGTCCGCTCGCCGAGGAAGTAGTCGAAGGCTTCCGCCCGGCCGTGGGCGATCAAACCCTCGGGCACGACCAGCCCGGAACGGAGCGCGGCGGCGAGTCGTGCGCGCGTCACGAGGCTCCGAAACCGAGGATGCGAGGGAGAGATCCGCGTCATCCGGAGGAAGCGCCCGGAGCACTCAGCCCGGAGGATCGGTCGTTCCGTTCGGTTCGGCGGTCCCGGTGGACTCGTTCGTTCCGATCGCTACGGGTCGGGCGGCGGCCGGTGACGTTGAGATTCCGAGGTGCACTTCGATGGCGCCGAGTCGCTGCTCGAAGGGTTGGAGCGCCTCCTCGAGCGTCTTGCCGACGACCAGCTTGAGGCTCTCCTCGAGCGCGAGGAGGTCGCGGCCGAGGTCAGTGATCCGTCGCGCGTTCTCGTTGAGCAGCAACCGGGTCTGCGTCGCGACCCGGTAGGTATCGGCCACGTCCTTGAGGATCTGTTTCGATCCCTGGGCGAAGGTCTCCACCGACTCACTGATCGGTTTCCACTTCCGGTCGAGGTTGTCGTTCATGGCGGTCGTGAGCCCGGCCGTCATCTGCTGGACGGAGCTATCGATCCCCCGCTGGAGCTGTTGAACCAGACTCCCCTCGAGAGAGTCGAAGCGGGCCCGGAAGTCGTTCTCGACGTTCGTCTCGAGGTCCTCGACCCGGCCGAGTCGGTCCTCGAGCGCCTGAAATCGGGCCAGGATGTTCGAGTACGCTGTTCCGATGAGGGTGTTGACATGGCTCTGCTCCTGCTCGAAGGCGCGAAGCATGAGGTGAAGGAGCCAGTGCTCGCGCCCCTTCGTTTCGGCGAGCGGGCCTCGGTCGAGCCGGTCTCGGGCCTCCCGGTTCTCGATGAGCTGTTGGAGTTCCTTCAGGACCTCCGTGCGCAACTGCGGGACCGGAGGAGCCCCGGTGGGTCGTCCCGACATCACCGGGCTGATGGACCGGGTGAGGGCAAAAACCTTCGCTCCTCGGGTGCGTTCCTCACCGGAACCGGCCCCCCCCACTCGACCCGGTCCGGGAAGACCCGCATGGTTCGGGCCGCCACGCGAACGCCGGCGACGCGAGCGCGTTCGAAGGCCCGGGCGAACGACGGGTCCATGGCCACATTTGGAGCGAAGGAGTCGACGTCGGCGCGCTGGACCATTACCAGAAGGCCGGCCAGGACCCCCTGTTTCCTCGCCTCGATGAGCCGGTCCAAATGGTGCGTTCCTCGAAGGGTGGGGGCATCGGGGAAGAACGCCGAGCGACCGATCCGCAGATTCGAGCTCTTGACCTCGAGCAGCGCATCGATGAGACCCCGAGACCGGCGCGCAAAGTCGAACCGACAGTCCTTCCATCCCACCTCGGCCCGCCAGGGACCGCTCCCGAACAGCCGGAGTACGTTCCGGTCGAGGGCGCGGCCGACGAGCCGATTGGCGACTCGACTATCGATCGAGACGAGAGTACTTCCCGAGGCGACGGACACGAGGTCGAATCGCGTCTTCCGTCCCACGGGATTCACGCAAGGAATCGCCCAACCGACGGTCCGGCCCGGTAGCAAGAGTTCGGTCATCCGACCCGGGTTCGGGACGTGAGCGGCGAACGTCGCGCCGGATTTCCGGTCTTCGACGACGGCCAGGTACCGATTCGGCCGTTCCAGGAACCGGACCTCTCGGGGCGCCCCGGCGTAGCGAACGACGATCGGCACGCGGTCCCCCGCTCCGGCGTCAGTTCGAGTCGAAGCCCTCGCCGAGGAGCTCCCGCGCCACGAGGAGACGCCGGATCTCGGAGGTCCCGGCGCCGATTTCGAGGAGTTTCGCGTCGCGCGCGAGGCGTTCGAGCGGATAGTCGCGCATGTACCCGTATCCGCCGAAGATCTGAATCGCGTCGAGGGCCACCCGAGTGGAAGCTTCCGACGCGAACGTGAGCGCGGTGGCGCTGGCCCGATGGCTTCGTTTGTCCCCCGTGACGGCCGAGAGGGCCTGGTACACCAGGAGACGCGACGCTTCGAGCAGCGCGTACATGTTCGCGAGCTTTTCTTGGATCAGCTGGAAGTGGCCGATCTTCTTGCCGAACTGTTCTCGCTGGCGGGCGTAGTCGAGGCACCGTTCGAGGCACTCCGCCATGATCCCGACCGGTATGGCGCCGAGGACGGCCCTCTCTACGTTCAGTCCGCTCATCATCACCGTCACTCCGTGGTCTTCAGTACCGAGGAGATTCTCGGCCGGCACCTGGCACTCCTGGAATGCGAGTTCGCCCGTCGGCGACCCGCGCATGCCCATCTTATCGAGGGAACGCGACACCGAGAATCCTGGCATATCCCGAGTCACGAGGAACGCGCTGATCCCTTGCGCTCCGCGGTCCGGCTTCGTCTTGGCATAGACCACCAGCGTGTCCGCGACCGGTCCGTTGGTGATGAACTGCTTCGACCCATTGAGCACGTAATGGCCTCCCTGCCGTTCGGCGGAGGTCCGGAGAGATACCGCATCGGAACCAGCGGTCGGCTCGGTCAGCGCCAGCGCGCCGACCCGCCGTCCAGATGCGAGGTCCGGGAGAAACGTCCGGTGTTGCGCCGAGGTTCCGTTACGGTACAGGTTGTCGGCGCACAGATTCGAGTGCGCGCCGACGCTCAGCGCGAGCGCGGGGCTGACCCGAGCGATCTCCTCGAGGATCAGGGCTTGGGCCCGGTAGGACTGCCCCAACCCTTCGAACTCGGGTGGGATCGTGGGGCCTAGAAATCCGTGTTCTCCGAGCTTGCCGAACAGGTCGCGGGGGAAGTAATCCTCCCGGTCCATCCGGTCGGCCACCGGCGCGACCTCTTTCTGAACGAACCGACGGATGGTCGACTGTAGTTCGACCTCATCGGGCGAGAGGTCCAGGTCCACGGCCGGGCTAGGAACCTTGAGGCATAACGATTGGGAAGCGGACTCAGGTTCAGGCGCCGTCGCGCCGGAGTCCCTGGTGGTACTTCCATCGGGGAAGTGGCCGCGGAAAATCGAGGCGGAAGTGCGCGCCCCGGCTCTCTTCGCGGGAGAGAGCGGCGCGGGCGATCAGCAGCGCCGTCAAGGCGGCGTTCGCCGAAGGGGAGGCCAGCTCGGACGGGATCTTCGGTTCGCAGCGGTCGCGCCAGCGCTCGAAGTGAGCGACGGCGGTCTCCAGCCCCGCCCGGTCTCGAACGATGCCTACGTCGTTCCCTAGAATCGCCCCCACGTCACGGAGACAGGCTTCCCGCGGGTCCTCCCCTTGGCCCGGGGGCAGCGGGAGGCTCAGCATCCGGGGGGCGTCGCGGGGACCCCCGGCGGTGGGACGATCGAGCTGACGAGCGACACGTTCCCCGAATACGAGGCCCTCGAGCAGCGAGTTGCTCGCCAATCGGTTCGCGCCGTGGACGCCGGTGGAAGCGACCTCCCCACACGCCAAGAGGCCGGAAAGGGAGGTGCGCCCTTCTAGGTCGGTGGTCACGCCTCCGATCATGTAGTGCGCCATCGGGCTCACAGGAACGAGGTCCCGGGAGGGGTCGATGCCGTAGCCGGAAAGGAAACGGCAGATGCTCGGGAACCGTGCGAAGAGACGTTCTCGCGGGATTCCTGTCGCGTCGAGGAAGACGCACGGGTCGCCGGTCCGGCGCATCTCTTGGTGGATCGCCCGACTCACGATGTCCCGGGTCGCGAGCTCCGCGTCCGGATGGTACCGTAGGAGGAACTGTTCGCCCGCGCGATTCCGGAGCACCGCCCCCTCGCCCCGGAGCGCCTCGGTGATCAGGAACCGGGGCGCCCCGTCGCGGGCGAAGACCGTCGGATGAAATTGAATGAACTCCATGTCGGTGACCAGGGCGCCACTGCGGAACGCGATCGCGACGCCCTCCCCGGTGGCGGTGATCGGGTTGGAGCTCTGCCGGTAGAGGCTCGCCGTCCCTCCGGTGGCCAGCACGACTGGGCGAGAGGCGATCTCCTCGGCCTGACTACCGTCCTCCCGAGAGAGGACCGCTGTCACGGTTCCGTCCGCCGCGGGACGGAACGCACGAAGGCGGCATCGCTCACGAGCCTCGATCCCGGCCTCGAGCACCCGGGCCCGAAGGGTCTCCTCGATCTGCAGTCCCGTCGCGTCCCCACCGGCGTGGAGGATTCGAGCCCGAGAATGAGCCCCCTCTCGCCCCAAAGCGATCCGGCCTTCGATCGTGTCGAACGGCACCCCGTAGCGTACGAGGTCGGCGATGCGCTTCGGAGCCTCCGAGGTGAGCACCTGGGCGGCGGCCAGGTCAACGATTCCACCTCCGGCCCGGACGGTGTCCCTTCGATGAAGCTCGGTCGTGTCATCCGGACCGATCGCGGCTGCGATGCCGCCCTGCGCGTATCGCGTGTTGGACTCCGCGAGCCCGCTCTTCGTCACGATGGTCGGACGAAGTCCCGCCTCGTGGGCCCGAAGGGCCACGTAGAGCCCGGCGATCCCGCTGCCCACGATTAGCGGAGACCTCGCCCCGTCGCCCATGGGGCCCGCACCGGAAGAAGCTACAAAGCGGGTGCTAGCCTCAAGGAGGCGAGAGAAGTCGAAGCGCTTCTCGCGAGTCGACCGGGTTCGTGCAGTCAGGGAGACGAGGCGGCTGGCTGAGGTGGCAGACTGGTCGAGTCCCGGACCCACCGGTAGATCATGGCGGAAGCGTCGACCGCGAAACCGACCTTTTCATACAGTGCCCGCGCGGACGTGTTGCCTTCCGTGACCCACAAGTGTGCCCTCGGATACCCCAAAGCCAGCAACGCGCGTAGGCTGCGCAAGAGGAGTGCCTCGCCGAGCCCGCGCCGCCGGGAGTCCGGGTCCACGGCCAGGTCGAGAAGAATGCCGGATTGGAGCGATTCCTGGCAGGCCACCGCGAATCCAAGCAACGCGCCGGTGGGGGTACGAACCGCGGGGGATGCTTCGTCCAGATACCGTCCGAACAATCCCGCGAGCGCATTCTCCAAGAGCTCTTTGTTTCCAGCGGGCGTACTCGAGAGGAGCGTCTCGTCAGGGGTCCCCCGATACGTGCGCCAGTCCAGCGACGTCAACTCTCCGAACGGCACGTGCTGGACCGTCGTGAGCTCCACCCCCTCCGGCCATCGGGGCTCCGGTGGGGGTCCGGTACTAGCGAGTACCCGGACCATCGAGTGTCGTAGGAGCTTCGAGAAGCGGGAGTTCTCGCTCAGCCGCCGACCGAGTTCCCCCTCCTCGAGTTCCGAGAGACCGGTCGAACCCATGTCCAGCCGGCCGACGTCGGGGCCGAGATGTTCCGCCATGTGCCGACCCAATTCGACAAGTCCGGCGGCGGATTCGGGAGTCCCCGTGCCGTGCAGGTGGCCATAGGCCTTCCGGTCCCGGACCCATACGACCGCGAGCCCGGCGGGGGACCGGCGGTCCCCCCAGAACCACCCTCTGCCAATACCCTGCGCAAGGCCGTCGACCGTCTCGTCGACCCAGCTGGGAGGGAGTATCTCCCCACGGCGCCCCAGCTCTCGCCGAATCGTGCCGACCAGGTTCCAGAGTTCGTCGCGAGGAAGTTCCCGTGCGGGATGGACCTCGATCGCCATGGTCCAGAGGTTGGCGGAGTCAACCCAGGGGCGAGTCCGCGAGGTGGCGCTTCACAATCTGCGCGATGTCCGGCGCCACGGAGGCCTTCTCGGCGGGGTTGGCCAACGTATCGGTCGAAAATATTTCGTCCGTCACCGCCTTGATCCGTTCGAAGGCGTCTCGAAGGAACAGTCCGTGAGTGCACGAGGCCGTGATCGCGCCGACGCGCTGCTTCGCGAGCAGGCGCGCCGCCTCAACGATCGTCCCCCCCGTCGAGATCACGTCGTCGACGATGACCACGTGCTTTCCCTCGAGTGCGATGGGGACCGAGTTCGGTAGCTCCAGTTCGACGTGCTCGCTGTCGATTCGGTGCTTCTCGAGGGCGACCCAGGGGCGGTCGAGGAGTTGGCCCATGCGCCGTGCCCTGTCGGTACCTCCCTTGTCGGGAGACACGAGCAGGTCCACCGGGCGCTGTCGAAGCAGCCGGGCGATCGCCGGGATCCCGCTCGCCTCAAAGGCCGGTTTCGTGAAGGCTTTGAGGGTATGTCCGGAGTGGAGGTCGACGCTCACGACCGCATCGGCTTCGAGGGCGATATGCTGCGCGAGCGCCTGCGCGCTCGCTGGCTCCCCTGGGAAGAATACCTGATCCTGGCGGGCGTAGCCGAAGTACGGTACCACGACGATAAGGCGGCGGGCGCCCGACTGCCGCACCGCGTCTTCGAGCAAGAGGAGCTCGAGGAGGTCCTGGTCGTTGCGCGTCGACTGGACCAGCACGACGTCCTCCCCGGACAGTTGCCCCCCGATGCGAACATAGAGCTCGCCGTCCGGGAATCGCTTGAGGAACGGCAACCCGAAGGGGACATTCCCGAGCTCCCGGGAGATCCGCTCGGCCAAGGATGTCGAAGCCGTGCCCGCGATAACGTGCACTCGAAGGTCCTCGGACCCGGGCGACTGAGCCCGGGGCAAAAGCGTTGTGGGCACGGAGGAAAGAACGCGCGCCAACAATCTGAAACGCCGGGCCGACGAATGTCCTCACCGAGCTCCTTCGGTCTCAGACCGAGGGAGACGGGACTAGGGATCGCGAGACGCACGGCGCCGAACGGGTCGGTGACGATTACGACCGTGCTCGCGTGACACTCCCCGATCCACGGAGGCTGGGGCCCTCCCTGACGAAGATGTGTCGATTTAGGCGCCGGCACGTGTCGAACAGCCTAGGGATGGTTTCTAATAGATGGACCCGACCCTCGCCAATCTCTCGAGGCCCCAAGCCGCGAGAAGCCGTATCCATGCTCCGGTTGAATCCTGAAGGGCGTCTGGGCCACTCCCGCCGCGGCGTGGCCACGATGATTGCCACCGTGCTGCTGGTCGCCATTGTCGTCGTCTTGGCGGCCGTAGTCTTTGTCCTAGTCGAGAATTACCTCGGTTCGGGAGCATCTACCCCCGCTCTTGGCGAAGCCTTGGCACTTCCGACGCCGTCGGACGCTGTCGGGAAAACTTCCTCGATCAGTGCCTGTTCCACTACCCCGTGTAACTTCTACAACATGACGGTCCAGTCGGCCGCCTCAGGAATGGAGCTCAAAGATCTGACGTTCCAAATCCTCGGACCGGGCGGGAACGTCGTCATTCCTACCGGAGGACTCGTCGCGCTCAATGTCACTGGGGTTGTGATCGCGTCCTTCACGCTGGGCTCCGGGTGGGTCTCCGGCGGAACCATGCTGGTTCAGAGCCACTTGACCATGGTTCTGTACACCTCCGGGCCGTCCCCCCAAAGCCTCGCGGGGGACACCCTTCGGGTCCTCGGCGTCGCGAAATACTCTGGTTCGATCTCCCTTACGATCATCTAGGCACTCTGCCTTCAACGGGCCGCGCGGTCGGGCGAACTGACGACGCGGGTGAACCATCGAGCGGCGGTCGGCGGGAACGGGCACCTTCGGGACCGCATCCCGCGGACGCCGCGCGGGGGTTCGTGTCGTGGTAGCACGCTCCTCGGTCCGAATTTCGCGTCAGTCCCTCGAGAAGACGGATACGCATCCATACGTGTGTCGAATCTCGAAACGGCAATCGCCGACCTCTCAGACCATAGGTTTAAATAGAAAATGTGGACCCTCTCGGCACTCTGAGGGGAGAAAACACCTCTCGGAGGAAAAACGCGAAATGAAGGTCTGGGGAAAGAATGAACGAAGCTGGCGCCGGAAGAACAAGCGCGCCGTGTCGCCGATTATCGCAACGATTCTACTCGTCGCGATCACGGTGGTCCTGGCGGCGGTCTTGTACATCCTGATCCAGCAATATACGAAGGGAACCGGGGGCGGCGCTCCGCTCGGCAGCGCGCTCGCGTTCGGGAACCCGGCGGACGCCACCTGGGGAACAATCAGCGGCTACAACTTTACCGTGGAGTCTGCTAGCAGCACTCTGACGATCGGGAGTGTCATCTTCCAGGTGAAGTCACCCACCGGCGCGATCACCACAACGGGAATCACCATCAGCATCGTCAACGTGCAGGGGAAGGTCGAAGGGATCTACACCCCCGCTACAGCGACCTGGGGTGGCTTCACGAGCGTGTGCGGGCCTGCCTTCGCGACGGCCTGCGGTACGACGACCGTGATCACGAGCCAGAACCTGCTCTCGCTCCAGATCACCCCGGCGTCGAGCCTCATCGGGTACAGCCTCGTGGCACTCGGTCAGGGCGGATTCCAGGGATCGGTCCCAGTAGCGGTCACGTAACGGCGAACCGCGTCGGACTCAGCCTAACCCCTTCCTCCCTCCCGGGGGACGGTCTTCCGTCCCCCGGGGGTAAGATTTTCTCAACCATCCGGAGAGATCCGGCTACTTCGCCCGAGACTCCTATCGGGGCCGCACGGGACCGGTCGGGTCTCCGCTGGGCAACGCGGCGTCTGGCCGGCGAGAGAGTCGGCGGAGTCTACAGAGTTTCGTCGTCGGATTTCCTTGACGAGCGGCGCTCGGAGCGGCGGTGGAAGAGTCCTCTGGATTTCCGTACAGCCGGGCGGGGTCGCCCTCGGGCTCGGGCGGACGGGGCACGTTTCCTGGTCAACGGGTGAGGGTGGCCGCTCGGGTGCCTGCGGGGGGAGGGGGGTTCTTCCTCCGGCTCCTGCGGGGCCGCGAGCCAGGCGCGAAGACCTTTCCAGCGGCTCCCTTTGGGGCGCTCTCGCCATTCGGGTCCGTCGTCGTCCTCTTCGGCCTCTTCGTCCTCCTCATCGGCCTCCGCCCGCTCCTCGGCTAGGCGGCGAGGATCCTCGATGCCCTCGACCCGGAACAGGTAGTGGAGACCGAGGCCGGCGAGGACGATGGCAGAGAGCGTCAACGCCAGGAACTGCCAGGATTGGGGAGGCACCTGCACCGCGTTGCCGTCGACGAGGAGCTTGAACGAGCCCACCCACGGGAGCATCCCGCGGGCCGCCCCCACGACCCAGTCTCCCATGACCAGGGCCGAGATGCCCGAGACCTGGTCGATCTCGCCCTGGGCCGGAGTGCCGGAAACGACGTTGTTGTCCCCCATCGTGATGAACCCGGAGTAATGGCTCAGCCCTCCGAGGGGGATGGACACGGACGCGTCCTGCCATCCCACGTGGAACAGGGTGACCGTGCTGAGAATGCCCTGGGAGTTGGTGGACAGGCAGCCGTTCCCGGTTCCGGCCACGGAGTAGAGGGCGTTCGGGGCCGACCCGCACGGGAGCCCGAAGAGCGCCGGCGCGGAAAAGTCCCGGTTCGTCGCATTCCAGAATAGGAACAGGACGGCCCGATGGATTACGGGCGTCACCGAAGAGTCGCCGTTGGGATGGTAGAGGAGGACGTCACCGTATTCGCCGTAGGTACTGTAGCCGGAGTGCTCGCCGGCCACGTACGGCACGATCGCCGAGGGATCGATCTTCTTCACCAGGACCAGGTCCCCCGTGTTGATGATCCCTACCACGTCGCCCGAACCGTGCTGCATGCTGCCGGATTCCACCACGAAGATCGGGGGCCAGTTCGAGGTATAGGCAAAGAGAGAGACGAGCAGTAGCACGATGATCGCCAAGGCGACCAGCGGCTCGAAGTACCAACTGTCCCGCGCCCGGAAGAAGACCGGCCGGCGGAGAAAGCGCATGAACCGCTGAACTCCGCCGCCATACTCTTTCTGATCCCTTTCCACGGCCGCCAGGTCGTCCTCCTCGTCATCGAGGTCGGAAACGGTCCACGGTCGCACCGCGCCTCGGCCGCGGGACCGGCGGCTCCGCGCCGCCCGCCGTCGGGGCGGGGGAGGCGCTTCCACCTCCTCTTCCTCGTCGTCGAGTTCGTCCTCGTCGAGGTCGGGGTCCTCGGCGTCCGTGTCGGTCGACCCTCCCCTTCGAACCATGCAGGTCCGGCGGACCGATTCGGCTTCTTAGCTCTTGGTCTCTACCCGAATCGAGGGCCCGATCGTGACCCGAACCGCTCCCCGCACGAGGAGTGCGGCGGCGATGAAAAGGGGCAGCAATACGAGGTCGCTTCCCGGCCAGTGGAAGCCCAAAGTCTCCCCCGCCCAGAAGACCGCGAAGGTAAACAGCAGAGCGGTCGCGGCGGTCTTCAAGGCGGGGATTTTGATGCGGCGGATCTGCCCGTGGAGCATCACGGCGAGCCCAACCAGCAATGCACCGGCCGCGAGGGCGGCGACGAGCGCCGTGAAACCGTAGCCCGGGGCGGCCAACGCGAGGAGCACGATGACGGCCTCGGTGGCCTCGACAGCGCCCACGGAGAAGCCGCTCCCGAACTGCACCACTGGGTGAGGCTCCGGAGCAGGACCAGCGCTGCCGGAAGCCGCTTGAGCGCGGCGGTACGAGCGTACGGTGCTCTGGAAGAGGAACACGCCGAACGCGGCCAGCACGACGGCGGACGGGCCGAGTACGTATGTCGAGGGAAGCCGTTCAACGGCGGCGCCCGCCACGAGGGCAATGGCGGCTACGAGCGCGGTGCCCGAAATCGCGCCCCAGACCGCCGTCCGAAGCCCACGGGCCCCGCCGCCCAGCGCGAAGACGAGCGCGACCACCTCGGTCATCTCGAGGAGGACAATGAGGAACGCCGGGACGAACACCGGCGCGTAGAGCAGGCTCACGAAAGACCCGACAGAGCCGCATCTTTTAATGCCTCTCGGTCTCGATGGAAAGATAGGGGGCGGAGGTGCCACCGATGAGCCGGACCTACGACATTACGGCCGACCTACATCCGGGAATGGCGGCGTTCCCGGGCGACCCCCCGATCACGGTCCGACCCACCCACTCGTTCGCGAAAGGGGACCCCTACAACCTCTCGGAGTTGTCGATGGGCACCCACGCGGGCACCCATATCGACCCGCCCCGACACTTCCTGCCGAACGGTCTCACGGCGGACCGGATCGACCTCGAAGCAATCAACGGCCCGTGTCGGGTGGTTCACATCCCCGATTCCCACCGGGAAGTGAGCACTGGCGACCTGAAGGGGCTGCTCCACGGGGTCTCGCGTGTGCTGTTCCGGACCCAGAACTCGGTGCATTGGGCCCGTGACGAGGGGTTCTTTCCCGACTACGTGGGCCTCGCCCCCGAAACGGCAGAGTATCTCGCCGCCGCAACGTTCCGGCTCGTTGGCATCGACTCCCAGTCCATCGAGCGGGACCCGACGGGGCAGTATCCCGTCCACCACACGCTCCTCGGGAGCGGCTGCCTGATCCTCGAGGGGTTGAGACTCGCCGAGGTGCCCCCGGGAGAGTACGAGCTGAGATGTCTTCCGCTCAAGCTCCGGGACGGCGACGGCGCGCCCTGCCGGGCGATCCTCGTCGCCCCCTGAGGACGTGGAGTGCCCTCGAATCCTTTCTCTTCCGCGGGGAACTTGGGTGCCCTTACGTGGACCGGTCTAGGCCGCTACCCCCTGCCGCTCGACACGTGGGCGTTCGCGATCCTGCTCGGCGTCCTAGGTCTGCTCGCCGCAAGTATCTCGTCCTCCGGTTCCAGCATCCGACCGGTCGTGGCTGGGTCCTAAGCTACCTCCAAGCGGTCGGCGTAACCGCTGCATTCTTGGTCACCGGCGTGTTCTTGGTGGTCTCTCTCCACCCCCTCGACCCCTTCGGCCACCGGGCCGTCCCGGCGGTCAATCGAACGGGGCCGATGGCTTCGGGCTCGCTCTCGCGGTCCCGGTCCTCACCGTCGATAGCTCGGTTCAGAGTCGTACCGGTGGCGGAGTTCCGTGGAGGCGCCCCTCGGTCGTCGTCTCGGTGGCGATGCTATTCGCGTTTTTCAGCCACTACTATCACTACGGAATCCCGGGTCCCTAGCCCTGGTCGCCCGCAGCCTAGTCCCGCTCGTCCGGCGGCAGCAGGTTAGGGATGCCGTCCTCTATCGGGTATTCGGTGCCGCACTTGGTGCAGGTGAGCACTCCTTCGACGATCTCGGGCCCCTCGGTCTTCCGGGTCGTGAGCTGGAGGTCCGCGCGGCAGAGGGGACAGCAGAGGATCTCCATCAGGTCGGGCTTCACTTCGCATCCCCCTCGATGATCCCGTGACCGATAAGTCGCCAGGCGTTAAACTTCCGGGAGATCGCGACCCGGCTCCCTGGAAAGACAGTGACCGGCCGGGCGAGATGGATCTCGATCTCGTCGCCCCGAGCGCTCGTGACCTTGCCGGGCGCGACCGTCGTCCCGACGTTGAGCGATACGAGCTCGTTGGAGCGGATCTTTTCGACTTTCACCTCTTTCTGGACGCCGACGACCCGGTCCAAGAGCGTCACATTGACCCGTACCTTCTGGGTTACGGGTGGAAGCGTTTCGGTAGTGCCGATGAGCCGGCCCATGAGCGCGTCGGCTTTCGTGTACGAGGGGTCGAGTGTGGTCCCAACGGCGGCGAGCCCGCCCGGGTGAAGCTCCTCGAGCTCGTTCCCGCCGGAGACGAGCGACGTGATCTCGGTGTGGATCTCCGAGGGGTGGCCGTCGGTCGCTCCCGTGAGCCCCGGCCGGAGCTCGATCTCGTCGCCGACCCGGAGCCGCCCCTGGAGCAGCGAGCCGCCGAGGACGCCGCCTCGGAGGTCGCCGGGCCGCGTTCCCGGCTTGTTCACGTCAAAGGACCGCGCGATGTACATGAGGGGCGGCTTGGAGGCGTCGCGCCGCGGAGTGGGGATCGTGCGCTCGATCGTGTCGATGAGGGCATCGATGTTGACTTTGTGGTTGGCCGAGATCGGCACGATCGGAGCGCCTTGAATCGGGCTGCCCTGAAGGAATGTCGTGATCTGGCGGAAATTCTCCATCGCTTGTTCGGCCGTCAGGAGGTCGATCTTGTTCTGGACCACCACGACCTTTCGGACGCCGA
The DNA here is from genome assembly GCA_022749815.1 of Thermoplasmata archaeon. Taxonomy (GTDB): domain Archaea; phylum Thermoplasmatota; class Thermoplasmata; order Lutacidiplasmatales; family UBA184; genus JAKIWV01. The sequence goes on from JAKIWV010000003.1 coordinate 163,590, forward strand.
TGATGTCGAGGGCGTACAGGTGTTCCCGCGTCTGGGGCTGGGGCACTGGTTCGTTGGCCGCGATCAGCAGGAGGGCTCCGTCCATCAATGCCGCCCCCGACAGCATCGTCGCCATCAGGGCTTCGTGGCCGGGTGCGTCGACGAAAGAGACGGCGCGGACGAACTTCGCCTCGTCGCCGCAGATCGGGCACCTCGGTTCGACCGTGTACCCCGCGGGCGCCTCGTGCTTCGGGCACTTGTAGAACGCGGCGTCCGCGTAACCGAGCTTGATCGAGATGCCCCGCTTCAGTTCCTCGGAGTGGCGGTCGGTCCATTCGCCGGTGAGGGTCTGGGTGAGGGTGGTCTTTCCGTGGTCGACGTGGCCCACGAGACCGATATTGACCTCGGGTTGCTTGGGGACCCTCATCAAGCAGCCGTCAGGAGCTCCGCGAGAGGCTTCGAGCCCTTGGCCTCGACGGCCAAGTTGACCTGAACCGTGTCCTCGCTGATGGTGTTCCCCCGGAAGGTGCGTCGCTTCCGCATGCCGCGGCGCGGCGCGTGGAACCCAAGTCCGTCCCCCACCAGCACCCGCATTTGACGCGCGCCCGGAAGATCCGGCCGGAGGGGAAAGCCGCTCTTGTCGGTCCCGCCCGTGATCTTCAACGTGTAGCCGGGCAGTCCGAGGGCATCTCCCCCGACCGTTTCCCCGATGCGCCGGCCCAAGAGAGCGGAGACCTGCGCGTCCGCAATGGTGCGGGCGTACGATTTCTCCTTCTCGGAAATCACGGCTTTGAACTCGACCATCGTCCTCAGAACGGAGCGGGGCGGCCAGCAGGGGGCCGTTTAAAAGCGTGTCGTGGCGCGATGGAGCGCTATCGATAGAAGCGGTCCGCCCGGGCCCGGTCCGCCCTCCCCTCTTAAGTGCCGGGCGTCTGCTCACGCTGTCCGACCGTAATGCTCTCCATCCCACCGACCGCGCTGTTCGCCGCCGAGGCCATGATCCTGCTCGGAGGTCTCGGATTCGCGGCGTACCAGGATTGGAAACTTCGCGAAGTCGCCGACGAGATTTGGCAGGGCATGGCAGTGCTCGGCGCCGTCGTGGGCTTCCTCGCCTTCTTGGGTAACTCCCTCGCGCTGTTCCTCTGGGCGCTGGTGAGCCTGTGGGTGTGGGAGCATCTGTTTCCCTGGGATGCGGTGCTCGAGAAGTACCCGGAGCGACTCCCCGGGGCGATCGAGATCGGGATCTACGTGGGGGTTCTCGCCGTCCTGATCGCGTGCGCCCTGGCGTTCGGCGTGGGCGGGACCGGAGTCCCCGTCGCGATTCTCGCCGTCGCCGTCTCGATCCTTCTCGCCCGAGGGCTGTTCGAAGTGGGGGTCCTCTACGGAGGCGCGGACGCGAAGGCCCTGATGGTGGCTGGGCTGTTGTTGCCCCTCGATTCCATGCCCCTGTGGTCTCCGTCGACGATCACGCCACTTCTCGCGTACTACCCATTCGCCCTGACGCTCCTCATCGACGCGGCGCTCTTCGCCGTCGTCGTTCCCATCGCGATCGCCCTACGGAACCTCTCGGTCGGCGAGTTCACGTTCCCCCGTGGTTTCACTGGATACTATATTCCGGTCGGGGAGCTCCCCCACCGATTCGTCTGGATCAAAGACCCGACGTTCAACGGGACCCCCGCCTCCGAAGAACCCGAGCCGCAGACCACGGAGGAGGACCGGGAACTCCGCCAACGTCAGGCCGATGAGCTCGCCAAGCAGGGGGTGAACCGGGTCTGGGTCACCCCCCAGCTGCCGTTCATTCTCTGGATCCTGGCGGGCGCGGTCGCGGCGCTCATTGCCGGGAATCTAGTCTTTGACCTCGTCGGCGCGCTCTAGGCCGGACGAGGAGGTCCGGAAACCTTTTTGTCTCGGCGACCGACTGTATCGCGGGCCACCGATGTCGCCGTCCGGTTCCGCAGGACCCATTCGAGTGTTGATCGCGAAGCCCGGGCTCGACGGGCACGACCGGGGGGCCAAGGTAGTCGCCCGCGCCCTTCGGGACGCCGGCATGGAGGTGATCTATGCGGGCCTGCGCCAGACGCCGGAGGAGATCGTCGAATCGGCATTGGAAGAGGACGTACGCCTCATCGGTCTCTCGATCCTCTCCGGTGCGCACATGGCCCTCTTTCCGCGAGTGCTGGCCTTGCTGAAGCAGAAGCGGGCTACTCGAATCCGGGTCTTCGCCGGAGGGATCATTCCGGACGAGGATGCGAAACGACTCAAGAAGATGGGAATCCGGGCGATCTTCGGCCCCGGCGCCTCGCTGGACGAGATTGTTGCGACGGCCCGGAAGATCGCGGGGCCGTCGCGTACATGAATCGGCGGGCACCGGCACCACTCCCGGACGCGGCGCGTCGGGTGCTCCGGGGGGACCGGCAGGCCCTCGCGCGTCTCATCAGCCAGGTGGAGAACCGTGACCGTTCCGTTTTACCGGCCGTTCGGGCGCTGTACGCTCGCTCGGGCCACGCCACCGTGGTCGGCCTCACCGGACCATTGGGCGTCGGAAAATCGTCCATCCTCAACCTCCTGCTCGGGCATCTGCGGGCTCTGCGGAAACGCGTCGGGATCGTCGCGGTGGACCCCTCGAGTCCGTTTTCCGGGGGGTCGATCCTCGGGGACCGGATCCGTCTCGAACGGCCGGCCGGGGACGATGGCGTGTTCATCCGGTCGATGGCCGCCCGGGGCCACGCGGGGGGGGTGGCGCTCGCCACCCGGGAGACGGTGCGGCTCCTCGACGCATTCGGCATGGAGGTCATCTTGGTAGAGACGGTGGGGAGCGGGCAATCGGATGTGGAGATCCACGAGGTCGCGTCGACGAGCGTGGTGGTCGTGGTCCCACACCTCGGCGACGATGTTCAGTCGATGAAAGCCGGCCTCTTCGAGATCGCCGATGTCTTTTGTGTCAACAAGGCCGACCTGCCCGGAGCCGATTCCGCGGCGAAATATCTGACGGAGATGACGCAGCTCGGGGTCGCGAAAGGACGCTGGCGCCCTCAGGTGATCCAAACTTCCACGACCCCCCCGCGCGGTATTTCGGAGCTCTGGGAGGCGATCGCAGCCCACGAGGCGTACCTCGATTCCAGCGGTTCTCGCCGAGGGCAGGACCGACAGCGCCTCACCGGCGAGATTCTCGGACTCGTTCGCGAACGGGTCGATGCGTCACTGGCCGCGGCCCTCGAACGGGACCCCGACCTGCAGGCCGTCCTCGACCGCGTGGTGGCCCGAAAGATCGACCCTCATACGGCGGCGGATCGACTACTCGCCGCGGTCCGCCGCCCGAAGTAGGGCCGGTCGATGTCACTCTCCACAGACGTGTACGTCCTCAGCCTTGTAGGGGTGGGGATCGTCGCGTACTTCCTGTACGCTTCGTTCGCGTTCGGGGCAGGATATCAGCCGACGCCGGCCCGGGTCGTCCGACGGATGCTCGAACTCGCGGCCATCGGCCCGCGCGATGCAGTGTACGACCTCGGGGCCGGGACCGGGGCCATCGTGTTCGCCGCGGCCCGAACGTACGGCGCGCGTGTGGTCGGGGTGGAAGTGGAACCGCTTCGAGTGCTGATCCTCCGTCTCCGTCTCTGGTGGGGGGGACCCCGGGACCGGATCACCATCGTCTGGGGGAGCATCTTCAAGGTCGACCTTCATTCGGCGCAGGTCGTAGCGGTCTTCCTCTGGCCGGGCGCGATGGCGCGGCTCAAGGCGATGCTTGAGAACCAACTTCCGGCCGGCGCCCGAGTGGTGAGCCATTGGCACAAGGTGCCGGGCTGGACGGCCGAGGTGGTCGACCCGGAACTGAGAGTGTACTTTTACCGGTGGCCGGCGGCGCGCGTCGATGCCGGTGGGACTACGGGTGAAAGTGGAACCAGAGCGCCGCGCCAATAGCCAGTACGACGAGAATGATGAGGAATCCCGAGATCCAGCCCTTGTAGAGAGTCCAGATTCCGTCGCTCGTCGCACCGCCGGGTCTCGACTGGACTGCAGTTGCGGTCATGCCGGTTTCTCTGGGTGACGACGCGCCCCCACCCCGAGGACGAGTCCCCCTATCGGCGAGAAGAGGAGTCCGCCCTTCGGGGGGCTCGAGCCCGGGATCCCGGCCCCCAGGTGTCCCGTGACCCCCAAGTACGCGATCAACGCCCCGACAGCCACCGCGGTGATAATGGCCACGAGGAAGAAGAGCCACGGCAAGGGCGGAGGCTCGCTGTGCGCGGGAGGGCCCATGGGTGAGCCGGTCATCCGGGCCGCCGTTTTTCCGCTCGACGTACGAGTTTTCGCGGCTCTGGGGGCAGCGAAGGCGAGCCGAAGAGGGACGGTCCGCGCCAGTCCACAAGCTTCAAACCCTGACGTCTTTCCCCACCTCCGTGGCCACCCAGGCATTCCAGCGGTATTTCGCCGAGTTCCTGGGAACTTTCGGACTGCTCCTGATCGGAGTGGGCACCGCCGAGCTGACCCTGAACGGCTTCGCGTTCAGTGAACGATACCTCGCGATATCGTTCGCTTTCGGCATCGTCGTGATGGCCGGTGCGTTCGCCTTCGGCGAGCTCTCCGGAGCCCACTTCAACCCGGCGGTCACGCTCTCGATGGCCGTTGCAGGCAAGATGCCGAAGGCCGACATTCTTCCTTACCTGATCGCCCAGCTCTTGGGGGCACTGCTCGGAGTGGAACTGGTCCTCGCGATCGCCCAAGGCACCTCCGGCGGGCTCCTCGCGGCGGTCCAGTCCAACGCATTGACGTCGCAAGGCTACGCGGGCAACGGGGCGCCGGCGGGTTTCGCAACCTCCCTGGGATCGGTCTTTCTCCTCGAGGTGGTGCTGACCTTTTTCTTCGTCCTCGTGATCCATCGCGTGACCCGCGACGGGAATCCGGCGAGAGCCCTCGCCCCGATCGCGATCGGCTTCACGCTGTTCCTGACGCAGCTCGTGGCGATTCCGATCGACAATGCGTCGATCAATCCGTACCGCAGCCTGGCGCCGGCGTTGGTCGCCCAGGTGTGGCCCTCCGCGCACTGGGCGATCCTCGAAGTCTGGCTTTTCATCGTGGCGCCCATCGTCGGGGGCCTCTTGGCGGCCGGCGTCGACTATATCCTGACGCCGCCCAAGAACTGAACCGGGCCGTTCCGCCGCCCGGGAGGGAACCCGGCCTCTCGAATCACGACTTCGTGATGGCGCCGGGAACCGATGCGTGGGCGGACCCCTCGTGCGCACCCTTCGAGTGCGCCGCCTTCTCCTCGGCACTCCCCGTCGTTGGGGCGGGAGTGGCTTCCTCGGTCTTTTCCGCGGCCGCCTTGGCCTCCTTTGGCGTCGGCGTCACGTACTCCTCGAGAAAGCGGATCGATTTGGGGTGCAGGTGGCTTCGGAGGCGCTCGATGAGTCGGGACTTGGCCGCTGCGTGCCAGGCGAGGTCGAACTTGGCCCGGTCGGGTAGCGTGACCGAGAGCACCTTTTCGTGCATCTCGATGGTGAAATCCTTTCCCCGACCATAGGTGAGATCGACCAGGGCATGCGCCTTCGCGACCGGGTCTGTGATCGCTTCCACGACCTTGAACTTGGCGTGGATCTTTCGCCCCGCGAAGGGCGGGTTGAAGTCGACACGGACCCGGGCCGCCGTGTATCGCACCACACGTCCGCGCCGGCCTTGAATCGTCAGAGCCGTCCCGATCTCGAGCTCGGCATCCTCGCGACGCATCTCGGGGAGCCGCTCGATCTCGTGCATCGAGAAGAGCTCGATCAACTTCGGGTCCCGCTCGCCGAATGCCTCCGCCGGCGCGAGCTCCTTCTCGATCTCGTGGCCCACTGGGGCCCCGGCGATCGCGGCCTCGAGGGCGGCCGGGAAGTCGTCGCCGCCCACGATGTGGGGACGAGGTCCGAACTCGTAGCCCGAGGGCAGGCTGAAGTCCTCCTTCTGCGCAACCTCGGCGCGGGACGTGTCGATGAGCTCGTTCTTGCCGCCCGACTCCGTCCACAACTCGTAGTCGAGGAGGACAATATCCCCGCTCTTGGAATGGCCGGCCCCGGCGTGCTCCGACATCGGGGGCGCGCAGTCGGGATGGGGTTTAAAGTTTACCGCCGGCGATGCGCCGGTCCGGGGCGGCCCGGCCAGAGCGCGCCCTCGAACGCGCCGAGAAGGGTGGCCCACCGCCGCCAGATTTCGACCGCCCGGTAACGATACCCCGGGTACCTCGCGTCCTCTTGCCGGCCCTGCAGGGTCAAACCAAGTGCGAGTACCCCCAGCCCCCCGAAGCCGACGAGCGCAAGAATCGCGGCGGCAAGACGAAGGACCGGAAACGGGAGAAGCACGAGCCCGAGCGCTCCCAGCAACGGTAGCACCACGTAAGGAAGCACCCGCCTCACCGACGCTTCGTACGTGGAGCCCGTTCGCCGCCAGAGCAAGTAGCCCCCCCGGGCGTATCGTCGTTGTTTTCGGAAGAGACTCCACCAACCGATGTCGGAGAAATCGTGAAGGACCGGGGCCGTGGGGACGTAGAGTCCCCGCCATCCCGTCCGGAGGGCCCGGAGCGCCATCTCTTGGTCCTCGTTTCCGAACCCCGAGAGGGAGAGGTCGAGGAGCCCTAGTTCGCGAAAGATCCGTCCCCGCCACGCGGAGTTACCCATCGGCAGGGCGTGGGGCCGTTGCGCGGCCACTTGATCGTAGAACCTGCGAAGATAGGCGTCATAGTAACGGGCCACGACATTCCCCGCCGTACCCTGCAATGCCGGTGTGGGACCTCCGACGAAGCCCACCCCCGGGTCGTCGAACGAGCTCGTCAGACTCTGAAGCCAATCCGCCGGGGCGACCTCGTCGGTGTCCAGGAAGGCGATGAACTCCGAGCGGGCCACGCCCAGCGCAACGTTCCGGGACTCGGCGATCGTCCCGGGCGCCGCGATATGTCGCACCGTGGGGGACCGGGCGGCGAAGCGCTCGGAGATCGTGCGGATGACCGGCGAATTGCCCCCGTCAGCAATGACGATCTCCTGGGGTGTGACAGTCTGCACGAGCAGGCACTCGAGAGTTCTTTCCAGCCGAGGGTCGTCCCGGACCGTCACAATCACCGTCACGGTGCCGGAGCCTGGGGGATCCAGGGGGGAATCGGTCATGGGCGGTCAGAGACCGAGTTCGGACCGGCCGCTCGCGATCGCCTTATCGACGGTCGTGGAAGAGTCGAACCGCGGACGCCAACCGAGCGCCCGGATCTTTTCGACGGACAGGAGCTGCTGGGGAATGTCGCCGACCCACCCTCGCGCGCCACCGGTGTACTCGATTCGTGCCGTACCCCCAAACGCGCGGACCACTCGTTCGGCGATATCGCGGACCGGAACCTGCTGTTCGGTCCCCAAGTTGAAGACGTTCACAGGATCCGTCGAACGCTCCTCCGCTAGCAGCATCGCATCGACGCAATCGTCGACCCAGAGGTAGCTCTTCGCCTGTCGCCCATCTCCCAGGACCTCGAGCCGGGTGGGATCTCGTTGGAGCTTCCGAAGGAAATCGTAGATGACGCCGTGACTCATCCCCGGCCCCACGATGTTGGCGAAGCGGAAGATCCATCCCTTCATTCCGTACGAGTGACAGTACGCGCTGATCATGGCCTCCGAGGCCAGCTTGGAGCCGCCGTATTGGGACTCCGGGAGTAGCGGGCCGTACGATTCCGGTGTCGGAAAGACCGTCGGCATTCCGTACACCACACTCGACGATGAGAACAGGATCCGCGGGACGTGGGCCTGTCGCGCGGCCTCGAGCACATGGGCCGTAGCGAGGGTGCCGTGCTCCAGGTCGAGCCGGGGGTCCTCGAGGCCTTTCGGGATGTTCGGGTTCGCCGCGAAATGCCAGACAGAAGCAGCGCCGCGCAGTATCTCAGCCATTCCGGTAACGTTCCGGAGGTCGTGCTCGTGGAACCGGAGTCGTCCGGTCTCCTCGAGATCCTTGAGACGTTCTCGATGGCCGGAACTCAAGTTGTCGATGACGCGGACCGGGTGACCCGCCTCGGCCAGCCGGCGCGCCACGATCGCCCCGATGGCCCCGGCGCCGCCCGTGACGACCACCGGAGCCTGTTCGCTTCCGTTCGACATCGCCACGCCTTCTCCAAACGGGAGGGAATCCTATATATCAGAACAGCCGCCTAGCTCGCTCGTTCAGCGTTTTCTATCGAGGATTCCGTCAATGCGAACTTACGTGCGCATGATTTTCCAGTCGGAGGGCGCGAGCCCCCGGGAGGTTCTACGCGCGATGCGGGATCTGAAGTTTGAAGAGTCAATGGGCATTCACGACTTCGTCTACAAGTGGACGAAGCAGCCCGGCATCGACGACGTCCTCGAGCTGGTCACCACCATGCACGCTCGACTGAAGGGCATGGGCGTGAATTATGAGGTCACGACCATTGCCTAACACCCCGGAAACAGAGCGGACCCAATGGGGGAGGAACTGGACAGTCTCGAGCAATCCCTACTCCGCCACCTGTTGACGTATCGTGGCCACCAGGTGCGCTTCGAAGCGGATGCCCACACGACGGAGTTCGGGATCTACCGCTCCTTCACCGACCTCGAATCCGGTGTGCTGAAGGGTGCCCTGCGACAGCTCGAGGCCGGGCGGTGGGTCTACCGCCGCGTGCAGTACGTCATCGGATTCAGCGAGCCGAAGTTGGTCTACTCGCTCACCCCGCACGGATATCGGAAAGCGCTCGACCTGTTCGGACCGTCGGCCCCGACTCCGTCCCCCGCGACACCGGCGGCGGTCGCCGGTCCAACGAACGGACCCGCGCCCGTCGATCCCGTTCCCGTGACCCCCGCCTCCGTGGCCGCCGCCGCTGACGACTCGCCTCCGAACCCATCCGCCGCGCGGAAGAGCCCCGGCAAGCGGCACGACCGCCCCCCGACTCCCGCGAAGCAGGAATGAGCGCGGGGACCGGGTCCACGGTCCTTGAAGGGCCCCGGGTCCTCCTGCGCCCCCCCCGGCCGGATGACACAAAACAGACTTTCGCTTGGTATAACGATCCGGAGATCGTCGCGCCGTACGACCGGTTCAGCGTCGACAGCTTCGAGGAGTTTGAGCGGTCGATCCGGGACGCGCCGGACGATCCGACCTCCCTGGCTCCTCGGTTCGTGGTATGCCTCCGGGAGGGAGACACCCCCATTGGGTTCGTCGGACACTACGTCCCACACCCGGTTCTCGAGACCATCGATGTGTGGTACGTTATCGGAGCGCCCTCGGCGCGTCAGAAGGGATACGCCACGGAGTCCGTGGGGCTCCTGGTGGCCCATCTCTTCGACACGTCCCCCCTTCCCCGGGTCGGCGCGACGTGCGATGTCGAAAACCAACCCTCCGTCCGGTTGCTCGAGCGGCTCGGGTTCCGCCGCGAGGGCGTTCTGCGCTCCGCCCTGTTCCACCACGCTCGGTGGCACGACATCGCCGTCTACGGGATCATCCGGAGCGAGTGGGCCGCATCGCGTCCACCAACCTGAACGGCATCCGCACGGCCCCGAGTGCAATGGGCACCGCCGGGTCCAAGGACAAATCCCCCACCTCGAGGGTGGACCGGACGTGCGTGCCGCCGCACGGACAGGCATCGAGCCCCGCGATCTCGATGATCCGCACCGGATCCACCTGGCGGGGGAGCGAAACCAGTCCGGACCGAGGAGAGGGATTCTTCTCCCAAGCTTCGCGGCTCACATGATGGATCGATACGCGGCGCCCCTCCCGAAGGATCGAGTTCGCCTCGGACGCGAGTGCCTCGGGCCGGGTGCCGGGTGGAATCGGTCGCTCGAGGTCGATCGTTCCCCCCGCGCCCGACATTGTCGCCTCCTGCGTTCGGATGCCCGTGCGCTGGAAAATGAGGGCGCTCAACAGATGCTGACCGGTATGCAGTCGCATGTGGCGATAGCGACGATCCCAATCGATCATCCCTTCAACCTCGTCCCCCGCCTTCCAGGGAAAGGGCGCACTGGTGGGCCGACGCACTCGGTGAACGGCCGACGTTCCGGACTTGGTCACGTCCACCACCGGATACGGAACTCCGTTGCGCAGGGCGAGGCTCCCGTGGTCGGCCGGCTGCCCTCCGCCCACGGGATAGAAGAACGTGCGGTCGAGCACGACACCGCCCGGCGGCAGCGCGACCACCCGTGCCGAGAACTGGCGCGTGTACCCTGCCGGCTCATCGGCCAGGTACGCGAGCTCGGTCACGGCGTCCACGAGCTAGTCGGCGAGAGGCAAGAGAGTTCCGCTCGGCACGGAAGCGCCGTCCCCGTTTCTCCGCCGGTAGCTTCCCTCGCCCGGAACATCTTATTAAGAGGGCCCGTTCTTCGGCGCGCGCAGGGTTTCCGATGTTCAAAGCGAAGGTCAAGATGGAGGTTCTCCGGGAGCTCGTCGAGGTTATCTCGACGCTGGTCTCCGAGGTCAAGCTGAGCGTCTCAAAGGACGGCATCGATGTGAAGGCCGTCGACCCTTCCCACGTCGCCATGCTCGTGCTGAAGCTCAACCGAAGCGCCTTCGAGGAGTTCACCGGGGAGACGACGGATATCGGTCTCGACATCGAGAAGGTCAAGGAAGTGCTCCGACTCAGCAAGCCGGGGGATGTCCTGGATCTCCAGTACGACGGGGGGAAGAGCAAGCTCGTCGTCAGCGTCGGAAAGCTGACCCGGCACATGGGCGTCGTCGATCCCGCGGGAATCACCGACCCCAAGGTGCCCAACGTGAGTCCCCCGGGCACCGTCAAGGTGAACACCGAGGAACTTCGCCAGGGCATCCGGGGGAGCGAGAGTGTCTCCGACCACGTGACCCTTGAGCTGACACCGGACCACTTTACCATGCATTCGGAAGGCGAGACCGACCGGGTCGACCTCAAGATCCCCAAGGACGCCCTCTCCGAGCTGTCCACGAAGGAGTCGGTGAAAAGCATGTACCCGCTCGATTTCTTCTCGAACATGATCAAGTCGATCAGCAACGACGAGGTCGTCACCCTCCACATCGGCAACGAATATCCGCTCAAGGTCGAGTTCAAGATCGCCGGTGGGAAGGGCGAGGGATCTTTCCTCCTCGCCCCGCGGGTCGAAGAGGACTGATCGTGACCTCCGGCGCGGGGGCCGCGACGGGGGCCCGCCCGCCGACCACTCCTCGCATCGGTATCGTCAGCGCGGTTCGGACGCCGATCGGCAAGTTCGGGGGCAACCTCCGGCAAACGCCGGCCACCGTGCTTGGCACTCTCACCGTGATGGCAGCCCTCGCCCGGGCCCACCTGTCACCGGAGGACGTCCCGGAGTTGGTCTTCGGCCACTGCATCCAGGCCGGTACGGGCCAGAATCCCGCTCGACAGGTCCTGTTGGGGGCGGGGATCCCTCCCACCTCCGGCGCAGTCACGATCAACAAGGTCTGCGGCTCCGGTCTGAAGGCGATCACCCTCGCCGCCGCCGAGATCCGGGCGGGCGATTTCGACCTGGTCGTCGCGGGAGGTATGGAGAGCATGGATTCCGCACCGTTCCTCGTCCCCGGCCAGATCCGGGAAGGGCACCGGTACGGGACCCTCTCCGCCGACGATGCCGTCCTTCGAGACTCGCTCCTCGATGCGTACGGCGACCACGACCACATGGGCATCACGGGCGAGCGAGTCGCGCAACACTTTCATCTAACGCGGGCCGAGGTCGACGCGTTCTCGGCGCGCAGTCATCAAAGGGCGGCGGACGCAACGAAGTCCGGCCGGTTCACGAACGAGCTCGTGCCCGTCCCCGCCGACCAAACTCATACTGGGAAGGGACTCGAGACCGACGAGGGGATTCGAGCCGATTCGACGGTCGAGTCCCTCGCGAAGCTCATGCCGGCCTTTCGGCCGGACGGCATCCTCACGGCCGGAAACTCCTCCCAGCTCTCCGATGGGGCCGCCGCCCTCGTGCTGGCCGGGGAGCCGGCGATAACTCGCCACGGGTTCAAGCCGCTGGCCTGGATCCATTCGTACGCCGTGAGCGGTGTGCGGCCAGAGGATGTGATGGAGTCCCCCATCCCGACCGTGAAACTTCACCTCGCACGGACCGGCTTCTCGCCGCGGGACTTCGACCGGGTAGAGCACAACGAGGCGTTCAGCTCCGCGTCGATCGCGGTGCAGCGCACTTTTGGGTTCACCGAGGACCAGTTCAACGCGAACGGCGGCGCCGTCGCACTGGGTCATCCCATCGGGGCCAGCGGAGCGCGGATCGTCGTCACGTTGCTCTATGGTCTGCTGGCGAGCGGGGGGCAGTTGGGTCTGGCCACGCTCTGCATGGGCGGGGGCAACGGGTTGAGCATCATCCTCGACCGGCGGGGCCTATGAGCGACACGCCCACGAGCCGCTCCAACCGCCGATAGAGTGCCCGAACGGTCGGGCCGGCGCCTCGCTCGAACCCTGGGGTCTGCGCTCGTCCGATGCGGTCCGACCACTCGCGAAGCTCCTCGATGACGCCGTCGATACCGAATCCGTCCTCGAAGCGACGGACCACGCGGTGGAAAAGCCTCTCCAGGTCCCTCCCGTGGAGCGAGCCGCCCTGCCCGACGGCGAGGGTCCTCCGCACGCGCCGGCGGAGTTCGTCGAACTCCCCCTTCGCGCGGGCCGCCGCCGTCTCCTCCCATTCGAGCCGAGCATTGTAGCGCGGAGAGAGCAGGTACCAACGGAGCGCCGAGGCCCCGTACCGGTCGAGCGCGTCGGTCAGCGGCACGAGGTTGCCGACGGATTTGGACATCTTGCGGCCGCCCTGAGTCACGAACCCGGTGTGAAGGAACCGCCGGGCGAACGGCCGGTGGTCCAGGGTCAGCGCGACCGCGTTCTCGGCGAAATGATGGGGGAATACGAGGTCGGTTCCTCCTCCATGAAGGTCGACGGGAATGCCCAGGTACCGTCGGGCCATCGCGTAACACTCGAGGGTCCACCCGGGAGCGCCCCGGCCCCACGGCCCGTTCCAACTGGCGGCGGGCGGAGTCTGGCGTCGCCACAGGAGAACGCGCCGCGCGCGGGGGTCCTCGCCCGGAGGAGGTCGTCCCGCCTCAAGCACGGCGTGTTCCGAGAGCGTCCGTCCCACCGGAAAGTTCCGGGCATCGGTGGACGGATCGGGGTCGAAGTAGAGTTCATCGTCGTCCCAGGAGCTCCGACCCGAGCGCGTCAGGAGCTCGGCATATCGAATCATCTCGCCCACGAACTCGCTCGCCCGGGGCGTGGCGTCCGGGGGCAGCAGCCCCAAGCGACGAAAATCTCGCATGAATCGCCGCTCCTCCCGCCGGGCGAGCTCTCGCCACGTGAGCCCGAGGCCCGTGGCGCGTTGCGATAGCTTGTCCTCGAAGTCGGTGATGTTCATGACGTGATGAACAGCCTGGCCGCGGTCGCGGAAGTAGCGCCGCAGCAGGTCGAAGTAGAGGTACGTCCGCGCGTGCCCCACGTGGGCGCCGGCGTAGACGGTGGGGCCGCACACGTAGAGCGTCACGGGCCGGGAGCTGGACGGGATCGCGCGACGCTTTCCCGTCAACGAGTCGCGGAACGCCAGCGTCATCGGTCCCCGGCGCCTCGGGATTCCCCAGCGGGTCCGGGTTATAGGACAGCCCGTCAACCTGCGCCACCCGGTTACCTTCAAGAGGAGGGACGGCCCTGACTCGCTCCTCATCCCCGATGGAGACGCTCTACCTTCTCGCCGAGACCGATGTGAGCCAGCTCGAGGAGGTGATCCGGCGTCTCCGGACCATCCCCCACGTCGCCGAGGTCGAAGCGGTCACGGGCCCGTTCGACCTCATCGTGAAGATCCAGGCGCCCCACATCAACGAAGCGCTGGACGTCGTGGTCCACCGGATCCGGAAGGTCCCGGGCATCAAGAGCACCGAGACGCTCGTCGCGGTCAGCGGGTCGCCGTAGTCGTCGTCGCGCGGAGGCGCCGCTCCGCGTCCCACAACCGTTCGTACCGGGCCGGGTCGACCATGACGCGGCGGCTTTCGATGACCCAGCCGTGCGGAACCTTCGAGAACCCTTCCGACGCCACCCGGGCCTCGCCGAACCCGAGGAAGGCGCCGTCCGGTGCGATGAGGACCACGGCGGCTCCGGCCGGGAACGGACGCGACATGGAGCGGATCCCCCCCCGGGCCACGCCGGCGCCGTGGGCCACCGCCGCGGCCGCACCGGGCTTGAGGAGGACCTGCGGGAATTCCCGGCGGACCTCCTCGATCGGATGGAGCATTCGCAGCAGGGCGTCGGGCGAGCCGGCCCGGGCCGTCACGACGGCGTCGGAGAGGGCGTGCAGGGTGGTCGATTGCTCCTCCTTGAACGGCCCGGTTCCGATCCGTCGGAGCTCGGCGAGATGGGCGCCGACGCCGAGGGCGTCGCCCAGGTCGACCGCCAGCGACCGGATGTAGGTGCCGGACTCGGACGTCACGTCGACGAGGAGCAGCGGCCCCTCCTGCTCGAGGCGGGTCAGCCGATGGATGGTGCGGATCCGGCGCTCGCGGCGGACGGCCGAGCGCACGGGCGGGGTCTGGAAGACCGGGCCCTGGAACTCCGCGAGGATCGCGGCCAGGTCGGCGGCGGGGACCCGACCATGCAGGGCGATCACGCCCACGTAGCGCTTCGGAAAATCGAGCAGAAGGGGGAGAAGCTTGAGCGCCGGTCCGACGCCGATCCACAGGAGTCCTGAAACGTGGGGGTCCAGGGTCCCTGCGTGGCCGGCCCGCTCGAGCCCGAGGAGGTCCCGGACCCAGGCGGCCACCTGATGCGACGTGGGGCCTCGGGGCTTGTCGACGAGCAGGAACGCTCCCGCGCGGATCCTCTCCTCGATCGCCGGAGGAAAGGAGGGGGTCGGCTCGGGAGGACCGTTCATGGGCGGGCTGGCGGGGCGTGCCGGCGGATGAAGTCGACTAGCTGGTCCACGACGGCGGCCGGAGGGAGGTCCGAGCTGTCGACGCGCAGGTCCGGGGCCGCCCGGTCGAGGTCGATCCCGTAGATCGACTGGTATCGGGCCTTTTCGCTGGCCTCCCGGGCGAGCATCGCACGAAGCGCCGCCGCGACGGGGATTCCGTCCCGCCCGGCGATCCGCTGGGCCCGGACGTCCTCCCGGGCGGTCACGAGGAGGTAGACGACGGGGATCCCCTTGCGCTGGGCGAGCGGGCCGGTGAGCCGCGCCTCGAGCAGCCGGCCCGGCCGGGCGAGCTCGAGCATGTGGGCGTCCAGTTCCCGGTCGACCTCGGGGTGCTCGGCGGCGTACCGGGAGAATTCTCCCAGGTCCATGTTGTGGCGCTCGGCCTGGGCGCGGAACAGGGCGCCGGCGGAGTGGAACTCGAGGCCCAGACGTTCCGCCGCCGCGCGGGCGGCCGTCGTCTTGCCGCTACCGGGCGGCCCTCCGACCACTACGAGCGGGAGGTTCACGCATGGCCCCGGGCCGGCGGGGCGGCGGAGAGAACGGGCTCCGCGAGCGTTCGAGCATATTTCCGGAGGGAGTAATGCTTGAGGTACCGGCGGAGGATGAGCGAGCTCGGGATCGTGTAGAGGGAGAAGATGAGGAACCAGAGCGGGACGATCCACTCATTGTGGGTGAGCGGCACCGAGTTGCCCCCGACGACGATCACATTCCCGAGCGCGTTGGTGGTCGTGGCGCAGGACCACGGGGGGAGCAACGCGTTATGGCCACACGCGACGAACAAACCGACCCAGGTGTAGATCGCGATGACGAGGAACCAGGTGACCGCCATGCCCTTCAGCTGGGCGATCGACATCTCGCTCGTGAGCTTCGTGAGCGTCGCCTGGTGCACCTTGAGCGCCTCCATCTTGTCCTTCTTGCCGGACCGGAGCGCCTCCATCTGCACCTTGCGGAACGCCGCCGACCATTTCTGCACCCGGGCCGCCTTCACCCAGTCGGTGGTGTAGTTGTAGGCCACCGCCGTGAGCAACATCTCGAGCACCGCGGCGAGGAACATCGTCAGAAGGACGTAGTGTCCCGCGAACCCGATGATCGGCACGAGCCCGTAGCCGAACAGAACCGCCACCTGGTTCCGCGTGTTGTTGTCGAAGATCATCAGAATCCCGAGGAGGAACAGAAACGTGAGGATCATCGTGCTCGGCTTGAACGACGGGGCGGGGGGCCGCGCCGGCTTCGCGGGCGCGGTCTCGGTCGCGTCCTGCAAGGGCTCGTCCGCCGTTTCCGGCGTCGTCTCCTCTTCGACCTCGTCGGCTTCGGAGGTCAGGGGCGAGTCCATCCCCGAGTCCGGCATCGGACTACTCCCCTCCGATGAACCGCCGCAGGAGCGGGTTCATCTCCATCAGCTGCTCCCGCCCCATCGCTTCGTAGAAGTTGATCATGATCCCCACGGTCAGCAGCACGCCGGTCCCGCTGGCGTTCCCCAGGGTGCCGATCAGGTCCGCCCCGGCGGCGAGCCCGCCCACGGCCGCTCCCGAGATCACGGTGATGACGGGGATGTACCGCTCGAGGACGCGCCGGAGCACCCGAGGCTCCCGTCGGAACCCCGGGATCTGCATGCCGCTCGCCTCGATCTGCCGGGCAACGGCCTCGGGACCCATGTTCGTGGTCTGGATCCAGAACTTGGCGAACAGGATCGAGCCGACGACCATGACGCTGAAGTAGACGAGGACGTGGATCAGGTCCTGCCACCACGCGTGGCCGACCAGGAAGCTCCCGTACGTGTGGGCGTTGAGCAGCGGGAGGAGCCAACTCTCGAGGCCGTTCACTGTCGAGAGATAGTAGGCACCTCCGGTCAGCGGGGTGGTCGCGGAGACGTGCATCGACGTCGCGGCCGCCTGCGAGGCGGGGTAGGAGCCGATCCACCACTGATGGCCCAGGAGGGGGAAGTGCGAGAGGGTGCCGTTGCCCCAGAGGAGGATCGAGAACATCGAGACGTTGGCGAGGAGGGCCGACATCAAAATGACCGGGATGTTGCTCGCGTAGATCAAGCGGAGCGGGTAGCGGCCTCGAGCGCCGCGCGCCTCCGCGTGGGAGAGCGGGAGCTCGATCCGCGTCGATTCCGTCCAGGCCACGAGGAAGAAGATCGCCGCGGTTCCCGCCAGCGCCACGACGGGGTTCGGCGAGTGAAGGAGCACCTGCTCCCAGCCGCCGCTCGCCATCTGCTGCGCATTGAGGTGGGTGAAGAACCAGATCGCCTTTGGGATCGTCCCGGACGGCGGGTTGCCGGCCGAGACCGCCCCGGCGTTGGCCGGCAGCCAGTTGAGCGTGCCTTGGATGATCTGTTGGGAGACACCGGCCGCGATGAAGAGCGAGATGCCACTCCCGATGCCCCACTTGCTCACGACCTCGTCCATCAGGAAGACGAGGTAGCTGCCGAAGACGAGCTGGGCGATGATGATCATCTCGGCGAGCAGGGGGCCGTTCCCGAGGGAGAAGTTCCCGAGACTGGCGATGATGGACGACGAGGGGGACAGATAGCCGTAGACCTGGGGGATCGCCTCGACGAAGATCATCGCGACGACGATCACCTTCTGGGTGCCCTGGTAGATCGCCTTGTCGTCGTCCTTGGTCAGGTCCAGTCCGATGATCTTCGCACCGGTGAAGAGCTGCATGATGATCGACCCGGTGACGATCGGGCCGATGCCGAGGTGCATGAGCGTCCCCTGCTGCCCGGCGAGGATCGCCCGGTAGCTGGCGAACAGGTCGATGACCGTTGCCTGGTCGACGCCGAAGAGGAAGATGTTCGAGAGCACGAAGTACATCAGTAGTACTGTGATGACCCAGAGCATCTTCGTCCGGAAATGGACGTGGCCGACGGGCTTCGCGACGGCCGGCATCCGCGTGGTGACCGGTTTGAGGCCGTAGAGCTTCGACTTGGGACCGGTGTACGAGAGGCCGAGGAGAAGGAGCAGGAAGATGAGCGTGAGCGCCAGCGCGGCGATTCCGAAGGCAAGGACCGTCGGATGGGCGCCGTCCCACAGGAGGAACAGGATGACCGCTTCAACGACGAAGAGCGGGATCGCCCAGCGCCAGTCGCGGGGGATCTCGGGATTCACCATGAAGGGCTATCCGGCACCTCCGAACCAGCCGGCGGGCACCATAAATAGGTTCACCCTGAGGACCCGGAGCGTCCCGGTTCAGCCGGCCGGGGGAGCAGGGGGCTGGGCCAGAACCTCGACCTTTTCCCTGGCATGCTTCGAGGCATGCGCCACGAAGACGCTCCACCGCCGGGTCGTCTCCCCACCGCCGAGCAACCGGTCGATGCCGAGCGTCGAGAGGTCGGCGACCCACTTCTCCCCGTCTTGCCGAAGTGCCTGGGCCGCACTCAGGTAGGGAGCGATGGAGTCGAGCTGGCCGACGTTGATCGATTGGTGCCTCTCGACGATCTCGGGCGGCCGCTTGAAGCCGTGCCGGCCGAAATGATCCGGCGCGTAGATCAGCATCGACTTGAACTTGTATTTGTGAAGGCCCGCGTTGCCGCGGCCGCCCTGCTTCCCGGCGCCCCGACCGGCCTTGATTCCCCGGCCGTGGGTTCGTGAGCCTCGGAACTTTCGAGTACGTGAGACCATGAGGACTCCTAGAGCATCCGCCGGACGAGGTCGTTGATCGCGCGTCCCCGGTAGCCGAGGGCTCCCCCGAGGGAGAACGGCTTCTTCGTGGACTTCCAGCCGCCCTTGGGGGGGGTCAGCCGCACGAGCGGCTTGAGCGTCTTGACGCGGGCGAGCCCGTTCCCGAGGACCGCCGTGACGAGGTTGGCTAGGGGAGGAGTCCCGGCGGTCGGGGCCGAGAGCCGGGCGCCGGCCCGTGTCTGCCCCCGGGCGGCCAGCAGCGCCGAGACCGTCTCGGCTTCGGCCTCGCCCCAGGTAACGTAGCCCTGGGTGGCCATGAGCGTCCCCCGGAACGACGGCTCTTCGGGAATCACCGTCGCGTGGTTCGGGCGGGTCAGGTGGAGCTCGTCGAGCGCTTGACGGATGTCTCGGCGAGAATGGATCCCTCCGCGGACGCGGACCACGATCCAGGCCATCGGCTCACCGCTGCCCCGGCCGCCGCCGGCCGCCGGGTCCTCCGCGTCCCGGACCGCCGCGTCCGCGGCCGCCCCGGCCCCCGCGCCGGTCCGGCGGAGTGTCCTCCTTGGGAGGCAGGATGGAGCTGCCCACGGGACCTCGGACGATCTTGAGCCGAGCAGAGTCCTCGGGCGCGATCTTGAGGATGGCGAGCTGACGCAGCGCTTCGAAGGCGGCTTGCGCGTAATTGACGGTCGTCTTGGTGTGTCCCGAAGTGAAGCCCCAGGCGTCGGTCAATCCGGCGAACCGGAGCACGGGCTTCGCGACATCGCCCACGGCGAGGCCGACGCCCCGCGGCGCCGGCTTGAACGTCGCGACGACGGAGCCGACCCGACCGTGGATCGTGAACGGGAACGAGTGGGACCGGCCGCAGCCGCATTCCCAGCTGCCGCAGCCCCGCAGGACCTCCACCATGTGGAGCTTCGCCTTGTCGATGGCCCGGCGGATCGTGGGGCCGACCTCCTTGCCCTTCGCCCGGCCGAGACCGACGAAGCCGTCGCCGTTGCCCACGACCACCGTGACGGCGAACTTGTAGCGGCGACCGGAGTCGGTCATCCGCTGGACCATGTTGACGTCCAGCACCTCGTCGTGGAGGCCGGGCAGGAGGGCGTCCACGATTCCCGCTTCGCGCAACGGGAGGCCGCTGTGCAGCGCCGCCGACATCGAGGTGATCTCCCCCGCGTGGACCTTCCGGCCCAACTCCGTCTTGGGGACCCAGGGCGGGGGCGGGGCGGGGCCGCCCGGTCCGAAACGACCCGAGCCCGGACCGGGTCCCGGCGGGGGACCGGCGGATGCGGACGCGGTCGCGGGACTCATGAGGATGCCTTCCGGGGAGCCCGGGGCTTGTCGAGTTCGGATTTGTAGGCTTCGACCGGTTTCGGCAGCGGCTTCGGCAGGTGCTGGCCGTTCAACCGGTCGGCGGAGGGCAAGCCCTCGTCCCCGTGGGGAATGTCGAGGCCCGCATCGAGCAGGCCCTTGAGCGCTCCCATCAATCGGCCCCCGGGGGCTGGGTGCCGGATTCCGACATCGAGCACCGCCGAGGAGGTGCCCGCGGCTTTCGCTCGGACGCCGGCCAGATAGCCCGTCAAGTAGGCCGCGGGAGTCGTGCGCAGGTTCGGTTCCGGGAACCCCACCGACGTGAGCTCGGGGCTCTCCGCCGAGGCCAGCACTCGATCCCCGTGGGGGTCATAGGCCGTAAGGCTGACGAGGACCCGGCGATTCGTCACGCGGACGACCGCCCGGGGTCGGTCCCCACGCAGGAGGCGGAGTCGGGTCCGGTAATCGGTCTTCCCTTCGCGCCGGCGGCGGAACGGCACCCGGTACCGCGGGCTGTCGCTCATGCCGTCTTCTCCTCCGGGACGTGCCCGGCGAGCCGCAGATTGAGGAGCAGGTGAGCCCGGCTGCGGAACATCCCACCCTTCGCTTTCCGGTAGAAGGTGCGGTAGACCGACGGGGGGATCTTCTTCCCTTCTCGGAGCGCGGCGAGGAGTTTGCGTTGCGCACGGATCCGGCGCATCCATCGGCCCTTCTTTGTAACCCGCGCGATCGGCGTTCCCTTGCGAGAGCCCGGACCCGAATGGCGGCCCTTCCGCCGCTCCTCGGCGAGCCGGCGGGCGCGCCCGCGCGACGTGCCCGCGATGGGCAACCGCTGAATGACCCGGGCCTTGATCGCGCCCCGGATGTCCTTACGGGTCACCGCGTCGGCGAGGTCTTCCTGACGGGACGGGTCTATCCAGACGCGCCCCTCGCCGCACTTCAGCAGCTGGGCCGCCATCCGTCGCTGGTTCGAGAGATCCGGCATCGCCCTAGGTCTCCCGCGTGTCCTTGGTCAGTGGGTTGAGCACGTGGACGCCCCGCTTCCGGGCGGCCTCTTCGAGTACCAGGCGCTGCCGGGTCCCGACGGTCCGTGCAATGACCGCCGCCTCGTGGGCGGGGTCGATGCGGTTCACCTCGGTGGGGGTCTGGACAAGGATCGGCCGGAACCCGGTCGATGTCCGGCCGCGCACGAGGCGTGGGGAGCGGAAGCCGATGCTCACTACGGTGGGCCGGTAGCCGTAGTGCCGGCGTTGCTTCGATTGAAGTCCCTTCGGACGCCGCCAGGATCCCCAGCGTCCGATCCGCCAGTACCGGTGGGAGGCGGTCCGGACGAACAACGGACGATGCGCGTCCTGGCCCCGTCGGAACGCCAGCAAACGCGCCAGCTCGGGGGAGAGCTTCGGGCGGCGCGGAGGGGGCGTCTCCTTGGGCGGTTTCGACTTCGGCTTGGGCGCCTCCTCAGTGGCGGTGGTCACCGGCGCCTTCTTCGTCGCGGCTCGGCGCGCGCGGGTGGGCTTCTTGGCCTTCGCGACGGCGGCGGAGCCCGCGGCGGCGGCCTTCTCCTCCTTCTCGGCCTTCGGGTCCGTCATGCCCCCTCGGTGGCGCGCGGCCGCGCCCGCTCCACGATGTAGATGCCGTCCTGGAAGACCCGAGGGTCGTAGTCGCGGATCTTGGTCGTCCGTTCGATGTTCGCCGCGCTCTGGCCCACGCGCTCGATGTCGGTACCGGTGAGTATCACGAACTCGCCGTCGACCTTCGCCTCGACCCCCGGAAGGATGGAAGCAGTGCGCGGATACTTTTCCCCCAGGAAATTCTCGATGACCAGCGAGTGCTCCTTCACGGCCACCTTCATGGGGAAGTGCGCCGCGACGACCTTCATGCGCGCCTCGAAGCCCGACACGACGCCCTGCGCCATGTTCGCGATGTGGCGTTCCCAGGTGTTCAGCAACGACCGCGCCTTCTTCCGTTCGGACCCGACGAGCAGGGTCAGGGTCACGGTCGGCCCCTGGACGTTGAACCGAAGGGCGCCGACCGGGAACGCCCGATGGATCTCGCCGTGGGGTCCCTGGACGGTCAGGGTCTCATTCTCGAGCCGGGCGTGGACCCCCTCCGGAAGGGCGATCTGGACCTCGCCGGGAACCACGGCGGCGGAGCTCTCAGAAGACATAGGCGAGCAACCTCCCTCCGACCTTCAGCTCCCGGGCCTCGACCTGCGTGATCACGCCGTGGCTGGTCGACAGGACGAGCCGGCCGAAATCCTGCGCAGGCAGATATCGGCTCTCGAACTTCTCGAGGTCGCGGGCGCGCACGGGGAGGCGCGGCTTGATGACGCCGCACGAGTTGATCCGGCGCGAGAGCTTGACCTCGTAGCTGCCGCCCCGACCCGTCGCGACGAACGTGAATCCGTCGATGTACTGGTTCGCCTGAAGGATGCGAAGCACCTCGCCGACGAGCTTGGAGACCGGTGCCAGGGTCACGACCTGCTTCCCTTGCAGGTCGGCGTGCCGGAGAGATACCAGGGCATCGTTGAGAAGATCCTGCTGCATGTGGCACCCTCACTGGTACTTGCGGAACCCCAAGTCCATCGCGACTTCGCGGAAGCACTGCCGGCAGAGATGCAGCCCGTAGCGCCGGACAATGCCCCGCTTCCGGTCGCAGCGCAGGCAGCCGGCCTTCCGTCCGAACATTTTCTTGGGCTTCATCCTCACTCCAGCAGGGTCACGCCGAACTGCTCCACGAGGAACTTCCGGGTCTCCTCGAGGGAGACGCGGACATGCGGCGGAAGGGAGGAACGCCGGCTTCGCCGGTCGCGGACGCGCCAGCCGGCGCGGCCCATCTCGACGGAGATGTCCATGCCGAAGATCCCGATCCCCGGGTCGTACTTCATCCCGGTAAAGTCCGTGTAGTCGCGGATCCCGAAGGAGAAGTTACCGCCCGCATCGATGGAATCGGGGTCGAATTGCTTGTCCCGGGCCTCGAACGCCCGCCGGAGGAAATCGACGGCGGACTCACCCCGGAGCGTCACTTTGACGCCGATCTCCTGCCCCTCGCGGATCCCGAAATCGCGGTTCGTGGAGTGAGACCGCGTGGCCGCCGGCTTCTGGTTCGTGAGCATCCGGAGCACCTTCTCGGCCTTCGCTCGCCGTTCGCCCGACTCTCCGACTCCGACGTTGACGACCACCTTCGCGACCTTCGGAGCCCGCCAGCGGTTTCCGCCGGGGGTGGACGGGGCGGGCGCTCGGGCGGCGGGCAACGGGGCGCTCATCGGTTCAGTCCCTCCGGCAGCGTGATCTGGGGTGTCGCTTCGCCGACGACGAAGACGTACTGCTTGACGGTGGAGAAGCCTTCCTTGAAGTGTACCCGATTGGGCTGCGGGGAATTCAGGACTTCGACCTTCTCGATGCGGGCCAGTTCGCCGACGTGGGAGCCACCCGCGACATACGCGAGGTGCCCGACAGCGAACGGCAACCGGCCGAGGACCTTCTGGTCGGGGAGATGGATCTTGAGCGAGTCGCCGACCTTCCAGTCCTGGCCCTCGGGGATCCGAAGGTTGCGCCCGTCGTGGAGCGTCACCTGGAGCCGACCTCCGCGGACCGTTGTCTTGCGTTGGATCCGGCCGATCTTCACCGTCGCTTCGTCGGCCGGGATGGGATACAACCGGAGCTTGCCTCGGCGGTCCTTGAACAGCCGGTAGTTCGCTTGGAGCGGGGCTCCCAGCGCCAGCGTGTCCATCAGTCCGACGCCGCGGGCGAGGTCCGTCACGATCTTGCCGTCCACGTGCACCGCGCCACTGCGTACCAGGAGGCGGGCTTCCCGGGTGCTCTGGGCGATGCGGAGTACGTCCCGTAGCAGGAGCAGCAGCGGCATCGACTCCGCCTGGGGGTGAGGCCCCGGCGAGGGACGCAAGATCCACTTCGTGCCCTTCCGGGGCACCGTCCAGGACCGCGGCGCGGCCCCTCGCTTGAGCCGGCGAGTCACGTCGACTCCTCCTTGGCGGGTCGCGCCCGTCGCTTCTTCGGCGCCGCGGGCATAGGTTCCGCCTCCGCCGCCGGGGCGGTATCCGGCGCGTGCACGGCCGGCGGAAGTGTGGGTTCTGCGGGCGCGGAGGCGGCGGGCTCTTCCGCCGGGGCCTCGGTCGCCGTGACCTTCAGAATCCGTCGGCGCCACGGATCGGCGAGGTTGAGGCGGGTGAGGATGAGATGCGTCGGACCAATCGGCAGCGGCTTGAGCTTCTGGTCCACCTTCTTGATCGTCACGTTGTCGAGGGTGACCCGGAGCTCCCGCAAGTCGACGTCCGTCACGCGCTCCTCCCGTCCCTTGTAGCTGCCCGAGATCACGCGCACAGTGTCGCCCTTCCGCAGCGGCAGAGCGCGTCGCCGGTAGCGGGCTCTCAGGTCCCGCGACAACGACACGCTCATCCGCCGGTGTCGGGCGAAGACGGAAGCCTGAAACCCGGCGCGCCGCTGCTTGCGCGGCTGGGAGGATCTAGAACCGCTCAACCTGATCCCTCCGTCAGACGATGATCGACGAGGCCGCTGCGATGCGCGGCCATCGCTCGGCGGCTTCCCTCGCCACGGGGCCCTTGATCTGAGATCCCTTGATCTCGCCAGTCTCCGTGGTGATGACGGCGGCGTTGTCCTCGAACTGGATTCGGGTCCCATCGGCCCGGTGGATCGGGACGCGGGAGCGCACGATGACGGCGTGCACGACCTGGCGGCGCATCTCGGGCGTTCCCTTCTTCACCGACGCGATGACGAGGTCGGCCACGGCGGCCCGAGGGTAGCGACGATGGGTGCCGTGCCAGTTGCGGACCGCGATGATCTCGACGATCTTGGCGCCGGTGTTGTCGACGCAGTCCAGGCGGGCGCCCTTTGGGAGGCCCCGCGTGCGCCGGCCGGCGAGGCCCTTCATCCGGCCTCCTCCTTTGGATGACTCGTCGGGAGCGGCACCGCGTCGTCGCCGCTCGTGCGGCGCGCCGCGTCTCCCAGGTCCTCGACGATGCAGAACGTGACGGTCTTGGACAGCGGCCGGGTCTCCGCGACCCGGACGAGCCGCCCGACGCGAACCTTGAGGCAGGGGGGGTCGTGGACGAGATACCGTCGCCGGCGCTTCGCGTAGCGTTCGTACTTGGGGATCCGGCGGAGGATCGTTCGCTCGACCACGGCGGTGCGCTGCATCGCCGTCGAAACGACCGTGGCTTCGAAGATCTGACCGCGGACCGATAGATGGCCGTGGAACGGGCAGTGCGCGTCGTCGCAGCGGTCCTTGGGCGAGCGCACGTCGAGCCCGATGTCGCGGGCCCGGCGAGCGGCCGGCTTGGTAGGAGGAGTCATCGAGACCTCCGCCGACCGCCCAGAGCGAGCAGCTTGGTACGGTCTTCGGGGCGCACGCGAAGAACCTCGCCTATTAACGGTACCTCGTCGCCGTCCTTGACGAGAATCGCCCGGAGCCCGGACTTCGCCACGCGACGGAGCCGGGTCGCGCCCGGCCGTCGAATCACGAGCGTGCGCAACGTCTCGTCGGCGATCACGCCGTCCCAGGGCAGGGCCTGGAGCCCGGGCGCCTCGGTGATGCGGACCGGCAGGCCAATGATCTCCCCGAGGAGGGCCCGAGAAGAGCGGGTTCCGGTCGTTTCGGCGTCGAGCGACATCGGTTCCGCTGCCCCGCCTCCCTACCGGGATCGCGCGGCGTTGGCTCGTTCGGAAAGTACTGTGAGGGCGCGGGCAACGTTGGTCCGAAGCGCCCGCAGACGGCCGGGGCTCGGGGGCGCGCCGCCCATCGCTGCCGTGCCGCGCTCCCGCAGCAGGTCGTTTTCGATGTCGCCGATCTTGCGCTTGAGGTCCTCGTCGGAGAGGGCGCGCAATTCCTTCATCCGCAGGAGACTCACGGGACTCCCTCCACGGGGGGCGGGAGGTCCGGCAGGGGAGGCACCTCGACGGACGGCAGCTGCACGGGGGCCGTCTTGGGGTGCTCCTCGACCCCCTTCACGTGGATCTCGTCCGGCAGCCGCGCGTTGGGGCCCATGATCCATACCTTCACTCCGATAACGCCGGGCTTGAGGCGGGCCTGGGCGAACCCCTTGCCGATGAGGAGGATCGCGGCTTCGCCGCAGTACTTGATCGTCCCCGACTTGAACCGTTCCGTTCGGTGCCTCTCCCCGGTGAGCTTTCCGGAAAGAATCACTTGACAGCCGCGCGCGCCGGATTCCATAATCCGGCGCACCGTCGAGTGGCCGGCGCGACGGAAATGCCAGCCGCGCTCGAGGGTCCCCGCGAGCTTCTCCGCCATCAGTTGGGCGTTGAGGGCCGGCTGGCGCTCCTCCTGCACCTCGATCTGGGGGTTGTCGAGCTTGAACCGGTTCTGGATGTCCTGGGTGAGTTGCTTGATCAGCTCGCCGCGCCGCCCGATGATGATGCCGGGCCGCTCGGTGATGAGCGTGACCCGCGTTCCCATCGGCGTGCGCTGGATGTCGAGACCGCCAAATCCGGCCCGTGCACTCTGTTGGATCAGGAAGTCCTTGAGGAGGACGCGGCGGGTCGCCTCTTCGATGACCTTGCGTTCGCTCGACATTACGACGCCTCTTTCCGCTCGCCGAGCACGATCTCTACGTGAGTGGTTTGTTCGTTCCACGCCGTCGCCCGTCCCTGGGCTCGCTGCATGTTCGCTTTCTGGATGCGGCCCCGGGAGGAGGCGGCGACTTTGATGAAGAGCCGGTCGACGTCCAGTCCCTGGAAATCCGCGTTGGCCTCG
This sequence comes from Thermoplasmata archaeon, assembly GCA_022749815.1. Lineage (GTDB taxonomy): Archaea > Thermoplasmatota > Thermoplasmata > Lutacidiplasmatales > UBA184 > JAKIWV01. Next base: position 190,132 of record JAKIWV010000003.1, read on the forward strand.
GCGTTCACCAAGATGTCGAGCAGCACCTGGCAGACTTTCTTCGGATAGCGCCCGGGCCCGACGCCGCGCTTGTGCGCGGTTTCCTGGTTGTACCGTCGGAACGGGATGGCCCGCTTCAAGGCGATCGCGTCCTCGAGGACCTGCCGCGCCTTTTCAAGGTCGAGGCCCCGAATCGCGTTGAGGACCTCGTAGGTCTTCTTGGGCGACATCGGCAGCTCCTGCCCACGGGCCCGCGCAACGGAAACGCTGCTTTCGGCCTGGTACGTGTAGCCCCGGTTCGTCACGGTCGATCCCTCACTTGAGCGGCATGAACTTCGAGGACCGGGTCGCGCCGACGCCGGGCCCGGAGTGCTTCTCGAACCGGCGTGTGAGCGCGAACTCGCCGTAGTAGTGGCCGATCATCTCCGGCCGCACCTCGATCTCCTTGTACTCCTTCCCTGTGTGGACGGCCACGTGGCGGCCGACGTGTAGGGGCAGTACGAGGACGTCCCGGCAGTGCGTTCGGACGGGCTTGCCGTCCGCCGCCTCGGAGAGCTTTTCGAGGAACCGGCGCTGGTCCGCATTGAATCCGCGGCGGATAGTTCGTCGTTGCCGCGAGGGCAGGAGCTTGGCGAGCTCCTCGAGGCTGAGCTGCTGGAGCTCCGGCAGGGTCTTGCCGCGGAGCGTGAACTCGCGCTTCCGGCGGACCTCCGCCTTCTTCGCCCTTCGTCCCTTCGGCATGGTCACTTCCCTCGGCTACGTCGGCGCGAGTGCTTCTTCTGGGGGGAGAACCGGCCCACTTTCTGGCCGGGCCACGCGTCGGAACCTACCGTGCTCGGTCGTCCCACGTGCTGGTGCGCGCCTCCCCCGTGGGGATGGTTGACGGGGTTCATCGCGACGCCCCGGACCTTGAACGCCGCTCGGGCCAGCGATCGGAATGCGTTGACCTTCTTGCCGGCCTTGATGAACGGGCGCTCCAGCCGACCGCCTCCACCGATTCCCCCCACTTGCGCCCGGCAGGTCTCGAGGAACTGTTTGAACTGGCCCGACGGCAGTTGGACGGTCACCTCGCCGCCCGAATGCGCCACGACGATCGCGCTCGCGCCCGCCGCTCGGACCAGGCGGCCCCCGTCGAACGGCTTGACCTCGAGGTTCGATACCAGGACCCCATCTGGGATGCTCTGGAGCGGGAGGAGGCTGCCGCGGAGCACGGGTCCGGCGTTGAGCGACACCGAGTCGCCGGTGGAGATGCCCGCGGAGGCGAGCATCTGGATCTCTTCCCCCGCCGGACCACGGACGAGCACGACGGAGGCGGTACGGCCCGGAGCGTGCTCCAGCGATTCGACCTTTCCTTCTCCGGAGACGCTCGGGGCCGGGTGGTTGATGGCGCCGTGATGCCGGTGGCTCGGAGAAGTGTACGCTCCGGTGCCCGCCCCCCGCCGACGCGAACCGGTGCGCTTTCCCATCAGAACACCCCGGCGCGAGCGCCAATGTCTTCGGCCGAGTACTCCGGCTTGAATCGTACGGTGGCGATCTTCCCGGTACGAACGATCTTGATCGTGATCTTCGCGACCTTGCACTGGTAGAGCTCTTCGACCGCGCGCTTGACCTGGGCGCGATTTGCCCGCCGGTCGACGGCGAATTCGAGCTTGTTCATGCGCTCCATTTCGTCCATCGCTTTCTCGGTGACGTACGGGTGGAGGATGACGCGGAGACGGAGCTCGCTCACGCTACGCCCCCTTCGAGTCGCGCCTTGAGACCCGCGATCGCCCCGGAGGAGTAGATCGTCAGCCGGCCCGGGTCCCCTCCGGGGGCCAGGTCCTCGGTTCCCAAGCGGCCCACGGGGACGACATCGACTCCGGCCAAGTTGCGGAAACCGCGGGCCCTCCCCGGCACGCTTGTCACCACGAGGAGGCTCGACGGTTCGCGGCGGAGCCGGCCCCGGCGCTTGCCCCGACCGGCGCGGATATGCGTTCCGTCCCGCGCCCGATCCACGTCGCCCAGCAGGCCCAGTCGACGGAGGAACTCGCTCGCCGTCTTCGATGAATCGACGGCCTCGATTGGATCTTCGACCACGACGGGGAGCTGGGTCTCGTCCCCGACCCGATGGCCGCGGGCGCGAACGATCGAGAGGTCGCGCGTCGCCGCGAGGGCGGCGGCGAAGGCTCGTCGGCGCTCCTTGACGTTGATCTTCTTGCGCCAGAGCGTCTCGACCTTCGGTGGATGAGCGGGTCGTCCGCCCACCGTGTTGGGCGCCTGGGCGCCGCGCATGGAGTCCATCAATCGTGGAGTACGGGCAACGCCCTTCCCTTTGCCGGACCACCGGACGGAGTGACGTGCTCCGGCGGTCGGGGTCGTCCCATGAGGCTGGATCCGGTGCGACTGAGCGGCGACGACGGCTCGCCGGATCAGGTCGGGACGCACGGGGACCGAGAAGGCGAGCGGTAGGGTGACCGTCTCCCCGGGCTTGCCGGCGAGCGATACGACATGGACTCGGTGGTGAGGCCGGGCAGGCTCGGTCGGCTCCGTCGAGCCGACGGTCGACCGAGACGTACTCATACGCCCTGCTTCGAGGCCGTGCTGAGGAATCGAATGTCGACCTTCTCCACCGTCGCGATGTGACTCCGGATTGGCATCCGGAAGCGGAGCAGCCGCTTCGAGGGGCCGGGGACCGTACCGTGGACAATGACGCAGCTGGAGCGGACCGATCCGTAATGGAGGAACCCGCCCTTCGGGGTCACTGCGTCGGTCGTGGGGTCGCGAACGATCTTGAGCAGGCGGATGTTGTACACCGTTCGCTTGTGGTACCCCATCTGCCCAGCCTGAGGGATCCGATAGGTGACGAAGCTCGGGTTGTGGGGGCCTAGCGTTCCGATCATCCGCCGGTGCTTCGAGTTCTTGCGCGGTTGGAGGTGGACCCCCCACCGCTGGATATGCCCCTGGAAGCCCTTCCCCTTCGTCACGCCGACAATGTCCCAAAACTCGCCCTCCTTGGCGACCTCGTCGATGGTGACTTCTTTGCCGAGTTGAGCCAGGGCGAATCCTCGACGGTCCTCGAAGCCATCGCCCGATACTCGGACCTCGAAGATATCGGGCGTCTTGGAGCCGACACCGGTCACGAGCCAGGGCTCGGTATGGACGATCAGCCGGACCTCATCCGCCGGGGCGGTTCGGAAGGAGTCGAGTTTCTCCCCTTCGGTCGCCGGGTGGGAGGGGATCGCGCGGTCGACCTCGTCGTGGGTCTCAGCGGCCCAGACTTCCCCGACGACTCGGCTACCGTATGGATCTTCGCGGTAGAGGCGCGCGCCGACCACGTGGATCGGGGGCGTCTCGATGACTGTCACCGGGATGGAGACTTCCTGTCCGGCGGTCGTGGACCGTTTCCGGTAGTCGACGATCATCGCGTGGGTCATGCCAACCTTGAAGCCGGCGAAGCCTTCCAGCGAGGGTTGTTTGGGCCCCGCAGGCCATGTACGGATCCGGGGTACACTACGCGACGAGCGAGAACGTGGGGAGTAGCCGAGCGAGCCTCGGCGAGGTCGGTGTCGGCGGGCCATCGGTTTGGAGCGTCTTTCGCCTCCGGTGGGGCGGGGGGAGAAGGGTGCTCTATATAAGCGCAACCGAGCGCGCAATCGCGCGCGCATCCGGAGTGCGATTTTCCCTCTGGGAAATCCTCCCAAACGCGCTTCTGCTCGGACGCGCGCGTAGAGAAAACGCGTGTTCGCGCTCCGCGTTCCGGAACGCTGATCAGCCACCCGAATGGTTAAGCGCGCCCGGAGCGAGCGGAGCCCGTGACCGACCCGCTGCCGGTCCGGCTCGAGGATGTCGTCGCTGCGGCGCAGCGGATCTCGGGCGTTGTCCGTCGGACCCCCTTGATCGCCGCCCCTGCGATCCCTGGGCTCCCTCCCGAAGGCGTCTACCTGAAGCTGGAGAATCTTCAGCTCACTGGGGCGTTCAAGCTTCGCGGCGCCGCCAACCGCATCCTTCTCATGTCGCCGGCCGAGGCGGCGCGCGGCGTCGTCACGGCCTCCGCCGGCAACCACTCTCAAGGGGTTGCCTACGCCGCCCGGTACCGAGGAGTTTCGGCTACGATCGTGATGGCACGCGGCGCCTCTCCCTCCAAGGTCAGTGCGACTCGGGCGCTCGGCGCCCGAGTGATCTTTCACGGGAACGACTTTGAGGAAGCGCACGAAGAGGCGCTCCGTCTATCGAAAGACGAGGGGTTGGTCTACGTCCACCCCTTCGAGGATCCGGAGGTCATCGCGGGGCAGGGGACGGTGGGGCTCGAGATTCTCGAAGACCTTCCGACGACCCGCCGGATCATCGCGGGAGTCGGCGGGGGCGGACTGTTGGCCGGGATCACCGTCGCGGCGAAGGCGACGAAACCCGACATAGAAATCGTCGGAGTGCAAGCCGCAGGAGCCGACACTCTGAGTGCATCGATGAGTCAAGGGCGGGTCGTCGTCGGGCCGCGTCCGAACACCTTTGCGGACGGGCTGGCCACCCGACACATCGGCAACCGTCCGTTCCAGGTTTTCGAGCACTACGGGATCAAGTCCGTCAGCGTGGACGACCGAGCGATCGCGCGCGCCGCTTTCCTCCTGCTCGAGAACGCGAAATTGCTCGTGGAAGGCGCGGGCGCCGTCCCGCTGGCAGCGGTCCTCGAGCACTCCGAGCTGCTCGAGCCGGGACCGACTGTGCTCGTGATCAGCGGGGGGAACCTAGACCCGTTCCTTCTCGATCGGATTCTCTGGATCGGATTGTCGGCCGAGGGTCGACTGTTGCGCATTCGCGCCCCGCTCCGGGACAAACCGGGCCAGTTGGCCGAGTTGCTCGGCGTGGCCGCCGGTCTCGCCGCGAACGTGCGCCACATCGTGCATGACCGGGAGTCTCCCGATCGACCACCGGGCGAAGTGACGGTCGAGGTCGAGCTGGAGGTCCGGGATTCGGCCCACGCCACCGAGGTTCTCCAGACGTATCGCGACAAGGGCTGGCACGTGTCGACAGTGGCCGCGGGCGACGGGTAGGCGAAGGGAACGTCGGGACCGGAACGGCTCTCTGGCGCCGAACAAACGGGTATATACGGAACGGGCCATCGAACCCGTGTGGAGAGCGAGCGGGACGGCACGGACCACGTGGCGGTGGTCCCTCCGCGTCTCTGGACCGTCGAAGAGGCGAACGCTCGACTCAATGAGCTGCGGGCGCTGCTGCCCCAGCTGAAGGCGTGGGCCTCCCGCCTCGGAGTGGTCCACGAAGAGCTCCAGCGGCTCGCCACGTTCTGGGGCAACGAGCTCGAATCGAACGACAACCCCGACTTCGCGCTCCGTCACCGTCTGGACGAGGAGTGGCAGAGCCTGAGCCGGCGGCTCGAGCAGGAGGTGCTGCGGCTCCACGAGGACGGAATCGAGGTGAAAGACCTCGAGGTCGGCCTGGCGGATTTCTACGGTCGACTGGAAGGCGAAGTGGTGTTCCTCTGCTGGCGGCGCGGCGAAGAGGAAGTGGGCTTTTGGCATTCGGTCGAGGGCGGGTACCGGAACCGGCGTCCTCTTCCGAACTCCCGAAAAGCCGCCCCGCGCCCCCGCGGCGGCTCGGGATAGGATTCCCGCCGTCCCGGTACACGTCGCTAGATCGGTTCGACTGGCCGTTGGGCCCTCGCGAATTCCGGTAGCACGAGCAGAAGAACAGCCAGCCCCACGGCAAAGGCCGCGAGCGCGACCGCCGTGAGCGCTTCGTTGATCACGTCAATGCCGAGGAGAGGAAGCGCGAACGGGGCCGCCATGGCCGACGCCCCTCCGACGACGACGAGCGGGATCCGGTCCCGGCGAGCCCCCAGCACCCCCAGGCCGGTCACGAGGGCGGAGATCCAGAGCAGCCCCGTGCCGGACCAGAGGCCCGCCACGAACGCCTCGAGGTCGGGGAAGGCCGTCGTATCGATGATGTTCACGCTCGACCCGTTGGCCGGGCTGAGCGAGAGTTGGAGTTGGTTGGGGTTCCCGGTCACGCTCGAGTACACGGGCGAAAAGAACAGCTGCATCTCCAGGATAGAGTAATTCATCGCCCCGGCCCGGATCAGCACGCCGCCGTACGGTACCCCCGAAATGGTGAACGCCCCCGCGGGAACCGTCAGATTGACGACGAATCCGTTCTCCCCTTGGATGCTGACCCAGGCACCGGGCGCGCCCGACGGAGCGATCGTGCCCCCCACCCGCAAGGTTCCCGGTCGGAGCGCATCACTCCCGAGCCACGCGAAGACGCCGCCGAGGGTGCCCAGCAGCAAGGTCACGGCGAGGAGGAGGGCAACGATCGCCGGTCGACGCCAGGGGCTCGGCGCGTGAGGGAGCGGGGTCGGGGGATATAGGCCCGAGTAGACTTCCCAGCTGAACAAGGGGGCCGGCTCTCGGGGAGCGACGAACGGGAGCACGGAAGCACAGTGGGGGCAGCGCGTGTAGGAGGTGACCTGAGGATAGGGCGTAAACGCCGTCAGTCGCATGCCGCACCTCGGGCATCTCAGGTCGACCGGCGTCGCCATTCGGCGTCTCCACGCGGCCGAGGGTCTAAAGTCTTCACCCGGGCGCTCGCCAAGCCGCACCTCCGGGTCATCGGCCTCGACGACGGACCCTTCGTCCGCTCCTCCCGTCGGGCCGCGCTCGTTGGAGTGGTCTTCTCGACGCCCAACTACGTCGAGGGCATCCTCCGAACGTCGGTCGCGATCGATGGGACCGATGCAACGGAGCGGATCCTTGCCCTCTTGGGTACGTCCCCATTCCTCGATGGGGTTCGCGCGGTGATCCTGGACGGGATCGCGGTCGGCGGCTTCAATCTGATCGACCTCGACCGGCTCTACGAGGGGCTGCAGCGGCCCATTGTTACGGTCACCCGCCGGTCGCCGGATTTCCCCGCGATCCGAACCGCGCTCCGAAAGTACTTTCCCCGGGACGCCCCGGCGCGTTGGCGGCTCGTCCGGGCCCACGCGCTGTTTCGACTACCGACTTCCCAGGGAAACCCACTTCGTGTCAGCGCCGTGGGCTGTACTCGGGCGCAGGCGGCGGCCATCGTGCGGCGGACGACCATGCGAGGGAACCTCCCCGAGCCGCTCCGGTTGGCCCGGCTCATCGCCCGGGCCCTGGGCGGGCCGGACGGGGCCGCTCGTCCGGCGCCCCGACCCGCCCCGAAGGATTAAGGGCCCCGCGGAGAATGCGCGGGCGGGCCTGTAGCTTAGCCGGGACAAAGCACTGGCCTTCTAAGCCAGCGAACTCGGGTTCAAAGGTCGGGGGGAAGTGACCTTCCCCCCGACGGAAACTCCCGACAGGCCCGCCCGACCTTCAGGTCGAGCCGGCGCTCCCGACGAGCGCGGTGCATTTCGCGCAGAGAATCCCCCGGGGGCCGGGTGGAATCAGATCCCCGCACAGCGGACACGTCGCCCGAGCATCCGCCGCGGCGAGGAGCTCCGCGACGCTCGTACGGAGCAACGGGTTCGCCGGCTGCCCCGTCGGCGTCCGCTCGGTCCGGGGGCGATCCGGCGCCGGAACGACCGCTTCCAGGTTGGGGCGATACTGTCCGCTCGGCCGGTCCACGGTGACGAGCCCCCGGTCCCTCAGAGTTTCGAGGCTCGAGGTCGCGCGCTCGCGCACCCCGCCGAACAGCGGCGCCAGGTCGATGGCCGAGACGCCCCGGGTCTCGAACACCACTTCGAGGGCGCGGGCGTTTGGCAAGGAGACCTCCCCCCTGGCGACGTATCGATCGACGGCGTGGGCAATCCGCGACGAGCGGCGAACGTGCGCCACGCCGCGGAGGCGGCCGTGTCGAAGGTCAGGGAGCAGACCGTTGTCGATGAGGTCGAGCTCGAAGCGGATCCGTTCCTCGGCGAGATACAACAGCACCGCGGTGGAAAACGGGACGACCCCGGTCTGTCGCACGAACTGGGCCCACATCGAGAGCGTGAACAGGTCGGCCCGGGGCGCGGCCGCCGGGACGCCACGGGTGGCTTCGCCGTCCTGGATCGCCGACCGGGGCAAGTACGTCTCGCGGAGGAGCAGCCGGGCCACGCCCCGCACGGGAGTCGCGCGGGAGCCCAGCGGGAGGATCGTCGCCGCGCCCTCCTTCTCTAGGGTCAGCGACCGGGCCGGCCGGAGAAACTCCCAGGCGGGGTCGGTCTCCGACGCCTCGGGGAACTCGAGCGTCAGCTGGGCGAAAGGGGTCGGCGTCAGGATGGCGTGCAGGAGCGATGGGTAGGCCGTCCCGTCGACCTGCGCCACGAACGGGGTCAGCTTCTCGCGCCGCCGGGCCCGGTACTCTTCGAGGGCCCGGTCCAGCGCGCGCTCGGAGTACTTGTCGTGGAGCTCGACCGCTCCCCGACTGGCGATGGCGTGCAGTTCATCCCGCGAGGCGCCCGTCACGTGGCCTCCGTTCCGCGAGGAGCATCTCGTAGAGGCCCATAAACCGGGTGGCGGTCCGCTCGATGGAGGCTTCTCGACGCACGTAGTCGATCGCGGCGTGGCGCAGCCGGTCGCGTTCGGTGGTCCCCGCGAGAAGCTCCGAGATGGCGCCGGACAGGGCGCCCTCGCGATCCGCGGGCACGATTCTCCCGGTGACCCGGTCCTGGATCAGCTCCGCCGGGCCCCCGACATCCAGGGCGACGCACGCACAGCCACAGGCCATCGCCTCGAGCAGCGCAAGCGAAGAGGTGTCCGAGGTGGACGGGAGCACGAACAGTTCGGATTGAGACAAGAGGGAGGCCTTCTCTTCCTCGGCGACGGGTCCGACGTACCGCACGCGGCCCGCCAGCCGGGGGTCGGTGCGGAGCCGCTCCCGGACCCGCGCTTCTTCCGGGCCGGCCCCGGCGATGAGACCGGCAAAATCCTCGCGTCCACTGAGGTCGACGAGGGCGTCGAGGAATCGGTGCACCCCCTTGTCGATCGTGAGACGTCCGAGGTACGTCACGAGCGGGACGCCGGGCAGCCCGCACCGCTCCCGCCAGTCCGGCACCTGGAGACCCGGGTGGAACCGGTCCACTTCGATGCCGTTCGGAACGACCTCGACGGGCCGGCGGAACGTCTTGCGGCTGTGGTCGACGACCCACTGCCGCGCCGGTATCGACGGGACCGTCGTCATGTCGCATCGGTAGTACGCCCCGAGGGCGTACCACGAGGCGGCCCGAAAGAAGAGCCGGATGGGCAGGGTCGGCGGGAAGCTCCCTCGCATCTCCCAGACGTTGGTGTGAAACGTGCCGACGAGGGGTTTCCGGAGATGCCGGGCCGCGAGGAACGCCGTGCTGCCCATGATCCCTGGCGTGTGCAGATGGATCATGTCGAACCGACGGAAGTTGTGCCCCCGAAGCTGGGCGAACGGGAACAGGCCCCAGCGATACTGGCCGTACAGAGGGACGGGCAGCGACCGGCTGCGAACGATGGTGACGCCGTCGGCTCCCTCCTCGTCCGTCGGGGGACCTGCGGATGGGCTGGGAGCGAAGACGGTCACCGGGTGGCCCAGACCGGTCAGCTCCCGCGCGAGCGCGCTCGTGACCGTCGCCACGCCGTCGCGGGTCGGAAGATAACTGTCCGTGAAGAACGCGACCTCCATGCGACCCCTCCCTGGGCGACCGGCGTCAGCTCACGATATTAAACGAGCGCTGGAGTCGGCGAAGGTCTCGTTCCTCGAGAGTCCCGGGGTCGACCGACGCGACGAACGCCGAGCCGGTCCGCGCCACCTGGGCCGTGACGAAGTTGACGAACTTGAGGGTCGTGTCGAGGGAATACTCGGTGCTCATCACCTCCACCGCGTCCAAGTAGACGAGGACGCCGCCCAGCGCTTCGGTCGCTTCCTTGATCCGTCCCCCCAGCCCGCTGGGGTCGAGCTCACCTTCCGAGGCGCCGAGGCCGGGGCTGGGGAGAGCCAGCCGAAGTACTTCGACACGACTTCGGGGCACGCCGGCAAACTCCGGGGGGTTGGTGGTCACGCATAGGATGCGGGCGTATTCCCCCCCCGAGCGGCCCACGAAAGCGAGGGCGTGCCGGGGCCGGTCCTCGCGGAACAGGTAGCTGCCCCCACGGGCGAGACGAGGCATCGTCTCCGGTTCCGGCCGATTGGTCGCCGGCGGTCGAAGCAGCGCGCCCCAGGCGGGGCGTCGGGGGGGGCCGAGCAGGTTCCGGCGCTTCCCGGAGACGTCCTCCCGGATTCGGGCGAGCCGGCTCTCCACGAGCACACGGATCTCCCCGACCGTGTGGCCTCGGCCGACGTGCGAGAGCACCTCACGGAACGCCTCGCGCAGTCCCTCGCCGTATCCTTCGGAATAGGCATCGGCGTATTGTTCGTCGGGCGGGGCCGCGTCGCCGGCAGACGATGCCGACGACGGCTCCGGGGCGGGCTCTGTCACGCTCGGGCGCGCGAGGGCTCCGGGGCATGGGACGCGGCCGGAGCCTGTTCGGACCCTCGACCCGGTCTCGGAGCCATCGCGGCTTCCTCCTTGGGGGCAAACTTGTATCCGTAGTGGATGACCCCGGCCGGACCTTCCTCCCGAAGCTTCCGGAACGTCGCGCGAACCTTGAGCCCGATCTGCAGGTCCTCGGGCCGGAGATTCACGACCTGGCCGGTAAGAAGGGGTCCCTCCACGGTTTGGACGATCGCCAGGGCGTAGGGCACCAGCATTTCGAACCCGTTGGCCGCCTCGTGGACGACGGTGAAGGTCACGACCTCGCCGTCGCCCGACAGCTGGAACGGTTCCATCTTTCCGAGCGATTGGCGATGGGTCGTGCAGGTCGGGCAGACGCTCCGGGGCGGGAAGTAGACGGTCGTGCAGACCGTGCACCGGGAGCCGCCCAGGTTGTATCGGCGCGGAGTCTCTCGCCAGAAACGTGCGATCGCCATGGTTCCTCCGTCAGTTCACCCTCTCCACGATCGTGACGACGCTCGTCGCACCCGTCCCACCGACGCTATGGGCCAGCCCCACTTGCGCGCCAGCGACCTGCCGGTCCTTCGCGTCGCCCCGCAGCTGCCGGACAAGTTCGACGACCTGGGCGACTCCGACGGCCCCGAAGGGCCGCCCCTGGGCCTTGAGGCCGCCCGAGGTGTTGATCTGCGTCGTTCCCTTCCCGAAGAACCGCCCGTCGCGCATCGCGAGACCGGCCTCTCCCTTGGCCACGAAGCCTAGATCCTCGAGCGCGACCAGACCTCCGATCGAGTAGGCGTCGTCGATCTCTGCGACCTGCACGTCGGTGGGCTTGTGCCGCGCCTGGGAGAAGGCGCGAGTGCCGGCCACCGCGGTCGAGTCGAGCGTCGTGAGGTCTCGGCGATGATGGAGGGCCATCGTGTCGCACGCGACCTGGCTCGCCGCGATCTTCACCGGAGTGTCCGTGTACTTGCGCGCGCTCTCGAGCGGTCCCAGCAGGACGGCCGCCGCGCCGTCCGATAGCGGCGCACAATCCAGGAGACCGAGCGGGTCGGCGACGATGCCGGAGTTGATCACTTGTTCGAGGCTGACCTTGTTCCGGAAATGCGCGAGCGGATTCTTGGAGGCCATCAAGTGGTCGTGCACGGGTAACGCCGCCAGATCTTCTCGACGGGTACCGTACTCGTGCATGTGCTTCCGGGCGATCATCGCCCAGAGCGCCGGCAGCGTCGCGCCGAAGACGAGCTCCCATTCCGTATCGGCCGTCGCATCGACGATCCGGCTCGCTTCGGTGTCCGAGACATCGGTCATCTTCTCCGCGCCGCCGACGACGACGAAATCGTACGCCCCGCTCGCGACCGCCAAGTACCCTTCGTGGAGGGCCATCGCTCCGGACGCGCCGCCCGCCTCCACCCGGATCGCCGGGAGGTGGTGGCTCGCGAGGCCCGCGTAGTCCAAGATGAGCGGCGCGATGTGCTCCTGCTCAAGGAACGCGCCGCTCGCCATGTTGCCAAGATACAGCGCCCCGAGGTCGCGGGAGGAGAGCTTCCCATCGACGAGAGCCTGAAAGCCGGCTTCGATGCCGATCTCCCGGAACGAGCGGTCCCACAGCTCGCCAAACTTGGTCATGCCGATGCCGAGGATCGCGACGTCGCGCACCGTCAGGCCTCCCCCATATGGATCTTGCCCCGGAACTTCGCGTAGACCGAATACGAAAGTTCGACGCCGCTGTCCAGGAAGTATTGCACCGGCAGGCCGGAGGATCGGTCGTAGGTCCCGAGCTCTTCCGTAACCGTCAGGTCGAAGGCATCCGAACCGGCGCCCGAGCCGTACCCGACGACGAGGATCCGCTCGCCGGCCTCCCCGTGGTCGAGGACGTTGGCCAGCCCGATGAGAGCCGCCGCGGAGTACGTGTTACCGATCCGGGGGGTGACCATTCCGTATTTCATCTGCTCGTCCGAGAACCCGAGTTGGGTCCCGATCCGCCGGGGGAACTTGCCGTTCGGTTGGTGGAACACCACATGCTGGTAGTCCTTGGTCGTCGTGCCGGCCGTCTTGAACATCTGCTTCGCGCATTCCCCCACGTGACGGAAGTACGCCGGTTCGCCGGTGAACCGGCCCCCGTGGCTCGGGTAGCGCTGACCTTCCCGGCGCCAGAAATCCGGCGTGTCCGTAGTATACGAGACGGTCTGGTTGATCGTCGCGATGACCTTGTCGCGGCCGATGACGAGGGCCGCGCCCCCCGCGCTGGCGGAGTACTCGAGCGCGTCGCCCGGGGCCCCCTGAGAAGTATCGGTGCCGATCGCCACGCCATACTTGACCATCCCAGAACGAACCAGGCCGAGGCAGGTCTGGATCGCCGCCGTGCCCGCCTTGCAGGCGAACTCGAAATCGGCGGCGGTCAGGTTCGGAGTCGCTCCCACCGCGTGAGCCACGATTGTTGCCGTGGGCTTCACGGCGTACGGGTGGGATTCGCTTCCGACGTACAGGGCTCCGATCTCCTGAGGGTCAATCTTTCCGCGGAGGAGGGCGACCCGGAGCGCCTCGGTACTGATCGTGATGGTGTCCTCGTCGGGCGCGGGGACGCTCTTGCGCTCGATGTTCAGCCCTTGCCCCATCGCGACGCCGTCCACCCCCCACACCTGGCCAATCTCGGCGGGCGTGATGCGGTAGCGGGGGACGTAGACTCCGTAGCTGACGATGCCTGCTTCCATATCGTGTACCTTCAGATCACAACTCTTCGAGGCGGCGTAGGACGTCGCCGGGGCCGAGCGAGGTGGCCAGCAACGGGATGTTCTCCACCTCGCTCAAACGGATGGCGAGGGGGTCGATCCGGCCGGGATTCGAAAAGATGACCGCGGCCGGCTTGAGGGGATGGGCGCGCACGGCGACCATGGGGGATCGGCCGTACTTGACGTTGGAGAAGATCAATGCCCGTTGGGTGGTCCATCCGTAGACCTCGACGAATCGCGATGCATCCATCGACAGGATCGCTCGCGGGGCGTCGAGCAAGGTGTACCCGTGGATATCGCGGAGCAGGTCGACGCTGCTCGCGGGCTTGGCTTCGAGAAGGTCGGCGACCGACTTGAGGGGGATCGCCACGGCGAACTCGCGCATCCCCAAGATCCCCTCGGTGTGGGGTCGGCTCCCCAGACGTTGGGCGATGCGCCGGCCGTTTCGCACATCGATATCGAGCAGGGCATCGACATAGCGCCGGATGAACGTCGCGCCCGGACTCGCCCGGCGCTCGGACTCGTAGTCGGAGATCACCGACGGAACGGTGTCGAGCGTCTTCGAGAGTTCGCGCTGGGAGACCTGGAACCCCTCCCGCCACTTCCGAAGCGTCCGACCAGGATGCGGGGAGAGGACCACTTCGCCCGCGATCTTTTCGCGTAGCTCCGCCGCCACGGCCGGCCGACTCCCGAACTCGTATAAGGTCTTGGTCCCCCATGTCGTCCGAAGGGTTCGACACCCATCGAAATCTCCCCCGAGAACGAACTCGGAAAAGGGAGTGGACCGGGCGAGAACTTCCGGCCCCGGGGGGCGGGCCCCTGAGCCCTTTGAACTCGCGACCTCTACCTTGCCAAGGTAGCGATCTTCCGCTGATCTACCGGCCCACGGGGGCGGCGGAGGGTCGCTGGAGAATAAGCTATTCGCTGACGAGCACGGGACCGGGAGCAGGCAGGAAAATGTTAATGCGGGCGAGGCCCGTCCGCGCCTACCGATGGCCGAGGACACCTCGATGGGCGAGCCTATCACCACGCTCCTCAAGGGGAGCCGGGATTTGCTGCGTCCCGAGGAGATCGTTCGCGAGGCGATCCGCGACGTGGTGAAGGACGAGATTCGGCACCACCTCGAGAAGACGCTCAAGGACGACCCGAAGCTCGCCCACGATCTGCGGGACGGAGTTCGTGCGCTGCTCGAGGCCCGTGCGTTGGAGTACGCCGCGCTCCTGCGCGTGGGGGCCCTGACGGCCCGCCTCGGTCTGGCCGCCGTTCCCCCCGAGCTCCGGAGCAAGCTCACCAGCGAGGTTGTCGAGCTGTTCAGCCGGGAACTGGGTCAGATCGTCGAGAAGTCGCTCTGAGTTCCTCCCCATGCTGCCGGACGAAGTGCGAATCTACGAGATCAAGCGGGTCGACGTCGAGGGCGCGATCGTCCTCGACGGATTCCCCTCGGTGGGCCTCGTGAGCTCGATCGTCGCGAACTACTTGATCGACACGCTCGAGATGGAACAGATCGGGATCGTCGAATGCCCCTCCTTCCCCACGGTCTCGTTGGTACGGGATGGCAAGCCGCAGCATCCGGTGCGGATCTATTCGGGTACGCCGCCCCCGGGGCGGAACGGCCGGGTCGCTGACCGGATCGTGGCGTTTATTTCGGAGTTCCAGCCGCCGCCCAACGTCATCCACCCTCTCGCCACGGCCATCCTCAATTGGGTCCAAGAACAGCGCTGCGGTCTTCTCGTCTCCCCGGAAGGACTGGTCGTTGAACCGGCGCCGGGGGTCAAGGACCACCGGCGGGCCTCAAAGGTACCGGAGGTCCGGGTCTACGGCATCGCCAGCACGCGCCGGGCCCAGGAGCTCTATATCGAGCCCAACGTGACGCCCTTCATGGAGGGCGTGATTACGGGCATCGCCGGTGTGCTGCTCAACGAAGGGCGACGCCGGGGCTTCGATGTGCTGACCTTCCTCGCCGAGGCGAACCCCGAGTACCCCGACGCTCGAGCCGCCGCCAAGATCATCGACACGATCAATCATATCCTGCTGCGATCGAGTCTCGATCCCGAACCGTTGATCCGCGAGGCGGAGCGGATCGAGCAACAGCTGCTGACGATCCAGCGCTCCGCTCAGGAGCATCCCCGGCCCGAGCGGCCCGCCATTCATCAGTCGGCGCCGATGTATCGGTAGAGCTACGCGCCACGAACGCGCGCCCGCCGGATCGGGCGCTTCCCTCGCGACATCGGCGGCGCCTTCGCGGACGTCGTCGATGCAGGGATGCGGTCCAGCAGCTCGCGGACCCCCGTGACGAAGGTGTCGATGTCCGCTGGAGAGGTGTAGAGGTAGAACGAGGCTCGGATGCTTCCCGGGAGACTCCGCTCGCGGTACCAGGAATGCACGCAATGCATGCCGGAGCGGACCATGACCCGGTACCCCTCGTCGAGGAAGAGCGCGGCATCATTGGGGTCGACCCCGTCGAGAGTGAACGAGTAGATACTGGGTCGTTGCGCGGAGTCCTCGGGACCCAGGAGCCGCACGCGAGGTTCCTGCGCCAACTCCCGGGTCGCCGTCGCGTTGAGGCTCCGGTCGTGGGCCTCCACCTCGTCGAGCCCTACCTGCTCCAGGTACTGCAGGCCGGCCGCGGCGCCCAGCACTCCGGCGTAATTCTGGAGCCCGGCCTCGAACCGATGGGGCGGTGGCCGGAGCTGGTGCTCGGTGAGCGTCGTCCACTCGACCGTCTCCCCGCCGATAACGAGCGGGGACAGTTTCGCCAGACGTTCCGGGTCACCGGCGAGCAGACCCGTGCCGCTCGGGCCCAGCATCTTGTGGAGAGATAGAGCGTAGAAGTCGATGCCGAGGGCTTGGAGGTCGACCCCCTGGTGCGGGGCCGCCTGGCATCCATCGATCAGAACCTCGGCGCCTTTTCGGTGAGCCCGTTCAGTAATCTCCCGGACTGGGAGCGACCGCCCGTCGAGGTTGGATGTTTGGAAGAAGCTCACGAGCCGAACCCCCCGCGCCAGCTCCCGGTCGAGCGCCTCGGCATCGAACGTGCCATCCGAGGGCAGGCGAAGGTGGGCGAGTTGAAGTCCCCGTTCCTGGGCGAGCCGTTGCCAGACGACGAGGTTGGAATTGTGCTCCTGATCGGTCACCAGCACCCGGTCTCCGGGCTTCCAATCGAATCCGCGAGCGACGAGGTTGATGGCTTCTGTGGCGTTCCGGAGAAAGACGATCCCCGAAGGAGACGGAGCGCCGAGGAAGCGGGCGAACGATTCTCGGGCGCCCTCGTAGCGATGGCCCACTTCTTCGGCGAAGCGGTGGAGGCTCCGACCCGCGCAGCCCGGGTAGTCCGTATAGTACTCCTGGATCGCATCGAGAACGGCTTGGGGTACGAGGGACATGCAGGCCGAGTCGAGGTAGACCGGGGGGGGAGCGCCTTTGGTGCCTCGCAGCGCGGGGAAATCCCTGCGCCTCCGGTCGATGTCGCTCATGCGCCTCCAGTCGCTTGCAGGCCCAGCGCTCCCGTGACGAGGGTCACGGCGCCGAGGACCAGCGCGGATTCGTCAGGGAAGAAGGTGGGGCTGTGCAACGAGGCGGTCATCGACGGAGAACCGACACCCAGACGGAGGAAGGTACCGGGCACCCGTTCGAGATACCGGGCGAAATCCTCCCCTCCCATGCCGGGGTGGTGGAGTTCGACCAGCCGAGTGGGCCCGAGCTCGCGGCCGAGCGCGTCCACGACGCTCTGGGTGGCCGCCGGGTCGTTGACGAGCACCGGATATCCGTGACGGTACCGAAGCAGTGCCGACGCACCCATGCTCCCGGCGATCATTCGGACCCGACGGCGGATCCAAGCCTCCGCCTTCGACCGCGTCTTCGGGTCCACGGTGCGAACAGTTCCCGTCAATACGACTTCCTGCGGGATCACGTTGTGCCGGGTCCCCCCGTGGATCGTTCCGACCGTAACTACGACGGGGTCTACCGGGTTCCGCACCCGGCTCACCAACGCCTGGAGCCCCGTGACGATCTCTGCGGCGACCAGCACGGCGTCCGGGCCCTGGTGCGGAGTCGAGGCATGGCCCGGTGTTCCCCGGACGCGAATCTCGAACTGATCGGGTGCCGCCATGAGCGCACCCTTCTTCCAGCCCACCGCTCCGAGAGGCACCTCCGACGCGACGTGCTGGCCGAGCACGTAGTCGACCCGAGGCGACTCGAACGCTCCCCGTTCCAAGAGAGGTAGGGCCCCCCCTCGACCTCCCTCCTCCTCGGCGGGTTGGAAGACGAGTTTGACGGTCCCCCGGAGCCGTCCCGGATTCCGTTTGAGCAGCGTGGCCGCCCCCAGGAGACAGGCCATGTGGACGTCGTGCCCGCAGGCGTGCATTCGGCCTTCGAACCGCGAAGCGAACGGAGCGTGGGTCTCCTCGACGACGGGTAGTGCATCCATGTCGGCGCGAAGCGCTACCACGGGGCCCGAGCGGTCGGACTGGATCACGCCCACAACGCCGTTGGAATACGAACCGAAAGTCCGGGTCGGAACCCCGAGACCGTCAAGCGCGTGGAGAAGCTTCTCGCGCGTGAGGACCTCCTCGTTGGAGAGCTCGGGCTCCTGATGGAACGCGACGCGCCACGCCCGAAGCGCCGGGAGCAGCCGTCGAGCTTCCCGGCTCCATCGATTCTGTGGCCGGACCATCTCAAACGCCTCGAACGGCGTCGGTCTAATAACAGCCGCCCCGGAGACTGGATTCGTGCGCATCGGTCAACGAGGCCCCACGACGGACCCCTTGCATCCCATCGCGGTGGCGAACACCGTTTGCCCCCGTCCACCGGGACCGCGCGACACGGCCTAGGGGGCTGGCCAATCTGGTTCCGCCAGGAAGTAATTCCTGGACTCCCGACACAAGGCCCCCATCCGAGTTCTGTCGTAAAATCGTCTGGATGGGCCTCCCCGCCGTCGAATGTAGCGATTCGCCTGGTGCCCGGACCGACTTCGGTGCGCGGGCAAGGTGTTCCTCGTCAGAAGCCTCCGTTTCTCTTATCAGGGGCCTCCCTGTGCGGGGCGCGAGGTCGTCCATGAAATGGGTTACTCGGGAAAAGGCGCGAGTGGACCGCATCGCTTGTCCTTGGCTCATACGAAAATTCATCGATCCGAAGGCCGAGTTCCTCTATGTTGCAAAGGACATGGTGTTGAAGGTCGCCCAATCGGAAGGCGCCATCCCCTTCGACACGCCGGGAGCTGAACTCCACCATTACCAGGACGGTGGAATCGAGTACGTCAGCTTCGATTCGATGATCCGGAAGTACAGGCTCTCCGACCCGGCTCTGCTGGAACTGGCCAAGATCGTTCGGGTCGCCGATGGTGGGTCCGGCGAGGTGGCCGAAGCGGCGGGACTCGAAGCCGCCGCGACGGGATTCCGCATGATGGCAAAGGACGATTTTGAGAACCAGA
Organism: Thermoplasmata archaeon; assembly: GCA_022749815.1. GTDB lineage: Archaea > Thermoplasmatota > Thermoplasmata > Lutacidiplasmatales > UBA184 > JAKIWV01. Next base: position 208,655 of record JAKIWV010000003.1, read on the forward strand.
AGCTCCAATTCCCTCTGTACGACGCCCTCTACATGTACTGCAAGTGGAAGGTCGAAAAGGGTGGAAAACTCGAACACTCCGGCGGCTGAATTTCGGGGTTCCCTGGCGAGGGTCTGGTGGAAGGACCTGACGCGGGGGGCCGGGGTGCGAACGGCCGAACGGAGATCCGTCTCGGTGAGATGCGAGAGAGTCTGAGATGCCCCTCACCGAGGTCAGCCGACTCCGGCTCCCGCCTCACCCAGACGACGGCGGGTTCGACCACGCGGCCATTCATCGATCCGGGTCCCGTCTCTATGTGGCGCACCCGTCGAACGACGGGGTTGATGTCATCGACCTCAGCGCACGGAGGTTCGTGCACTCCCTCTCCTCACTGAAGGGAGTGGCAGGGGTTTGGGTCTCGGAGGAGGGCGGATTGCTCTTCACGACCAACCGAAGGGAAGACACCGTGAGCGTGTTTCGCCTCCCGGACGAAACGGAACTGTACCGGTTGCCGACGGGCTCTCGACCGAACGGGATCGCATTTGATGCCCGCCGACAGACCCTGCTGGTGGCCGGCGTTGGCCATCCGGACATCGGCGCCCCACCTCTCGCCACCGTGATCGACGCATCGACGGGGAGGCGGCTCCACCAGTTTCCCTTCCCCGGTCGCTCGCGATGGGCCACTTTCCATGCGGCCACGGACTCCTTCTACGTGAACATCGCGGACCCGCCTCACATCGCGGTAATCGACGGCGGAACCCCTTCCGAGGTCCGGAGGCTCATCGACGTGCCCGGGCGGGGTCCCCATGGTCTGGACCAGGATCCAGATGGGAAGACCCTCTACTGCGCCTGCGATGACGGTCAGATGGTGCAGGTCGACGTCGACTCCGGAATCGTCCGGGCTGTCGGGGCGCTTGCCGGGGCCCCAGACGTCGTGTGGCTCAACGCCCGGCTCGGCCGCCTCTATGTCGCGATCGGAGAACCGGGGGTCGTTCAGGTCTTCCGGACCAACCCGTGGGCGCTCCTAGAGTCCGTCCCCACAGCCGAGGGGGCACACACGCTGACCGTCGACCCGAGGTCCGATGAGGTGCACGTCTTTCTTCCCCACTCGCACGAGGACTTGGTGCTGCGGGACAGCTGAGGGGCGACTCCGGCTAACGACCAGAGTACGACGTGCACCGCTGGGCCCGTGGACCCGCCGCCTTGATTCAGACCCCCGATTAGAAGTACTTTTATAGTAGTGCAAGCCTCCTTCTGCTGTCGGAGCGCTTCAAGCGCTCCTCACGGAGAAGGGATCCCGGTTATGGCGAAAATCATCGGCATCGACCTAGGCACGAGCAACTCTGCGGCCGCTGTACTCGAAGCGGGGCGTCCCGTCATCGTACCGAGTGCCGAAGGTACCACCGTCGGCGGCGGCAAGGCATTCCCATCGTACGTGGCGTTCGCCAAGGACGGCCAACTGATCGTCGGCGAACCCGCCCGGCGTCAAGCGGTCTCCAACGCCCAATTCACGTTCACAGCCTTCAAGCGAAAGATGGGCACGGAGTACCACTACCGAGGCCCCGACGGGAAGGAGTACACCCCGCAGCAACTCTCCGCCTTCCTCCTGCAGAAGATCAAGCGGGATGCCGAAGCCTTCCTCGGCGAGAAGGTCGAGAAGGCGGTCATCACGGTCCCTGCCTACTTCAACGACAACCAGCGTCAGGCGACGAAGGACGCCGGCCAGATCGCCGGACTTGAGGTCGTCCGCATCATCAATGAACCGACGGCCGCGTCGCTCGCCTACGGCCTCGACAAGGCCGGGAAGTCCCAGAAGATCCTCGTGTTCGACCTGGGGGGCGGGACGCTCGATGTGACGATCATGGAGTTCGGCGAGGGCGTCTTCGAGGTCGTTTCGACGAGCGGCGATACTCAGCTCGGCGGGACCGACATGGACGGTACCTTGGCGGAGTACGTGGCCGGGGAGTTCCGGAAGGAATCCGGGATCGACATTCGGGCCGACAAGATGGCCATGCAGCGGGTCCGGGACGCGGCGGAGAAGGCGAAGATCGAGCTCTCTTCCACTCTCGAGACCCAGATTAACCTTCCGTTCCTGACCGCCACGAACGAGGGTCCCAAGCATCTCGCGATGCCCCTGACCCGGGCCAAGCTCGAGGAATTGCTGCGACCGCTCATCGACCGTTGCCGCGCCCCCGTCGAACAAGCGATCTCCGACGGCAAGCTCGCCAAAGAACAGATCGACCGGATCATCCTCGTGGGCGGACCCACCCGGATGCCGATGGTCATGAAGTTCGTCGAACAGCTGGTCGGTCGGCCGATCGAGCACGGCGTCGACCCGATGGAGTGCGTCGCGATGGGCGCCTCGATTCAAGCGGGAGTACTCGCCGGCGAAGTGAAGGACATCCTGTTGCTCGACGTGACCCCGCTCTCATTGGGCGTCGAGACGATGGGCGGCGTGTTCACGAAGCTCATCGAGCGAAACACGACGATCCCGACCCGGAAAAGCCAGATCTTCACGACGGCGGCCGACAGCCAGAGCTCGGTGGAGATCAAGGTCTCCCAGGGCGAGCGGCCGATGGCCGCCGACAACGTGGCCCTCGGGAACTTCATGCTCACGGGCATCCCGCTCGCGCCGCGGGGCGTGCCCCAAGTCGAGGTGTCCTTTGACATTGACGCGAACGGGATCCTGAACGTCTCCGCCAAGGACCTTGCCACCGGGAAGAAGCAGGGGATTACTATCACGGCCTCGACGAAGCTCTCGAAGGAGGACATCGACCGGATGCTCAAGGAGGCCGAGCGGTTCGCGGCGGACGACAAGTCTCGCCACGACCAGGCCGAGACCCGGAACCGGGCCGAAGCGCTCACGTACGAGGCGGAGCGCATCCTGACAGATGCGAAGGACAAGATCGCGGAGGCGGACGCCCAGGATGTTCACGCCAAGGTGGAAGCCCTCCGGGCAATCCTCGACTCCAAGGATCTGCCGGCCCTGAGACAAAAGACCGACGAGCTCACGAAGGCGCTCCACCAGATCTCCCAGAAACTGTACGAAACGGCGCAGCAGACGCCGCCGCCGTCCGGCCCCGCCGACGCCAGCGCCGGCCCGACCGAGGGCACCGTTTCGCCGCCCTCAGGGAGCGGCCCGGTCGACGCGGACTTCAAGGTCGTCGACAAGCAGCCGGGCGACGAGAAGGGCGAGAGCTGAGCCCGGGCGAACCCGGCGCGGGACCCGCTACGTTTCGTCCGACCACGAACGTGGCGAGGGCCCGGTGTATCGTTCCGGAGGCCGAACCAGCCGGTTCTGAGCCACTTGTTCGAGGGCATGGGCTCCCCAGCCCGCCGTGCGCGCGAGGGCGAAGGTCGGCGTGAAGAGCGGCCGGGGGAGCCCCACTCCCTCGAGCAGGACCGCGCCATAGAAGTCCACATTCGTGAAGAGGGGCTGGTCCGGCCGCCGTTGGGTGAGTCGCTCCAGGGCGACCTCCTCAAATCGCCGGGCGAGAGCATACCGGTCCGGCGGCGCCACCTCCTGGGCAAAACTCCGGAGCAAAGTCGCCCGGGGATCCTCCACTCGGTAGGTGGGGTGACCGAAACCGTAGAGGCGGCCCCGCTGGTCGAGCGTACGGTCTATCCATGCCTCGACTTGATCGATGGAGCCGACGGCGTCGAGCATCTCCAGGACCTCGGGAGGCGCCCCTCCATGGAGTGGCCCCTTGAGAGCGCCGAGCGCCGCAGAGACCGCCGACGCGAGGTCGGAGCGGGTGGAGAGAACGATACGAAGGGCGAAAGTCGAGGCGGAGATGCCGTGGTCGCCGAGGAGAACGAAGTAGCGCTCCAGGGCGCGGACACGTTCCGGCGGGGGTCGAGTTCCCTGCACCATCCAAAGATAATTGGCAACGTGCCCGAGCTCCTGGTCAGGGGCCACGAAGGATGCGTGGGTCGATTGGCGGAACAGGCGGGCGACCAGCGTGGGACCCCGCGCAACGAGCTCGAGCGCCTCTCGGAGGGTCGGTGGGTAGACCCGCGCCACGTCGTCCATGGCGGACACCGTGGTCCGGAGGCCGTCGATCGGCGGCGTCTCCTCCGGGAGGGACTCGAGCACTCGCTCGACCGTCGGAGGCAGGTCTCGACGGGCCCGGAGCTCGGATTGGACCTCTTGCGTTTCCGTTTCGTCGGGCCGATGCCCCGAAAGAAGAAGGCGGACGACCTGCTCGTACCCCAGGTGAGCGACAACGTCCTCGATCCGGAACCCGCGATAGGTGAGGACTCCGCGGCCCCCGTCGATACCGGTAATCGCGGTGTCACCTACGCCGACGGGTTCCGGACTCGCATTCACGCTCGGGACCTCCACGCCAAAATTGACCGGGGGGAGACCCGGTCCTCGGTAAAGGAATCGCTCCGGTCGATGCGTGCCGGAAAGCCTTATCCCCGCTCCCCGGGTCGGCGGCCCGCCGATGTCCGCGCCGGCGAGTTTGCTCGAACGGGCCGTGGATCAGAGGGTCTCGTTGCGGCTGAAGGACTCGCGCCAGTTGGCGGGCCGGCTGCTCGGCCTGGACGACCACATGAACCTGGTGCTCGACGAGGTCGAGGAAATCACGTCCGCCGGCTCTCGACGCCTGGGCCGGGTTCTGGTCCGGGGGTCGAACGTCATCACGCTGAATGCTTCCGCAGGCCTCTCCCCGAAACGGAACTGACGCCAAGGGGGCCGACCGATTGACCGGCCGGGCGAAGCGCTCTCGGTTGAAAGGGGAGGAGTTGCGGCTGCTCCGGTTCCTCGCCCACGGAGGAGCGGACCGAACTCCGGTCGAAATCACCTCTCGCGAGGTCGGGGAGCACCTCGAGGTGAGCCAGCAGGCCGCCGACCGCTACCTGGTGGACCTCTCGAAGCAGGGATTGATCTCGCGGTCGCTGGGGGCCCGCAAACAGCGGCTCACGATCACGCCCGCCGGGGTCGAGACCCTCCGGAAGGAGTATCACGCCTACCGACGCGTCTTCGAGGGGCCCGCGCGCCTGCGCTTCTCGGGACAGGTGGCGTCCGGCCTCGGCGAGGGCCGGTATTACCTGAGCCAGCCGGGATACATCGTGCAATTCCAGGAGCGGCTCTCCTATACGCCGTATCCCGGGACCCTTAACATTCGCGTCGACCCGAAGGAGCTGCTCCGGATCGACGGGCTCCGGCACTGGGAGGGGATTCGGATCGACGGGTTCCAGGCCAGCGGCCGCACGTTCGGGGGGGCGACGTGTTACGGGGGCCGCATCAACGGTCGGCCGTGCCATCTCATCCGGCCGGATCGGACCCACTACCAGGACGTGGTCGAGGTGATTGCCGCCGAATCCCTCCGGGAGTCCCTGGGAGTTCGCGACGGCGATACGGTCTCCGTCGAGGTCGAGGAGTCCTAGGATGCCGGTGTCCGTGGCCCGTTCGATCGCTCAGGACCGAAGGCCCCCGCCCGCCGGCACCACCTCGGCGAGCCAACTCGTGAACCAATGGACGGAGGCCGAGGCGATCGGGGACGAGAGGGTCCGGGCCTTCGTTCTGATTCTCCGGACCCGTGGGTGCTACTGGGCCGACCTGAAGGGGTGTTCGATGTGCGGGTACGCCAAGGACACCTTGGGCCGGTCCGCTACGCCGGAGGAGCTGGGCCAGCAGCTCGATGCGGCCCTCCGGGCGTATCGGGGCGAGCGGTATGTCAAGATCTACACCTCGGGAAGCTTCCTCGACGACCGGGAGGTTGACGCCGATTCGCGGCAACGCATCGTGGCGGGCTTCGCCGGACGCGCCCGTCGACTCCTGTTCGAGACGCTCCCGGAGTTCGCCACCGGTGAGGTGTTGGGTCCGCTCCAAAGATCCTTCCCCGGCGAGATCGAGGTCGCACTGGGCTTGGAGAGCACGCAGCCCGGAGTGCTGCTTCGTTACGTGAACAAGAATTCGCCGCCCGAGGCCTACTTCGACGCCGCCGATCGGGTCCGGTCGTTCGGTCTCCGGGCAAAGGGGTACCTTCTGCTGAAGCCTCCCTACCTCACGGAACGCGAGGCGGTCGAGGACGTCGTCACCTCCGTCCGGCTCGCGGCGCCCCACTTCGATGCCCTGTCCGTCAACCCCGTGCACATCCAGAACGGTACGGTCGTCGAATGGCTCTACCACCGGGGCCGTTACCGGCCGCCCTGGCTCTGGAGCCTCGTTGAAGTGATGCGGCGCGGGTCGGCCGAGCGCGGCGCCAGCCGCCTGGCAACCTTCCCCACGGCCGGTGGCCTCGCTCGCGGACCGCACAACTGCGGGAGTTGCGATGCGCTGGTACTGGCCGCCCTTCTGGAAACGTCGCTGTCGCAACAGTTCCAGGGGCTCGACGAGCTCCGATGCGAGTGCCGTACCGAGTGGCTCACAGACTCGACCCTGGAGCCGCTGGGGGTGGAGGCGTGAGCCTGGTCCCGAAGTTGTCCCCCCACACGGAGGCCACGATCCACCAATTCCTTCGAGGGCATCTCACTGAGTCCGGCGCCGAGGGGCTGATCGTGGCGGTCAGCGGTGGGATCGACTCGGCGCTCTGCGCCCGCCTCGCGCGCGACGCGGTCGGTCCGGAAAGGACCCACTCGCTCCTGCTCCCCGATGCGGCCTTTCCGCCCTCGCTCCAAGCGGAAGTCCTCGAGTACACCCGTCAGCTCGGGATCTCCTGCCGGGTCATCGCCATCGACGGGCCCGAAACGGCGTTCCGGGGGCTACTCCCGGAAGTGACGGATCGGGTCAGCTGGGGAAACGTGAAGGCCCGACTCCGGATGGTGCTGCTGTACCTCTGGGCCCGCGAGCGTCGCCTACTTGTCGTGGGCACCGGGAACAAGTCGGAGCTGCTAATGGGGTACTTCACGAAATGGGGCGATGGGGGGGCGGACCTGCTCCCCATCGGAGATCTGTACAAGACGCAGCTTCGGGAGCTGGCGGCCCGGCTCGACCTTCCCTCGTCGGTCCGGGAGCGTCCGCCCACGGCGGGACTGTGGGAGGGGCAAACCGACGAGGGAGAACTTGGGTTGCCGTACTCCGAACTCGACCAGATCCTCTTCGGGCTCGAGCAACTCCGTACACCGGAGGAAATTTCCCGGGCGGCCGGCATCTCATTGGACCGGATCCTCGGGGTCGTGGCCACGGTCGAACGAACCCGGCACAAACGGCGACCGCCGCCGATTCCCAAGCTGAGCCTGCGGACGGTCGGCCTCGACTGGCGAGAGTAGGTCGCGCACCGGCCAAAGGTTTTAGCGGGGGCGTCCTCCCGGAGCCAATTCGACCAATTTTGGTCGGCCCCGAGTGGAGCTTTCCCGAATGGACCGCGAAGCGTACCGGCGCTACTACGAGATTCTGAAAACGCCCGAGGATGTGGACCGCGTCGCGGCCGCGGACCACGTCGACCGTGAGCTGCTGTTCATCATCCACACGCAGCGCGTCTCGCGCGATGCTACCCGGCGATTCTACGTTGTGAAGCGTCAGATGCCCCGGCTCGTGGCGCAGTGGCGGCACGGCAAACGTATCCTGGAACTCGCGACAGAGTTCGATTTTCCCCCGGTGCTGCTCGGCCAGATGCTGCTTCGAGAGCTCCAGCTCCCCCGGAAGCAGGTATGGGGCTGCTTCCTCGACCCCGCTTCGGCGCCCACTCCGCGCCTGCAATCGGAGATCCGCGAGGTGCTCGCCCACGACCTCGTCTACTCCCCCGAGGGGATGGAGCTCCAACGGGAGCGGGGCCGCCGGGGGGAGGCCCGGCTCTACGACTGGCTCGAGAAACACGGGGTCCCCTACAAGACCGAGAAGGAGCTGCGGGGAAAGTACCCGAAGACCCCCGACGCGCTCCTCGAGCAGCCGATCATCTTCTACGGCCAGAAGCTCCAGTGGATCGAATCGAAGGCGAACTTCGGCGACGACGTGGAGCTCCGGAAGAACCTCCGCCGCCAGCTCGGTCCCTACACCGAGCTCTTCGGCGAGGGGGCCGTCGTCTACTGGCACGGCATCGTCGACGGGGCGGAGAGTCCGCCCGGGATTCTTCTCTGGGATGCGCCGACGATCGAGGGGCTCACGCCGGAGGTAGAACCTCGTCGGGTCTCAGCTCACGCTGCGCACCCGACGTCAGGTCACGCTCGAGGACCACACCCCGAGAGGCCTCCTGAGGTCCGACGATCAGGGCCCGGCGAGCACGCCGACGAGCCGCTTCCCTGAGCTGCCGCGACATCGACCGGCCCATGAGGTCGGAATCGGCCCCTAGCCCCGCCGCGCGAAGCCGCTGCACCCAGCCCGCCGCTTCCGCGGCGAACTCCGGCGTGGCGGCGACCACGTAGGTGTCGAGGGGCGGGTCCCCCTCGGGCCAGCGGCCCGCGCCGCGGAGCAAGAGCTCGAGCGTTTGGTCCCCGATCGCCAGGCCGCAGGCAGGCGTTGACGGCCCCCCGAACAGCTCGACCAAGTGGTCGTACCGACCGCCCCCGAACAACGCCCGTAGGTCCCCCTCGCGAGCGTAACACTCGAAGACCGTCGAAGTGTAGTAGGCGAGCCCCCGGACGACGGTCGGGTCAAAGACGACCCGGTCGCCGAGACCGAGCGTCATGATCCGGGCGAAGAGGTCCTGGAGTCGTTTCAGCCCCTCCGGCCCCGGGTCGGGGAGCCCGGGGGCCTCCCAACGGCCCAGGAACGTGGGGACGTCGGCCGCAGGAACACCGGGGCCCGCCGCCGCCAGGAGCTTGGAGAGTTGCACCACTCCGTCTGCCCCGACCCCCGATCGCTGCAGCTCGGCCGCGAATTCGCGCTCGGTAACTTTCGAGCGTCGGTCCAGGGCGTGGAAGAAGAGGAGGAGGTCGCGCGCCCCGACGGAGCGGCCCACGGCTTCGGCGAGGCGTCGGTCGTTCACGCGGAATGCATAGAGTCCTTGAGCCCCCACTTCATCGAGCGCCAGGGCGGAAGTGGCGAGGACTTCCGCGTCCGCTTCGACGCCGGACACGCCGAGAATGTCGAAGTTCACCTGGGAGAACTCGCGCGTGCGACCGGCCTGGGGTTCCTCATACCTCCACAGCTTTGAGAAGGTCATCCACTTGACCGGCAAGGGCTCGGACTTCGCCCGTTCGGCAAAGACCCGGGCCAAACCCGGCGTCGTCTCGGGAATCAGTGCGACCTCGCGGCCGCCCTTGTCGTCGAACGCCCAGACCTGTTCCTCAATGTCGCCACCGCTCTTCACCCGGAAGAGGTCGAGGCTCTCGACGCTCGGGGTTTCGAGTTCCTGGAACCCGCAGCGGTGGCCGACCTGACGCATCCGTCGCCAGAGCTCCGAGCGGGCCGCCGCATCGGGAGGCGCGTAGTCGCGGAACCCCCGTAACGTCGAAAAGGGCACGGTCGCACGGAGCGGCGCCGGGTTATTTATGGGTCGGGGAACGAACGCCGCGGCGCCCGTCGAGTGAAAATCAGGTCGAGGTCGAGCCGGACAGCGTCGCGGCCGCGGTGCGGAGTCGCCGGTACGTGGTCACGGCCGCACCGAAGTTCCGGCGCCGGATCAACGCCCCCAACTGTCGGAGCTCCCGGACGACGGGTGCGATCTCGAGACTGGTGGCGGAACGGCCGTGCAGCCGTTGCCGGATCACTTGGAGGCTCGCAGTCAATCCGGGGACTAGCAATGCCCACAGAACCTGGTTCGCTCCCGCGAGAACCCGTTCCGCGCGGTCGGAGCCGCCCGCCCGAGCGAGCCGCCGGCCTTCGGCCAGCGGACCTAGCGCCGGCCCCGGGTCCTCCCCCAGCTCTCGGATCGTCTCGACCATCAGGTCCGCCTCGGTCGTCAGGATCTGGCACGTCGCCCATCGTTCCTCGAGCGTGGAGAGGCCGTCGGAGGCTTGCCGGGCCCGGCGTACGGCTCCGGAGAGGTCGCCGGTGGCGAAGGACGTGCGACCGCTGGCCAGCTCGGCATCGATAGAGCCGGTGGGGACCAATGCCGCGAGCTCGTTTCGTCGGGCCGACTGGATCTCAAGATCCTCGGCGACCGCGGCAGCGACCTGGACGAACACGGACCGTCGCACGTCGTCGAGCGTCGTCCGGTCCTCGGCCTTGAGCGCCGAGAGCATCCGCTGATCGGTCTCCTTGAGGTCGAGGCCTTCGCGTCGGCCGACCTGAAGGAGCTCCTCGACCTGACGCTGGACGAGGGAAAGACCGGATCCGGGGAGGAGCATTGGGAGCACGGGCAGCAAAGGGGTCCCGGAGCGCGGCGGCGACGGAACTTCCCCCCGCGGCAGCGCGGGGAAGCGGGCCTGCGACGTGAGGAGGACCATCGAGCCGGCATTCCCAGAGGGCAGGTCCAGTTCCTCGGGCTCCGCTCCGACCGCCGCGAGGATCTCCGCGATGGCTCGGGTGTCGTCGGAGTCGCCCGCGCTGGGGCCGGCCGCCTCGCGCACCGGCTCGAAGAGGCTCGTCGCCAGTTGGCAGGATCTACAGTTCACTGCATCGATCGGATTCTCGTCGCCACAGACCGGGCAACTAACCATCGGTCGGGCTCCCAACGGCCCCTCGCTCGCCCGCGGTCGGCGAAGAGGGCAAGGGCTTCGGAGGATCTCTGTTCGGTCGCATCGATGAGCCGGTCGAGGTCGGCGTTACCGTCCCGGAAGGTCGCTTGCGACCTTTTAATCCATCCGCCAGGGTAGAACCCCGGGCTCCGGACCCCGCGGGGCCAAGTGCCGGCGCGCGGAGGGGGTGGGATGGTACCGACCCACCCGAAACTCCGGTGGCACCTGGATCGCCTGCCGTGCCTCCGGGGCCGATCGATGCCGGCACTTTGGGCATCGGAAACCGCGGCCGGCCCCTTGCGAACCCATCCGATGGGCGCAGTTTGGACAGCGGGGGTTTTCCCCGGAGATCCGACGACGTCGGAGCGACAGGAGATCGATTCCCTCCACCCGGAACAACTCGTCGGCGTTCGAACCGCCCCACAGTCGGACCCGGTCACCTCGCACGAGGCTCCCTGCGACCCGGGGCAAGGTCTTCGTCGGCTCAAATACGGCGCACCGCACCTGGACGCCGGAATCGAGCTCGACGGAGAAAAAGAAGTGTCCCCCCGCGTGAGATACGGGGCGCTCCGAAAGCCGACCCGTCAAAGTCCCGGCGGTAAAGGGCACGGCGGGAACAGGCCACGCGCGACGTACGTGGTCTCCCGTTCCCTGGTTCGTTCGGAACAGCAACCACCGCTCGATCGGCTCTGACCGAATCTCCCGCAGCGCGGCGATGGCCGCTTGTGGCTCGGTGGATCGAAGGCCAAACAGGATGGGGCACGAGGTGTGGGGGGCGACGAGGATGCGCCGGGTCCGAGGGTCAATGCAGAGGAACAGGGCGGGGTGGCGGACCGCGGCGCGCCGAACGGATTCTCCATCCACCCGCCGTTCGCTCCCCCACCGGTCCGGCGGTCGATACGCGATGGCCTCCCACGTCGGGTGACCGGCGCGCCATGCCAGGGCGGCCGCCGCGCCGATCTGTCCGACCCCCGAGGCGGCGGATCGAATGAGGGGGTCCGTTCCTTCCAGCCACCGATGGACCTCGTCGAGCGTCACGATGCGCCGGACGGCTTCCCAGTACAGTTGCGCCGGGGGCCTTCGGCGGAGCACGAGGAGCGCCGGGTCGGTTCCCTGGTCCGCACCCGACGACGTCCGGAGCACCGTGGCCCAGAGCTCGTCGGTGAGGCGGAGCCGTTCCGGCTCGGTCAGATCCCTCCCTGAGCGGAACGAGAGTGCCGGTCCCTCGGGCAACGACCCCACGACGTTTGGGCGGCCCTGGCCGTGACCGAATCGGGCGACCAGCGCCGCGTTGCCGCGGGTCTTCGTGGGCACGTTCGGGTTCAGTCGCACCAGCCGCGGCTCGTGGATCAGGTCGAACCCTAGCGAGTGCGCCGTCCGGATGACCTCGGTGAGCGTGTAGGTGGTGCACCCACGGCGGGGGCTATCGGTGTCGTCTACCCCGACCCAAACGACGGTCCCACCCCCGGATCAGAGACGGCGGGAGGGAGGGGTCGGTTTCGCCGCCGACGTCGGCGACGGAGGAGAATCAGACCGAGTCCCAGACCGGCGAGGACGGCAACTGCGCCGATGATCACTGCGTCGCCGGTCGGAAACGATTGGCTGAGATGAATGACCACCGTGTTCCCGGGCTGCGGGGTATACTCTCCGGAAACACGCGCGTTACCCCATCCCAACGGGTCATTGGAAACCCGGGTTCCGTTGAGGCCCGTCGCCGACGTGATGGTGTAGGCATTGGGAGTGGCAAAGGAAAGGTTCACCGAGGGGACACCGGTGGTCAGGTTCCCCAGGATCGAGGGAAGATTCCACGCCAGCTCGAAAACATGCGTGGCTGCGGCGGCGTTCCAAGTGAAAGTCGCGCCGAGGTTCGAGGTCACGCCAATCGGCGCCGACGAGGCATCGCTGCCCAGCGCGTTGCTGAAGGACACCCCTTGGAGCCCTTGGGAGGTCGGTTTGTTCCCGTCCAAGGTGACATTGAAAACGCCCGTGATTGTTGACACCGGGATCAGCTTCGCTTCGTTCGTTATGAGGTTCTGGAAGTGCGGCAGATCGACCACTGCGTCCACTCGACCATCGTGGTCGCCGAACCACCCGGCCAGGAACGGATTGTTCTCGGCCGCAGTGATCGCGGCCAAGAGGGCGTTTTTGGTCGAGGCGTTCGCCGGGAGTGCCGCGACGAGCGGACCGAAATTGCCGTCCATCGCGTAGCGCAACGCCGACCCGTTCGTCGCGGTGGTGGTCAGGCCCGCAGCGAGTGACCCGTCGCTCCCGAGCGAGAATGCGACACCGCCGGACGGGCCGTTCGCGGCGACGGCCGGCGCGCCGGCTCCGAGAATCAATGCGACGAGCGAGATCCCGAGGAGAAGCCGGGCGACGGGGGGTCGCGGCCGCCCGAGCATGGCGCGGTTCCTCCCGAGCCTTACGCCGCGCTCGCGAGAAGCTTCTGGTAGGCCGGCAGGTTATGATCGAGCTGGATGTCGGCGAGCGCCGGGCCGATGTTGTCCGGAAGCAGCTTGAGCTCGAGCGGGTTGGCCGCCGCTTCGGTAGCGGGCTTCGGACGGTGCATCACCCCGATCGGGATCTTGCCGGCATTCATCGTCTCGCTGCAGAGCCGGAATACCGCCGAGCGGTCGGAGGGATCGTACCCGGGAAGCTTCTCGATGTTGACGATCTTCTCGCGCCACTCCTTGAAGGTATCATTGTACGTCACGCACGGCGACAGGTCCTCGACAAACGCATAGCCTCGGTGGTCCCGGTTGAATTGGAGCGCTTCCGACAGCACCGCGGTCATGGTCTTCGGGTCGCCCGAGAACGTTCGGGCGATGAACGCCCCCGAAGGGATCGAGAGGGCCGTCAGGATCGCGTCGAAGGGAACTTCGACGTTTCCTTCGAAGCCGAGGCGGGAGGTGGGCGACGCCTGTCCCTTCGTGAGGCCGTACGTCTCGTTGTTCATCACGATGTAGAGGATCGAAGCGTTCTTCTTGAACGCGTGCATGAAATGACCCATCCCGATGGCGTAGCCGTCGCCGTCCCCACCGGCGGCGATGACCGTGAGGTGGGGGTTGGCGAGCTTTACCGCCACGGCTTGGGCCAGCAGTCGGCCGTGGAGCGCGTGGACCCCGTTGATGTCGATGAAGTTGTGGATCCCCCCCGAACAGCCGATGCCGCCGACGAGAACGGCTTCGTGGGTAGGAATCTTGAGCTCGAGGATGGCCTTCTTGGCCGCTGCGAGCACCCCGAAGTCACCGCAGCCCGGGCACCAGGTGTTGGGCGTCGGTTTAGCGCTTAGCACCATGGAATGCCTCCCGAACGGGCGCGGCGATGTCCGGCGCCCGGAAAGAGAACCCGTCGTACTTGAGGATCGATCGCAACTTGGAGTGGTGTTGCGGCATCTCTTCGCGGATGAGCCGGGCGAGCTGTCCTGTGTAGTTGTGCTCGACGACAAAGGCAAGATCGACGGAGTCGAAGAAGGGCCCGAGAGTCTCCTGTTGGACCGGGAAGAGGGTCCGCGCCTGGAGATACTTGACGGGGATACTTTCCGCATCGAGGGCATCCATCGCTTCGAGGATCGGGCCACTCGTACTTCCGAAACCGATCAGTCCGATGCGAGCTTCCTTACGGCCAAAGTACCGCGGCCGGGGTAGATCGTCCCGGGCCTGGGTGAGCTTACCCATACGTTTCTCCATCATCTTCTGTCGATTCACCGGGTTCACGGAGACATGGCCCCATTCGTCGTGCTCGTTTCCAGTGATCTGAGAGGTCACGCCCGCAGTTCCGACTGGGGCGAACGGGGAGATTCCGTTCGGGGCGAACGCGTACGACTTGTACGTCTCGTGTGCGGCGACCTGCTCGGCCGTGAGCAGGCTCGGTCGTTCCACCTTGACCTTGGATAGGTCAAAGGCCGGCACGGTGGAGGCGTTCTGGCAAAGGGCTTGGTCGAGCAAGAGAATCACCGGCAGACGCCACTTCTCGGCGAGGTTCAGCGCGTCGACGGTGAGATAGAAGCAATCCTCGGCCGATCCCGGCGAGAGGATGAATTTGGGGTACTCCCCGTGCCCCAGGTGAGCCAGATGGGCGAGGTCCGACTGTTCGTGACGGGTGGGTTGGCCCGTGGACGGGCCGACGCGTTGGCAGTCAGCGACCAAGATGCCGAGCTCGGCGGTGCTCGCGTGACCGATGCCCTCGGTCATGAGGGACAGGCCGGGACCGCTGGTGGAGGTCATCGCCCGGGCTCCCGTGGTCGCCGCCCCGATGACCATGTTGATGGACGCGAGTTCGTCCTCGCCTTGACGGACGACGCCGTGGAAGTTGGGTAGGTACTTCATTAGATACTCCATGATCTCGGTGGCCGGCGTGATGGGATAGCCGGCGAAGAAGCGCCCACCGCCCACGACGAACCCGAGCGCGGCCGCTTGGTTTCCGGTGGTCAGGATCAGGTTGTGCGCGTCGCCCTCGGGCAGGGACCAGCGGTTCACCGCGGAACTGACCTCGAGCGCCGCGCTTCGACCGATCTCCAGCGCCTTGAGGTTCTTGTCGAGTGCCTCGGCGCCGCGTCGTTTGAACCGCTCTTCGATTACCTGACGAGTGATGGCGTCGTCGAAGCCCATCAGGACCGCGATCGCGCCATACGCGGCGGTGTTCTTGTAGATCGGCTGGCCAAGTTGACTTCCCACCATGGTCGCAAACGGGAAGCCAAGGGAATTCGGGAAATCCGCCTTGAACGTCGTGGAGTCGTAGAGAACTAGGGCATCGGGGTCGAGCTCGGATCGTACGACGTCGATAGCTTCCTGGTCGAAGGCGAGCAAGAGGTCGGCTTTCGCCTTGATCGCCGCGCGGGGGTCGCGACAACCCCGGACCGATGCGTCAGCATGTCCCCCCCGGATCCGAGACAGTGTGTTGCGGGAAGTGTAGACATAGAGGCCGCGTTTCCGGAAGTATCGGGCGACGAGGTCGACCACCGTGAGGGTACCGTCGCCTCCTTGGCCACCCACGATGACCGAGACATCGACAAGTTCCTTCGTGGGACGTCGATTCGCCCGCTCGGCGTCCGTCGGCTGTGGGGACGTCTGCGCCGCTGGAGTAGTCATCGTGAATCACAGTCTGGTTCGAAATTGTACAACCGACATCGATTCGAGGGAGCGCGCGTATTTAACAATGGTCTAACCGCTGGCTCTTGAGGTGGAAACCGGGGTCGCGAACCCCCACGTTCACGTTGCAAAAACGCTGTACGTTAGCGTACGGTTGGCCTCTTCGCGAAAGGTTATCTCGCATCGTCCGCTCGCTAGTCGCCGATGGCTGACGAGGGCCTCGTCGAGAACTTCCACGGCCTCTCCGCCTCCGAACGGCACTTCGCCGATCCGATCGTTTTCTGGGACGAGACCCTTCGGGACGGTGAGCAGACTCCCGGCGTCCACTTCACACCGGAGGAGAAGCTCCGCGTGGCCGAGGTCCTGTCCGAGATGGGGATCTCGGTGATCAACGCAGGAATCCCAGTCGTTTCAGAGGAGGAAGCCGAGGCGGTACGTCGAGTCGCCAGCGCCGGCCTGAAAGCCAGGATACTCGCCGCGGCGAGGACCGTGGCGGGAGACGTCGACGCGGTGATCCGCTCCGGCGCCACGCATATCGCCATCTTCGTCGCCGCGAGCAACGTTCATCTTCGATACAAGCTCAAAATGTCACAGGACGAGGTGCTCGCCGCTTCGACTCGCTGCGTCCGTCAAGCGAAGGATGCCGGTCTCCACGTGGCGTTCGTCACGGAGGACACCGTACGCGCCCCGTTCGATTTCGTCGAGAGGCTCTACCTTGCGGTGAAGGCCGAGGGGGCCGACCGCCTGGTCATCTCGGACACCGTCGGGATCATGACGCCGCTCACATTCCGTTGGTATCTCCGGGAATTCCACCGCCGGGTGGCACCAACGGATTGGTCGGTGCACTGCCACAACGACTTCGGCCTTGCCACGGCCAACGCTCTCACCGCCCTCGAAGAGGGCGTCACGAGCCCGCACGTCTGTGTGAACGGACTCGGCGAGCGCGCTGGGAATACACCACTCGAAGAGTTGGTCTTGGGGCTGGAACAACTGTACGGCATCCGAACCGGACTCGACCTGTCCCGCCTCTACGAGCTGTCGCGGCTCGTGGAGGAGTTGTCAGGGGTCCCCGTATCGCCGACGAAGGCGGTCGTCGGGTACAACGCCTTTTCCCACGAAGCCGGAATCCACACGCACGGGATCCTCGCCCACACGCTCACCTACGAGCCGGTCCAACCGGAGGTCGTCGGTCGGCAACGTCGCATGATCCTCGGGAAACACACCGGCAAGGCGGCGCTGGTGGAGAAACTGAAGGAACGAGGCTTGGCGCTGCCGGACCCTGTACTTATGGATCTCCTCCAACGTCTCAAGACGACCGCGGAGCACCGATCGAAGGCAGAGCTCGAAGCTTTCCTGCGCGAGTACCGTGAGTTGTTCGAGCAGCCAGGGATCTCCAACGAGCAGTTCTGGAAGCTGGTCGACGAGCTGGGATTGGGAGCGAGGGTCGCATGAATGAAATACAGACCAACGGAGGACAGACACTCGCCGAAAAGATTCTTTCCCGGGCAGGGGGGCTCGAGCGCGTCGTCCCGGGTCAGATCGTCGAGGGGCAGGTCGACCTCGCGATGATGCACGAGCAGGGCGCCCAGACCGTGGCGCCGTTCCACGAGATGGGGGCGCCTCGGGTCTGGGATCCGGAGCGGGTCGTCATCGCGATCGACCATTGGGTGCCCGCGTCCACCGAGGGCGCGGCGGTGCTGCATCGGATCCTTCGCCAATTCGCCCGAGAGCAAGGGCTGACTCATTTCTACGATGTGGGGAACCACGGCATCTGCCACCAGATCCTCGCCGAGCACGGATGGGTCGTGCCGGGGGACTTGGCCGTCGGGACCGACTCGCATACCAACATGCTGGGCGCGATGGGTGCAGTAGCGGCGGGGATCGGACCCACCGAGATGGCCGCCGTCCTCTCGCTCGGTCGGCTCTGGCTCAAGGTTCCCCCGACGCTGCACGTCCGGATTCACGGCTCGTTCGGGAAGGGCGTTTATGCGAAGGACCTGATCCTCCGCATCTTGGGTGAGGTCAAGACGACCGGCGCGACGTACAAAGCAGTGGAGTTCTCGGGTCCTACGATCGAGGCCCTCTCGATGTCGGAGCGCTTCACACTGTGCAACATGACCAGCGAGATGGGCGCGAAGTGCGGAATGATCGCGCCCGATGCGACGACGTATACCTTTCTGGAGAAGATTGCCAAGCATCCCATGCATCCCGTGGCGCCGGACAAGGATGCGCACTACGAGCGGGTCATCGACATTGACGTCGACGAGATGACCCCGATGGTGGCCTGCCCGTACTCTCCCGACAACGTCCGCCCCCTCGCGGAGCTCGTCGCGAAGCACGTCAAGGTCGACCAGGTGTTCCTTGGCTCCTGCACCAACGCCCGGATCGACGACCTCCGGGAGGGGGCCCGGATCATGAAGGGCCAGAAGGTCGCCCCGGGAGTCCGGTTCATCGTCTCGCCCGCGTCCACTTCGATCTACAAGCAGGCGTTGGACGAGGGGCTCATCGAGGTGTTCACGGAGGCAGGCGGCGTGTTCACCAATTCCAGTTGCTCGGCCTGCTTCGGGGGGAACATGGGAATCCTCGCCCCCGGCGAGGTGTGCGCCTCCTCCTCGAACCGGAACTTCCCCGGCCGGATGGGAGCCAAGGATGCTGAGATCTACCTCCTGTCACCTGCAGCGACCGTCGCCGCAGCGATTCGGGGCGAGCTCGCGGACCCGCGCGAGTTCCTGTAGAGGGCCGGTGCGCGACGTCATCGAGGGTCGGGTCTGGACTCTGCCCGGCGACGTCGACACCGATCAGATCATCAGCGGAAAGTACCTCACGATCATCGACCCCAACGAGCTGAAGAAGCACGTCTTCGAGATCGCCCTTCCGGAGTTCGCCGCGAACGCGAACGAGGGAGACATCCTCGTTGCCGGAGTCAACATGGGGTGTGGCTCCAGCCGCGAACACGCGCCGGCGGCGCTGAGGGCGATCGGCGTCGGCGCGGTCCTCGCCGACAGCTTCGCCCGCATCTATTTCCGAAATTCCATCAACCTTGGCATCCCGACTATCGAAGCCCCCGGCGTGCGGGCTCTCTTTGAGAAGGGGGACATCGCCCGAATCGAGATGGGCGCCGGGCGGATCCAGAATCTACGCACCGGGTCGTCGGTGAGCTTCCCGCCGCTCCCGGCCCACCTGCTCGAGTTGTTGGAGGCCGGGGGCCTCGTGGAGAAGGTGAAGCGAGAAATCCAGGCCGCCACGACGGTGTCGTCGCGATGAAGGAGGCCGGGTACCGGATCGTCCTGCTCCCCGGGGACGGGACGGGTCCGGAGGTTGTTCGCGCCGGCCGCCAGATCCTCGACGCGGCGGCGGAAGGAGCGGCTTCGCCCTGGACCCTCGACGAGCACCCCGCCGGCGCCCTCTACTATCGCGACCATGGCCGGGAATGGGAACCCGCGTCGGAGCAGGCCGCCCGCTCCGCCGACGCGATCCTGCTCGGAGCCGTGGGCTGGCCAGGAGTTTCGCTGCCGAACGGGGACATCGCCGGAGCGGGGATCATCTTCGGTCTTCGTTTCGGGTTGGACCTCTTCGCAAATGTCCGACCCTGCCGGCTGTACCCGGGAGTCCGTCACAGCGTGAGCGGGGAGTGGAAGCAGGTCTGGGCCTCCGAGAAGGTCGATTTCGTCATCGTTCGTGAGAACACCGAGGGTCTCTACACACCGATTCGGGGGGCGCTCCGGCGCGGGGGGGAGACCGAAGTGGCCATCGACACGCGGGTCATCACTCGAAAAGGGGCCGAGCGCGTCATTCGGTACGCCTTCGAGCTTTCCCGGCGCCGCGGCCGCGGCGCGCCCGAGGACAAGAAGCGCCGGGTCACCTGCGTGGACAAGGCGAACGTGCTCCGGGGGTGCCAGTTCTTCCGAGAGATCTTCGAGGAGGTCGGCGTCCAGTATCCGGACGTGCAACGCGAGTACGCCTACGTCGACGCGTTCAGTCAGTGGATCCTGCGCAACCCCGAGCACTACGACGTCGTGGTCACGACCAACATGTTTGGCGATATCGTCACTGACCTCGCAGCGGTGCTGCAGGGAGGGATGGGCTTCGCGGCCGGAGGCAATGTGAATCTTACGCACGGCATGTTCGAGCCCGTGCACGGCTCCTCGCCAAAGCACGCAGGCAAGAACGAGATCAACCCATTCGCCACGTTCTCCGCCATCGAGATGATGCTCCGGTGGCTGGGGGAGCGACACGAGGACCCCCGGATGTCCGCCCAAGCCGACCGCGTCGAGAGAGCGATTGCCCGAGTGCTTGCCGCCGGCACCGCTCGGACTTATGACCAAGGGGGCGCGGTGACGACGTCGGAGGCCGGCGAACGGGTGGCGGAAGCGATTCGATCGGGGGAGCGACGGTGAGCGAAACCCGCGAAGTGGCCGTCGTCGGTGGGGGGCTGACGAAATTCGGGGTCCGGCCCCTGACCTGGGCGGAACTGGCGCAGGAAGCCGGAGAGGTGCTGTTCCGGTCCGTCCCCGCGCTCGAGGCGTCGGCGGTCGACAGCCTGTTTGTGGGAGCGGCCGAGCCGGAACGGTTCGCCTTCCAGTCCCATGTCGCCCCCTTAGTGGCCGAACAGATGGGGCTCGCCCCCCATCGGATCGTTCAACGCACTGAGCTCGCCTGCGCCTCAGGCCAGTCGGCGATCCGTAGCGCGTACGCGGCGATCCGGGCCGGCCTCTCGGACGTGGCCGTGGCCGTTGGCGTGGAGAAAATGAACCTGCCCTCGATGGCCGAGGCCAATTCGGCGATGGCGTGCGTCCTCGACCGACCATGGGACGCGGCCCACGGCCTGACGGCACCCCCCTTCTTCGCCATGGTCGCCCAACGGCATATGCTCGAGCACGGCACGACGGAGGATCAACTGGCCGACGTCTCGGAAAAGAACCATCGATTCGCCAACTCCAACCCCACGGCCCAGTTCTTCGACAAGCGATTCGACCACGAGAAGCTGTTACGCCTGCCGATGGTGGCCCCGCCCCTGCGGCTCGGCGACTGCTCTTCGATGACCGACGGCGCCGGTGCCGTCGTGCTGGTGGCCGAGGAGCTCGTCAAAAAGTATACCGACACCCCGGCGTGGATCCGGGGCACCGGCCAATACGCCGACTTTCACAATCTGGCGAACATGGAGTCATTGACCGATTGGACCGGCCTCACCCGGGCCTCTCGGGAAGCGTTCCGAACCGCCGGTGTCGGGCCCAAGGACCTCGACTTAGCAGAGCTGCACGACTGCTTCACGATCTCCGAGCTCATTGAATACGAGGCGATCGGGCTCTGTCCGAAAGGACAGGGCGGAACGTTCGTCGCGGACGGCCGGTCCGACCTGGGCGGGGATCTCGTCGTGAACCCCCGCGGCGGGCTCCTAGGGTGCGGGCACCCTCTGGGAGCGACCGGGATCGCGCAAGCCGTCGAGGTGAGCCAACAGTTCGCCCACGAGGTCGATGCGAAGCGTCAGGTCCCCGATCCGGAGTGGGCCATGGTCCACAACCTGAGCGGAAGCGCGAACGTGCATTCCGTCATGATCTACCAACGGGGAGGCTGATTCCTATGAGCGCGTTCGCAGAGGTCACCGAACGGAAGGGTAGCCGTACCCGAAAGCGGCGGGTCGCGATGGAGCCGGCTCGGGCCCCTCGAGCCGTCGAGCCATCGGTCAGCCCTCGGGAAAGATTGCCCTATCTCCTCGACCTGTACCCACTCGAATCCCCCACGCAGACTCGCCTGGCCCCGTTCTTCGACGCGCTGCGGGAAGGGCGATTCGTGACGACCCGGTGCCGGAAGGACGGGAAGGTGCTTTGGCCCCCCCGGATCGTCTGCCCCGCCTGCCATTCGGGCGAACTGGAATGGGTCGACCTGCCCACCACCGGCCGAATCTACGCATTCAGCGCCCTGCTCGCCGGGGCGCCGATCGGACAAGAGGCGGAGCTTCCACTGGTCGTCGGGCTGGTCGAGTTGGACGGCTCTCCGCTCCGCTTGTTCGGCCGCTTCCTCGGGATCGACTGGCGCGAATGCCGGATCGGCCTACCGGTTGCCTTTGAGGCCCTGACGTTGCCCGACGGCCGGGCCTACTTCGCTTTCCGGGTCAAGCCCTAGCCCGGAGGCCTTCCTCGGCGGGCCACCGGCGTAATTTTTCCCAAAGCATTTATATCGGCCCCCGTCTGCGCGGCCGCCGGTTCGGGAGACCCGGTCGAGGATGGAATCGGAATCAGGCAGCTGGTGGAGCCGTCACGGACTGACGGTCACCTTGCTGCTCACGGCGTTCTCGCTGGCCTTCCTCGTCCGGACCATTTTCAGCCTGGGCGTCTTTCAGCAGTGGGGGTGGCTCTACGTCTATGGGGGCGGCTCGGACTCGTTCTACCACTGGCGCGTCACCGACTACATCCTCGTCAATCACCAGAATCTGATCCACGACCCGCTGCTCAAGTTCCCGTCGGGGGCTATCAACCCGCGGGAGCCGCTGTTCGACTGGATGAATGCGATCCTCGGAACGATCTTCGCCCCGCTCTTCGGCGGCAGCGCGGTCAGCGCCGCGGCCTTCTTCCTCAACCTGGCCCCGCCCCTGTGGTCCGCCCTCACGGTCTTCCCGATCTACCTGATCGGGAAGGAGGTCAGTTCGAAGCGGATGGGGCTCGTCGCGGCGATGACCTATCCGTTCGTCGTCGGAAGCATCCAGGCCGGCGGTCTCGGCTACGCCAACTATCTCGCCTTCTACACCTTCTTCATCCTCGTTTACTTTTACGGATACCTCCGCACCGTCAAGCTGGTCAGCAGCCGGACGTACGTCACGAGCTTCCGACATCCCCTTCAGGCGCTCGGCGGGCTCCGCGAGTTCCTGCGAGGGGAGCGTAAGGCGGTCAAGTGGGCCGTGTTCACGGGAGTCGCGCTCGGCGCGCTGGCCCTCGCCTGGCAGGGTTATCCGCTCGCCGTCGCGATCGTGGTGATCTTCCTCGGCGTGATCATGATCGTCGAGCGGATCCGCCGGGTCGATTCATTCGGTCTCTACGTGGTCACATGGATCGCCGGTCTGGTCGGCTTCCCGATGGCCGTGCCGTACTACCTCGCGCAGGGCCTGTTCGCGACCTGGTTCGACCTTCCGCTGCTCCTGTACTTCGGCATGCTTCTCGTTTTGCTGCCCTTCGTCCTGTTGCGCCAGTACCCTTGGGTGGTCACCGTCCCGGTGTTGGCGGCTCTCGGCGCCCTCGGGCTCGCGGCCCTCTACGTCGCGTCTCCGTCGTCGTTCCTGACGCTGATCACGGGTCAGGGGTACTTCGCCAAGACGCTGATCTACTCGACCGTCGCGGAGGCCCAGGCGCCTTCGATCGACGCCATCATTCTGTCGTATGGGGTGCTGACCTTCTTTCTCGCCTTCGTCGGTCTTGTCCTCTTCATTGTGCACCTGGTCCGGCAACGCTTCCGTCGCGAGCACGCGCTCTTCATTGTGTTCGCCATCGTGAGCATCTACCTGCCCATCTCCGCAGCGAAGTTCTTCTACGTCGGGTCACCGGCCTTCGCGCTGCTGCCCGCCGAGGCGATCCTGATCATCCTGGATGTGGCCGGGTACACAGCGCTCCGGCGAACCGTCGCATCGCTCTCGGGCACCCGGGGCCAAGCGACCGCGATTCGGCGGGCATTCAAGGCTCGGCATATCCTGGTGCTCCTCCTCGTCGTCGTGGTGTTGGTCCCGAACGTCTGGTACTCGGTGGACGCCGGGATTCCGTACAATAGCAAGAGCACCTACAGTAGCCAAGTCTTCGGCGCGTTGCCCCCGGCTCTGCGCACCTCTTCGACGAATGCTTCCACGTACTACTTCGGCGCGGCCGGCACCCAGCTCGACACGCCGAGCCAGTACGACGAGGCCGGATACAACTGGCTGGCGGCCCAGGATACGAATCTGGCCTACTCCTCCCGACCGGCCTTCATCAGCTGGTGGGACTACGGGTTCCAAGCGATCAGCCAGGGGCAACACCCATCCGTCGCGGACAACTTCCAGAACGGCATCGTCCCGGCAGGGAACTTCCTGCTGGCGCAGAACGAATCCCTCGCCATCGGGGTGTTGACCGTCACCCTACTCCAGGCGGAGGAGCGCGCCTCCGGCGACACCTACCTCCCTCCCACGCTCAATCAGTTGCTCGCTTCCGACGGGGTCAACCTCGCGGAACTCCACACCCTGATGGCCAATACCTCGGCGGACGTTCCCCTCGTGATCGCCCACCCGGAGAGGTATCTCCCCGTCAATCCGGCCAATCTGGACCCGATCAACGCGATGTTCGACGCGACGAGCTGGTTTCTCGCGACCACGCTGCCCGCGTCGAGCGTCGTGCAGGTCTACAACGATGTCCAGGCCTACACGGGCTGGACCATCCGGTATGCCATGGTCGACAGCCGACTGTATCCGTTTAGCGGGACCAACACGGGGATCTTCTACGCACCGGCCGACCTGACGGCTCGGGTCATCGGGACGTCCGGCGCGCCCACCTCGTACTACACCATTGCGGCCGTCGGTTCCGACGGGAACGTCTACCCGGTCGGCAATGTTCCGCCGACTGTCTCGGTCGTCAACTACGTATTGAATCAGCTCCCGCCGTTCTACCACTCGATGATTTACCGGATCTTCATGGGGTACAACGGCACCGACATCGGCCTCACCGCCGGGATCCCTGGCCTCCAGGGCTCCCTGGCCAGCTACACCCCGCAGCCCGGGTGGATGCTGGCGCATTTCGAAGTAGCTTACCGGACCGGCTATTACTGTCCGACCCCGGCGAGCCAGAAGAACCCCGCCTGCCCGATCGCAGCGAACGTACGCGAGGCGCCGGCCCTCGCGGCGCCGGGGAACGGCACCTTCGATCTTTCGAGCACGAGCTACTTCAGCGGCGGAGAAGCGATCCTGCAATACTACCCCGGCCAGCCCCTCTCGGGTACCGTAATCCTCCCCGACGGAACCCCCGTCGCGGGCGCGCGGTTAACGGTCTATGATGGCTGGGGAACTCCCCACCAGACCGTGGTCACGACGGGCGACGGGTCGTACGCCGTGACCTTGCCCCCCGGCAATGTGACAGTCCAGGTGTCGGCCGGTCCGCTCCAAGGCCTCGCCCAAAACGGCTCGAAGCGCCTCGAATCGATCCCTTTCTACGTGAGCCCCGCCCTCGGGTTCAGCCTCGCGGCGCCCCGCATGTACCAGACGATTGTGCTCAAGCCCGGCACGGTGAACGGCTTCGTGTTCTGGAACAGCACCGGGAACAGCACGTTCGATCCGCAACGAGACACGGTCGTCGGTGGGGCGAACGTGACCCTCGGCGGCCACGGTCTGGATACCTACTCGGCGACGACCGATATCGGCGGAAGCTTCCGACTGACCGACGTGGCACCGGGCGTCTACAACTTCACCGTCCAGACCGCCGGAACGCACTTCTCGCAGGGTCGAGTCGTGGTCCTGCCCGGTCAGTCCGCCAGCGCGACGGCCGGTCTCGTCCCGCTGAAACTCTCCGGAACGGTCTCCCTCGAGGGGGGGCAGCTCGCCGCCGGCGCGACCGTGACGCTCTCCAGCGGAAGCTCGGTGCGGCAGACCTCGTCCACCCCGTCGGGCGGATACACCTTCGTGAACCTCGTCCCGGGGAACTACACTCTCTCGGCGCAACGGGGCATCAACCTCGCCTCGAACGCTTCGGGGCTCTCGATGAACGAGACGAACAAGAGCGTGACGCGGAATCTCAAGTTGATCCCCGTCGTGCCAATCGACTTCGAGGTCACGGCGGGGGGCGCCGCGGTGCCCAGCTTCATGGTCCGGATGACGCCGATCCGAGGCACCTCCGGCGGAGCCATCGGGCAGATTCCCCAAGGCTCCGCGAGCCTCGTTTTCACCACCGATTCGACTGGCTACATTCACTCGAACGTGCCCGCCGGCAACTATTCAATCTACGGGTACGGACCGGTAGGCGCCACCTTCCTCGCCGGGTTCGAGAGCGCGTATCTTGCGAGCACGGGAGCCCGCATCTCCGTCGCACCCCTCCAGATTTTCGCGGCGGCCCGCCTCTCGGGACAGTCGACGCTGCCGGGCGGCGTCGCGAGCTCGCAACTGAGCGCGACGCAACTCTCCCTCTTCGATTCTACGGGCAACCAATTGACCTTCTTCGCGAACTCTTCCGGCGCCTGGTCGGTTATGGCCCCGGTAGGGAACTACAGCCTCCAAGCCGTGGCGGTTGGTATCTCCGGCGGCGCTGGCAACTACTCCGGGGTAGGCTTCGTCGACCTGACCCGGACCACTACCGTGTCGTTGCCGCTGACGTCGGCATTCCATTTCATCACGACCGTGGGGGCGCTCCTCCCCTCTCGGGTGACGGTCTACCCCGCCGTGGCCGCCGCGGTGTACCTCACCGTGAATCCCGCCGGAGGCACGGTCAGCACATTGACGGACCGCAGCGGCGTGGCGGGCTTCTTGCTCCCAACGGCCCAGCCGCAGACCACGTATTGCCTCGCGACGCAGGCGACCGGGTTCGGAACCTACCGGGCCTGCGGCTTATCCGTCGGCCAACTGTCGGCCCTCACTCGGGTGGTCCTGCCGCTCTTCAACGACACGCTCAACGTCGCCGTGTCGGGCCTTCCGTCCGGCGGAACATTGCACCTGAATGCCACGGCGCTCAGTGCGCCCGCCCAGAGCCAGACCGCGTCGGGGGGCGCCGCGATCTCGCTGTCGCTCGCCCCCGGGAGCTATCAGATCACGGCATGGGCCCCGCCGCCCTCGGGCGTCGGGGTGTACGTCCCCCCGCAGCCGGTCAACCTGACGCTCCCGTTGGGAAGCGGGACCGTCAACCTCGGGCTCCAACTCTACCGGCAGGTCACCACCCACGGCACGCTCAACCTTCCGACGGGGGTGGCCGCCTCGTCGGTCCATCTGAGGGTCTACTCGCCCCCGTTCAATCTCACGGTCAACGGTACCGTTTACGAGAGCGGCTTTCTCCTGGCCCCGGGAGTGTACTCGGTCTACGGATCCGCCGTCGTTGTCGGCGTGAACTACTCTGCGCTCACCCATATCTCGGTGAACGCCACCGGCGTGGCCACCCCCACCGTATCGATCAGCGGTGGCACGGCCCTGTCGGCCCGGCTCGTCGGCGCCGACCAGCAGTTGATCAACCTGACGGCGCCGGTCTACTGGACCGGACCCGATGGCTCCCAGCTTTACTCGGTGGCGGTGGGTGGCGTCGTCTCGCTGAACCTTCCGGGCGCGTCGACGAATCTCACGTATGTTCCGTCACTCCACGTGACCGTTCCCACAACGGCGAACGGCGTGCTTCGGTACGCGACGTATGACGTGGTCGTGGGGACGGCCTGCTCCGTCGGCGTATCCGCCTCCCGGTGCACCGTACCGCTCACGGTCAGCTACCAGGCCGCCGCCTTGGCGGGCCAGTTCTTCTGGAACGGGGCCCCGTTGACCCTGTCGGGCACGGTCCGGCTGATGGGCCCGTATCCGTCCCTCGCCGTGACGATCGTGTCGACGACGAGCGGGAGCTTCACCGCGGCCGTCGTTCCGGGAATCTATACCCTCTACGCGACCGGCGGCTCGGGGTCGGGGTTCGTCGCGGCGCTGTCCAAGATCACCGTCCCCTTCCCCTCGGCGAACATCACCGTCCCGCTCGCGCCGGCCTGGTCCGACGTGCTCACTCTCAACCCCCCGAGCGGGATCCCGACCGCCGCGACAGGGAATGTCACCTGGACGGACGTGCGGGGGCTTTCCTGGACGGCCCCCGGGAGCCCGGTGGGTTCGCCGCAGACATGGGTCCTGCCGCAGGGAGTCTGGAAGGTCTCCGCCAACGCCACCGCGTCGCCCTATGGCCGGGCCGCGGTCACGCTGGCGAACAGCACGGTGTCGCTGCTCAGCGGAAATCAGGCGACCAATCTCGCGCTGACGCCGCAGTTCTCGCCGGCCGTCACGTTGGCGACACTGGTGCCGGATTCCGCCACGGTCCCAGACGGCGGGAGCGCGACGTTCGCGTTCACGGTCCAGAACACCGGCGACGAGCCGGTAACGTTCCGGTTCTTCGGCGATCCGGCGGGCTGGAATTTCACCTTCACCCCCGCCACGATGACCCTTGGGGTCGGGCCCGGGAACTCGACCGGCGGCGGCACCGTACGGATCCAGGTCCCCTACGGAACGGCTACGAACCATGCCCCGGTCGTGCTCGGTGCCGTCCTTCTGTCGAACCCATCGAGGACCATCGGCACCGCCCTGCCGGCTCCCACGGTCTCGATCGTTCCGGTGCCGGCGATCGCGGTCGCTCCGCAATCGGGTCAAGGTACCGCGGTCGCTCCATCGAGCGCCTCCGTCCATTTCGTCGTGGTCAACACGGGGAACACGCCCTACACGGCCCAGGTCAGCGTGCTCAACACGGTCCAGCTGGTGCAGCTCGGCTGGACGGTGCAGCTCCGCGAGGGCGCCGTCGCGGCGCCCCCGACCTTCAGCATCTCGCCGAGCGAATCCATCGCGTTCACGGTCGTGCTGTCGACGTCCGCCTACGCACAGCCGCCCGGAAGCGTGATCGTGCAGGCACGCGACCTCAACTCCTCGGGGAACATCGTCGCGTCAACCGACCTCCCCGTGTCCATCGCCTCCGTCGCGGCGCCCGGAGGGCTGACCCTCGGCGGCCCGAACGTCGGCGCCCCGCCGGCGATCCCCGACTGGGGCTGGACCCTCCTCGCCCTGATTCCGGCGGGGGCGTTCCTCGGCGTGGTGTTGGCGTTCCGGTGGTCGCGGACCCGGCGGTGGCTCCGGAGGTGAGCGTTAATGGACCCGTTGGCTGAACGGATCGGACGGCTCCGGCGCCTCGCCGGACTCGCTGTAGTGGCGCTGATGGTCAGCGTCGCATGGACCGTGCCGGCGCCGGCCCATGCGACGCCGAACTATCCTGCCCTCATGGGAGCGATCTCCGGCCCCACCGTCGTGGGTCGGGGGCTCCAGGTCCAGTACGTCGTCACCGGCACCGGGGGCCCGGCGTTCACGTTGAGCGGGACCCAGGTCGGGAACATCACGTACAACGCCACGGTCAGCGGAGCGAACGTCTCGACCGCGTCGATCCGGCCGGCGACAGGAACCCTCGCAAACGGGCAAGCGGTCCTTCGGTTCACCGCGGCCAACCTGACGGAGGCAATGAAGGTCAACGTCGAGCTGACCTCGAGTTACCACAGCGCCCACGCATCGAGCAACCTGACCCTATCGATCCAGGTGGTGCAACCGTACCTTCTGTCGGGCACGCTCATCGCCGGCGCGACGACCGTGGCGGGGTTCAACATGACCGTCACCGTCGACGGAACGCCCGTGGGCCAGGTGTCGGTCCCCGCGATCGCGGCCAACGGCTCGTATACGTTCACCTTCGATTACGTGCCGCAAAGCCTGGCGCCGGGGTGGCACACGATCGCCATCTCGGTGGCGCCGCAGCATGGGTTGGTCACGTTCGTCGGGGGCGTCCAGGAGCTTTCCGCGCAATTCTACATCACGAGCCCGCCGCCGAACTACGCGCTCGACGTCGGCGTGGGGATTGCCGCCCTCGCCGCGGCGTTCTTTATATGGGGCTCGGTGGTGGGCGCGCGCCGTCGGGGCCGGCGGGTTCGCTAGCCCTCCGGACCGAACCGATGATCGCGCGGGCAGACCTCCGATGCACCTCGTGCGGCCGGGGCCTCGCCGGACGTGGCGCGACCGCTTTTCTCTGTCCGTCGTGCGGCGTGGAGACCATCGGACGCGACGCACGCTGCCGGGACCAGAGCGTGCCGTACAAGTGCAAGAACTGCGGCTTCGTGGGTCCTTGAACCGGAGCGAGGCATGGGCGAGGTCATGGTGCTCTTCCGGTTGATGCCGCACGGCGTGGAGACGGATATGGACGCCGTCGCCTCCGGCGTGAAGGGCGCCGTACCCACGGGCGTGCGAATCCGCGGGATGCAGATCAAGGACATCGCCTTCGGGCTCAAGGCCCTCCTGGTCGCGGCCGCGATGCCGGACACCGGAGGGATCCTCGACACCGTGGAGGAGGCCTTCGCGAAGGTCGCCGGCGTCGAGTCCGTCGAAGTGATGGAAGAGAGCCTCGTGTAGAGGCCGGCGCGAGCACCGATGGACCTGTTCACGCACGTACTCGTTGCCTACCTGATCGCCTACGGGATCACCGGCTTTGCGCCCCAGTACCTGGCCGCCGGTGCGATCGCGGGGGGACTCCCCGACGGGGACGTGCTCTTCTTCCCGCTCGCGCGGCGGTTCCCGATCCTCCGGCACCATGGAATCACTCACTCGCTCTTCGGTGTGACCCTCGTGGCGGGCGTCGGCGGATTCCTCGTCGCGCCGCACATCGCCCCGGGCAACCCGTGGGTGTATTTCGTCGTCATGGAAGCCGCCGGGCTGGCCCACATCTTCCTCGACGGGCTGACGCATTTCTCCGTCCCGCCCTTCCTCCCCTTTTCCGAACGGAAGCTCGAGCTGGACGCCGACCGGGCGATCAACTTCGTCACTCTCGTAGTGTCGGTGGTCGCGTTCTACCTGCTCCTCGGGGTCGAACGGAACCACGTGTCGTTCGAATACTACACCTGGACGCTCTGGGGGCTCGCCGGGTTCTTCCTCGCCTACTTCGGCCTGCGCCTCGCGGCGCGCTTTTGGATCGGCCGGATCCTCCGGCAGCGGCCGGAGTTCTCGGTCCCGGTGCCGACGGGGAATCCGATCAACTGGCTCCTGCTCCGCGAGGACCTGGTCGGAGGCCGCGAGCGCACCACCTACGCGAAGTACCGGTTCGGCCGGGGAATCGTCGGCGGTCCGTGGACGATTGACGTGCCGACCGACGCGCCCGCGGGGGCCGGTCCCGTCGTGACTCGCGAGGAAGCGTTCGCTCGTACCTTCGCGGCGGCCCGGGAGGAGAGTCCGATGTTCGGCCAGACGTACCACTTCGGGGAGGCCCGGCCGAGCCCCGCCGGCGGCTGGGACGTGTTCTGGTACTCGCTCGAGTTCACGGCGTTCGGGCGCTCCGCCGGCGTGCGGGTCCACCTCGGCGACGATGGTTCGGTCCGGGCCCGGTCCTCGTGGTACAGCCCGGCCCGGTGGGCCCAGGAACTGACCTGAGGTCGGCGGCCGCCGGCGCCCCCGAGCGCCGGGAGTCCGCGCAAACCCTTTTCTCCCGGCCCACTGTCGTTCGCCGTACGGCCGGGATGGGGTAGTCTGGCCTATCCTGGGGGACTGTGGATCCCTCGACCCGGGTTCAAAAGAGGACGGGGCCTCCCCCCGTCCCCGGAGAGTCTCGGTCCCGGCCCTACCTCTTGCGAGGCCCGGGCCGACGGGCTCGGCCCGCTGGCGCCCGCTCGAGGCGGGCGAGGGCCTGCGGAAGCTCCGAGAGCGAATGGTTGGCCCAGACGGCCCCCCACTGCTGGAGGTCCTTCGGCGCGAGCGCCCATCCGGGAAGGCTCGAGGCGCGACCGAGCGCCGTCACTCCCGGGACCGACGACGCGGCCTCCATGTCGAACCGGGAGTCCCCCACGAGAAAGACCGGCACGTCGGGGTACCGGCGTCGGTACTCGGCGAGATGCTCGCGTTTCGTTCCCTGGCCCGCCCCGAGGACCGCCTCAAACCAGTAACGGATCCCTTCGCGCTCGAGGAGGAGGTCGGCGATCTCACGCTCGGCCCCGGTGGAGATCACCAGGGTCCACTTCTCCTGCGAGAGGCGCTTGATGACGCGCGGCACCTCAGGGAACGGATGGGCCGTGCCATAGGCCTCCTTCGCCTTCCGCTGGTGGAAGAGGACGGCCACCCCGTGGCGTTCCGAGGCAGACACGTCGGGGTAGAGCTGCGCGAGCTGGGCTTCGAACGGCAGGCCGGTCGTAGCGAGATAATGGATGCGCGCCTCAACGACCGGAGTACCAAACGCCGTCGCCATCACATCGGCCGCGACCTCGCTGATGTGGTTCAGGTCGTCGAGGATCGTCCCGTCGAGGTCGAACGCGACCACACCGCGGGGGACCCGCCGCGGTTCCGGGGGAGGTTGGTCGGGGAGGGGCGACGGCTCGGGGGTGTCGAGGGAGCGATTCACCAGCACCGGCAGTGGCATCAGGGGTTCGTCGCGGGCGGGCGGACCCTCCGGTTCTCCCTTCGATACTTCCGGGGGGAGACTCGATGGGTGATCGGGGGACACGTCGTGCGCGAGCCGACCGGGCAGATAAAGAGCCCGCGGGGGAGCGGCTGGAGCCGCGCTATATGTCACGGGTCGCTGCCGGCACCCCAGGGTCGACGGCCCCGACGCGGGTCTGGGAACCCGAGGCAGTCGATGCATCCGAGCGAGGCCATCCGAGGTCGACGCTCCCAATTGCTCGCCGGGCGCCGGATCATCGTCGGGGTGTCGGCGTCTATCGCGGCGATCGAGGTTCCGCGCATCGTTCGCGAGCTGATTCGCCACGGAGCGGACGTACGCGTGGTGATGTCGCCAGAGGCGACCCGGCTGGTGACGCCGGAGAGCCTTCGATTCGCCAGCGGGCATCCACCGATCACCGAGCTGACGGGTGACGTGGAGCACGTGACATGGATCGGTTCCGGGGACGCGAAGGCGGACTTGCTCCTCATCGCACCGGCGACCGCGAATACGATCTCGAAGATCGCTCACGGCATCGACGACACGCCGGTCACCTCCTTTGCTTCCGTCGCGCTGGGCGGTCACGTTCCGATCCTCCTCGCCCCCGCCATGCACGCGAACATGGCGTCGAACCCCGCCGTTCGCGCCAATCTCGAGCAGCTGAGAGCGTGGGGCGTCGAGCTTGTCGAACCCCGTCGGGAGGAAAACGAGGAAAAGGTCGCTTCCCCGGAGGAGGTCGCCGCAGCTGTACTCCATCGCCTGGGCCGGGGCCCGTGGGCGGGTCGACGGGTGATCGTGATCGGCGGCGCCTCTCACGAGCCGATCGATGACGTGAGATCGGTCACGAACGAGAGCAGCGGAGAAACCGCGATCGCTCTCGCGACGCAGGGCTACTATCGCGGGGCGCTCGTTTCGCTCTGGATGGGTGCGGCGACGGCGCCGCTCCCGTCGTTTCTTCCCGAGCTGCGTTGGTCCTCGGTGGCGGACCTCCGGCGGCTGGTGGCGGCGCAGTCCAAGAACCTCGAAGCGGCCGACGCCGTGTGGATTCCCGCGGCCCTGGCGGACTACACCGTTCGAGCCCGGCCGGAGAAGATCGATTCGAGGACGACTCCCCGGTTGACGTTGGCGCTCGGACCGGCCCCCAAGATCTTGCCGGAAGTCCGGCGACGGGTTCCCCCACCCGGCATCGTGGTGGGGTTCAAGCTCGTGAGTCGCCAAACGCCCGACGAATTGCGGGAGCACACCCGGAAGCTCCTCGAAGAGACCGGACTCGACGCGGTCGTTGGAAACGATCGGGCCGTGATGGGGTCCGCTCAGGCCGAGGTGCTGCTCTTGCGGCGCGACGGCCGGAGCCACTGGATCCGGGGACCCAAGTCCGAGGTGGCGGGACGACTCCTCGACGAGCTGGGCCGCGACCTCGCGTTCCGACCTCTGGCGGGCGCGGCTAAGGGACGTGGATCCCGAACGCCCCGACGACGCCGTTGATGACGAACTGCACTGCGATCGCCGAGAGCAACAGGCCCATGACCCGACTGACGGCGATGGCGCCCACGCGGCCGGCCCGCCCCAGGATCTGGACGCCCAGACGGAGCACCACGAAGCTCACGATCATGACGAGCACGATGGCGACGTAGAGGGCCACCGTCCCCGTGAGGCTTCCGTACGTGAGCTGAGCGTAGATCATGACGGTCGAAAGCGCCCCCGGACCGGCGAGCAGCGGCATGCCGAGCGGCACGATCCCTACTTCCTCCCGACGGGAGAGGAGTTCTTCCCGGTCGAGGGGGCTCAGCTTCGTTCGAGGCGATTCACCGAAGAGCATGTCGAAGGCGATCGCGAACAGAAGCGCTCCCCCCGCGATCTCGAACGAGTAGATCGTGAAGTTCAGCAGGAGGAACACATAGCGGCCCAAGACCGCGAACCCCACCAAGAGTCCGGTGGCGAACACGGTGGAGCGACGGATGACGTAGGTACGGTCGGTAGGGCTGAATCCGTCGGTGAGTGCAACGTAGAAGGGGAGCATGCCGATCGGGTCTACGATGGCAAAGAGGGCGCTGAAGATCAGCAGCCCGAGGAACAGGTCGGACACCGAACGGTTCTCCAGCGACGCGGACCCCCGGTGGGATAAATAAGGGGGCCGGCTCGGGCGCGCCCGAGGGAATCGGGTGGTCAAGCTCGCCGAGTGGCGGGGCAAGGAAATCTTCCGTCGGTGCGGTATTCCAGTCCCCACAGGGGTTGTCGTTCGGAGCGTCGAAGAGGCCGACGGAGCGGTCCGATCAGCCGCGGTCGCCCTGCCGGTAGTCGTGAAGGCCCAGGTTCTGGCCGGCGGGCGAGGGAAGGGTGGGGCGGTGAGGTTCGCCGCCAGTTCCGAGGAGCTCCGTTCGGTGGTGGTCGGGATGCTCGGGATGGAGTTCAAAGGGGAGACGGTGAAGGAGCTCCTACTCGAGCCGAAAGTCGTCGTGGGCCGCGAGCTCTACCTCTCCATCGCCCTCGATCGGACCGCTCGCCTGCCGGTGCTCCTCGCCAGCGGGCAGGGCGGCGTCGAGATCGAATCGATGGCCGACGATCAGCTCGTCCACTTGCCGATCCATCCGTTCGTCGGCCTTACGGCCTACGAGAAACGTCGTGTCGGCGGGGCCTTCGCCCTCTCGACGCCGGCGTCTACCGAGCTCGGTCGACTCCTCGACGCCGTCTGGAAAGCGTTCCAGGCAGAGGATGCCGAGCTGGTCGAGATCAACCCGCTAGCGGTCGTGGACGGCCACCTCGTTGCCCTCGATGCAAAGGTGATCATCGAGGACGATGCGGGGTTCCGACATCCGGAGTATGCTGACCTCCGCGACGACCGGACCCCGCTCGAGGAGATCGCGCGGGAAAAGGGGATCGCGTTTGTCCAATTGGACGGGGACATTGGGGTGATCGCCAACGGAGCGGGCCTGACGATGGCGACGCTCGATGTGCTCGGGCAGTTCGGCGGGCGGCCCGGGGTCTTTCTAGACCTGGGGGGCACCGACGACCCCGCGAAGGTCACGGAGGCCGCCCTTCTGATGGCGAAGGCCCACCCGTCGGTGGTCTTCCTCAACATCTTCGGCGGGGTCACTCGGTGCGACACCGTGGCCCGGGGCCTCGTGGCCGCGATGACGCTAGTCCCCGAGTCGGACCGGTTCCCCCTCATCGCGCGGATCCGCGGGAATAACGAGGAGGAGGGACGGGCCATTCTCCACTCGGCCGGGATCACCGCCTTGTCCGACCTCAAGGCGTCGGCACAGGCGGTCGTCGCGGCCGAGGCCTCGAGGCCATCGGCGAGGTCGGCGACATGAGCGTCCTGGTCGACGCGGACACACGAGTGGTCGTGCAGGGCATCACGGGGCACCAGGGCACCGCGCATACGGTCCAGATGAAGGCGTTCGGAACCCAGGTCGTGGCCGGCGTTACGCCGGGGAAGGGAGGCTCCGTGGTCGAAGGCGTGCCAGTGTTCGACTCCGTCGCGGAGGCCGTCGAGAAGACCGGGGCGAACGTGTCGGTGATCTTCGTGCCGGCCCCCTTCGCGAAGGATGCGTTCATCGAAGCGGCGGATGCGGGTCTCCCTCTCGTGGTCATCGTCACAGAGCACATCCCCTTCCACGACATGCTCACCATGTATCACTACGGTCGGCTTCGGGGCGTCCGAATCATCGGGCCGAACTGCCCGGGGATTGGCGCCCCGGGGAAGGCCAAGGTCGGCATCATCCCCAACGTCGTCTTTCGTCCTGGCCGCGTCGGTGTGATCTCGCGCAGCGGGACGCTGACCTACGAGATCGTGAACGGGATCAAAGAGATCGGGCTCGGCCAGAGCACCTGTATCGGCCTCGGGGGCGACCCGGTCGTCGGCACGAGCTTCGTCGATGCGTTGCCCTTCTTTGAGCAGGATCCGGACACCGACTTGCTCGTGCTGGTCGGGGAGATTGGCGGCACCGCGGAAGAGGAGGCCGCCGAGTACCTTCGGCACCACTTCACCAAACCGGTCGTCGCGTACATTGCCGGCCGGTCGGCCCCCCCGGGGAAGCGGATGGGCCACGCCGGTGCGATCATCGCCCGGGGCCGCGGGACGGCCCAGAGCAAGCTCGCCGCGTTGCAGACGGCGGGCGCCACCGTCGCCGAGTTCCCGTACGACGTGCCCTCGCTGGTGGTGCAGGGGCTTCGAGAAGCCGGGCGGCGATGACGCCCTCCGAAGCCGTCGCAGACACAACGCCCTGCGCCATCGCCGGCTGCGGCGGACCTTCGGTCCGGTCCCTGGCCCGGACCGAGGTCCGCAAGGCGTTCCCCCAGCTCTCCGAAGAAGGACGACGCGCCCCGCTCTGCAAGGACCATTACAAGCAGTGGAAGAAGGCCACGAAGGAGGCGCGCGCGCTGGACCGCCTCGGCTGGTGACTCCCTCGGGGAGGAGAACGTCAGGGCCGTTCCGACCCGAGTGACGACTACTGCTTGCGCATCTTCTGGGCGTGTTTCCGGCGGCGCATCCGCTTCTTACGCCACTTCCAGCGCATGTGGCCGCGCTTCTTCCAAACCCGGGAGCTCCGTTTCATCCAGTTCGCGCTCGAGGACGAGGCGGGGTATTCGCCTCGGGTTATAACCGCTCCCCCGGCGTTCGAACACCGCCGAGAGGACGGTAGCGTTGCGCGCGTCGGCCACCCCCGAATTAAGTATTCATCCCCGGTGGGTGCCGCGCATGGTCGACGACGAGACGTTGTCTATGAACGTCCTCCAATTCGCGGGCAAGAACTTCGATTACGAGTCGACGGTCCGCGTCGCCAGCCTCGAGTACGCGATCTTTGCCCGCACCGAGACCGAGACCGAAGCGAAGCTTCGGCCGCAGCTCGTGCGCCTGCGCGTGGTCGTCCCTCGGGAGTGGGTCCATTACGAGGAGGCGTTCGACACGCTGGTGCTGGTTTCGGGCCAGGGAACCCCCGGCCCCCAGCGGCGACGAGCTGCCGGAACGACCATGCTCGAACCCGAAGAGTTTCGCGACCAGGGGATCGATTGGCACCGGCTCACGTTGCCCGGGCGGCATAGCCTCTACCTTCCGAAGGGCGAGGAGTCCCGGTTGCTAACCCCCGAGGGCCGCGCGGCGCTCGGCGTCCCGGCCTGACGGCCGACGCCCCCCGCCGATACTTAGAGCACGTTCATCTCAGCGAGCTTCTCGGGCAGGTACGTCTCGGTCACGTAGTTGAGCCCGTACTTCGCGAGCGATTGCTGCTCGGCCTTCTTCCCGTTCTTGAGCATGAGGTCGATCTCGCTCCGCCACTCCGCCGTCCCGAACCGCGGGTCGGACTGCATCGCGTGGAGGGCCTTCGTGTCCTGCTCCGTGAGGGCGTCCGACGGTAACTCGTAGTTCTCGATATCGGAGGCAGTAACGCCGAGGAACTCCGCGCCGGGCGTGGCCAGGTAGTGCGAGATGTGGGCCGTCTTGATGGCCCCGTACGCCACCGAGGCGAAGATCCGGAACGACCACGGGTCCCCATCGGTGAAGACCACGACGGGGAGCTTGAGCTCCTCGTTGAGCCGCTTCAGGAACCGGCGCGTCGATCGGGCGGGTTGCCCTTTGAGATGGAGCAGAAGGGCGTTCTGCTCCTCGTCGAAGCCGTTCTCGGCCAGCCGGTCGACCATGCCCCCGCACTCGATTGCCAGGACGAACTTCGCGCCCGTAGCCCGGAAACGGATCTTCTCCTTCTCCACGTTGAAGGGAAGGGCGTAGCCCCCGTCGCCGACATCGTCCCGGCAATTGAATCGCTTCACCACGCCTTTCCGGTTCGTCTCCTCGAGCGTCAGGTCGCCGATGACGGAGGCGCCGTTCTCCTCGGGGTGCAGCCGGAAATCCTCTCGGAGCCGGGTGCACAGGACCTCCAGGTCCTCGATGAGGAGATTGGACTCGTCCTCGCTGTGGAACTTCGCGTCCTTCCATTGCTCCGAGATGTAGTAGAGTTCGCGCAGGGTCGACGTCTTCCGGTCTCGGGCCATCTCGTGGATGAAATCGACCAGGTAGAACGTGCGGAGGAGCATGAGCGCGCCATCGAGCTTCCGTGCCGAGCGGGTGCCGGTGCTGCGACCCAGGCGCCAGACCCCCTCCTTGACCTGGAACTGGATGTTCTGCTTCGTTCGGAGGGGGAGCCGCATCCGGGGCACTTCGCCCTTCGTCAGCTGGGCGTGGATCTGCGCCGCGAGCTCGAGCGTCGGCGCGAGGGCGTCGACCCGGACCTCCTCCTCCGGCTCAGTCGTCTTCTTCGAGCGCGGCGGCTTTTTCGGCGCCATCGTAGTCCACCTCCGTTTCTCCCGTCCCGCCCTGGACCACGCCTGCGACCTCTGCGGCCTCGACCGCTTCGACGACCTGTCGGGGCAGCCGGACCTCCCAGTCCCCGGGCAACGCGTCCGCGCCCAGCAGGTGCGACTCGTCCACGCCGGCGACATACCAATCGAAGTCGGAGGCATCGCACTCTTGCGCCTTCGACCACCGGAGCTGGATTTCCGTCCGCCCGTTCGGCAGGAGCTTCGGCAGGGTCCACCAGGCCCGACCGAGGGCGGGGTCGGTCCCGTCGGGCGCAGGAACCGGACGGAGCGCCGCGGTGAGCTCGGGTGGCATCTCCGCGAAGAGTTCGAGCACCCGCGCCCGGGGAGTGTAGTTGGTGATCGTCACGGTGAGCCCCGGGGCCGCCTCCTTCTCGGACAGGGTGGTCTCCAAGGTCACGACGTTCATGATCTCAGTGATGACCGGCGTGAGGTCCGGGACGGGCTTGCCCGTGAGATGGCTGGCCTTTTCGGCGATCTGAGGGAGGATCCGACGGATGATGGTGAATTTTTCCGAGGCGAATTCCCGCCGGACCTGCCGGGAGATGTGCGACTTGAGATGACGGGCGATCGCTTGGAGCGCCAGCTGGAGCTCCTTCACGATCTCCGAGTCTTCGGCGACCGCCTCCTTGGACTCGCTCGTGAATGGGACGCGCGTGGACGCGACGTGCACGAGGAGGATGCACGGACCGGTGGGCAGGCCCTGCCCGCCGCGCTGGTCGAGACCGTAGCGTCTCCAATCGACGGTCTCGACTGCCGAGGTGATGGCGCAGGCGCCTTGTTGGAAGAGCAGTGGCACCCGGTTGGCGAACCGCAGCAGTTGGATGGGCTGATCGGGCGGAAGCGCTCCGCCGTACACCAGTCCTACCTCGACGAGGAAGGGGGCGCCGGCTCGGATCTTCGGTGGTCGACTGACCGGCGGTGCATAGAAATCGGGCCGGAGCTCGCCCAGAACGTTCCTCAACCCCCGCTTGATCAATATGGAGCCGATCGGCGAGAGGGACTCCGCCGATGGCGGCAGGAGGGATACTGCGTGGAGGGCGGTCAGCAGGGCCTCGAGTTCGGTGCCGTGGATCCGCGCCGGGTCATCTCGCCCCGAGAGACCGGCCTGAACGAGAATCTCCTTGAGGGCGCGCGGAGTCACCCCCGCGAGGTGCTTTGGGAGCGCCTCCGAGAGGCGCTTCTCCCGAGCCTGCTTGAGGATCGCCGAGAGCTCGCCGAGCTCGAGGCCATAGGGGTGCGGGAGAACCTCCTTGGAGACCGGTGGCACTTCCGTCGAGGCCCGCTCGAAAGTGATCCGCGTCCCGTCGGGTTCCGTCAGGACGAGGCGGGCATGGGGGTTGACGATCGCCGTCCCCCGCAGATATTCGAGGGGGGATTGGCGAGCCCGCACGTACCTCGCTTTCAGGAGCAGCTCGACCTGGGTGCCGTGGAGTCGGTCCCAGAGCACGAGTTCGTCGCTCACTACCTTCGGGAGATTCCGCTGGGTGTCGACGAGTATCTCGAGGACGTGCGCCGCCTCTTCCTCCTCGACTTTGGAAGTGATTTTCGCCGGCCGAGCGGTCGTGAGTCCCGCGTAGAGCACGGCGGCTGAGATGCCGATCCCTTGTTGCCCTCGTGATTGCCGGTTCGCATGGAATCGAGAGCCGTAGAGGAGCCGTCCGAAGACATTCGGAAGCTCCCGTCTCAGGATCCCCGGACCATTGTCGGCGACGACGAGCCGGTATCGGTCGGGACCAGAATCGTCCTTGGCGATATCGACGGAGATGTCGGGAAGGACGCCGGCCTCTTCGCACGCGTCCAGGGCGTTGTCCACGCACTCCTTCACGGCGGTGAGGAGCGCGCGCTGGAGATTGTCGAAGCCGAGGATCTGCCGGTTCCGCTCGAAGAACTCCGCCACGGAGATCTCGCGCTGTTTCGAGGCGAGTTGCTCGGCGAGGGTGGCGTTCCGGGCCATCGATCGCGTCTTCGGTACTCGCCGGGCTATAAGGAGGAAGTTCGACCCGTCAATCTGGACGATGCCCGACCGGCCCACGGGCGCGGGTCGGAGTCCGGTGAGCGACATCTCGGAGCACCGGACGGAACGGTCGCCATCGGGGTACCTCCTCGAGATCGATCTCGACGCGGTCCAACCTCTCTTCCTTCGCGCCCCCCGCGAGGGGGAGCGATTCTGTGGGCAGGGGTTCTCCCCGTGAGTCCCAGGCCTGGGAGCCTCCCCCGAACACGATCCCATCCTCGACCCCGACGCGGTTCACATAGACGACGGGACACGCATTCTCCACGGCTCGGGCCGGCAGGACCTTTTCGAACAGGCCCTTGGAAGTGACGGGAGCGGCCGAGAGAATCACTAAGAGAACCGCGGCCTGCAAGGCGAGCTCGCGCGACACCTCGGGGAAGTACGCATCGTAGCAGATCTGTACCCCGAGACGATGGGCGCCGAAGGCGAGCGGGGTGCTGGTGTCGGTCGGAGTGTAGATCGTCGCCTCCTCGAATGGGCCGAAGTTGGGGAGATACCGCTTGACCTGGACCTGCAACGAACCGTCGGCCCCGGCCAGCACGGCTGCGTTGTGCACCTCCCCTGGGCGATCCTCCGACTTCCACGGGCTACCGACAAGGATTCCCGCGCCGCGTTCCTTCGCGAGCGCGGTCAAGGCCGAGACGGTGGGATCGCCCTTGACCAGCGCCACCCGATGAACTTGATCTCCTGGCGCGTAGCCGAACAGGAACAGTTCGGGGAACACGTGGAGATCCGCCGAGTGGGTCCGAACGACGGTAGCGAGCCGGTCCCAGTTCGCCGCGAGGTCGCCCCGGCGGGGCGCCAGTTGTGCGAGCAGTACGTGCATCAGTAGAAGTGATGACGCACCGCGATGAGGTAGATGAAGAGGGCGAGGACGATGAGGAACAGGAAGGTGATGGCGCCGGTGAAGAACAGGTACGCCAGCCCCAGGAAGAGGAACCCGACCGTCAGATAGAACGACCAGACCTCCTGGTGCCACAGCGCGGAGGAGAGGATCACGATCACGGCGCCCAGGATCGTGAGGACGGCCGCGCCGACCGGGTTCCCCACGTGGAAGATGACGAGCGACGCGGGCACGACGATGCTCGCGTAGTAGTTCAGTACGAACAGGATCCCCGAGACCACCAGTAGAACGCCGACGGCGGCGGTGAGGATCGCCAGTCCCGCCACCCCGATCGGAAGACTCGGGGGCGGGAGCGAGCGTTCCCAGATCGGTGGGAGGTGCTGGACCCTCTTCGGGCTATCCGCCTCGTCGTCGTCGGCGGTCGAGGTGGGCCGTGCCACGTGATGAGCCATCGAACCACCGCACGGAAGTGCGGAAGCAAAAAGCGGGACGACCTGTCAAGTAGGTTTCGCTCGACTGGGGCGATTAGTAGCGACGCGTCGTGGCCGCCCGGGCGAGGCGCTCGAGCAACGAGCGGTAAGGCCCGTGCGGCAGAGGGTCGAGGGCACGGATCGCCGCCGAGGCCCAGCGATCCCCCTCCGCCGACACGATCGCGGACGCGGGGGTCTGATCGGTAAGCGTCCGCAGCTTGTGCAGCTCGCGGGGCCGCTTCTCATGGCGGGCGAAGAGGCGCTCGTACTCAGTCTTGGCCCGGCCGTCGAGATGCTGGTAGGCCTCGATCGACAGGAGCGTCGGGTTCCCCTCGCGGAAATCCGCGTAGAGGGGCTTCCCGAGCAGGTCCGGCTCGCCGTAGGCGTCGAGCAGGTCGTCGCGGAGCTGGAACGCGATGCCCACGGCCCGACCGTAGGCGGCGAGCGCCTCCACGATCGAAGCGGTCGAGCCGGCGATGTCGCCGACGCTCGCGAGCGCGGCGGATACGATGGTGGCCGTCTTCCGAGTGACGATCCCGAGATACTGGTCCCGGCTGATCGTCAGGTCGAACCGGCACGCCTCCTGAAGAATTTCGCCTTCGGCGAGGCTCGCGCAGGCCTCACCACAGCGGAGGATGATCGCCTGCGGATATTCCGAGGCGAGCTCGAAGGCCCGGACGTAGAGATAATCGCCCGCGACGATCGCCGTCGGAAGACCGAACGCTCGGAGCACCGAGGGACGGCCCCGGCGCTGGTCCGCATGGTCGATCACGTCGTCGTGGATCAGCGACGCCGTGTGGATGAGCTGGAACGAGGCCGCGAGGGCGTGGACCGGTTTCGTGGTGGTCGCTCCCAAGGACCGGTGGGCGGCGGCCATCAGCAGCGGCCGCAGCCGCTTGCCCCCCCTGGTGCATGCGTACAACACGGCCTCGGTCAGCGGGGGATAGCCCGATTGAAGAACGCTCTTCAGGCGGTCCTCGATGCCGCTCAGGTCCTCGGCGAGCTCGGGGAGCAGGTCGCCGAGTTCAAAGAACGCCTCGGCGCCGAAGGCCCGGCTGACCAGGATTTCGAAGGGAGGTTCGTGGGTGGCGGCCTCGGCGGGGCTGGTCACGAGCTCACCCACCGCAGGCGGGAAGGCCACCGCAAGCGCATCATGGCGTCGAGACCGGTGCCCCCGATATATCTCATCCCCAGGGCGACGAGGAGGTCGCTCTGGATGACCCGGTCGGCGAGCCGCTTAATACGGTACCCCCGGGCGAGCGCCTCGCCGAGGTGGGCCTGCCAGAGTAGGTCGTACGCGAGGAGCGAGGCGCCTTCGCGGACGTGTTCCGCGGCGGCGACCCCCGCGTCCCGACCGGAGAGGACCGCAGTGGGGATCCCGCCTCCGTTCGTCGCCATCACGAGATTCGCGGTGTCGCCGGCCAAGAGGACCCGGCCGCGAACCGCGCTCTCCGGCGGGGGGCCGATTGGCACCCACCATCGCGTGCGCTCGGAGGCCGGGCCCCATGCCTTCCGCCCGACGAACTCATCGAGCAGCCCGTCGAGCCGGTACCCGTTGGGGAGCCGGGAAACGCCGAGCCCAACATTCGCGTCATGGGCCCGGGGGAACCGCCACGCGTAGCCGCCCGGGGCGAGCTGACCGAAGTAGAGCTCGATCTCGGTCAGTCCGTCGAGCGGGACCGTCGCGGTGATCATCCGGTACATCTCCCGGTCGGGGGCGAACCCCACGCTCCGGCCCACGATCGACAAAGGTCCATCGGCGCCGACGATCACCTTTGCTCCGACGCGCTCGCCCCCCGCGAACTCGACGGTGTCGTCGCGGACCCGGGTCACGCCCCGGGGAAATCGGAGCTCGGCTCCCTCCCCTTCGGCATCCAGGGCGAGGCGCTTGTCGTAGGCCCGGCGAGAGACCACGTACCCTGCCAATGGAAACCGGAACCGGCCTCCCCGGGGGGAGACGCAGACCATGGCATGCGTCTCATGGAGGACCGTTTCCGGTGGGACGACGAACGCTTCGGCGATGACCTCGGGGCAGGGAAACAGGTCGGAGAGCTCGGCGGGCGTCGGCAAAAATTCTCCACATTGCACCGGGTGACCGAGCTCGGGGCGTTGGTCGACGAGGAGGGTCCGCGCGCCTCCGCGAGCGGCGAATCGCGCCGCCGTCGCGCCGGCCGGGCCACTTCCGACGACGACGACGTCGAAGCGCTCCACGTCCGGCCAGTTCGCCGGAGCTTATAGAAGTTGGACGAGGTGGTCCGCCGCCATTTGGAGTCCTGCGAGGACCGGCTGGGGGTAGACCCCGAAGGCGAAGACCGCCGCCGTTGCGAGGCCGATCGCGGTGGCCCGGCCCACGCCGATGCCACCGAGCGTCAATGCGGGCGGGTCCGACCCGCCGACCACCGCCCCCGCCGGGACGGGCGCCGATCCGACTTCGGGCCGTTCCATATACATCACGCGGAGGACCCGAGCGTAGTAGAAGACCGAGAGCGCGCTGTTCAAGAGCCCCGCTACGGCGAGCCAGACGAACCACCCCTGGGCCTGCACGGCGGCAGAGAAGAGGACGAACTTCGAGACGAAGCCCACGGTGAGAGGAATCCCGGCGAGCGAGAGGAGCATCGCGGCGAACGAAGCGCCGAGCCATCGGTGGCGGAGTCCCACTCCCTTCCACTCCTCGATCCGGCTTCCGATGCCGAAGCCCGCGACGGCCGCGACCACGAGGAAAGCGCCGGTTTTCATGAAAACGTGCGCGAAGATCTGCAGCGTGGCGCCAGCGATGGCGGGGGAGGTCGCCACCGCAAGGCCGATGAGCATGTAACCGGCCTGGGAGATGCTCGAATAG
This sequence comes from Thermoplasmata archaeon, assembly GCA_022749815.1. Taxonomy (GTDB): domain Archaea; phylum Thermoplasmatota; class Thermoplasmata; order Lutacidiplasmatales; family UBA184; genus JAKIWV01. Next base: position 252,824 of record JAKIWV010000003.1, read on the forward strand.
GCGAGCATCCGTTTCATTTCCGTCTGCATGAGCGCGAGCACGTTCCCGGCGGTCATCGTCACGACGGCGAGGAGTCCGAAGAGGACCTGGAGGGGGATGCCGAACGTCGAGTGCAGGTAGTGGCAGGTGGGCGTCGGCCCCCCGGGGCAGACAAACGTCGTCTGACTGGCGAGGATCGGTACCAAGAAGACGACGAAGTAGGCGAACAGACCGACCTTTTTCGAGCCCCCGGCGAGGAAGGCCGAGACGTCCGATGGCGCCCCGTCATACACATCGACGGCCCAGGCGTGGAAGGGAACGGCCGTGACCTTGAACCCGATGCCGACGAGGAGGAATCCGTACCCGAGGAAGGCGATCCCTGTGGCGCCCCCCAGCGGCGAAGGGAACATGGAAACGAAGCCCGTTCCCAAGGTGGCCAGGTTCGTCGTGCCGTAGTAGGCGTACAGCAGGGAGGCCCCGAAGAACGAGAGGGCGGCTGACAGCGCGCCGATGATGTAGAACTTCATCGCCGCTTCGAGTCCGCGTGCGTCCCGTCGAGTGTAGCCGACGAGCAGGTAGGTCGAGATCCCGGTGACCTCGATGGCCAGCAAGAGATAGATCAGGTCCGCCGCGAGCGCGGCGAGGGTCATCCCGAGGGTGGCGAACAGGAGAAGTCCGAAGAAGATCGCCGCCCCCTTCTCGTCGGACCGGCGGGACAAGGACGCGAGCGCGACCAGGAGGGCGGAGGTCAGGAAGATCGCTTGGAAGATCAGCCCGAAGCTCGTCACGACGACCAGCGATGCATTCAACGGGCTCCACGGCACGTCGACATTCCCCGCGGGCACCGTGGCCAGGCCCGCCAGAGGAGCAAATCGGAGGTCCGCGAGCACCCCGAGCAGGGCGATCGAGATCCCGACGGTGGCGAGTCCGCCGAACAGCTCGAGCCGCCGGATCCCCAGGGAATCGAGGAGGAAGACCAGCAAGGCGGCGCCGAGCAGGAACAATTCCGGGGCGAACAGGGTCCACGGAAGCGCGGTCAAGGGCACCTCCCGGTCATGGCAGCCCCGCGACCGGCGACAGCTGGATGAAGTGGATCAGCAGATTCGGCAGAATCCCGTAGAGGACCGACAGCACGACGAGCACGCCCATGGCGAACGCCTCGGGGTACGGCAGGTCGTGGGCGCCGACCGGAATGCTCTTCGGCGTGCCGAACAGGAGCCGCTGCATCATCCAGATGTAGAACGCGGCGGTGATCACGAGCGCTCCGAGGGGGATCAGCACCCAGAAGCCGATCTTGTCCCACGTCGCGAGCAGGGCGGTGAACTCGGCCGGGAAGCTGATGAGCGCCGGCAGGCCGAGCGAGGCGAGCGCGCCGGTCATCGTCATCGTCGAGAGCACGGGAGCCGTGGGCGTGATCCCGCTGACCGTCGCGATGTCCCGGCTGCCGAAGGTGTGGTGAACGCTCCCGGAGACCATGAACAGGAGCGCGCTGACGATGCCGTGGGCGAACATGAGGAGCACCGCGGCGAGCAGCCCGAGGGAGGAGTAGAGGGCGATGGCGAGCAGGACGATGCCCATGTGATTGATCGACGAGTACGCGACGAGCCGTTTCAGGTCCCGTTGCGCGAGAGAGACACCGGCTCCCCAGACGATCGAGGCAAAGGCGACGGCGTAGAGGATCGGCGCCACGTGCTGAAGCCCCGTGGGGAGGATCTCGAGCGCCCACCGGATCAGTCCGTAGCCGCCCAGTTTGAGCAGCAAGCCGGCGAGCAGCACCGAGCCCCCGGTCGGCGCCTCGACGTGGGCATCTGGCAGCCAGGTGTGGAAAGGAACGATCGGGAACTTGACCCCGAATCCGAAGAACAGCGAGAGGAAGAGGATGATCTGAGTCGGAAGGGCGAGCGTCTGCGCCGAGGCGGCCATGCTCGCGAAGTCGAGCGAGGCGCTGTGGGAGTAGAACGCGGTGACCAGGAGGGCCACCAGCATCGTGACCGATGCGACGTGCGTGTAGATGAAGAACTTCAGGGCCGCGTACCGGCGGCGAGGACCTCCCCAGTACCCGATGAGGAAGAACATCGGGACGAGCACGACCTCCCAGAAGACGAAGAAGAGCAGCACGTCGAGGGCGGCGAAGACTCCAAAGCAGCCGAGACAGGTGAGCAGCACGAGGCCGAACCAGGCCGCCGGCTGGCGTTGCTCCGTCCAGGAATACGCGACGGTGACGGCCTGCAGGATCCCTGTCAGGAGGATCAGTACGAGCGAAATGCCGTCGATCCCGACGGTGTAGTTGACGTGCAGCCAGGCGACCTGGATCCAGGGGTAGCTCTCCGGTTCGGCGAATTGGGTCGGCAGCGCGAGCCCGAGGGCCGGGGCGGAGAACAGGGCGAACATTCCCGCGATCTCGGCGAGGAAGATCGCCGACACGGCGGCCGCGACGTAGCGGGCCCGGGGTCCGGCGGCGAACGTCGCGAGCGTCCCGACAAAGAGCGTCGCCAGGGTGATCGAGAGGATCGGGATCAACGCTCACCCACCCCCGAGCGCCGGGATCGCGGGGACGATGACGAAGAAGAACAGGAGAAAGACCGCGAGGCCGGCGACGACATAGGCCGCGTAGTCGAGCACAACGCCCGACTGAATCCGACGCAGTCGCAAGGAGAACTCGGCGAACAGCCGTTCGAATCCGTGAACGGTCCCGTCGATGACGTACTGGTCGAAGAAGTCCGCGAGCCGAGCCAGGCCATAGACGGCGTGCAACCCAAACCAGTCGACGCCGGCCTTCACGTAATAGCGTTCGAGCAGGAGTCTCCGTATCGGTTGCGCCGCCGAACGAGCGTCGAGGGTGAAGACTCGGCCGTTGCCCCAGAGCGTGTAGGCCGTGAGGATTCCTCCCGCGCCCAATCCCACGGAGACGCCGGAGAGCAGCAGGTCGGTGGCCGAGTAGCTAGGAGGGACGCCCGGAGTCGGGGGGAACCGGGCGCCGGCGGCGAAGAGTCCCCCGAACTGAGGAACGAAGGCGAGGAGACCGGCGACGACGGCGAGGGCCGACAGCACGAGGATGGGCAGCCGCATCGTCCAGGGGGGCTCGTGGGCCTGAGGAAGGGTCGAGTCCCGGGGTTGGTCGCCCGAGAAAGCGAGGAACCAGGCCCTAAAGATGTAGTAGGCGGTCATGAAGACCGTCAGGAAGGCGAGGGCGAAGAACGGCCAGTAGAGCGGGTGACTCTGGGCCGCCAGGTAGACCCCCCCGAGCACGTCGTCCTTGCTGAAGAAGCCCGCCAGTGGGGGAATCCCGGCGAGCGACAGTCCCCCAATCAGAAACCCGATCGAGGTGACTCGCATCGTCTTTCGGAGCCCGCCCATTTTGAACAGGTCCTGGGTTTCGATGGCGTGGATCACCGCGCCGGCGGCGAGGAAGAGGAGGGCCTTGAAGAAGGCGTGAGTGAACAGATGGTAGAGCCCTACCATCGTGAAGCCGGCCCCGACGGCGAGGACCATGTACCCGAGCTGGGACACGGTCGAATACGCGATGACGCGCTTGATGTCCCGGTTCACGAGCGCCATCGTGGCGGCCCAGAAGGTCGTGAACCCTCCGATCGCGACGATCGCCAGCTGGTCGGTCGCGCTGAAACCGATGAAGACCGACGTGATCGCGAGGAGGTAGACCCCCGCCGCCACCATCGTGGCGGCGTGGATGAGGGCGCTCACGGTCGTCGGACCCTCCATGGCGTCCGGGAGCCACACGTCGAGGGGGAACTGCGCCGATTTGCCCGCCGCACCTCCGAGGATCAGTAGCCCCGCGATCGTGAACAGGGTCGGATTTGAGATCGGGATGCCCGCTAGGAACGGCGCGCTATGGTAGACGAAGGGAAAGCCGGCCGCGGCCCAGCCAAGGGCCGGCCCGGCCGTCGCGAATTGTTGAAAATAAATGAAGATCCCGAGGAGGAAGAGTACGTCGCCGATCCGGGTGACGAGGAACGCTTCTTTCGCGGCGCTGGCGGCGGCGGGCCGCTGGTAGTAGAACCCGATGAGGAAGTAGGAGCAGACGCCGACAAGCTCCCAGAACAGGAAGAACTGGAGTAGGTTGTCGGCGAGCACCAGCCCGAGCATTGAGGCGAGGAACAGCGACAGCTCGGCGTAGTACCGGGGGAGTCCGGAGTCCCGATGCATGTAGTCGATCGAGAAGAGCATGACGAGGAATCCGACTACAGTCACGACGATCAGCATGACCGCCGAGAGCGGGTCGACGAGGGTTCCCATGACGAGGGAGAATCCGTTCGGGAACGCGCCGGTCCCCGAGCCGGCCAGGGTGAACCATTGGAAGCTCCGGTCGGTGTAGCTGCCGGGGGTGAGCATCTCCCCCACGGCGATCAGAACGCCGAGGACCATGGCGAAGAGGGCGCCCCCGACGGCGACCCAGCCTCCCCATTCGAGCCGTTGCATCCGACGCCCGAACAGGCCGATGACGACGAACGCCAGTGTCGGCGCGAGGGGGACGAGGAACGCCCACCCGAATAACACGCTGAGCGGGCCCGTCATCGCCATCTCCTCAGAGCCTGAGGGTCGTCGCCTCGGCGACGTTGATCGATCCACGCGACCGGTTCAGCGCGAGAACGATCGCCAGCCCGACCGCCACCTCGGTCGCTGCGAGGCCGATCAGGACGACGGCCACCGACTGACCCTCGACGCTCGACGCGGAGATCGAGTTCCAGTAGGACCCAAAAACGACGAAGTTGAGGATCGCCGAGTTCATCGCCACCTCGATCGCGATCAGGAGGAGGATGAAATTCCGACGCGTGAGGATCCCAAACAGCCCGATGCCCAGCAGCACGGCCGAAACGGCGACGAATCCCGCCAAGGGGAGGTCCGTCATTCGCGATCCTCTCGGACCAGGTAGATCGACCCTGCCAGCGCCGGGAGCATAACGAGGCCCAGCAAGAGCAGCCACCCGCCGTACACGTTGAAGAGGGCCGTCGAAAGCGCGGCGATGGGGAAGCCCGAGAGCTGGGTGGTGCCCGAGGGCACCGTGGTCGCCGCGGTCGCGAGGATCACGAGCACCAGAAGAGACAACGCGATGGGAGCCGGGCCGAGCCCGGTGGCGGCTTCTCGCGCGAAGATCCGCTTCCGGGTGACCATGACGCCGAAGAGCAGAAGAATCGTGACCGCGCCCGCATACACGCCGAGCTGGAGGACTCCCAAGAAAGGCGCCGAGACCAGGAAGTAAAACCCCGAGAGCGCGACGAAGAAGAGGGCGACCCAGAGGATCGTGTGCACGAGCTCCCGCACGAGCAGCGCGGCGAGGGCGGTGAGCGTCGCGGTGGCTGCCAGCACGAGGAATGCGAGCAGCTCGAGGATCACTGCCGAGTCCCCCAGAACAGGCAGTCCTTGGGACACACGGCGATGCAGGTGCCGCACCGGACGCAGTCGGAGTCGTTGATGACCGGCTCTTTCCAGATCCGCTTGGCCATCTTTTCTCCGGGCTTCGGAGTCGGCTTGGGGATGTCGAGCATCGTGATGCACTGCGTCGGACAATCCCGGGCGCAGGCGTTGCACCCGATGCAGATCGGCGGGTCGAGGAGGATCTGGTCCTCGTTCTTCGGCCGCTCGAGCCGGATCGGATTCATTGGCAGCTTGGACTTGAAGATCTCGAACATGCGCGCGGGCGAGTAGACCATCTCCTCGCGCTTGTGGACCGAGAGCTCGTAGCGGGTCGTCATCGTGAGACAGCCCTCGGGGCAGGCGTCGGAGCAGAACCCGCAGAACGAGCACTTGCCGTAGTCGATCTGAGGGCACTTCTTGGGGTGTCGCGGGTCACCGCCGGGTACATTGACCATCTCGATGCAGACGTCGGGGCAACTGAAGGCGCACAGATTGCACGAGATGCAGGTGTTGATGTTGAGCGCGTGAACGCCGCGGTAGTTGTCCCAGATCTCCCCGACGCCGATCGGTTTACCGGACGCAACGCCGACCTGGCCCCGGAACTTGGGGTCCTCGAGGCGCTCGAACGGGTAGACCACCGTCGAGGGGCGCCACAGGCTCTTGACGAACTGCTTCGCCGCGGTGGCCAGAGGACGCGCCACCCAGAGGAACGGCTTCTCCTCCGCTACGGCGGGCGGAGCGGGCGGGCGCTCGGCAGTCCCGGCCATCGCGTCAGCCCCCCATCGGTGGCACACAGTGGAGCACCGGGGGACAACCGGCTTTCACGACCAGGGTGGCTAGAACGATGCTCAGGAGGGCGAGCGGAACCATTCGCATCCAGCCCAGCTTGAGGAGCTGGTCGGTCCGGATGCGGGGGAGGGACGCACGGATCCAGACGAAGATCCCGAACACGATGTAGGTCTTCACCATGAACCAGACAATGCCCGCGAGCGGGAAGCTCGTGAGCACCGAGGGGACGTAGGAGGGCAGGGTCCATCCGCCCAGGAAGAGCAGCACGACCAGGATGCTGCCGACGAGGGCGCGCAGATAGTCGGCGAGCATGAAGAACGCGAACAACATTCCCCCGTACTCGGTGTTCCAGCCCTCGACGAGCTCGGCCTCGGCTTCGGGGAGGTCGAAGGGGATCCGCTCCATTTCGGCGAGCATCCCGGTCAGGAAGACGATGAGGGCCAGGAAGAGGGGGACCGCGAACCAGTAGTCCCGTTGCTCCTGGACGATGGTCGTGAGGTCAAACGAACCCGCCACGATGACCACGGCAACGACCGCCAAGAGGATCGGCACCTCGTAGGCGATCATCTGGGCCGCCGAGCGCATGCCCCCGATCAGGGAGTACTTGTTGTTGCTCGCCCACGCGCCGAGGAAGATGAACAAGGGCGCGAAGGAGAAGATCACGAGCGCGAGCAGGAGCGTCAGCGGCAAGGAGCCGCCGTTCCATCCCGTGGAGATGGGCAGGACACCGAAGATCAGGAGGGAAGTGACCATGTACGCGGTCGGGGAGAGCCAGAAGCCGAGCGGGTCGGCCTGCCCCGGTCGCACGGTGTCCTTCCGGAACAGCTTGAGGCCGTCGGCGAAGTTCTGAAGGAGTCCGGCGTACCCGACGTGCATCGCGCCACGTCGGTCCATGAACCGGCCGAGGAGCTTCCGCTCCCACCAGATCAGCAGGATCGTGTTGAGCATGCTCGCGGCGAGGAGGATCGCGCCGAAGATCAGGGCCGCGAGGCCGGTCACGACGCCGCTGGAAGTGGCCCATCCGTTCAGGGGAGTCGGCAGAATATGCGCGAGGGCCCCCAGCAGCGCGGCCGAGAGGGTGTTCGAAACCGAGAAGAGCGTGACCATCGACATCGTACCTTACCGGTCACACTCCCCGACGCAGACGTCGACGCTGCCCATGATGGGGGGAATATCGGCCACTCGGTAGCCGGGGAGGTATCGCTTTGCCGCCCAGACGTTGATCAGCACGGGGGACCGGAACTTCACGCGATACGGGTGCTCGCCGCCGTCGTTGACGACGTAGGCTCCGGCCTCGCCATGGGGTTCCTCGATCATCGAGAACCCGAGTCCGGTGGGGTAGTTCCGTTTCAGCAGGTAGGACTCGTTCCCGACCGGAGCGTACGGAGCGCCGAGCCAGCGGGGCAACTGGGCCGCCAGGACCGGCCCCGGGTGGTCGTCCAACCAATCGAGGCACTGCCGCGAGATGCGAACCGACTGTCGCATCTCCTCCATCCGGACCAGGTACCGACCGGTCACATCGGCAGAAGTAGCTGTCGCGACGTCGAACTGGAGCCGGTCATACACCGAATACGGTCGGTCCTTCCGGAGATCCCGGTGCGACCCCGCTGACCGGAGCATCGGTCCTGTAACCCCGTAGGCGACGGCTTCCGGCGCCGGGAGCACGCCGAGGCCGTCGCAGCGTTCGTGAAAGATCGTGGAGGCGAGACAGAGGTGGTCGTACTCCACAAAGCGGTCGATGAGCCAATCGAGCACTCGCCGGCATTGGCCGGTGAATCCGAGGGGCAGATCGTTTCGGACCCCGCCCACCCGCATGTACTCGTAGGTCAGGCGCCCGCCAGTGAAGCTTTGGAAGAGGTCGAGCACCAGGTCCCGGTCCCTCATGCCGTAGAGGAACGGGCTCATCAGTCCCAGGTCCTGCACGAACGCGGCGTACCACATCATGTGGCTGGCGATCCGTTGGAGCTCCGACGCCAGGACCCGGATGTACTCCGAACGCTCAGGCGGGGTGATGTGCAGCGCCTGCTCGGCGGCCAGGATGAACAAGTGCTCCCACGCGAGCCCGGCGACGTAACAGGTCCGGTCCATCAGCGTGATGATCTCGTTGTAGTGGCGGTCCTCCGAGATTTTCTCGATCCCCCGGTGGAGGAAGCCCAGTTCGGGTTCCACGTCCTTGATGATTTCGCCCTCGATCCGCACCCGGAGGTTCCAGAGGCCGTGCGTCATGGGGTGCTGCGGCCCCATGTTCACCCACATCTCACTCACTGCGCACTTTCACCTCCAGGTCCTCGGGCTCGAAGATCTTGAACGAACGGAGCAGCGGATGGTAGGCGTACCCTTCCGGCATGAAGATCCGCCGCAGGTCGGGGTGCCCCTCGAACCGGATCCCGACGAGGTCCCACGTTTCCCGTTCGTGGGCGTTGGCCGAGGGCCAGATCGGGACCGCGCTAGCGATCGAGGGGGCTTCGGCAGGTAGGTTGGCGGACAGCATGACGTAGACGCGGTCCGCGTCCGACCAGAGGGCGTAGAAGACCTCCCGGTGGTCGACCCAGTCGATCCCGCCGACCATCGTGAGGTGCGAGAAGCCCAGGTCGTCGCGGAACGTCCGGAATAGGTCCAGCGCGATCGCGGGCTCGAATCGGACCCGACCGAGGAGCCCGGGGAACCCGTCGACGCCGAGGATGCGTGAATCGAACCTCGAAGTGAGGCTCGCCGCCAGCTCGTTCGTCTGCACAGTTCGTCCCGGTCCCCCTGAGCTCCCGTTCAGAAGCGGCGGCCTACTCGCCCCGCTCCTTGATCAGTCGCTCCAGGCGAATGATCCCGTCGAGCATGCTTTCGGGGCGGGGAGGGCAGCCGGCGATGTAGACATCTACCGGGATGAGCTTGTCCACGCCGGGGACCACGGAGTAGGCCGTGCGGAAGGGCCCGCCGCCGGTCGCGCAGTTCCCCATCGCGATCGCCCATTTGGGCTCGGGCATCTGCTCGTAGAGCGTGATGAGCTTGTGCGCCACCTTCCACGTGACGGTTCCGTTGACGATCAGCAGGTCGCACTGTCGGGGCGAGGAGCGCGGCACCACTCCGAACCGCTCGGCATCCCACCGGGCCCCGAAGGCGGCCGCGAATTCAATGGCGCAACACGCCAGACCCCAGTGAAGCGGGAAGAGCGAGTTCCGGCCCGCCCAGTTGAAGACCGGCCGGATAAGCTTTCCTTCGGCTTGCTCCTTGAGCAGTGATGAGAGGGCCTCCTTGGCCGCCGGAATGAATTCGCGAGCGCGGAGGGCCTCAATCTCTACGAACGGAACTCCCGGCTGGTTCACGACGGGCAAGGATTGGTCCGACTGGGGGCTCTCGAGGGTCGGCAGGGTGGCCGGCTTCGCCGGGACGGGTGTTTGGGCGCTCAAATCACGAGCCTCCGCTCACCTACGAGCGCGTAGTAGATCCCCACGATCGCTAGGGCTGTGAAACCGAACACGGTGAAGGTGGGAAGCAGGGCGTCGTTAACCGTCCGATATGAAACGCCCCAGAGGGCGAGGACGAATCCGATCACGTCAACGGCAACGAACACGATCGCGAAGGTGTAGTGCTGGGTCGGGAAGTCGATCTGGGTCTCCCCCTCGGGTTCTTGTCCGGACTCGTAGCTGAGGGCCTGAAGATACGCGCGGCGTCGCCGGGCGCCCAGGACCCGGTTGCCCAGAATCGACCCGACGCCGAAGGCGGTCGCGATGGCCGCGAAGACAAGGAAAGTGGTGACGCCAGCCCCCATTTTCGACCTTCCTTCGGCTCACCACTCAGTCGTAGTTTGGAACCTTTTTACTTTATTTAAGGTCTGACGGTAGGTGGGCGTGGTCGTCATCCGAATGAGACTCCGGTTCAGTGGCCGGGTGCAAGGCGTGAACTTCCGGCAGTTCGTCCGGAACCGTTCCGTCCCGCTCCAAATCGGGGGGTTCGTCCGGAATCTGCCGGACGGGACGGTCGAAGCCGAGCTGGAGGGAGACCGCAGAGCGATCGAGGAGCTCGAGCGGGCGCTCAGGGAGGAACACCGGTACGCAAAGATTGACCGCGTCGACCGCGAGGAATTGCCTCTCCAGGGGTCGACTCCCCCGGTCCAGATTCGGTGACGCCGTTCGATCAGGGCGGTGGAAACCGCGGCGCGCGCTTCTGGATGAACGACCGGACTCCTTCCGGGACCTCGGGACCTTGGGCGGCCTCCACGGCGTAACGGCGTTCCAGAGCAAGTTGACTCTCCAGGCTCGCGCCGCACGCCGAAACCAGCAGGCGCTTCGTGGCGGCATACGCGCGGGTCGGACCCACGGCAAGCTCCGCAGCCTTCTCCCACGCCCGGCTCTCCAGCTTGTCAGTGTCCACGATTTCGTGAACGAGGCCGAGCTCTCGAGCCCAGTCGGCGGGGACTCGGCTGGACGAAAACAACAGCTCCTGGGTTAGGCCAATCCCCACGAAGTGAGCCAGGAAGTAGGTCAAACCGCCATCGGGCACCGCTCCCAGGCGGCCGAACGCGGGAACGAGCACTGTTTCGGGGCAGGCGATGCGCCAGTCACAGGCCAACGCGAGCGACAGTCCGCCCCCCGCCGCCACCCCCGGGAGGGCTGCGAGAACCGGTTTGGGCATCCCGAGAATTTCCCGGATGGTGAGCTCCAGCTCCCCCGTGAGTTCGTGGAAAAGCCGCGCCAGGCTCCCGTCCCCCAGGTGTTCCCCCATCGAGTGGACGTCGCCCCCCGCGGAGAACGCCTTTCCCTCTCCAGTTAGGATCACGGCGCGAATGGAAGGGGTGTGCGCAACGTCCTGGAGGGCGGCCCGGAGGGCGCGAACCGAGTCCGGGTCGAGCGCGTTGAGCCGTTCGGGTCGGGCGATCCGAACCTCTGCCACCGCCTCGCGACGTTGGGTGCGGATCGAAGAACTCATTCGGTCCTCCACTCGGCGGCAGATGGCATCCGGACCTTAAGGGTCGCCCATCCGTCGCCGTCTCTCGGTAGAATGCGGCCATCAGGGGTGGACCGACAGCGAGGGGCGCAACGGGAGTAGGTGTTGCGTGCGAAGGAATCACGACCGGCGTCGGGAGAACTAGCCAGGGCCGAGGGGCACTCGCGAAATCGAAGAACGGGGTCACGGAGGAGGCGGTGGCCACGCGGTCGTCGAGGAAACCTAGGGCCCAGTTCTCGTCCACGAAGCGAAGAAGGCTCGCCGGGTCGAGCACCGAGTGAACAACCAACCCTGGAGGCGTCCACGGACTGAGAACGACCAGCGGAACCCGGAAACCGTCGCCGATCGTGGAACGAACGGGAGGGGTCACGGGGTCCCAGAACCCCCCGTTCTCGTCCCAGAGAACGAAGATCGCGGACGAGCTTCCGACCGGACTCCGGGCAATCGCGTCGACGACCGAGACGGTCCACTCCTCCCCGTAGGTAACATTGGACGGTGGGTGCTCGCTCGTGGCGAAGTCATGTGACGCGTCCACGAAAGTGACGGCGGGCTGGGCCGGGCTCGAAAGCTGGGCAGACAGGTCGGTGATTGGGAGGACGCGGGCGACGATGCAAGAGTCGGCTTCGACCTGGGGCAACAGGAACGGTGTCAGATTGGCCGCACTTCCCGTATAGTCATAGTTCCAGGGAACCCCGGCGGCTTCGAGCTGGTTGAGGATGGTGGGGAAGTCGACTGCCGAGGCGGGAGGGGAGGCATCCGAAGTCCAGTTCCCGCTGGTGCCGGCGAGGTCAAAGATCCGGTTCGGCAGCGTCGGTCCGAGCACCCCCGAGAAGAACCGGTCCGCGATCCCGTACGAACGGGCATAGGCGAAGTAGTCCGGGATTTGCTCTGCGGTATAGTAGCCCGCGGCGTCGTCCGGGCTCGGATAGCCAAGCGCGGCGGCCTGAGCGACGAATAAATTGTTCTGGCCACCGTTGTAATCGATGACGTCGGACCCACGATCGTGCGGCAGGTCGGGGGTGCTGGACCCGGCGAGGGCGAACGGATGAATCGTGCCCGGGCCACTGACGCTTGTAGGCAAGGTCGCATTCGGTGGATACCCGAGCACGCCGGGCAGGGTGCCGAAGTAGTTCTCGAAAGCGTGGTTCTCCTTAATGATGAAAAAGACGTGCTGGATCGGGGTTCGGGACACGTGTGCCGCGGACGCTGCGAACGCGCAGGAAGCCCGGATACCCTGTGAGAGAACCCCGACGAATCCGACTGCTACCAGGAGCACGACGAGGAGGGAGCTAACAACCCAGCGCTCGCGCGGTCGGAGCTCCTTTCCGTCCCCGGCGAATGGTGGAGTGACGAGGTGGTCGCCGGTCAAGCTCGAGGCCGAGAAGGAAGGGGGTTTCGATAGCTTTGCCGGAGCGGTTGGTGGCACGCCAGCGACCCGAAATGGTAGATAGGGTCTCACGCCTAGCCGGTCGTTCGGTCGCCGGTTTCGGTGAACCAACGCCCCAGACGTGATGCCCCCACCCCTCCCCCGGGATACAGTCGCGGTGGAGGCGGCGGGAACCACTCGCGTCGATCTCCTTTTCGTTGAGCAAGAAGGAATCCTGTACGTCGTCCCGGCGGCGGACCGCACCCACTGGGCCTCGGCGGCCCTCCGGGCCGGATCGGCAAGGGTCTACCGAGGGGGTGGGTCGCCCGAAGTGCGCGCCGCGTACCTCGTGGTCCGCCCGGAGCGGGTCGCGGAAATTCAGCGGATGTTCCGCGCGAAGTACGGTCCGAGGGTTTGGGAACGGTACTTCTCGCGACGGCAACGGATTCTGGCGCTCGACGCCTCCCGACCGGGGGCGCCTCGCACTCCGGACGAGCTCATTCGCGAGGAGTTCGACACCATCGCCCCTTTCTACGGGGAGAAGATCGAGACGGATCCCTTCGAGGCGCTCCTTCGGAGGCGCTCCCGAGCGCGGCTGATGCGGCTCTTCGCGGGGCGCGACCCGATTCTTGAACTAGGGTGCGGGGTCGGAGTGGAGACAGTGCCGCTACTGCGGGAGGGGCACCGGTTGGTCGCAGTCGACATTTCCCCCGCCATGCTCCAACGACTCGAAGCACGAGCCCGGGACGCCGGGGTGTCCGGCGGGCTGACCACCATCGAGGGGTCGCTCGGGGAACTGCACCGTTTGCTCGCCCGGTTCCCCGACGGCTACTTTTCGGGCGGGTTCTCGACCTTCGGAGCGCTGAACCTGGAGCCCGACCTGAACCAGCTTCCCGTCCAACTGGCTCGGGTCTTGGTTCCGGGGTCTCCATTTCTCGGAGTGGTCCTCAACCATCTCGCCCTCGTCCCGAAACTCTACGAGGCCGGCCTTCGAGGTCCGTCGGGCCTCTTCGTGCGCCTCCGGGGTCGGGTTCCCGCGGAAGGGATTCGTTTCCCCCTCGACATCTATCAGCTCAATCCCTATCGGTGGGCCCGAGAGTTCCGACCCTTCTTCTCCGTCGAGACCGTGACCGCCGCGGCGTCTTTCGCGCCTCCCTTCGAGTCGCCACGGCTCCTGCGCCTTGTTTCCGGTGCACCGGCGCGCCGCCTCGAACGATGGGACGCTTGGCTCTCCGACACGTGGCTCGGCCCGTGGCTCGGGGAGTGGGCGATCGTTGTCCTCCGGCGGACCGCGGAACCGGCTCCGCCTTCCGCGCGGGCCCCGGGGTCACCCTAGGTCGCGCATAGCCATTTGAGGAGACTCGTGTTTGACGAGCAAAATGGCCCTACACCGACGGAGGTCTCGAGCTGCTGGCATCGTGGCCAGAAAAGGGCCAGCCATTGCCTCCGCCCTTCTCGTGCTCTCCACGGCGTGGGTCGCATTCGTCCTCGCGACCGCCCCCTCCTCCGGGACATCGACGAGCGCGAGCTACCTGATTCCCCGTTCCCAGTTCAACATCACCGACCACAACTTGTCCTTCGCGACCAACATGATCCTCCTCAGCCCCTCGGTCAACGGGTCGTTCTCCCTCACGGTTTCGGACAGGCTGGTGGCGTCGCCGGCCTATGCCGCCGGCACGGAGGAACTCGAGCTCGGCATCGGACCGGGACCAAATCCGGCCGGCGGGGACGAGACCTACATCACGCCCCTCTTCATCCTTCAGGCCGCTGCGACGGGATTCCTCCGGCTCCAGTACATCCCGTTCGCAATGAACGACACGCTCGGCTTTGTCGTGTACTCTGGAACGCCGGAACCCTCCGGCCCCTCTCCGTTCGCCGACCACGTCATCGAGCTCCGATTCGTCCAAACCTCGGCGCTGGTTCCCCCGTATCAGCCCACCCTACCATATGGACAGACCAACGGCAACGTGACCCTCCGCCTGGACGGCCAGATCTTGGCGGGTCCCTACCCGGTGGATTGGGCGACCGTGTCAGCGTTCTACGGCTACGGACTCGCCACCGGGCGGTTCATTGGAGGAGCGGTCTACGCCAACGTTACTCAGGCCGGCTCCCTCTCCACCCCCGACACGTTGGATGGCCTCCCGCTCGTCGTCCTCGAGGGCGCCTTCGGTCTCGCCACCCTCGCTGGCGCTGCCGGATTGATTGGGGTGTCGTGGTATCTCCGGCGCGACTGATGGGTGAGGGCACAACCGTGTCCGCACCCAAACAATCCCCCGGTCGCCGACCCCGGGCGGAATCCGGCGGGGAAACGGGGTGAGTCGCGTGGACCGTTTCGAAGGGCCGTGAAGCCGACCGTTGCCGACCTATCCGTCACTCGGGACGCGTTCGACCGGATCGCTCCGGAATTCGACCAAGTGGTCGGGCGGAACTCGATCAACTCATGGATGAGGGAAACGAGCCGGAGATGGATCCGCACCGTGTTCCCACCGGGAAGTCGGCTCCTCGACCTAGGGTGCGGCAGCGGGGCCGACGCCGCCGCATTCGCCGAAGAAGGCTACCAGATACTCGCCGTGGACCTGGCGCCCGAGATGGTCGCGGCGACGCAAGCGAAGGCTCGGGCTTTGGGCCGGACCGATCGGCTCAGGGCTGTCTGCGGCCGACTAGGGGAGGTCGATCGGTTGATTTCTGCCTCACCGTGGGACCGCTTCGACGGTGCCTACGCCAATTTCAGCCTCGCGTACGAACCGTCTCTACGATCGGTGCTGGAGGCGGTCCACCGCGTCCTGGAGTCCGGAGGGATGTTCCTTTGTACGTTGCCAAATCGCCTCGCACTGAGCGAGGTGGTGCTGTACGGCCCGCAACTCCGATTCGGCCACATACTCCGTCGGTTCCGCGAAACGACATGGATGGACGTCCACGGCATCCGGGTTCCGTTCCACGCCTACAGCTCGGGCGAAGTGACCCTTGCGAGAGCCGGTCTGTTCCACCTGGTCCATCAGGTCGGGGTTCCGGTCTTCGTCCCACCTCCGTATCTCTTCCCATGGTGGAATCGCCTCGGTAGAGCTCGCCAGGCATTGACTGGGCTTGACGGCCGATGGGCCGGTCGCTTCCCCTGGAACCGTCTCGGGGACCACACGCTCTACGGTCTGAAGCGGGTGGACTTCGGGGCATCCCCTCGGTGACCCTCGGGGGCCAGTCGAAGCCTGGACCGGCCGGCAGCCCACCAACCGTGCCCCGTCCGGAGTCCGCTACTCGGGGCGCGTCCAAACCGTCGTTGCGACAAGCCAAGCGCTCAGGGGAACCATCACTACTAGGACGAGGGTGATCAGTGGAAGGCCGGGGCCCGAGCAGAGCGACGAGGGGCCCTGAACAAGCAAGTTGTGGATCGCGACCCGCACGTGATAATTGTAGCCTGCGACGAGGAAGTAGGTGTAGCTCAGGACACCGCCCGCGCCCGAGACTCCCAAAGTGGTGAACGTCTTGGACAGGAGAGGTGACAGGTCGATTGAGTAGCTGCGCGAAACGTTGCCGTTCGGGAGCTGATCGATGGGAAAAATGACGTCGCCGACGATACCGCCCCCAATGTCGACGCCGATTCCCGACGTTGCCCCCGGGGCGACCGAGTTCCCGGTCCACAGCCCCAGCTCCGTGCCGACCAGCCGGGCCCCCCCGCCCGTGGAGAGAGGGGGCAGCGTCGTGGTGGCCACGAGTCCGACAAACCCCCAGGCTGGGAGGCCCGGAAGGGGCGCGGGGGCCGACCAGTCCAGGGAGAAGTCGATCCTCCAGTCGCCGGCACTCTCGGGCAATCCCACGTACTGCGGCACCACCGCCTCCGTGGGGGTTAGCGTCGTGTTGCCCACGGTAACCGCGCACGGAACGAAGCCGCTTTGGACCTGGTTGTAGTCCCCCCACGAGGGTTCTCGGAAGACCTGCGTGCGTGGGACCTCCGTGAAGCCGAAGACCTGGGGGCCTACGGCAAAGTGGGGCGCCAAGGCCGTCGAGGGGGGGGAAGAGAGCGGGCCGACCAGATAGTCGACGACCCCCGGCCCTCCGGTGGGGGCGCTCCACTGAATGCGAGCGGGGAGGGAGCTGTTGAAACCCGGGAGGTAGTTCGGGTTCCAGATGGGCCCGTTGTCGGGGCCGGTCAAACCCGGGTCGCGATTGTAGATGGAGACCGCCGCGGTCGGTCCGGGGGGGATCGCCTCGGGGAGGGAGGCGGCCAGCAGGATCGCAATCCCCAGAACGGCGAGCGGCCAGCGGCCCGTCATGAACCGTGGGGGTACGTCGAGCGGATCAGGTCGAGGACCTTCGGGGTGGAGTATTCCGCCCGAGCCACCAGCCGATCCGCGGTCCGAATCCGCTTTACGCCGACGAACCGCTTTGAGACGATGAAGAGGTACGAATAGGTCCGCATGGTTAGTGCGACGACGGCCCCTTGAGGCTCCATGAGGAGTTTGACCACCCCGCGCTCGCGGATCCACCTCCGGGGCATGGCCATCGAAGAGTCACGGGTCGAGATATACCTCTCAGGGTGAGGCGGGAACCGGCTGGGAGGCGGGGCTCGGGACTACGCTTTGTTCCCGGAGGCTTCGGAGGAGGGGGTGGGTGTTCTCCTCTGATTTCTGAACTGGAGAAATCCTTCCAGCGGCGGCAGTCCGACTACGATGAAACAAGCCACCTTGAGCGGGAGGTTGAAGGCGTACGCCCATGCGACCTGAGTAGCGGTCCCGAGATCGATCACGGGGAAGCCGATGGCTGACCATATCCCGAAGCCGAGAAGAATTCCGCCGAACAGGGCCCAGAATCGTGTCGAGAATTTCCAGGAGCCCGCTCCGACGAAGCCGAGCGAGATCCAGGTGCCGAGCGACACGACGGTCCAGAGGCTGACCGTCCACCCTGGATGTACCAGCTTGTCACAGAGCTCGTACAGCAGCTCGAATAGACCCGCGCCCGCGAACGGCAACGTGGCGGCCATCAGGAAGGTTCTCCACCACGCGACTCGGGTCCAGCGAAGGTAGAGGTACTGCATGGTCGCGAAGAGGACCACCGCCGACAGCCACGTTACTGGAAAAATCGGGTTGGACCGCTGGAGGGTGAACCAGGCCACGAACGTAGTGACGTAGATTACGCCTGGGCCCCACGGAGCCACGTTGACCAAGAGGAACAGGGCCGCCAACGGCGCGAAGAGGAGCTCCGGGCGTGCGCGTACCAGCTCGTGGATCCGGGTTGTCCTCGTGGCGTTCGCCCCGGGGGAGAGGCGCTCCTGGTCCTCCCTCCTGCCAAGCACCCGGCGGGGAGACCCGCGCCTCGGAAAATACTGCTCCCGACCGCCGAACGGGACTCTCTTGCCCTAAATGCGGTGCCTCTGGGGCGCCTTCCTCCTTGACACTCAACCCCGGTGCCACCTTCAGCCGATGCGGTCTCGAGGTACGCACCGTCCCAGGAGGCCCCGACGTGCGGGTTGTCTCGGGGGGCGCGGTCCGGTTGGGTCCCGAGAACCCTCGACGATAAAATGCCGAACCGGTCAGAGCTCGCCTAGGACGGCATAGACCCGGTCACCTGCTGCCGAGGATCGCCTGTCGACCTAATCTGTGGAGCCAACTCTCGGGTCGCGATGTTTCGACCTTGGACCAATCGATTCCGTGCTCGCACCAAAAATCAGGTGGTGGCCGCCTCCCTCGACCTCCTCAAGGAGTGAACTGTCACGACGGCCGTATCCGCTGCTCGAAGCGACTCGTTCGCGACGACGGCGCCCGGCCAAGACGACCTGCGTGACCTAGTCGACGCGCGAGTGACGGGTGCGCTCGACGTCGCGAGTGAAGTGAACGCGCCGGTCGAACTCGACACATTGGTCGACCTGTTGCCGGAGGACGGGCCCCGGTCCGCCGAAGATCTGGCGGGCTGGATTCGAGCCCATCCCTCCGCGGGACGGGTGTATGGCGGATATGCGCATCCTCTCCAGCGGCCTCACGCTGCGCCCGAGGTCGGTCGGCGGGAGCGAGCTGAGCTGTATTGGCAAGCCGCCCGGAACCTCCTAGAGTCGGATCTCAGGGGGACCCAGCCTTGGATCTCCTTCCTCGGCGTGACTGGTTCGACCGCCTACCGGGATCCTCAAGAAGGCGACGATTGCGACCTCATGGCGATCGTTCGCCCGGGAACGGTGTGGGTCTTCGTGGCCTACGTCTTCCTCCGCCTCCGGCTCGCCCGGCGCCCGCGGGTCGGGCCTTCCGATCCGGTCTGGTGCTTCAATTACACCTTGGACGAGGGCGCGGCGATCCAAGAGTTTGTCCGACCCCGAGGGTTCCTCTTTGCCCGAGAAGCGCTGGTCGCCCGACCGCTGCAAGGGGAGGCGTACTATCGGGGCCTGCTTCGCCGCAGTGATTGGCTTCGACTGGAGGCGCCTCGGCTCTACGCTCGTTGGAAATCGACGGGACTACCGGAGCCGACCCCACCGCGACCGGCCCCCCTAGGAGTCCGCTGGCTGAACAGCGCTTTGTTCGTGGTTGTCGCGACGTACCTTCAGCTCAAGGGGCTCTTGGTGAACCATCACTTGAAGCGGGCCGGTCGCGGGAGCGAGAGCTTCCGTACGGTCACCCGGCTCGATCGGATGGCGCTCGCGACGGCGAAGTTCGATCGGTTGACGACGCGATACGGTCGGGCCACGGCGGTCCCTCCCGAATCGTAGTCCAGAGAACGTGGTCCCGAACGGGCGGGATCCAGTCCCACGCGGCGAGGGTCCAGGCCATCAGTTCGAGGACCCCCAGGGTGGCC
Source organism: Thermoplasmata archaeon (assembly GCA_022749815.1). Classification (GTDB taxonomy): domain Archaea; phylum Thermoplasmatota; class Thermoplasmata; order Lutacidiplasmatales; family UBA184; genus JAKIWV01. The sequence goes on from JAKIWV010000003.1 coordinate 272,040, forward strand.
AGGGCGCGGAGCCCGCGGGGGCGTCCTCGGAGGGCGTCCCAGATCATGCGGAGGACGACCCCCGGCTCGCGGGCCACGAAGCTCTGCAACGTGCTGGGGTTCACGCCGGTGAGCCGACCCACCTGGCGGTGACCCCAATGGATTCGGCGACGCTGAGCCAGGTGGTCAGAGAAGGCCCCCGGAACCTCGATGGTCACTTCCGCCATGGGAGCGTAGAGAAGGGCACCTCCGTTCCGCGTGAGCCACGCCCCAGCAAACGCCCCGTCGTTGACCACGCCGGGTTCGAGGGGGGGAAGGTGCTCCGCCGGAAAGAGGAGGAGGTTGTCCGCGAGGTGCGTGCCCCGAGCGTTCGAAAGCGTCCAGGCGTGGAACGCGTGATGAAGGTCGTACAACAGCCGGATCTCGGAGGCCAGCGGCCCGGCATCGGTGAACGGGGGTGTGGGCCGGCCCATGACGCCAAACGGAGGCGACCGGCCCTCCGCCGCGCGAAGCAGGGCGCGTACGGAGCCCGGCCCCGCCCGTGAGTCCCCGTCCAGAAGGACGAGGTACGTCCCACGTACCCGGGAAAAGAGTCTCTTCAACGCGGCGGATTTTCCCCGACGCTCCGGTTCGAACAGAAGGTGGACCCGGGGGTCGCGTCTCGTCCACTCCTCGACGACGGAAGCCGTGGCGTCCGTCGAACCGCTCACGGCGACCCAGAGGTCGGTCCACTTGGCGCCGGGCGGGAGGTCCTGTTCGAGGAGTGACCGAATCGCGGTCCCAATCCGGTCTGCCTCGTTGAACGCCGAGATCCCCCCCACCAGGTCGATGCGCGAGACGGAGTCGGCCATCAATCCCTCGTGGCTATCGTAACGCCCCGTGCGGGACTACGATGACTCCCTCCACCTCGTTTTTGGTGCGGAGGCGAAATCGATTGGTGCGACCGAGAAAGGGGCAGCCGGCCCCGACAGACCTAGCCCGGCGGAGGCTTCCGTTTCCGGGGGTCCGGCACAGCGGGTCCGGAGGTGAAGTCGTGCCGTCCTTCGGTGGATTCGGTCGACGGGGTAGCCCCGGACGACTGTGCCACTCCAAACGAGGGTGGGGGAGCCGAACGGCGCGTACCGAGGGGATCGGGCAGATTCGCCGCCGCGGCCCCGCCTGGGCCGGGTGGACCGATCGGTGTAACCATCGCCATGGACTCTTCCGACTCGGCCTTGATCTCGTCCTCGATGGATTTGATCTCCGTATCGAGCTCTTCTTGTTTGGGGATCGGGCCCAGAATATCGTCCATCTTCCCGATCCGAGCTTCGAGCTCGTCCATCGTACTCAGGCTCCGGTCGGGAACGGTCCTCGCCATGCCGAGGTACTCCGATGCGCCCTCCACGAGGCGGGAGAGCTCGAACGGGAACAGGATCTTCGTGGACTGGCCGTTGCCGAGGTTGGAAAGGGTGTCCAACGAAAGCACGGTGAGCGCCTTGGAGTCCAACGTACCCGCGCCGAGGGCCAGTATCCGCAGCCGCTGCGACTCACCCTGGGCTTCGAGAATCGTGGCCAGCCGAGTGCCCTCGGCCTCCAGGATCTTGGACTGCCGAAGCCCTTCGGCTTGGAGGATCCGGGAGCGCTTCTGTCCCTCAGATACGAGGATGGCGGAGCGCTTCTCTCCGTCGGCCCGCAGGACTGCGGCCCGCCGCTGCCTCTCCGCGGAGGTCTGCTCTTCCATCGCCGCCTTCACCGGGCCAACGGGGTCGACCTCCTTGATCTCGACAGCCTCGACCCGGACGCCCCACTTGTCGGTGGACTCGTCGAGGATGTCCCTCAGCCGGGTGTTGATCCGCTCGCGGTTGTAGAGGACCTCATCCAGCTCCATGTCCCCGATGACCGACCGCAGAGTGGTCTGGGCAAGGGCAACGGTCGCGATGTGGTAGTCCTGGACTTGGAAGATGGCCTTCGCCGCGTCGACCACCTTGATGTAGATGATCGCGTCCACGTTGGTGGGCGAGTTGTCTTTCGTGATGACTTCCTGCCGGGGCACCTCGAGCACTTGTGTGCGCAGGTCAATCTTGATCACGGTCGACAGGGGGCTGACGAAGTTCAACCCGGGGTTCAGGATCTTCTTGTACGATCCCAACAGGGTTTGAATCCCCTGCTGGTAGGGCTGAATCTGATAGGTGGCGCGCGAGATGATGACCAGGAGGATCAGGGTCGCCACAATGGCGATGGCCGTAAGCGTGACCGGATCAACCATTTTTTCTCCCTAGTTCTGCGCCCCGTACCCATCCAGGGGCTGCACCGTAACGCTCACGCCCTCGCCTCGAAGAACCCGAACTTTCGTTCCCTCGGGGATGGGCCGGTCGGCTCGCGCCGACCAGACTTCGGAGTTGATCCGGACCTTGCCCCGGATCGTGTCGGGCACGATCGGCGCGATGACGATCCCGACCTCGCCGGTCAAGGAGTCGCTGGTCGTACTCATCGGTTTGTGGGTGGGCGCCACCCATCGGTAGTACGGTATCGTAGCGAAGGCCGCCCCGACAGCCACCGTCACGACCACGGCCGGTCCCCAGACCGTCGTGAGGAGCAACGGTTCAGCAAAGAGAGCTAAGACACCGGCCGCGAGAAGAATCGATGCGGGAATCAGCAGGAAGACCCCGGGGTGGACGAGTTCTAGGACGAACAGGACGAGGCCGATAGCGACCAGGGTAACGCCAATGCCCAGTGCTACGGGGTCTGTCACGGCCGCAGCGCCGTGGAGAGGCGCCGGCCGCATAAGGAATTCGGGTGGGCCGGCGGGTCCCGCCCTCCATCGGCCACCGAGCCCCCTAACCCTTTTGGGTGAGCGGCGGGATTTGGACCCGGATGCCCGACCCTGAGGAGTTGCTCTATCCGACCCGGGCGGAGCGGGTGGAAGATCGGCGAAAGGAGCGCCAACAGCGGAAGCTGGTGGACGAATTCTTCGACCACGCAACCTTGCTCGCGGTGGGGCGACTCATCAATCGGGGGCAGTTTCAGAGCGTGGACTATCCCATCTCCACAGGGAAGGAAGGGGGAGTCTTCCGGGCCTCGAGCCCGGACGGCTTCCGGGCCGTGAAGATCTACCGCATCGGGAACACGATCTTCCGTCACGTGCCCCCCTACGTGATCGAGTGGCTGCGCCGAGAGGTCGGGGCGATGGGGAATACCTCGCGGATGATCTTCGCCTGGACGCGCCGGGAGCACACCGTCCTCACGCAGCTGCGGGAGGCCGACGTTCGGGTGCCACAACCCTTCGGCCATTTCCGGAACGTACTTGTGATGGACTTCATTGGAGTCGAGGGGCTCCCGGCTCCGCCGATGCAGGAGATCGTACTGCAGGACCCGCAGGCGGTGTTCGAGGACCTCACCGCCCAGCTCAAACGGATGGTCGTGACGGCCCACCTCGTCCACGGGGACTTGTCCCCGTACAACGTGCTGGTCCTCGAGGACCGGCCGGTCCTTATCGACGTCGCCCAGGCGATCGCCACAGACCATCCGCAGGCCCGGGAGCTCCTCCTACGCGACACGGCCAACTTCGCACGCTACTTCCGTCGGTTGGGCGTCGAGACCTCGGCGAAGGAGTTTTTCGAGGCCGCGGGTGGGGCTGAGTTGCCTTCGGGAACTACGACATGAGCGTACTCTTCGCCCGCATCCCGGACGACCGCGTGGGGGCTCTCATCGGTCCGGGGGGTTCCACCCGTCGAGAGATCGAGCAGAAGACCAAAGCCCACCTCGAGATCGATGCCGACGAGGGGGCCGTTGGCGTCTCGAACGACGACTCGGCCGACCCTATCGGGGCGCTGCAGGCGCGGGACATCGTCGTCGCCATTGGCCGGGGCTTCTCGCCCGAGCGGGCCATGCGCCTCCTGCAGGACGACACCTACCTGGGGGTCATCGACATCAAGCAAGTGACGGGAAAACACACGAAATCGGCCCTCTGGCGGATCCGGTCGCGGTTGATCGGCACGGCAGGACGGGCACGCGGCCGGATCGAACAGCTCTCCGGTTGCTCGGTGAGCATCTACGGGAGCACGGTCGCGCTCATCGGAAAGGAGAAGGAACTTGAACGGGCCACCCAGGCGGTGGAGCTCCTGCTGCGGGGAAGCGAGCACTCGACGGTGTTCCACCTCCTCGCTCGTCTTCGGAATGAGGCGAACCGGGCCGAGGCCATCGAGACCCCGGATCTTCCCGACGCGGAGTAACGGGCCCGTGGGAAAGACCGTCGCCCTCGACCCGCCGACGCTCGAATGGGCGCACCGTCAATTCCAGACGTACTATCGCTCCACCCACGTCGAACCGCCGGCCCGGTTCACCCGGCGGGAATTCGCGGCCTTTCCGTTCTCGGTCCAGACGCTGATGCGGCGCCACGCCTCGTTCCGGTCGGCCGAGGACCTGCGCGGGTTCCTCGAAGAGGAAGCGCCCCGCCACGTGTACTACTCGTCCGCGTACTACCGGAACCCGAGCGATGCCACGATGGTGGCGAAGGAATGGCTCGGAGCGGACCTGATCTTCGACCTCGACGCCGACCACCTCCGCCAAGCCGAGGGGAAGACGTACGCTGAGCAGCTCACCCTCGCCCGCTCCCGCTTCCGGGATCTGGTGGACGACTTCCTTCTCGGAGATTTTGGGTTCGACCCCCGGGATGTAACCCTCGTATTCTCCGGAGGCCGCGGGTTCCATGCCCACGTTCACGCGGATGCGGTGCTCACCCTTTCGAGCGGAGAACGACGGGAATTGGTCGAGTACATCCTCGGGGTGGGGGTGGACCCGCGTGAGGGCGTTCGCGAAATGCGCGAAGGGGAGCGTGGCCCCGGTTTGTCGATGGGCCCCCGTTCGGAGCTCGCGGGGACCGAAGCCGGGCGCCCGACCGGCGTGCGCCAGCGCCCCTTCCAGCGGCTGGCCCCCCCGGACGCCCCCGGGTGGCCCGGACGCATCACTCGGGCGTTCTTTCGAATTCTCACGCGCTGGGAGGATGGAGGCGCCGAGCTCGCCGCCCGAGAGATGCAGGAGGCCGGTGCCCATGAAGCAGTGGCGCGCGAGTGGGCCGACCGGCTGGTGCGACAAGGGAAGGGCCGCCGGATCCGCGAAGGATTGACCCTCGACGTGGCCGCGGGGGACTTTCCGCCCGAGCTCCTCGCGCAGATCCTCGAGCAGGCCCGGATCGACGTGCAGGGAGAGACGGACGCGCCCGTGACGACCGACATCCATCGGCTGATCCGGCTGCCCGGGTCTCTTCATGGGGGCACCGGCTTCCGAGTGCTCCCGCTCGCGCACGAGGAGTTGGACCGGTTCGAACCATTCCGCGATGCCCCGGTGCCCTTCGCGGGCACATCACCCGTGGATGTGCGGCTCCTGACCGACGTCAGTTATCCGACGTTTCCGGAGGCGACCCGAGGAAAAGAAGGAGAGACGCTGAACCTGCCCCGCGCGACGGCACTCTTTCTTACTCTTCGGGGGGAGGCGCGCCCGGCGGCGGCGGGGGCAGCTCCGACTTCGTCCCGACCTTGAGCCCGCCGATCCGCTCGACGACGCCCTCGATCACATCCCCCGGCTTCAGTCGCCGACTCTCGTTGCCGAATTCGAACCCCGGGGTTCCCCCGAGCGTTCCGAGCGAGATCACGTCCCCCGGTTCGACGGTCACACCGCGGGTGAGGTGCTCGATGACCTCCGGGATCCGGAACAGGTAGTCGGTCGTGTCGCCGGCTTGCCGGAGCGTTCCGTTGACCCGGAGCTCCATTTTGAGAGGATAGGGCGAACCGACCTCCTCTTTGGGGACGACCCAGGGCCCGACGGCCATGGTCGCATCGAACCCCTTCCCTTGGACCCAGTCGACGGCTTCTCCCTGGGGGTATTGCAGATCTCGGTAGCCCATATCGAGGGCGATGGTGTAGCCGGCGACGAGCTCCATGGCACGGCTCGCCGGTACGTGCTTCCCGCGCTGGCCGATCACGACCGCGAGCTCGAGCTCGACGTCTGGGAACTGCCCGTGGGGGCTCAGCACCAGCGATTCGCTGGGGCCCACCAGGCTGTTGAAGAATCGTGTGAAGAGGTACGGTCGGGGCGGGGCTGGCTTCTTCTGCTCGGCGAGGTGGCTCCGGGAGTTCGACGCCAGCAGGTAGATCTTCGCGCCCGAGGTCACGGGAGCGAGCAGTTTCACGCCCTCCTCCGGCTTGAACAAGTAGCGAGCGCCCGTCGCCGCTCGGGGGGTCCAACCCATCGCGCGGCGCCGGTCGATGTACACCAGGATCTTCTTGGTGATCTCCACCGAGTCCGCCCCTCCGGAGAAGAAGCTCCGCATGTCGCGGAACCGACTGGGGTCGGCCCCCTTGACCGGATTGACGCCGAAATAGTCCCGGCAGGCCGTGTCGAGGTCGATGTAGTCATTCTGGTCCGTGATCATCCCGAAATGGAACTGGTCGCCCAAGAGAAAGTGGGTGAGCTTCATCGCCGGCCTCGGACGTCGCTTCGGAACCGACCGCGGCTATAACGGGGAGGGCGGAGCGCGGGGTGCGGAGTCCCGGGGCCGCAGGGTGATCAGGACGCCGTCGTCCAGCGGCTCGACGGACTCCCGGCGCAGCTCGATCCAGTCGTCGACGGAGTGGCTTTCGGGCCCGGCGATCAGAGAGGGGGCCGTCGCGCCCCCGATCAGTACGGGGGCCACGTACACGGTCATCCGGTCCACCAGGCCGGCGCGGAGGAAGCTCGAAATGACGTGGGAACCACCCTCGACCAGCAACCCACGGAAGCCGCGTTCGCCCAGCGCGTCCAGCAACCGGCGGAGGTCCACGTCGGGCCCAGTTCCGGCCACGATGGTCTCGACCGGGGCCGGATAGGTCCGGCGGTTACGTTCCGTGGTCGCGACGATCGTGGGTTGACTGCCGTCCAAGAACCGCGCCGCCGCGGGCAATCGGCCGCTCCCGTCGAGGCAGATTCTCACCGGCGATGGGCCCGGCGGGCGACGGAGGAGCTCCCAGTGCACCCGGAGCGACGGGTCGTCAAGGATCACGGTCCCCACTCCGACCAGCACGGCCCCAAGCTCGGCCCGGAGCCGCTGCACCCGGACGAGGTCCAACGGACCGGACAAGGCGGCCCGTTGGCCCCCGGCAAAGGCCAGACGACCGTCGAGCGAGACCGCACAGTTGACATGGACGTATGGGCGTCCAAGCGGTTCCGGCCGCTCGCTCATGGGCGGCCGGCAAGTCGGTCGCGCTCGGCCTCGAGATCCCCGACCGGGATCCCCGCTTCTCGGAGATCCGTGAGATTGATTGACACGTTCGCGAGCGCGGCGTCGGCAGCCGCCCGTAGGAAGGCGAGCCCCGAGACGAGGTCGCTTCCGAGCGCCACGTTGGTCTGCTCCCGATGGGCCTCCAGACGGTTCTGCAGTCGGCGAGCCAAGCGGGCGGTGTCGAGCGGGACCTCCGCCGCATGGCGCAAGGAGTCGAGAAATGCTCGCTGGGCTGCCGGCTCACTGGGGCTCTCCTTTCGCGTCTTCCGGGCCGTCCGAACGGCCTCGTAGGCCGCAGTGTCCGCGTTGGCGAGCTCCAGGAACGTCCCTCGTCCGTCGACGAGCTCCTTGGACAAAGTCGCGAGCGCCGGGGGCGGGGATTGCTTGGCCGGCGTCGAGTAGGCGACGACCATCTCGCCTAACGCGGCGCCAAGCGCCCCGACGATCGCCGCGGCGGTGCCGCCGCCGGGTGTGGAGGTCCGCGCGGCCACGCGTCCGAGGAACTCTTCGACGGTGAGCTGTTGGAGGCCCCCCGGGGTGCCTCGCCGGCCCGCGGGTCCGGAGAGGGGCGCCCCCGGTGGAAGCTTCCGTTCGAGGATTTGGTCCCGCGAGAATCGGTTCAGTTGTAGGTAGAACTCGGCCGCGTCGAGCAAGGCATCCTCCGGGACTAGGCCGACGATCTCGGATTCCTCGACACCGACCCCAAACCGCGTCGCCTCCCTTCGGACCGCCTCGAGGGCTCGGTGGACGGGCGTCTTGCGGTAGTCGGTCAGGTTCATCGAGACCTGGGCCCGGTTCCGCTCCTTGATCTCGAACCCGAGCGCCTTGACCTCGGCCAAGCCACCGTCGCGGGCCCGGACCGCATGGGCGACCTTCTTGGCGACTGCGACATCCGGAGTCGACAAGTACGCGTTGTAGGCGATCAGCACCGGCCGGGCTCCGATCGCCACGGCGCCGGCCGATGGGTGCAAGCGCGGTTCTCCGATGTCGGGACGCCGCACGGGGTCGGTCTGCACCTCTTCTCGGAGTACCTCGAAGCCCCCCTGCCGAACGACGGCGAGGTCGGACCGTTCCGGGCGACGCGCGGCCTGCCCGTATAAGTACACAGGGACCTGTAGCTCAGACCACACGCGGGTTCCCAGTCGTTCCGCGAGGGCCCTCGCGTCCGCCATCGTCGCGTCCCCTAGGGGAACGAACGGTACGACGTCGGTCGCGCCCATACGGGGATGCTCTCCGTGGTGCTGTCGCAGGTCGATGACCTCGACGGCTTTCCGGATCATAAGGAACAGCGCCTGGAGCAGAGGCTCCCCTTCCCCGACGAGGCTAACCACAGAGCGATGGTGGTCCGCGTTCAGCTCAACGTCGAGGACGGTGACGCCCGGGACCTGACGCGCTTCGTCCACGATGGCCCGGACCCGGGCGCTGTCGCGACCCTCCGAAAAGTTGGGGACCGATTCGAAGCGCATCACGACTCCCCGGCGGGGTAGGCGTCAAGGAGTTGCTGCCGGCCGGGGGTCGGGAGCGGTGTCGCCTTCCGTTTCGGAGCCGCCTGCACCCGGTGAAGCGCTGCGAGCACGCGTTCTTCGGAGAAATCGTGCTCGGTCACCAGGAGCCGCCGCAACTCCGCCTCGTTCGCCTCCCCGAAGACCGGAGCGGGAACCTCAACGACCGGCGGGTTCCGGAATATGGAGGCCGCTTCTTCGACCTCTCCGGGCTCGATCCCTGCTGTCCGGAGGGTTTCGGCCCAGCCGAGATGCCGTTGGACGAGCTTCAAGGCTTTCTTGGGTCCGTAGCCCGTCGCCCCATCGTTGAAATCGGTCCCGATCAGCAGCCCCACGAGGATCAGTTCCTCCTGGGAAACGCCGAGCTCCGCGAGCAATCGTTCGCGGTCGATCAGATGCGCGGCGCGCGCGCTACCGCGTGACTGACGCGAGCCGAGGCCACGGACCAATCGGGGCGTACCGAAGAGGAGCGAGTCATAGTCCTCGGAGGCGCTGGCCCACACGGTCCCCGAGGCGGCCATTCGTGCGCCCTGCGCCTCCCCTTCCGAGGGGGCCTGCACTGTGGGGAGACCCAACGCCGCGAGCACCTGAGTGGCCTCCCCGATCATCGCCTGGGTCAACCGGGAAGTCTGGGCGGCCTTTTTCCGAGCCGTCGCGAGGTCCCCGGCGGCGAGCGCATCGTCCCAGGCCTTCTGGGCCCGCTCCTTAGCGAGGAACCGGGTCCGCAAAGTGCCCGCCTTAAGCTCGGGCGGTCGGCCGTCGAAGACCCACACGGGCCGGATCTGCTGTTCGAGCCAAGACGTCGTCCGGTAAAGGAGGCCGATGAGATGAGCGGTCACCCGGCCCGCTCGGTCGGTGAACGGTCGGCCGTCCCCGCCCCGGATCGTGGCGAGGAATTGGTAGAGCATGTTATTCCCGTCCACGGCGAGGGTCCGGCCCGCCAGAGCGGACCATGGAATGTCCGTCGGGTGGGTGATGTCGCGGAGGGGAAGCCCCACGGAGCTCGGCAGATGGCAGTGGGTACTTGGCGTTTGAGAGGTGCCCGCGGAGTGAATCGAGGCTCCCCGCTCACCGAACCCCTAAGTAGGAACCGGCCTCTCGCTCGTCCCACGTGCTATGTCCGTAGTGTGGTGCCTCGAAGGCTCCGCCGTCTTGCCCGATCCGGGGGCGGTGTTGCTCAGCTGCTTCCCTAGCGCGGGGCTCGCACCGACGGTGGCCGGGCACTATATTCTTCAGACATTGAAGCTCCCCCGGATCGGCTCCTTCGCTTCCGAGGAGTTTCCTCCCCTTGCCGTCATTCAGGGAGGTCGGGTCAACCCGCCTGTACGGGCCTACGGGAACAAGGATCTCGTCCTCGTCTTGTCGGAGTTTCCGTTGCCACCGGACCTGATCACTCCCGTCGCGGTCGCGATCCTGGCTGCAGCGTCGGCACTCAAAATCGGTCGAATCCTTGGATTGGAAGGAGTGGTTCCCCATCCGTTCGAGCCCGGGGAGGGTGAGAGTACGAAGCCGGACGATACCGTTTGGTACGCCGGGTCCGGCTCTTCGGAAGGGCTGCCACCGGAGTATAAGGCCGCCGGAGTTCGCGAGTTGAGCGACGGAGTTATCGGCGGGGTCTCGGGAGCACTCCTGGTGGAGAGCCTCGGCACGAAGATGCCGGTCGGCACGCTCCTGGTCAGCGCCAGCGATGCTGGCTACCCTGACCATCGGGCCGCGGCGAAGATCATCGATGTGATCGACCAATTGCTCCCCCACGTGAAGATCGACACTCGGCCCCTCCGGACCCAGGCGGAAATGATCGAGCGCGCCTTGCGAGCCGCGGTCAAGACCCGCGACGCCTCACCCGAAGCCGCCCCCAAAGCCGGAGAACCGTCGATATACCAATAGTCGGGGTTCTCCCCCGACCCGGTCGAGGGGGCTCGGCCTCAGCTCGTCGTTCCCGAGAACGTCTCGGTATAGGAGAGGAGGTAGAGCGCGCCGATCAACATCACGGCGAAGAGGACCAGGACCGAAAGAGGGTTGGTATTGAACCACGCCACCGCCGCGACGAGGAGAATCGCAGGCAGCACGATTGTCAAGCCCACTACGATGAAACGGCCGTCCACGAACGGGGTAGCCGGCACCTATGATAATGTTGCTCGATGGCGGGAGTACCTTCCCTCGGGCGGAGGGGGAGAGGGGGCGGGCGGCCCATCGTCCTACTTGTGCACGGTCACAGGAGTTCCTGACCGCCGGGGGGTCCCCCGACGACTTCGAGCGTCAATTCGATCTCCGAGGAGGCCGCGGGGAGCGGGCCGGGCATTCCCGGCGGGTTCAGCGACGGGCGCTCGGGAAACGGAGTCGGGGCCGCGTGGCCGACGATTTCGGCCTCCGCAGGGACTCGGCCGGCATGGGTCGGGTCGGTGAGCATCGCCAGGCGGCTGGCTTCGACCGCGGCCTCGGCGGGAATGACAAACGATTTCTCGATGTGGCTCGCGATGAACTCGGCCCAGTAGGTATTGAAGCGCGCGATCGGGATCTTGGCCGCATCCTTGGCGAGGGTCTCGTTGTCCAGGACTTGGAGCGTGGCGAGTCCCCGTTGTTGAAGTGCCACGAAACTATCGACGAAGTGGAGCCGGGCCAATGCCCGGTCGGCTACGGCGCGACGCTCGGCCTCGAGCTTGAACGGCTTCACCACGAAAACCGAGAGCACTTCGCACGAACGCGCCGCCGCCTCGAGCACGAACGGCAAGGCCCCTGTGCCGGCGCCCCCCCCCAGCGTGGAGATGATCGTGACGAAGGTGGCGCCTTCGAATATCCGATCGAACGCGGGTTGAGCCGAGCGGGCCAGATGACCCCCGGCCACGGGGGACCCACCGGTGTCCTCCGGCCCCGGGCTGTCCGTGGTCAGGCAGACGCGGCGGTCGAATTCCTCGTATTCCTGGATCCGCGCATCGCAGTTGATCGCAACGGTCTCGACGTAGCGGAGGTGCCGTCGAGCGATCTCTCGACCGATTCGGGCGGCGCCGCCGCCCACGGTGACGAGTACGAAACGGACATCGTGTCCCAGTTTCAAGTTCTCCAGAAACCCAGGATCGAATTCGTCGTCCCGGCCTGTCAGCTGGTCGATGTCTCGGACTTTTGATTCGGCCTCTGGCATTTCTCCACCCCTTTCCTGCACCGCGTCGACGTCCCTATCGGCCCACGACCCCCTGTCGCTCCAAATCGCGGCCACTCGTTTCGAGGGCTTTGATCTGGGCTCGCTCCTCCGCGGCCTGGCGCACGGTACTCCGAGCGCTGGCCACCAGTTCCGAGACCTTGAGTTCGAGCGCGCCCCGTCGAACCAACTGACCCAGCACGTCGCTCAGCGGCTGGTCGTTGGAGACGAGGACGCCGTACTCGCGGAAGGTCTCCACCTCATCCTGTCGGAGGCGGACGGGAGCTTCGATGAGTCCCGTCGGGGCGGGCGTCGGGGGGGTCAGGACTGCAGACTCGGTCCGGGTCCGGAGAAACGCGCGGAGCGCCGCTCGCATCAGCTCCGACCGGCTCACGAACTCGCCGCTGCTAACGAACGTGTCCAAGAGCTGGAGCTCTTTGCGGTTGCACCGTAGGGCGATCCGCTCATCTTCGGGGGGCCGCCGGAACGTTCGCGTCGTCTCCGAAGCGTCCGTCCGGTTGTCTGGGGCTTTGTCGAACACGGCCGAGCGCGGCTATGCGAGATGCTGTTACTTAAACTCATTCCCAACGTTGTGTCGAGAAGTCTTCTCGGGTCTTCGTCGGTCGTTTTCGTGACGTGTCGAACAAAATTTCGTGGCCCGGAAAACGCGACGAAGCACGCAAGGCGGCAGTATAACCAGCCTAGAAATCGAACGGAAAATCGCCGTCGAGGCGACGCGTATGGATGCGCATGATGCGGGCTCTTCGATCGATCCCGGCACGCGGTTTGTGACCTGGGGTCCGAACTTCTATATATGCGGCCCCGCCATCAATTTCAACAGGCTCGTCAGCGCGAGCCGTACAGGGGGCACGGGGCCATTCGGGTGCAGCGGCAATCGAAGCGTCGGGGCCGCCATCGGGCCATGACGCTCCGAGGCAAGCGCGGCGTTTCCGACGTGCTCGGGACGATACTGATCCTGGCCCTCACGGTCACGCTGTTTTCGTCCATCTTCTTCTTCGTCAACACGTTCCCGAAGCCCGCGACCCAGCCGGCCTCACAATTCACGGGTCAGTTGAATTACACCACCATAGGGACGAAGACCTACGTGAACTACGTCACGGTCACGCATCTCGGAGGGCCCTTACTTTTCAATTTCAACACTCAGATCTACGTGGTGTCTCAGGCCCACCCGCAGAATACCACCACCGTCTACAGTCTTGCCAGCGGCGGGCTCCCCGGAGGGGCCCAAGCAACCTGGGGTACAGGCCAGATCTGGACCCTCAGTTTGGCGGGTCCCCACCTGGCGACGCCGGACAATGTCACTGTCACAGTCGTCTCGGCGAATACCGTCGTATATAGGCAGATCCTCCCGGGCTCGAACCCGACCATCCCGCCGATCTTCGTTCAGGAGGGGACCACCCCCGGAGCCCCGATGGTGAGCTCCGCGTTCTCCATCTTCGTCCAGATTTCCGACCCATTCCTGAGCACCTCCAGCAAGAAGGTCTACCTGAACATCACGACGCCGGGACTCTCGTGCAACGGGATGAACGCGACGGGGACCAAGCTGCCGATGACCTACAACGCCACCAACGGTCTCTGGTTCATCGGCGGTTGTACGGCCGGGCTCTCCGGTACCTACTACGTTACCGCATGGGCCACCGATGCGAATCCCGTGCTGCCGCTCCAGAACTCGATCATCTTTCCCGTCACCATTGGCAGCTCCGGCGGCGGAGGGGGCGGTGGGGGCAGCCTGGTGCTGGTCACCATTCTGACCAACACGAGCGTCCCGGTCGTGAACCAGCCACTGACCGTCGTGGTCTCCGTCACCAATAATGGGGCTTCGTCTGGCACCGCCGCGGTAACATTCGGCCCCTCCGGCGGGGGTACCTATAGCCCCACCTCGGCGAGCGGCACTGTCGGCGCCGGCTCGACGGTGGGCTTCCAAACCACGTTCACACCGACGGCGACCGGGGGGCTCGTGCTCAGCAGTTCCGCCTCGATCCCTGGCATCGGCTCCTCGTCCGCCACGCTGGCGCTGACGGTCTTCCCCAAGATCCTGCTGGTATCGGAGAATGTGCCGGCAGGGACGGTCCCCACAAAGTCGAACGAGTCCGCACTTCTCGCGAGCGAACTCCTGGCCGCGGGCTTCCCGTTCACCACGGTCTTCGTGCCCTGCGCTTCGGTCACGTCGTACCCGGCCAACGTGGTGAGCCAATTCACGCCGACATCGGTCGTTATCATAGACTTCGGGTCGAATTCGAGTCAGAACACCTGCAAGGGTCCCGACTACAACGTATCGAATTCGGTCGCCGCCCAGATCACCAGCGCCTCGGCCAACGGGACCGCATTCTGGGTCGTGGGCAATCGCGCTTTCTTGGCCCAGGCGAGCGGCTGCGAAACCGGGACGTACAGGAACTATCTGGCGATCTTCGGCATCAGAAATTCGAACAGTAACTGCTACGTGGTCTCTAACTCGATCACGCTCGCTTCTGGCGCCTCGACGACATACACCGCGAGTTCGTCCCTTCTTGCGGCCGGCATCTCGAGCCCATTCAGCCTCAACGGTAACATCACCGGCGTGGCGAGTTACGCCACGTTCAAGACCTTCCGAACGACCGGTGGGGGGACCTCATTCATGACCGCCGGGGGCGGGGGCAACCCCAACCTGGGCGTCTACCTGGCGGGCAACAGTCCGGCGGGACTCGCAGTGGCGACCGGCGCTGACCCGGCCCAGTTTGGTGACGCGCCGGCCGGACCTTCGTGGGGGGCCGTGGGGACTCAGGTCGCCTACAACGTGGTCAATTACTTGGCCAAGCTCGCGACGAACAGTGCTCCCACCCGGTCGGGCGCTGATTTTGCGATCGCCGGTGCGTGGTTGACGGGCGGCCAAACCCACACGACCTACAACTCGTTCCTGGTCAACGTCCGGTCTAACGACGCCTCGAACGGGATCCTGACCGCGATGTTGCTCGTGAACGGCGTCCCAGCGATCTACCAGGGTACCTTCGTCACGGCGACGGCGGTGGAGGCGGGGAATGGCGTCAACTCTTGGTTGACGCTTACCTGGCAAGCTCCCGCCGCGGGAACCTACGTCTTCTCGTTCGTGTTGTCGACCCAACCTGCCGACGGATTCACCCAGAACAACCAATACAACTATTATCTCACGAACCTGGGCTTCGTCTTCACCTAGGCGGTCGACGCGCACATTCCGGGGTCCCCCGGAGCTCCCGGCTCGGTCCAGTGAACCGGCTTCTGTTGCGCTCGGGCTAGCTCGACTGCAGGGGCTGGTCGGCGGGCGGGGTTTCCGTCGACGTCAACGGTGTGCCGCATTTCCAGCAGCGGGACTCGCCCTTGTAGACAACCGCGCCGCACTTGGGACAGGCGAGCTCCGGCCGGCTGGGCGGAGAAGTGGGCGCCGTTGACCCCGTGCCCCCTCCGGGACGCGTGGGGATGGCGGAGGTTTGGGGAACGGCGACGGCCGGCGCCCCGCCGGCGCGCCGCCGTTGCCGGCTCTTGAGGAAAAAGTAGACTAGCAGCCCAATGAAGAAAACGAGACCGGGGTAGATGAAGACCGTGAAGTAGATCGCCGGAAGGATCAGGAGGTAGAGCGAGAGATACTCCCCCGTCACCGGCCCTTCGGCGGTGGTGTAGCCGTTCGGAGGGAGGAGGTAGAGCCAGGCGACCTTGCCGCTGGAGTTGAGGTACGAAACGCCGATCGTCCACCACCAGACGTTGACTCCACCGACCTTGGCGACGAAGGTGACGGGGGTGGGCGTCGACCCATTGTAGCTGAAGTTCGAGGAGAAGAAGGGGTAACTCCCCGGTGCTCCGCAGGAGCTGTTGTGGTTGCGGACGAGGACTTGGTGGAAATAGGTGAGAGCGTCGGGGCACGTGGTCAGGAAGAAGACCACCACGAGCACCTTCGGTCCGCTGCCATTGGGCAGGAAGGCTGGGGTCACCTCTACCGTGAAGGTGAAGTTCCCTGCGGCGGCCCGAGAGTAGGGATGGACCGTAGCGTTCTGGAGCACCGATTGGGTGTGGGGCGCGAACACCACTCCGTTGACTGCCGGGGAGGGCGTCAGCAGGAGGTTGACGGTCCCGGCCGTGACGATCGGGCCGGCGACGAGCAGCGCCGCGAGTCCCACCAAGAATAGGGTTCGAGGGCGGTTCCACCCCAGGTAGATCGGGAGTCCAAGGCCTGTCAGGAGGAAGACGGGAATCGCGATGAGATATCCCAGGTAAATCGATGATCCGGCGAGGGCCAGCGAGATGAACAGGAGGAGCGCGATTCGGCCGAGCGGCTTTGCCGCGAAAGCCTTAATCGAGCTGCGTAGCTGCACGGCCGAGGAGCAGCGACTGGGGCTCCCCATATAAGGCTAGGGAGCGCGAATTCACGCCGGACCCATCCCTTCGATTCGCTCTCGTGATTCTCGATGGATTGGGCGACCTTCCGCACCCGGACACGAGCGGTCGATCGCCCATCGTGGCCGCTCGGACCCCGAATCTGGACCGCCTCTCGGCCGAGGGCGCAGTCGGCCAGGTAGAGCTGATCGGCCCAGGGATCGCTCCGGAGTCCGACGCCGGAGTTCTGGCATTGCTCGGGTACGATCCGGCGCACGACTCGCCCGGTCGCGGGGTCCTGGAAGCCCTCGGAGTGGACATCCCCCTGGCGCCCGGGGACGTGGCACTCCGAATGAACTTCGCCACCGCGGACGGAGACGGAAGGATCCTGGACTCGCGCGTCGGACGCTCCCTGACGACGGCCGAGGCGGCGGACCTGTCGGCGGCGGTGAATGCGGCAGACCTGCTGGCGGACCAGAGCCTGCGTTCGGAACTCCGTCCCACGGTAGGCCACCGGGGGGTTCTCTGGCTCCACCCCACCGACGGCCGAGCACTGTCGCCCGAGGTCTCCAACTCGGACCCGTTCTACGACCGGATAGGCGGAATGGGTCACGCGCGGGACGTGATGGAACCAACCCCCCTGGCCGTCGAACCGTTGAGGGCGGACCCGGCGGCGGCGCGCACCGCGGCGGCGCTGAACGAGTGGCTTCAGAAAGTCCCCGCCATCCTGGCGGGCCATCGGGTCAACGCGCGTCGAGCGATGCGCGGCGGGAAGATCGCCAACGCCGTCTTGCTCCGGCACGCCGGCGCTCTCCCGACCGTCCCGCCGATGTCCTTCGCCGCAAAGCACGGAATATCTGGCGCGGCGGTCACCGAGATGCCCGTGGAGCGGGGCATCGCGAGGCTGCTCGGGCTGACCGATATCTTTGTCGGGCCGATGGGACCGGACCGGGAGACGGCGTTGGCGGAACGAGCCAAGATCGCACGGAAGACGCTCGCGGCGTACCCGTTTGTCTACATTCATCTGAAAGGACCGGACGAACCCGGTCACGACGGAGACGCCCGTCGGAAGCAGGAGATCGTCGAGGCCATCGATCGGTCGTTCTTCGGCCCCTTTGTGGCGGGCCTGGACTGGACAGCCACGAGGATGGCAGTGACGGCCGACCACGCCACACCGGCTATCCTCAAGCGACACTCGGACGACCCGGTGCCCTTGCTGTTGGTGGGGGCCGGCGTCGCTCCGGGAAGGGGATCTCCAAAGTTCGGGGAGTATGTGCGAGGCTCCGGGTTGGGGACGCTCCGCGGAGCCGACGTCCTGAACCGGCTCTGGACCGGTCTACAGATGAGCCCATCGTCATGAGAACCTGGGTCGTCATCGCCTCCACCGACCGGGCCGAGTCGGTCCGCCGGACGCTTCGGACCCGGGGACTCCTTCGGAAGGACCTGCGTGCGACGCGGTCCGGAAAAGAAGTCGCCTTTCCCGTCCGGTCCGCGCCACAGCCGTCCTTGGAGGAAACGCGCATCGAGGAGAGGGAGGTCGCCGGCCAGTCCCGCCCCGCCCGCACCTATCGCGAGCTCCTCCATCTTCCCCCGAACCAGCAGGCACTCTTGCCGCGGGCCTTCGACGTGCTCGGCGAGCTCGTCCTCGTGCGCCTGCCTCCCGAGCTCCGGCCTCATGCGACGGAGATCGGGGCTGCGCTGCTTGCCTTCGTGCCCGGTGCCCGACGCGTAGGGTGGGATTCCGGCGTGCATGGCGAGGCCCGCCTGCGCGGGCTCACCCCGCTCGCCGGCAGCGGGCCATGGCGTACCCTTCATCGAGAGAACGGACTCGAGTTCCTAGTCGACCCGGAGGTGGCCTACTTCTCCCCGCGGCTCGCCCGGGAGCACGCAAGGGTCAGTGCCCAGGTCGGTCGCGGGGAGACGGTGTGGGACCTATGTTGTGGTATCGGACCGTTCACGCTGACGATCGCTCGACGGGGAGTGGCGAGCCGACTGCTGGCCGTCGACGCGAATCCGGCCGCCATCGCGCTGCTCCGCGAGAACGCGATGCGGTTGGGCGTCGCGGCCCGCATCGAGGTGAGGAACGAGTCCCTCGACAAGTTCTTGCCCGCGGCCGGGTCCGTCGACCGGGTCATCCTGAATCTTCCCCACGAAGGAATTAAGTATTTACCGTCGGTGAGCGCGGCCGTAGCGTCGGGCGGCACCGTTCATTACTATGAGGTGACCCCGCGCACGGACCATTCCATGCGGGGAACGGCGCTCGTGGGCCAGCTCGCCTCCCCGACGGAATGGACCTGCGTCGAGGCACGCAGGGTTCATCCCTACTCCCCTCAAGCGGACGTGATGGCGTTCACCTTCCATCGGCGGTAAACATGCCGCACATCGTGGGCCTCGAGGAGGTGTCGGAGAGCGACCTCCCGCTCGTGGGAGGAAAGGCGAGCAAGCTGGGCGAGCTCGTGCGCCGTGGCCTGCCGATCCCGCCCGGATTCGTGGTGACCACGGAGCTCTACCAGGCGTTCGTGGACGCAACGAATCTCCGTACCGAGATTCCGGCCGCCCTCGGAGCGTTGGACCCGTCCGACTCTGCGAGTGTCGAGCAGGCCTCTCAACGGATCCGTTCGGCGTTCGAGTCGGCCGAGTTTCCGGAGGCGATGCGGGCGGAGATCGTCACGGCCTTCGAAACGTACGTTCAGCAGAACACCGTCGTCTTTTCGGCCGTCCGGTCGTCGGCGACCGCGGAGGACCTGGAGAACGCCTCGTTCGCGGGCCTTCAGGACACCTACTTGAACGTCCGCGGGACCGACGCGGTGCTCCGGGACATCCGCCGGTGCTGGGGGTCGTTGTTCACCCCCCGGGTCTTGGTGTACCGGGCCCGGAAGGGGTTCGACCATTCCGTCGTCCGCCTCGCGGTTCTCATCATGAAGATGGTCGATTCGTCGACGAGCGGGATCCTCTTCACGCGGGACCCCAACACCGGCGAGAATCACATGATCGTCGAGGCGGGTTGGGGATTGGGGGAGCCGATCGTCGGCGGAGAGGTCACCCCCGACCACTACGTGGTCGATGGGGCCACCTTCAAGGTGATTCACAAGCAGATCTCGGAGCAATCGATCCGCGTGGTTCGGGACCCCGAGGGGGGAAACCGGCGCGAGGACGTACCCGCGGCCGACCGGTCCCGCCAGAAGATGCCCGATGACGCGCTCCAGCGCCTCGTGTCCCTGGCCCGGTTGATCGAGTCCCATTATCGCCGGCCGATGGACATCGAGTGGTGCCTCGACGGCACGACGCTCTACATTGTCCAGGCCCGGCCGCTGACCAGCCTTCCGGCCTCCTCGACCACGGCCCTCCGGACCGGAGGCGTCTCGGCCGGGCACGATTCGGCTCCGGCGAGCGAGGAGGGGCTGCTGCTGAAGGGGCTCGGAGCGGCGCCGGGGAACGCGGCCGGGCGGGTGCGAATTGTGCTCCATGTCGAGGAGAACAGCCAGCTGGAGCCGGGAGAGATCCTTGTCAGCACGATGACCACGCCGGACATGGTGCCGGCCATGGCTCGGGCCGCAGCGATCGTGACCGACGAGGGGGGCATGACCTGCCACGCAGCGATCGTGTCGCGCGAGTTGGGGATCCCGTGCGTCGTGGGCACTCGAAAGGCCACCAAGACGTTGCACGACACCCAGGAGGTCTCCGTGGAGGGGAAGATGGGCGCCGTCTACGCGGGCCTGGCCCGAGGGCAGAAAAAGGTCGCCGAAAGGGCATCGGCCGAAGCCGCCTGGGCCGGGGGGAGCGGACCGCACGCCGGCGTGCCGGTCACTGCCACGAAGATCTACGTGAACGTCAGCGTCCCCGAGAAGGCCGCCGAGTACGCCCAGCTACCGGTACAGGGCGTCGGCCTGCTCCGGATCGAGTTCATCTTCACGGCCCACGTCCGGGAGCATCCCCTCTACCTCATCCAGCAAGGACGGAGCAAGGAGCTCGTGGATCGGCTGGCGAACGGGATCGCCCAGGTCTGCCGGGCCTTCCACCCGCGACCGGTGATCGTTCGTACGTCCGACTTCAAGACGAACGAATACGCCGGGATGCCGGGGGGGGCCGAGTTCGAGCCCAAGGAGGAGAACCCGATGATCGGCTGGCGAGGATGCTCCCGATACATCTCCCCCGAGTTCCGGCCGGCGTTCCTGCTCGAGCTCGAGGCGATTCACAAAGTACGGACGGAGATGGGTCTTCGGAACGCCCACGTGATGTTGCCCTTCGTCCGCAACACCTGGGAGCTGGAGCAGATCTCCGAAATGTTGAAAGAGAAGGGGCTGCGCCGCTCCCGGGATTTCAAGTTGTACCTCATGGCCGAGGTGCCCTCGACGGTGCTCCTGGCCCGCGACTTTTCGAAGCATTGCGACGGATTCTCGATCGGCTCCAACGACCTGACCCAGCTCGTGCTCGGGGCGGACCGGGATTCCGAGACGCTGGCCCGGCTCGGCTACTTCGACGAGCGGGACCCGGCCGTCCTCCGCGCCATCGAGCTGCTCATCGAGGGCGCGCACGCCGAGGGGCGCAGCGTGGGGATCTGCGGCCAGGGGCCGAGCGTCTACCCGGAGTTCGCGGAGTTCCTGGTTCGGTCCGGCATCGATTCGATCTCGCTCAACGCGGATACGGTGCTCGCCACCACGCGGACCATCGCAGCGCTGGAGCAGAAGATGAAGCTCGACGGGCTTCGGAAATCCTAGCCAGCTCCGACGGCGGTGTGTCGCGTAGGTCGCCACCGGGGCGTCGCGGGGGCTGTCGCCGAGGGCCAGGCGAGCTCGGCGTCACGCGGGAGCTCATAGACGACGAATCGGGCGGTCAGGTCGAAGCCGAGGCCGCCCAGTCGCGTCTCGAGCCGTGAACTGTCCGACCACATCGCGATCGGGTCGGTCGTCGGCGGGAGGATGGCCTTCTGCGTCAATCCCGCCACGAGGGCCGTGGCCGCTCCCTGCCCTCGCTCGGACGGTTGGGTGACGACCCCATGGATTCCCGCGGAGGAACGGTACGTGTGAAGCAACGCCGCGGAGACCGGTGCCCCATTACGTAATGCGACGGCGGGCCGGAGCTGCTCTTCCGGGTTCGGGTGTTCGAGCGCCACCGAGAGCGCCCGGAGGAACTCCTCCGTTTCCGACTCCCCCGCCCAGAACCGTGCGAGGAGCGGGAGCTCCTCCCCCCGGGCGGTCCGCACCTCGTACCGGTCCTCCGACGGGAGGGGCGTTGGGGCGCGTCGACGGAGGAGAAGAGACCAGGGGTGAGGCGTGGGCCTAAACCCGAGGCGGCGCAGCGTCGCATCGAGGAAGTCCTCTACCGGTTGTTCGACGCGAATGGAGGGCCGCAGCGCGCGTTGGAAGTAGTGGTCGAGCGCGCGCTCGAAGAAAGCCGACTGCCGGTTCCGATGGAGCCGAACGTATTGGATGAAATTGAACCGGGGCACCGGGATCCGTTCATTGACCACCAGGACGCCGCCCGGCAACTCGACCGCGTACCCTCCGAGGCTGAGGACGAGCTCGCGCTCCTCACGAAGGGCCGCCTCCAGTGAGCCATCGTCCCCGGCGGACGGAGCCATGCGGCCGGGAGTGGGGATGCGCACTTATCGGCTCCCGGTCCCGGAACTCGCCGGCGCCTGCCACCGGTTTCTTATGCGTGCGACCGGTGGTGCACGGTTGCGGGACCGTGGTCCCGCACGATGGTCCGTTCGATGGGGGCGAAGATTCGGCCCGGGAGCCCCGTCGGCGTGCTGGGGGCAGGAAACATGGGGAGCGGCATCGGCCAGGCGTTCGCCCAGGCGGGCTACCCTGTGCGTCTGTACGACCTGACCGAGCCGCTGGTCGAGAAGGCCCGAGGACGAATCGAATCCACCCTGACCGGTGCAGTCGAGCGGAAGAAGCTCTCGGGGGAAGAGCGGTCCCGGGTGCTCTCCCGTCTCTTCTTTTCGACGGACCTCTCCGCCGTGGTGTCGGAAGCGCGCCTCGTCGTAGAGGCCGTTTTCGAAGAGGAAAAGGTCAAGCGCGCGCTGTTCCAGCAGCTGGCCCCCCTCGTTTCGGACGATACGATCGTCGCGACCAACACCTCCTCGCTGTCCGTCACCCGATTGCAGGAACCTTTTCCGCATCCCGAGCGCTTCGCGGGGCTCCACTTCTTCTTCCCCGCAGCCATCAACCGGCTCGTCGAAGTCGTCGGGGGCGCCCGCACCGCCGAGGCCACCGTGTCGGCGCTCGAGACGGTCGCGTATCGGCTGAAGAAGATCCCGATCCGGACGGCCGACCGTGCGGGCTTCGCCGTCAACCGGTTCTTCGTGCCGTATCTCAACGAGGCGACCCGGCTCGCCGAGGAAGAGGTCGCCAACCTCGCGACGATCGAGTCCGTGGGACGCGAGATGTTCGGAACGAAGCTCGGCCCGTTCGAGCTGATGAATCAGACGGGGGTCACCATCGCGTACCACTCGATGAGCTCGCTCGAGCGTGCCTTCGGCTCGGCGTACGCTCCCACGGCTCTGCTGAAACGTCAGTTCGAGGCGAATGCCGCCTGGCCGTGGAAGGAATCCTCTCCGGAACCGGACCGCGCCCCGGCGGTCCGGGACCGGTTGCGCGGGCTGGTGTTCGGGATCGCTACGCGGCTCGTGGAGGAACAGGTCGCCTCTCCCGAAGCGACGGACCGCGGGGCGGTCGTCGGATTGCGGTGGAGCAAGGGGCCGTTCGGCCTGATGTCCGACCTCGGCCTACCGGGGGCCCTCCTCGCGGTCGAGACCTATGCCGCTCGGTTCCCCGGTCACTTTCCCGTCTCCCCCGAACTTCATGCCCGGGTCCGCAGCGGGGAGACCCGCTGGCCGCTCCGCCTCGTGCGGGTGGAGCGCGAGGGCCCCATCGCGTGGGTCCTGCTGGACCGTCCGGAGGTTCTCAACGCCGTCAACTCCGAGGTGCTGGAACAGCTCGACCACGCCTTCGCGGCGCTGGCCGAGGTTCCGGAGCTCCGCGTCGTCGTCTTGGCCGGGAGCTCCCCCGTCTTCGCCGCGGGAGCCGATATCTCGGAGATGGTCGCGAAGGACCTGGCCGGCGGCCGCGCATTCGGTTTCGCGGGCCAGGGGGTCTGCAAACGGATCGAAGAGTTCCGCACGCCGGTCATCGCGCTCGTGGAGGGATATGCCCTCGGCGGGGGCCTCGAGCTGGCGCTCGCGTGCGACTTCATTGTCGCGGCCGCGGGGGCCCGGATGGGCCTGCCCGAGGTAAAGGTCGGGATCCACCCGGGGTGGGGCGGGGCCAGCCGTCTCACCCGGCTCGTCGGACGGGCCCACGCGAAGTACGTGGTCTTCACGGGGCGGGAGGACCTGACGGCGGAAGAGGCCTTCGCGCTGGGCTTTGTCTCTCGCGTCGTGCCAGCGGACTCGGCCCGAGACGAAGTGGAGAGCCTCGCCCGACTCATCGCGGATCGCGCCCCCCTGGCCGTCCAGTGGGTGAAGGGCGTCGTGAACCGCGCCGTCGACTCTTCGATGGAATCCGCCCTCCGGCTCGAGGGCGAGTCGTCCGGGCACACCTTCGCCACCCGGGACCGGACCGAAGGAATGACGGCGTTCCTCGAGCGACGAAAGCCCGTGTTCGAGGGCAAGTAGCCCGGCCGCGTCGATCAGGGCGCGGCAGCGATCTGGGCCCGATACTCCGCGGCCGAGAGGCCCTCGGACGGCCCGAGAGGAGCCGCCGGCTGGAGACGGAACAGCCACCCCGCGCCGTAGGGGTCTTGGTTGATGAGTTCGGGATGGACCTTGAGTTGGTCGTTGACGGCCGCGACGGTTCCGGCGACGGGGGCGTAGACGTCGGACACGGTCTTGACCGATTCGAGGGTCAGGAGGGTCCCGTGGGCGGCGGCGGTCTTCCCCACCGCGGGAAGGTCGACGAAGACGACGTCGGTGAGCTGGGTCTGGGCATAGTCGGTGATCCCGACGACCACCTCGGCTCCGTCGGCGCGAAACCACTCGTGCTCGGCGGTGTAGCGCCGGTCCTCGGGGACCGATGTCGGGTCGCTCACGTGCCCTCCATCCAACTGTCGGCGTACTTCAGCTGGTCGGGCGTGCTTCGGTCGAGC
Source organism: Thermoplasmata archaeon (assembly GCA_022749815.1). GTDB lineage: Archaea > Thermoplasmatota > Thermoplasmata > Lutacidiplasmatales > UBA184 > JAKIWV01. Next base: position 296,323 of record JAKIWV010000003.1, read on the forward strand.
CGGATCCCGAGGGGGCCCACCGCGGCCTCGGCCACGGCGCGGTCGAGTTCGGGCGGAACCGGGAGAACCTTGGCGGGAAGCTCGGCGCCGTGCCGAACCAGGTACTCGGCCGACAGGGCTTGGAGGGCGAAGCTCAGGTCCATGATCTCCGCCGGGTGCCCTTGACCGGCGGCCAGATTGATCAGCCGGCCGTCCCCGAGCAGGTAGACCCGGCGCCCATCGGCGAAACGGAACTCCTCGACGTTGGGCCGGACGATCGCCCGGTGGGTGGACATCGCGGCGAGGTCCGGCTTGGAGATCTCGACATCGAAGTGACCCATGTTCGCGAGGAGACACCCGTCCTTGATGCCCTTGAGATGCTCCGCGCGGACGATCCCCCGGTTGCCGGTGGTCGTGACGATGAGGTCGGCCTCGGCGGCCGCCTCGGTCATCGGACGGACGCGGAATCCCTCGAGACGCGCCTCGATGGCCCGGACCGGGTCCACCTCGGTGACGATAACGTCCGCCCCGACCCCGCGGAGCCGTGAGGCGATCCCCTTGCCGACCCATCCGTAGCCCGCGACGACGCAAGTGCGTCCCGCGACGAGGAGATTAGTGGCGGAGAACAGGCCGTCCAGAAACGACTGACCGCAGCCGAACCGATTATCGAAGAGGTGTTTCATCGCCGCATCGTTCACATCGATCGCCGGGAACCGGAGGGCGTGGGCCTTCTCCATGGCCCGCAGCCGCGTGATGCCGGTGGTCGTCTCCTCCGTCGACCCCAGGATCGACCCCCGGTCCTTCCGCGCCGTGTGCGCGAGGGCGACGAGGTCGGCCCCGTCGTCGATGATCACCTCCGGGTCCGATGCCAGCATGGCCTGAATCCCGGCCGTGAATTCCTCGACGGACTCGCCTTTCCGCGCCCACGTCGGCACGCCGCCCTCGACCAGGGCCGCCACGGCGTCGTCGTCGGTGGACAGCGGGTTTCCGGCGGCCAGACGGATCTCCGCCCCCCCGGCGCGCAAGGCCAGCGCGAGGACGGCGGTCTTGGCCTCGACGTGGAGCACGGCGGAGAGCCGGCGGCCCGCGAACGGTCGGTCGGTGGCGAAACGGTGCGCGATGGCGCCGAGCACGGGCATGTGCGTCCGCGCCCATGCGATCTTGAGCCGCCCGAGCTCGAGATTCCCCGTCACCGGCGCACCGCGCCGCGACAGAACGGGCCGAGGTTAAAGCCGTTAGGCGCGGAGCCGCGCCGAGAGCTCTGGGCGTCCCGGAAGTCGCCGGGCGACCCGCAGGGACCGACTACCCCGTTACAGAACCGCAGAACGGACAGACGAGGAAGTCCGCGTTGATCTGCTTGCCGCAATTGGGACAGTTCTTCATCCCCGGGCCACCCCCGGCACCCCCGGGGGCTGCCGCCGTTGTGGCCGGGGGGGTCGGAGCGCTGTAGGCTGGGCCTGCCGGCACCACGCGCGGCGCGGGGGCCGGTCGCGGGGCGGGGGGGCGGGCCGCCGGAGCCGCTGCGCCGGCGCCGGGCGCGACTCCGCCGGAGGGCGGGCGTCGCGGCGTCTGCGCCGGGGCGGGGGCCGGGGCCTCTTCGGTCATGACCGGGGCGGTCATGCCGGTCCGGGTGCCCTGCGCCTGTTGCAGGCGCCATTGGCTGAACGATACGTAAGTGGCTTGACGCTTCCACCAGTCCCAGAACGCGCCCTCGCTGTAGTTCTGGCCGAGTTCCTTCTTGGCTTCCGTGCGGAAGCGCTCGACGAAGTCGGCGTAGCTCTGGCGCTCGGGGTCGGCGTTCTCGGGGCCGGCCCGGGCGAGCAAGGTCGCTGCGCATTCCGGACAGACCGCGGAGGAGGAGGGGATCGTGGAGCCGCAGCGGCTGCAGCGAACGAGGTCGGTCTCGAACTCGGCGCCGCACTTCGGGCAGACCGTGGCGTCCTCGGGGATCAGGTTGCCGCACTCGCCACACTCCACGAGCCGACCGCGGGCGAACCGGCCGAGGCCGAACGTGACGAGCAGGACCGCGGCGACGATGCCGCCGCCGATCGCGAGCCATTCCCAGATCGGGAACCACAGGAACTGGATGAAGAGGAAGAACGGCGGCGTCGTCGTGCCGGCCACCGTGAGGGTGCCGAAGGTCCCCACGTAGGTTCGGCCGTTGTAGTTCGCCGAGAGCTCGATCGTATACGTGGCGCCCATGGTCATTCCGGCGGCGGCGCTGAGCTCGGTCTCGAAGAGTACGCCGTTCGAGATCGACGTGGTGAAGAGGACGAAGGTCCCACCCTGGCCCACGGCGAGGACGGTCAGCGTGCCGGTGCCCTTACCGGCGAAAGTCGCATTCCCGGTCGTGTTGAGCGTGTTCGCGGAGGTCGGCAGCCGGCTGGGGAAGGGGGAGGTCCACGTGAGGGTGATGAACGCCGGGGTGATGGTGATCGGCAGCGAGGTCGAGTTGACTCCGCCGTCGGGCAGACCGCCGTTCCACTTCGCGAAGACTCCGAAGGTGACCTGGAACGACGCCTTGTTCTGGTGACCCGTGACGGTCTCATTGACCAGCCACTTGAGGGGGACGACGAGGTTCTGACCCGCCGAGATCGGCTTCGTAATCAGGCCGCTCGTTGCGACCACGACGTTTCCTGCTACCTGGGGGTACGTGAGAGTGACCGTGTAATTGTTGGTCGGTGCCGTGCCCAGGTTCTTGATCGCGACGTTGACCTGAAGGATCTGCCCGATGGCCACGGTGGAGTTGGCCCCCACGCCGACCACCGAAGTGGCGACGGGCACGCCGAGGTTCGCCTGGTAGCCGGGGAATCCGGCCGGCGGCGAGGTGAACGGAAGACCGGGGGAAACCACCTGGGGGTAGGGGGTCAGCGAGGCGGCCACGTGAGTGACCTCTCCCGGGGCTCCGGGCGGTACGGTCACGGTGACGTTGTACGCCCCAACGAACTGACCGGTGGGGAGCAGGGTGCTCGTGACGATGGTCGAAATGAGCATGCTCCAGGCCACTCCGGCGCCTCCCGAGGTCGAGGGAAGCAGGGAGCGAGCGGCGAGCGATTGGGCCACGTAGGCGCCGAGCGCCGGGTCCGAGGCCACGAGATTGTTGAGCCCGGCGACCGTGGCCGCTAGCACCGGGTCCGATCCGGAATACGCCGCGGCGGTCGTTCCATTGGCGACGGGGATGGCGTTGTGCCCGCCCGTGATCGGGACCTCGAGCCACTGGTAGAAGTACGCCTGGCTGGCGCCGGAGGGGATGACGGCCGACGAGTCGTTGAACGGGGCAAACGGCGCGCCCGCGACCGTCACGTTCCCGACGAAGGCGTTGGCGCCTCCGGAGACGAGGATCTTCTGGGAGAGCCACGGGGGCGGCGGCGGGGTCCCGATGGCGACGGGCGTTCCGGGCACGGGGTTGAAATTGACGCCCAGGGCGCTATCGACGGCCGTGACGCGCGAGCCCGCGCCGGTCGCGGTGATGTTGTACTGGAAGCTGGGGTAGAGAATGACCGTGAGGCTCGTGACATTCACGTTGGCCTGCGCGAAGTTGAACGATACCCCTTGGGTGGAGGCCGTGCCGAATGCCCCGGTCCCTTGCAAGAAAGCGGGAACTCCGGCCGCGTTGATCGCCGTTATGGCAGGTCCGCCGAGGGGCACATCGAGGATGGTGCCACTCGGCGAGTACGCGAAATGGAGGGAGCCGAGCCCGTAGGGAGTGGAGGCGTAGGTGTAGGTGCTCCCCGCGCCGGAGGTGTAGCCCCCCGGGGTGTTCTCGATGTAGCCGACTTGAAGGACCCCGTTGACGATGGGGGTGTTCTCCCAGGCGTAGGCTTGGGCGATACCTTCCGCCACCGGCGGTACGAATGCGAACGAGCTCCAGCTGTAGGGCGAGGTCGTCTCCGTCGAGGTGTTTCCGACCGCAGTGGGGCCTGGGACGCCGTTCGCGCCGTAGTTGTCGGCGTAGTAGTTCCCCACGAGTGAGTTCCCGATGAAGATCTGGCCGCCGCCCTGGGCTTGGAGGGCCGCAGAGAAGCCTTCATCGGCGAGGACGGTTGGACCCAGGGTTTGGGGGCCCACCTGGGGGTTGCTGAGGCTCGTGCTAGAATTGAGGAAAAGGCTGCCGGCGCCGCTGACGGTGACCCAGCCGGGGAACTGAAGGGAGCTCCCCGAGCCAACGACCAACTTGCCGGTGACGCTGACGTTGAGCTTGGCGAAGGCGTTGAGGACGTTGGGGTCGGTTGTGATAATGGAGTGGGAGAGGCTGGTCGCCCCTGCGTCGCTGAACCAAAAGACGTTGGCCAGACGCTGCGCGACCGTGCCGGTGACGCCGATGAACTGGACCCAGTCGATGGTCAGGTTCTGGACAATGAGCGTCCCGCCGGAGTGAACCGAGATGTTACCCGCTTCGTAGTAGATGGTTGAACCGGTCGTGCCCGGGCTCAGGACGACCGTCTGACCCGTTAGAACTGTGAGGTCACCATGGCCGTACATTGCGGCGGAATGCACCCCGCCGGAGGGGGATGGGGCCGTCGAGGGGTGTAGGCCGGCGGGCGGCGCGAGCAGGAGAAAGGCCAGAGAACTTAGAACTAGGATCCCAAGAACGAAGGCGACCGCCACACGATTTCTTGAGCTAAAGTTCACGAGTGGCCCCCCATTTCAGTTGAAGCAATAGGACCGGCGACGGTCCGTAGGCTTTAGCATGCTGAGTCCCGGTATAAAAATGAATTGCACGCAGTATCGCCGGTGGCCCGTTGTCTGAGGTAAAATCGTCCTTCCCGGGAACCGCTGGGTGGTGTACGAGGGGCCCGTGGAAGGCCCGCGAACGCATCCTATGCGGCGGTCCGGAGGACCACCTTTCCGAACAGTCCGGGGTCGCTCAGCCGCCCGAACGCAGCGATGCCCTGGTCCCAGTCCCATTCGGAATCCACCACCGGGCGCAGATGACCTTGGACCAGCTCGTTGTACACCTGGTCGAACTCCGACCGGCTGGCCATCGTGCTCCCCCGGATCGACCCCTGTCGCCAGAAGAGCGTCTTGAGGTCGAGCTCGACCTTCGAGCCTTCCGTGGCCCCGATCACGACCAGTCGCCCCCCGCGAGCCAAAGCACGCACGGACCGTGGGACGCTGTCGGCTCCGACCGAGTCGAAGATCAAATCGATGCCCCGCTTCCGGCTCCACTCCCAAAGGAGCCGATCGTGGGGCTTCTCGGGCGTTGTGACCAGGCCCGCCTCGGCGCCGAGGGCCACCGCTCGCTCGACCTTCTCCGCGGTGCGGCCTACGACCACCACGCGGCCACCGAGACGATGCGCCACCTGTATCGCGGCGGGGGCCACCGAACCGCCGGCCCCAATCACCGCCACCGTCTCGCCCGGGCGGAGTTCGCCCACGGTCCGCAGCGCACGCCACGCCGTTTGGAACACGAGCGGCGCTGCGGCCGCCTGACCCCAACTCCAGCCTGCGGGTTTGGGATGGACGTTTCGACGAGGTACTACAATGTACTCAGTAGCGGAGCCCTGGGTATGCTCTCCCAGAATCCGAAAGTCCCTGCAGAGCGACTCTTGCCCCGCCCGGCAATACTCACAGGTTCCGTCCCATAGACCCGGGTTCACGAGCACCTCCGTTCCCACCGCCAGGTCAGTGACCCCGGCCCCCACACGATCGACGACTCCGGACGCATCCGAGCCCACGATGTGCGGTAGCTCGACCGGAACGCCGGGAATCCCCTCGAGCACGAACCGGTCCAGTCGATTGAAAGCGGCGGCCCGGACTCGGATGCGAACCTCTCCAGTGCCCGGCTCGGGCGCCGGAAGGTCCACCCACCCCAGGCGGTCGAGACCTCCGTGGGCGGAGAAGCCCAGCCCCTTCACCCGCTGCCGTCCCGCTTCCACTGCCACCGGGTCTCGGTGCTGTGGTCCTCGAGCACGATCCCGGCCTTGAGGAGGGCCTGCCGAATATGATCCGCCTCCCCGAAGTCGCCCCGCGCCCTGGCCCGACTCCGCGCCTCCAGCGCCACCTGGACGAGCGAGGCGAATTCGGGCGGAGCCTTGCCGCTCGTCCGCTCGGGGAAGAGCCCCAGAACTTCGGTCGCCCACCGATAGGGGGCCCCCAGGGTCACGAGGGCAGCCCCGGAGAGGGTCTCGAGCTTCGAGCCCCATTCGCCCAGCGTCCGGCCCCAGCCGTAGAGCGCAGCGATCGCTTCCCGGGTCTGGAAATCCTCCGCGAGGATCCCGTCGAGACGGTGGGGAAGCGCGGTCGCGGTCCTCGCGACTTCGGGCGGAAGTTCGCGACCCGGACGGGTCAGCCCACCGCGCAGGATCTCCTCCCTCAGGCGGCGGTAGGGCGCTGCGAGAGTGGCGAGCCCCTCCCGCGCTTCCTCGAGACTCTTCCCCTCTTCGTAGTTGAGCGGGCTTCGGTAGTGGGCGTTCAGGTAGTAGAATCGGAGCACCTCGGCGCCTACCCGCCGGATCGTCTCGTCGAGCCCGATCACGTTCCCGACGGATTTCGCCATCTTCTCTCCGTGCATTTGGAGCATCCCCGCGTGCATCCAATAGTTCACGAGCGGCTTCTGCCCGGAAGCTCCCTCGGCCTGAGCGATCTCCGCTTCGTGGTGAGGGAACTTGAGGTCCGTCCCGCCCCCATGGAGGTCGTACTGGTTGCCGAGGAGGCGGGCAGTGATCGCCGTGTCTTCGATGTGCCAGCCCGGGCGGCCCGGGCCCCAGGGACTCGGCCAGGCCGGCTCTCCGGGTTTGGCCGTCTTCCAGAGGGCGAAGTCTTCCGGCGCCCGCTTTTTCGGGTCGACCTCGATCCGGGCCCCCGGCCGCAAGGCCTCGACCCGTTGGCCGGAGAGCCGGCCGTAGTCCGGGAACTTCGCTACGCTGTAGTATACATCGCCGTCGACGGCGTACGCGAACCCGCGACCGAGGAGGGCCGAGATCTGTTCGATGATCTCCGGCAGGTAGTCCGTGGCGAAGGGATAGACGTTGACGGACCGTGCCTCCAGCTGGTCCATCGCCCGGAGCCAGCCTTGGAAATGAAACTCGGCCAGCTCGAGCGGGTCGCGTCCCTCGGCGAGCCCTCGGACAATCAGCCGGTCGTCGAGATTCGTGACGTTCTGCACATAGAGGACCCGGTACCCCCACCGGCGCAGTGCCCGGGCGACGACGTCGAAGGTGATCGCCGTGCGGCCGTGGCCGATGTGAGCCTCGGCATAGGGTGTTACGCCGCACACGAACAGGCCGATGCGCGGGGCCACCCGGGGGACGAAAGGACGGACCTCGCCCGCGAGCGTATCGTACACGCGGAAGGCGCGAACCATCTCAGACCGCCCGCAGGCCTCGGGTGACGTCGGCGACGAGGTCTCGGTGGTCTTCGATGCCGCAGGAGAGCCGGACTAACCCGTCGCCGATCCCGCGAGCGGCGCGCTCCGGGGCCGGGACGCTCGCGTGGGTCATCGAAGCGGGATGCTCGGCGAGGGACTCGACTCCCCCGAGGCTTTCGGCGAGCGTGAAGATCTTGAGCGCCCGGAGGAACCGTCGAGCCGCGCGCTCCCCCCCCTTGAGCTCGAAGCTGACCATGCCGCCGAACCCGGACATCTGTCGGCGCGCAAGGTCCGCTTGGGGGTGCGATGCGAGGCCCGGATAGTGCACCGCCGAGACCCGGGGGGAGCCCTCGAGGAGGCGCGCCACCGCGTGTCCGTTGAGGTCGTGGGCCCGCATCCGAACTCCCAGCGTGCGAATCCCCCGCAAGACGAGGAAGCAGTCGACGGGACCGGGCACCGCTCCGACAGCGTTCTGCAACCACGCGAGGCGTTCCCCCCAGGCGGGGTCGGTCGCCACGAGAGCGCCCCCGATCAGGTCGGAGTGGCCTCCGAGATACTTGGTCGTCGAGTGGAGCACGAGGTCGGCGCCCAGCTCGAGCGGCCGCTGGAACAGGGGGCTCGCGAAGGTGTTGTCCACTACCACTCGAGCCCCGTGGCGATGGGCGAGGGCCGACACGGCGACCAGGTCGGTGAGTTTCATCAGGGGGTTGGTCGGGGTCTCGAGGTAGACGAGGGCGGCGGGTCCCGAGTCCAGCGCCGCTCCGAAGGCTTCTACGGAGGTGGGGTCGACATACGAGACCGAGAGACCGAACTGACGGCGGTGGTGCTCGAACAGTCGCCAGGTACCGCCGTAGAGATCATCTCCGGCCACGATCCGTTGGCCGGAGGGCACGTCCTCGAGCAGTGTGGCCAGCGCCCCGAGCCCCGACGAAAACGCCAGGCCTCGCTGGCCGGTTTCGATCTCCGCGAGTGCCCTCTCGAGGGCGGTGCGAGTAGGGTTCGACGTTCGGGAGTACACGTAGCCCTTGTTCCGGTTCGGCGCGGTCTGCTCGAACGTGCTCGATAGGTAGAGCGGTGGATTGACCGCGCCCGTCTGGGGGTCCGGGCCGCCTCCGGTATGGACGAGCCGGGTGTCAAACCGCATGCTGCTCGCCTCGCTCGGAAAGGTAGGTCAGCAGGTCGTGCCGCGTCAGGAGGCCCAGGACCTGCCCGCTGGTCGTGTCCCGCACGAGGAGGGCCCGGATCTCCTTGAGCCGTCGTAGGACGTCCCCGATCGGTTCGTCCTCCCGCACCTCCGGAAACGTTGGCCCCATGACTGCGGTAAGGGTCCGTTCGAGCACCGTTTGGTCGACCAGCACGGCTCGGAGAATTTCCTCCTCGACGACGCTCCCCACGTTCTCCTTCCCGGCCAACACGGGCAGCTGAGAGATCGAATGGTGCTGAAGGAGTGCCAGGGCGTCGCGCACGAGCGTGGTGGGGTCGGCGGCGACGAGCGCCGGCGCCATATCCTTCCCCCGGACCAGGTCACCCGCGGTAGCGCCCTCGTCCAGGAATCGGTTCTCACGCATCCACTCATCGGAGAAGAACTTCGACAGATACCGGTCCCCCGAATCGGGCAACAGGACGACCACCGTGGTGCCCTCGGGGATCGGGCGGCGCGCGAGCCACTGGAGGGCGCCAACGACCGCAGCCCCCGAGGACCCCCCGACGAAGAGCCCTTCCTCACGGGCGAGACGACGGGCCATGAGGAACGACTCCTTGTCATCGACCTGTACGAACTCATCCATCTGGCGGAAATCGACGGTCTTGGGGATCATGTCCTCTCCAATCCCCTCGACCTTGTAGGGCGTCGCCCGGATCATTTCGTGAGTCTCGAAGTAGTGCTGGAGGATGGAGCCCTTCGGGTCGACGGCGATGACCTTCACCGACGGTCGATGCTCCTTGAAGTACCGTCCGATTCCGCTCACCGTGCCTCCCGTCCCGATGGTCGCCACCACGGCGGCCAGGGATTCGCCGGCCGCTTGGTCGATCTCCGGGGCCGTGCTCTGGTAGTGGGCTTCAGGATTCATCGGGTTCTCGTACTGGTTCGGGTAATACGAGTTCGGGATCTCCTTCGCGAGCCGCTTGGCCACCGAGTAGTGGCTCATCGGATGGTCGGGCGGCAGCTGGCTCGGGGTGATGACTACTCGAGCGCCGAATGCCCGGAGCAGGCGGATCTTCTCCGAACTCATCTTGTCCGGAATCACGAAGACCATGTGATACCCGCGAACGGCGGCAACCAATGCCAGGCCGACGCCCGTGTTGCCGCTCGTCGCCTCGATGATCGTCCCCCCCGGCTTGAGTAGTCCCTTGGTCTCGGCCGCATCGACCATCGTGGGGCCGATCCGATCTTTGACCGAGCCGCCAGGATTCAGGTACTCCAGCTTGACCAGCACGCGGTACGGGTAGCCCCGAGCGACCCGATTCAGCGGAATGAGCGGGGTGTGACCGATCAGGTCCAGAATCGAGCGAGGGAGGGGGCCAGGGTCGGTCGCCACAGGTCGAGCAGTAGCCGTTTCCCGATTTACGCTTGCTCGCTTATCATTAGGAACGTACTACCCCTCGCCCGGAATGGCGCCGACCCTACCGTTCGTACCATTCGAACAGGTAATGGTTAAGGCAGACCCCCGTCCCAAAATCCTCGGAGAAGCTCGTGCTCGGCGCACTCGAAACGAAGGTCCTCGCCTCGCTCCGGGAGCTGGAAGAGGCTCCCGCGCGCGGAGTGCGCGCCCGCCTGTCCGAGCGCGGCACCCGAGTCGCCTACACGACCGTCGCGACGATCTTGGGGCGCCTGTGGACGAAGGGGTTGATCCGGCGGAGGCGGGAACCATGCCGGGGGGGCGAGCGATTCGTCTATCGGTACGCACCCAACCTCGAGCATCGGTATGTCAGCAACCTAGTGAAGGGGGTGGTCCGGATGTTCGGTCCGGCCGGGGTGGTCCACCTCAACGAGGAGCTGTCCAAGCTCCAGCCTTCCGAGGCGCGCGAGCTCCGCCGACGATTGGGACTGCCCTAGGGGAAGGAGCGCCATGAGCGCGGTCTCGGGACTCCTGTACCTTCCGGTGGTCGTCTGGGTCGCTACCGGCATGGGCCTGCTCGTCGCGTACCGAAAGTCGACGCCTCGGTTGGTTCTCCGGCTCGCGGCGACCTTCCTCGCGCTCTGGGCAATCCTAGCCACCACCGTGCTCGTCTGGGTCCTGCTGAACGGCGGCATGCCCGCCGTACTGGTGCTCCTCCATTCGCCCCTGCTGCTCTTCCAGAGCCGCTGGGCGCTGGTGTGGGTCGCCGGCGCGGTGGGGGCGCTGGGCGTGTTTACGGTGGCTTTCCTGCTCAACCAGCTCGTCGGACGTGGCCTGCTGCGGGTCCTCGACACTTCGCCCGTGCCCTGGCCTTCCGAACTGCCGGCTCCGGCGGCTCCCACATGGTTGCTCTCGTTCGAATCCCCGGTCGCAGAAGCATTCTCCTTCACACTTCTCGAGCCAGGTTTCCGAGAGGGCAGGACCCCGTATCGGCGAGACGTAATTCTGCTATCCCGGGGGCTCCGAGCGTTATTGACCGCCGAGGAGATCGACGCCGTGGTGGCGCACGAGCTGGGTCATATCCGCGGCTTGGATTCCCGGTATCTCACATTCCTTCGGACCCTCGCCCGAATGATGCGATGGGATCCCCTCCTGGCGTACCTCGCCTGGAGCCTCACGCGACGGGAGGAGTATCGAGCCGACATCGAGGCTGCCCGCATGACTCGTCGTCCCCTCGCGCTCGCTCGGGCGCTCTTCAAGGCGGCCAGCGCCCCCGAGAGCGCCCCGGCCCGGCCGGTCCCCGGGTTCTTGGGAATGCCGGGTCGCCGCGGTCACCGCGAGGCGTATGAGCGGATTCGTCGGCTAGTCGCGCTGGCCGAGTCCGGGGCCTTCGAGGGGGAACCGGTTGTCTGAACGGCGGTCCGGCCGCCGCAGTCATTGGACCGGGACGGTCCCCGCGGTGTTCGCCGTGGGTTTGATGCTCCTTTCTCCAGTTCTCGCCCGACCGGCGAGCGCCACCTATCCCGCACTCCCCGATTCCGATTGGAGTGGAGTCTTGAGCGGGCTCGGAGGCCCAACGCTCACCCCGGGCGCCGAAGGTGCCCTGTCGTTTCAGGTCGGCAACCCGCTCTCGAGCCCCTTGGCCTCCCCACACGTTGCTCTCTTGGTCTACGCGTTCAACCCTACGGACGGGGGCGCCCCCCAGGCCCCCCCCAAGGGCGGCACTCCCGCTTTCGCGGGCGGCGCGCTAGGGACGAATCTCTCCCTGCCCACCCTAGCCCCCGGTGCGACGTGGGGAGGGACCGTTCCGGTCACGGTTCCCGCCACCGCGCCCACCGGAGATTACGCGGTCCGTTTCGCGGTCAGTTTCTCGGTGGGGAACCTCTCCTACCTGCTCGAGTCGCGGGGATACTTCTCGGCCGCCGCGTGGACCGCCGCGACCGAGCTGTCCAACGGGACACCGACGATCAACGCGAGCCAGCTCGGCGTCTCGGGCGTCGTCGCCGAAACGTCGATCTTGGTGAGCGCCGGCTCGACCTCAGTGGCCCTGTACGTCGTCCTCGGTGTGGGCCTGGGACTCGCCGCTCTTGGAGCCTATTGGTGGACCCGTTCGGAAGCGAAGTCCAGGTCCGGCGCGCGGTGATCGTCGCGGCCCCAGAGGGCTCCGACCGCCTTCGGCAACAGGCGTAGCAGCGATGGCGACTGCCGGAGCAATCTGCGCACGACGTGCGTCGGGAAGTCGATATCGCCGAACGCCACGATCGTTTCGGTAGTGCCGGCCTCCTCCAGGGCCTCGAGGATCGCCTCCAGCTCCCGGTCGGTGAACTTGAGGAACAGCCGTCGGAGGTACTGTGCCTTGTCGAACTCCTCCCCGAACTCCCGGCGCCAGGCCGCGTCGTATCTCGAGAGCCGCGCCCCCGAGAAGTCCCCGTCCGTCAACGCCCCGTGCGCTACCTCTGCGGCCAGTTCCGCCGCGCGCATGCCCGTGAAGATACCGCCGCCGGAGAGCGGCTTCGGCTGCGCCGCTGCGTCGCCGACTAGCATGACCCGGGGGGCCGAGAACCGGGGGAGCTCCCCGATGGGGATCCCCGAGACAAGGTAGCTCGTCGGGTTGCACAGGGCACGACCGTAGCGTCGGGCAATCTGGGCGAGGAGACGTTCGTAGTAGACTCGGGCAGAGGTCCCGTCCGCACTCGCAGCGACGCCGACCCGTGCGCCGCCGGACCCATCGGGGATCCACCAGCCGAAGAGGCCGGGGGCGATCGTGGTGCCGAGATACACTTCGACCAGGTCCGGGTCGCCGGGCGATTCCGGAAACTCCGCTTCGAATGCCGGGAGTATCTCTACAGGACGGCGGAGGCGGAAGGCCCGAGCGACGGCGCTGGAGACCCCATCAGCGCCGACCACGAGTTTGGCTTCCAGCTCCTCGGAGTCGCGGCCCTCCCGGGTCACTTTCACGCGAGCGATTCCGTTCGGCGTTCCCACGAGGCCATCGAACCGAGTGTTGGTCTCGAAGACGGCTCCCGCCGTGGCGGCCTTCTCCGCGAGGGCGATGTCGAGCCCGGCTCGGTCGATGACGTACGCCCGCGGTTCGGCCGCCCGGAACGTGATTGAACGCAGGGCCGGACTGTACACCGTCGCCCCATGCACCGGGCGGCGAACGACCTGTGGGGCACCCGAGAGGTCCAGCACCCGGCGCGACACGAGCCCCGCGCACTGCACGGGATACCCAATCCGGCCATGCTCCTCGATCACGAGAACAGAATGTCCCTGTCGAGCCAAGCGCTCGGCCGCGGTCGAGCCCGCGGGCCCGGCCCCGACGACGAGAACGTCGACCGACGTCATGCGTACGGCCTACCCGCCCCGCCACGGGGTGGCCACCATGTCCGTCCGCTGTCGAGGCTGGACCGTGGAGCTCTCCACGGGAATCGTGACGCCGGCCCGGAACGCGAGGAGGCCGGTCCACGCGATCATCGCTCCGTTGTCCACGCAGAGGGATTTGGCGGGTGCGAAGGATTCTTTGCCCCGCGACTCGGCCATGGAGCGAACCATCGTGCGGAGCCGATCGTTGCACGCGACTCCCCCCCCGAGCACGACGGATTCCTTCCGCCGATGCGCCAGGGCGCGTTCCGTAATCTCCGTCAGCATGGAATAGGCAGTCACTTCGACCGAATAGGCGAGGTCGTTACGGGAAGCGCCGCGCGCGTGGAGTACTTGGCTCGCCGTCAGCATGCCCGAGAACGCCACATCCATTCCGTGGACCGAATACGGCAGTGGAAGCAGTTCCGTTCCCTGCAACGCGGCCTGTTCGATTGCGGGCCCCCCGGGGAACTGGCCCCCGAGGGAGATCCAGAGCTTGTCGAGGAAGTTCCCGATCCCGACGTCGAGCGTTTCCCCCAGCACACGGTACCGACCCGACCCGTAGGCGATTACCTGCGTGTTCCCACCGCTCGCGTAGAGGAGCACGGGGTCGTCGAGCCCGCTCGCGACACGGGCGATCTCGATATGCGCGACGCAATGGTTGACCGGGACCAGAGGGCGGCGCCACAGGAGCGCGAGCGTCCGGGCCACCGTCGCCCCGGTTCGAAGACAGGGACCGAGTCCCGGCCCCTGGGCAAAGGCGACGGCCTCGATCTCCTTCGGGGAAACGTGCGCCGCGGCCAGCGCTCGCTCGATGAGCGACGGAAAGAGTTCGACGTGATGGTTCGCGGCCTCGCGAGGGTGGATGCCGCCCGTGGGAGGCCGATACATGTCCGAGGCGAGTCCGAGCACCTGGGCGTCCTCGCCGACGATGCCGACGGAGGCCGTGTGGGCCGTCGACTCGATGCCCAGTACGACCATCGAGAAATCGAGAACACACTCAGGTTAAAACGCCCCCGAGCGCCGAGGGTCGTGCGGCTATTCTTCCACGGACTCGATACGGAAGTAGACGCTCTTCCCCTTCAGCGCTTCCTGGATCTGGTCGGCGAAGCGGAGCGAATCCTTCACCGACGCTTCGCGGCCCCAGTCGTAGACGAAGTCGTATCCGCTGCCCGGCTCCCGTCGGAAGCCGAGGTCTTCGAGCGTGTCGGTCACCTCGGAGAACGGCGCTCCCTCGCTGTCCAATTGCACGAGGAGGTACGTCTTCATCACGAAACAGGCCGAGAAGGCGGCGGTGGGTATATCACTGCTCCGGCGGAGACGCTTCTTCGAGCGTCTCGGGGGCGTTTGGGACCGGGTTCTTCGCATGCGCGGTGACGGTGACGGCGGTGCCGCGGGAGAACCGGCCCATTTCGTGAGCGGCCAACTCCGCTCGACCCACGGCGAGAAGCGCATCGGAACCATCGACTAGAAGCACGCTGGCGCCGGGAACGATCTCGGGGTCGGCTACCCCGGCGAAGCGCGAGAAAAGACTTCGTCCTTCCCGCACGAACGGAACCGCGTCGTCCTGCACGACCACGCGGAGCCGAGGGGTCCTGACCACGCCGTGCAGCAGCCGGGCTCCGATCCAGGTCGGTCGGGGGAGGCCATCGTTGCCCAGACGGAAGGCCGGTTCGTTTCTGTACGCGAATTCACGGAGGCGTCCAGTGTGGCGGGAGCGGATTCCCCGCAGTTCCGCTTCGCCGCGAGCGAGGGCGGAACCGGGATACAACCATTCGAAGAGCGCCACCATTTGCCGACGTGTCCATTCCTCGATCCGTTTCCAACCAACGCTGGGATGCGCTCCTTCCCCAGTTCCGTCGCTCCGGGCGGCACCGGGCCGTCTCGGCGGCCGATCGAACTCCTCTTGCCCGACCCAGACCCCTACCGGGTAGAGCTCCGACAACTCGAGAGGGACGGGCCCGATCTCGGTCGGGAAGTCCCAGACCATCTCCTCTCCGTCGACGCCTCTCGCCGGGATCTCCTTCAGGTATTCCGGCGTGAGCGGCACTCGGGGGTGCAACCGGGCCATGCCTTTCGTGGACCGCCAACGAGCGAGCCGTTCCTGGAACCGGGCCACCGCCGGGCGCTCCCGGCTCGCCTCCGATACGCTCCGGAAAGAAGGCCGGCTCTCGGGTTCCACCGGCAAGAACACGCTCGCTCCTCGAACCGCCGCGCGGACCCCCGCCTGAAGGGCGGGGTGCGCGGAGGCCCGGCGTTCCACGAGTTCCCAGAGCGTGCCATTGCGGATTGCCTGCCGGACACGACGTACCTCTGTGGCGCACATCCATAGGTTGTGGCGGGCGAGTGCAGTTTCCCTCTCCCTCGGCGGCAGCCGAGCGAGCGTCGTCAGGGGACGTTCTTCGCAGAGGCGGCAGCCGCAGAAGGGCTCCCGAACATCCTCGAGGGCGAGGGTTCCCTCCGGGAACAGAAGGCTGCCGCGCCGGGCGAACTTGTGGTACGCCGCCGAATCAAACAAATCGACCCCGAACAGGGCGGCGAACGCGAAAGTGATCGGATGGCCGGTGCCGAACAAGTGGACCGCGCGTTCCGGTGCGAGCGCCGGTCGGACTGCAAGCAAGACGCGGGCGAGGTCCGCGAACCGGTATTGTTCGAGTAGCGGAACCACGCCGCCGACGGCGAGGACATCTCCGAGCGCCGAGGCCCCCTCCGCGCTCTGCGACCTCAGCTCGGGGTACAGGCCTCCCTGAACGGGGACGGCCAGAAGGCCCGTCCTCGTTTCCCGCGCTCGGCGCGCCCGTTCGAGAGTGACCTCTACCCCGCGTCGAGCCTCCTCGGGCGTAGCGTCCGGCTCGCCAAACACATCCAGGACCGCTGCGATGTCGCTCCCGATCCGGCCCTGGAACGCCAGGATTTCTTCGGGCCCGACCTCGACGTGGCCGTAGGCGTGCTGTTGAAACGCGCCCGAATCCGTGAACACGGGCCCGGAAAAGTCGAGAAGCCGATGGATTCCCTCCTTCTCCGCCCGCTCCCGGAGCGGAGGAGAGCGCCAGGTGATGTACGACGAAGTGATCACGGCGGGCAATCCGAATCCTCGGGCGATCTCCACCGGGGGGATGGCCTGACTTCTAGGGTCCGGGTGGACGACCGGAAGCAGCGCCGGCGTCTCCACAACGCCGTGAGGGGTCGAGAACCGGCCGATCCGGGCGAACCCATCCCGTGCCCGGACCTCGAAGTCGATCATCTCTCCGTCGAGCCAATGGGGAAATAAACCCTACCGAGCCGCCGGACCCGTGGGGCCCCGGGTCCAGGACGCCCGGATATGATCGAGCAGTTCCACCAGCATCCGCGTATTCAGTTTTCCCGTGTTCGTGTTCTGCGGGCTCGGATGATACGACCCCCAGAGCATCGGACGACCGGCACCGAGAGGAACGCACCGACCGTGGGCGAACTCCTCCGCGGGACGCGGCAGGCCATAGAGCTCTGGGACCGAGTCTCGCAACGCGTCCCAGGCGAAGCCTCCGAGGGCAAGGAGGGACCGGGCGCGGGTTAGAAGCCGGAGCTCGCGGGAAAGGTACGGAAGGCAGGCAGCCTTCTCCGATGGGGTGGGCCGGTTGTCCGGAGGAACGCATCGAACAGCCGCGGTAAGATACGCATCATCGTACCGCAATCCGTCTCCCCGGCGGGTCGATTGGGGCTGGCTCGCGAAGCCGGCAGCGTGGAGGGCCCCTACGAGGAATTCTGCGGACCGGTCTCCGGTGAAAACGCGGCCGGTCCGGTTCGACCCATGAGCCGCCGGTGCCAACCCCACGAGCACGAGCCGCGCGTTGGGGTCACCGAATCCCGGGACGGGGCGCCCCCAATACGTGTCGTTCCGGAATTGCTTCTTCTTTTCGCGGGCGACCCGTTCCCGATACGAGACCAAGCGTGGGCACCGGCGACAGACCACCACGTCCTCCCGAAGCTGTTGCAGACTATCGGCCAAGGTCGACTCGCCACCTCGAGGCACCGGAACGGGTCCTACCGCTTAACGGCCCGGCGCGGACAAGCCTTTACACGCCCCCGGGTCTGCGGCGCCCGATGGAGTTCGAGGTCCTGCAGCAGCTCCCGATGGCCTCGAGCCATCGCGGGATGCTCTCTCCGGGCTGCCAGCAATGCCAGGAGGGGAAGAAACTCGTGCTCTTCGTTACCGGAGTATGCCGGTTCCGGTGCTTCTACTGTCCGGTGTCCGAACGCCGGAACCAGCTCGATGTGGTCTATGCGAACGAGCGACCCGTGCGGACCGATGCGGACGTCCTCGAGGAAGCGCGGTCGATCGGTGCCGCGGGAACGGGGATCACCGGCGGGGACCCACTGGGCGTCATCGACCGTACGGTCCATTATGTCGAGCTCCTCAAAGCGGAATTTGGCCCGGACCACCACATCCATCTGTACACTCACGAGCCCAACCCCGCCAAGCTCGAGCGGCTCGCGAGGGCCGGACTGGACGAGTTCCGGCTGCACATCCCCCACTACCTTTGGGGCTCATTGGAGAGTCACGGGTCAGCCTACAGGGAGGTGCTGGCCGCGGCCCCGGACTGGGGGATCCGTCGAGGGGTGGAGATCCCGGTGCTCCCCGAGAAGGAGAAGGAGCTTCGCCGGCTCCTTCGTTCGCTCGACCGGTTGCACCTCGATTTCATCAACCTGAACGAAATGGAATTCTCGGCCACCAACGAGTCCGCCTTGCACGAACATGGCTACCGAGTCGATCCATGGAACGGCTGGGGGGTGAAGGGAAGCCGGGCCACGGCGGAGCGGCTCGTTCGCGAGATGCGACTCGCGACGCCGTTGCACTACTGCTCCTCCCGTTTCAAGGACGGCGTCCAGCTCCGACAGCGACTCCTTCGACGGGCCGAACGGACGGCACCGTCCTTCGCCGAACGGACCGAGGACGGAACGATTCGGCTGGGCGTCGTGGAAGCCGAAGACAATCTACAGTTGCCGCGGGTCATCGAAGCGATCGGCTCGGTCGGCCGCGTGCCGGCGAGCGACTATCGGGTGGACGCAGTGCGTCGACGCGTAGAGCTCTCGCCCGAGCGTTTGCGCCGGTTCGCCCATCGGCTTCGCTTCCCCGCCTTTGCGGTGGAGGTGTACCCCACCGATGACGCCCTCGAGGTGGAGCGCACGCCGCTCAATTCGGCGGCGTTTCCCACGTTCCGCGCCGGCGGCGGTCGGTAATTCTCGTCGCAGACATGACTCCCGTGGGTTAGATACCGAACGTCCCCTCGTTGGTGCTTCAGAGAGCACGGGCCCCAGCCGTCGTCCTCGCCCCCGTACCACATCGGACAGTCCCGGCAGCGGAGAACGTTCCGGGCCGTTACGCTCCCCGATCCTTGGGAAGAACTCGACGCCGATCCCAGAGATCCGGAAGCGTCGTCCGCGCTCACGGGAGGCCTCCCGCCTGAAGTTTCCACGCCGCGACCACGTTGAGCATCAGCTGGGCGACGGTGACCGGGCCCACGCCCCCAGGAACCGGCGTGACCGCTTCGGCCCAGCCGTCGAGCGACGTGGCGTTCGCATCCCCCGTGGCCCGAGACCCCGACGGGGTCGAGTCGTCTGGAACGCTGCTCAGACCAACGTCCACGACGATGGCGCCTTTCGGCACGACCGTACGGTCCAACAGGCCCGGCACTCCGGCGCAGCTGACGATGATGTCATTCCCAACGAGCGATTCGCTGAGTCGTGGGGTTCTCGAGTGCGCGATGGTTACCGTAGCGTCCGCGGACGCCCCCCGGCCGGCCATGAGTAGGGCCAACGGAAGTCCCACCGTCGACGAGCGGCCAATAATCGCGACGCGACGATTGCGAATCGGGATGGAATAATGCCGCAGGATCTGAAGGACCGCGAGTGCCACGGCCGGCGCGTGAACCGCCTTTTGCGCAACGATTCGCCCGAGATTCACGGTCCCTACCCCGTCCACATCCTTCTCGGGTGACAGGGCATCGACCGCGCCACGGAAGTCGACACCGTCGGGAAGTGGGTGCTGGATGAGTACCGCATGGACCGAGGGATCCTTGTCGAGGGCCTGAACCTGGCGTTGCAGCTCCGTCGTCCCTGTCCCTTCGGGGAGGGTCACGTCGCGAAATGCGATGCCGACCTCGTGCGAGGTGCGCGCCTGGTTCCTCAGGTAGAAGGAGAAGGGCCCGCCGCTCCCAACATGGACGCTGGCAAGGAGGGGAGGTGTGGGCCGCGCGCCCGGGTTTCTGAGTTGCACCCGTACTTCGCTGAGAATGGAATCGCGGACCGGCTTGCCTATGAGCCAACGCGTCAGGGTTCACACCTGCGGAGAAGGGTCGCCTATCATCGGGTCGCTCTACTTTAGCCCGAGGTAACCTGGGGCGCCCCGGCCCGACCGGGTTCCCGCCGGCCCGGGCCAAACCCCTTCGCCTGCCTCGACCGCGTCGGCGTGGTCCGGCCGTCTTCAGCGAAATGGTATATACAGCCCGACCCTCGTTTCAAGTGAAGTGGTCACCCCGGGCAACCAGAGGACAATTTCGGGGGCAGATACGGCGGACGAAGCACCAGCGACCGACATGGCTGAACCGCCCACGGCGACTACTGGCTCCGAGGAATTGGAGGCCTGGGGCAAGTCCCTCACCTTCCAGACCACCGCGCAGGTCGAGGTCCCTCCGAAGCTGATCGACCAGGTCATCGGCCAGGACGATGCCGTCGAGGTCGCCAAGAAGGCGGCCGTCCAGAAGCGCCACATGATCCTGATCGGCGAACCCGGAACGGGCAAGAGCATGCTCGCACGGGCGATGACCGATTTCCTCCCCAAAGAACAGCTCCAGGACATCCTCGCCTACGCGAACTCCGACGACTCCAACGAGCCCAAGATTCGGGTGGTCCCTTCCGGGAAGGGCAAGGAGATCGTCGCCGCTCAGAAGCTCGAGGCGGCGCAGCGGAAGGAACAGCGGACGATCTTCCTGGTCGTCGCCGCCCTGCTCATCTTTGCCCTCGTGGCCTGGATCGTCTGGACCTCCCACCCGACACAGTACGACGCGATCCTGATCGGGCTCCTCGTGATCATCATCCTCTGGGCCGTCGTCAGGTTCGGGTCGGGCCGCGACTCGGGCGGCGTGGGGGTCGCCAAGCTGCTCGTGACTCACACCAATGACGAGCGGCCGCCGTTCATCGATGCGACCGGCGCTCACGCTGGCGCGTTGCTGGGTGACGTCAAGCACGATCCGTTCCAGTCCGGTGGACTCGAGACGCCCGCCCATGAACGCGTGGAGGTCGGAGCGATCCACAAGGCCAATGGCGGGATCCTCTTCTTGGACGAGATCAACCTCCTCAAGATCGAAAGCCAGCACTCGTTGCTCACGGCCCTTCAAGAGAAGAAGTTCTCGATCGTCGGCCAGTCGGAACGGTCCGCCGGCGCGATGGTCAAGACCGAGCCGGTCCCCTGCGACTTCGTGCTCGTCGCGGCGGGGAACGTCGACAGCGTGCAGACGATGCACCCGGCCCTCCGCTCCCGGATCCGCGGATATGGCTACGAGCTCTACGTCAATACGACGATGACCGACACGACGGAGAACCGGATGAAGCTGGTTCGATTCGTCGCCCAGGAGGTCGTGAAGGACAAGAAGATCCCCCACTTTACTGCGGGCGCGACCACCGAGGTCATCCGGGAAGCGCAGCGACGCGCGGGGCGCAGCGGTCAGCTGACGCTTCGGCTCCGGGAGCTCGGCGGCCTCGTCCGGGTCGCCGGAGATATCGCGACGTCCGCGGGCGCGACCGTCGTTACCCCCGAGCATGTAGTCCGGGCGAAGCGGGCGAGCCGCTCGCTCGAACAGCAGATCGCCGACCGGTATATCGAACGCCGCAGGGAGTACCGGATGTTCAACACCGAGGGGGCCGCTGTTGGAATGGTCAACGGCCTGGCGGCCATCAACGCGCAGACCGGCATGGCGGAATTCTCGGGGATCGTCCTACCGATCGTGGCCGAGGTCACCCCCGCGCAAACCAAGGACGGCGGCGTGGTGGTGGCTACCGGTAAGCTCGGCGAGATCGCGAAGGAGGCCGTGCAGAACGTCAGCGCCTTGATCAAGAAGTACACCGGCGAGGACATCTCCCGGTACGACATGCACATCCAGTTCGTCGGGACCTCCGATGGCGTCGAGGGGGACTCCGCATCCGTTTCGATCGCAACGGCAGTGATCAGCGCTCTCGAGGGGGTTCCCGTCGACCAGTCGCTGGCGATGACCGGATCTCTGTCGGTTCGTGGTCAGGTCCTGCCGGTCGGGGGCGTGACGGCCAAGGTCGAGGCGGCGGCCGATGCGGGGCTCAAGCGCGTGCTGGTCCCGGCCGACAACCTCTCCGACCTGGTGCTGGAGAATCGTTATCTGAATCAGATCGAGGTCATACCTGTCCAGACGCTCCGCGACGTCCTCCGATACGCCCTGGTCGGGCAGGGAGCAAAGAAGGAGTCGCTGCTGGAGCGTCTCGCCGCCATGGTTCACGCTACCACTCGGATCGAGCTTCCGACACCGGCCCCCGTGAAGGCCCCATCGGGTCGTCCGGCGGCGGGATTGTGAAGGGCGTCGCTCGTGTCCCTTCCCACCGAGGGTGGGAGCGAACGACCCACGGTCCACAGTTTACCGTCTCTCCTCCCGCCGAGCAGACCCCGAATGAGGATCGGTTCTTCAATCGCCCCTGCTATGAGTTCAACGGCGCGCTGGCTCGCGGGTTGGACGACACGTACTGCATGCACTGCCGGCACTACCTGACCGCACGCTGCCCGCACATCGACGAGTTCTTGGACGACGTCGAGGACCTCGAACCCGAGTAGGCAAGGGAACGTCGTGACCGGACTGATCGTCGGCCGGTTCCAGCCGTTTCACCGGGGGCACCTGTCCGTAGTCTCCGACCTCCGTCGGGCGCAGCCCGAGGGGTCGCTCATTCTCGCCGTGGGAAGCGCGCAGGAATCGTTCACTGCAGAGAACCCGTTCACAGCTGGGGAGCGGGTGGAGATGATCCAGCGGGCGCTCGCCGAGGGCCGGGTCAACGGATGCCTCCCCGTGCCGGTCGCCGACATCCACCGGCACGCGCAATGGGTGGCGTATCTCCGCGGGCTACTGCCGGCGTTCGACGTGGTGTACACCAATAACCCGCTCACCCGGCTGCTGTTCGAGCGGGAGCGGATCCGCGTCGAGTCCCCTCCCTTCGTCGACCGGAAGCGATTCCAAGGGGAGGTGGTGCGCCGGCGGCTGCTCGAAAACCGAGGGTGGGAAGAATTGGTTCCGCCCGCCGTCGCACGATTCCTGGTAGAGCTCGGGGCTCCTGAGCGACTCCGCAGGATCGCCGAGCGCGTGAAGGGTCCATCGGCCGAGTCCGCACCTTGAGCGAAGAACCGGACAGAGCGCCCCCCATCGAGCGCCGCCGACGGGCCCCCTTCGATCCTCTGCCGGAGTGGGTGGGCCCGTCTACGCGCCTCGTGCACGGGGCCCGGCGACCCGAGTTGAACGCGGGCGCCGTCGTCCCTCCGATCTATCAAACATCGACCTATCACTTTCCGGAGGCCTTCTCGGAGGCGGCCGGCCACGGCGGGACGTACCTCTACACTCGAGGGCAGAACCCCACCCAAGAGGTCGTGGCGGAGTTGCTGCGGGGGCTCGAGCAAGGGGAATCTTGCAAAGTCTACGCCTCCGGCATGGGAGCTCTGGCCGCCGTCCTGTTCTCGCTCGCGGAGTCGGGGGACGAGATCGTGGCGTTGGACCATCTCTACGGCGGTATGGTCGACCTGCTTCGGTGGGTCGGCCCGCGGTACGGTCTCAACGTCAGATGGGTGACGGCCGAGGAGGCGAAGCACCCCGAGGCGGTGGTCGGCGAGAAGACTCGGATCGTTTTCCTGGAAAGCCCGACGAACCCGCTGCTCTGGGTCCACGACCTGGCACACTGGTCCAAGGTCGCAGACGCGGCGGGCGCCCTCGTAGTGGTGGACAACACCTTCGCCACCCCGATCAATCAACGGCCGCTCGAGCTGGGAGCGGACCTGGTCGTGCACAGCGCGACCAAGTACCTCGGTGGCCACGCCGACCTGATCGCGGGGGCGGTCGTCGGCCCCCGGAACCTGCTCGACCGCATCGACCCAATGGAGACGCTCGGTTCGGTACTCGACCCCTTCGCCGCTTTCCTGTTGGCGCGGGGCCTCCGGACACTTGCCCTCCGTGTGGGACGAGCCAACGAGAACGGGACGCGGCTCGCGGCGGCGCTGGAGAACCATCCCAAGGTCGAGCGGGTGTACTACCCAGGGTTCGGCGACCCGGTGCAAGACGAGATCGCCCGCCGCCAAATGAGTGGACGGGGAGGGATGGTCACCCTCGTGATACGAGGCGGCGCGGGGGCGCCTCTTCGATTCCTTCGAAAGCTCCGTCTGGTCCACGTCGCGGCGAGCCTGGGCAGCGTGGAGAGTTTGGCCAGCGTGCCGGGACAAACGTCCCACCGGCACTTGTCCGCTGCGGCCCTAGCGGCCCGCGGAATTGTTCCAGGCCTTGTGCGGCTTTCGCTGGGGATCGAGGAACCGGACGACCTAGTTCGCGACCTGACCGAAGCGTTAGACGCGGTCTAGCCTCTCGCGCGAAGTGCGGTTATATGGGGACTTCCTCGTCCCCGCCCGACGCCACCGTAGCTCAGTTGGCAGAGCAGCTGATTCGTAATCAGCAGGTCGAGGGTTCAAGTCCCTCCGGTGGCTCGGGATTCCCCGAACCCCGGCGCTTTCTTTCTCGCCGAACCGGGTTTCGCGGCCAACAGTAGTACTGCGCCCCCGGTACCGACGAAGTGCGCCGCAACGTCGGCCGGAAGCTTGGCCGCCTTCGCGTATGGCTCTAGATCGGGTTCCTCGACGCGCACCCCCGCAAACCCGGCTTTCCGAGCAAGCTCTGCCAGCTCGTTCGGTTCATAGAATCGGCACCTCGAAGCGAAGGGTTCGGGAGCTGCCGGTGTTCCCTGAGCCGCCGCAGTGTCGGTGAAAATCGCGAGTCGTCCCCCCGGGGCCAAGGCCCGGAACATCTCACGGAGCGCTCCCATGGGAGCAGGGAAGAAGTTGAAGACACCCGTGCAGACGCACGAGGTGAACGAGTCGCTGTCGACCGGCAGATCGTCCGCGCTGCCCGCGACGACATCAAGTCGTCCTGCCTCGATCGCGGTTCGGTTCACGTCTTGCGCTAGCCGGACCATTTCTAGACTGTGGTCGATTCCGACGGCGGAGCAGCCGGACTCAAGCGCCTTGCGAAGAAACGCCCCTCCTCCACATCCGACATCCACCAGACGGTCGGAAGAAGTAAGGTGGAGGCGGTCCAGTATCAGGAGGAAGTTCGGCCAGTGGTAGGTGGGGTCCCGATACGTGGCGAGGGCGGATTCCCCTGAGGGCCTCCTGGCTTGTTGATCCATGACCCAATCTCCGAATCCGACCGGGCTGAACTGGCGATAGATTGCCGGAAGCAACACCACGGCGGCCCAATCTCCTATCTCGCCTCCCGCGCTCCTTAGCGACGCCTTCCAGCCCAGAATTTCCAAAGTGACGAGGGACCCTCGCGCCGCCTCTTCGAAGCGGAGGCGCAAGCTGACGTCAGGGGAGTCGGTCCAATCTACGGGCTTCACGGTGACCCGAAGCTCATGTCCCGGTTTCCAAGTCGAGACGATACCAAACTCGGATTCCCCGTCTTTCAGCGTCCCACCTGCGTGCCCTTCGAGTCCAAACCCGGCCCTAGCTAAGCTGTCCCCGAGCTGTCGGACAACGAGTCGGTACGCCTCGTCAGGAGGCTGATCGACCGAGAATCGGAGGAGGAGGTCCGGCGCGCGCGTGCGGTCCTTGACCGGCATGCGACCGAGACCAAGGGATTTGGATTAAACGTTTCGAACCGTCTGACGAACGAGTTCCCCAAAGTGATAGGGGCTCGTGAGAGACCGTAGACTCTGACCCTTTGAAGGTGCCCCTCCGGTGGCGGGCCTAAGCGACGGAAGGCCCAAGGCGGGCTCCGTCCACCCAGATGACCGGTCCAATGTGGATTCCGACGCGCGCTCAGCGGCTGGCCCTCGCCACGGCGGGAGCTGCCGGACTTGCGGGGACATTGATCATGAGCTTCATTGGGCCCGTTACCGTAGAGACGTATGGACCGGCACCGGCTAATGCGATGCTCCAGCTCCAACTCCTGGAAGCAACAACGGTCCTCAGCGCGGTCGTGCTGGTTCTCGCGGGCTGGAGGAGCTTCGGGTTGACTGAAGGCCTCCCCTTAGTTGCCGGCTTGGGTGCAATTGTGGTAGGAGGATTCCTGGCGTTTGGTGTGGTGGCTCCGACGGGGCACGGGGCCTATACCGACCCGTATGGTCTGCAGGGGACGATCCTCATTGGCTGGGGGCTGGTTGCATGCGTGCTCACGATTCTTTCCCCATGGATTCGGGACCGGCTGGTTCGGATTAAATCGCGCGGTCCTCAACCTGCACGATAGGGGCATTCTCCGAGCGACCTGATCGGCACCTTCGCCGCTCCGTGGGCTTCCGGGAATCGAATCCACTCACGGACCCCATCGTTTCCACTCGGGTGGGAAGGGACCTGCTGACCGTGCGACCGCCAGTTGGTGCCAGCTGTCGCCCTGAGTTCCATTTCGAAATTGCCAGCGGCAAGGGACCTGAACTTTCAGCCAAGTCGGCACGGTGCCTGACTTTCGGGAGGGCCAGGAAAGTGGGCCTCTCAATGAGGGCTGGACGGACCCGACCGATTGATCGCGAGTAAAACTCCCCGAGCGTCTTGGACTGGCGCCTGTCGCGGCCGCGGTGAGTCTGCCCAGTGACCTAAGTTCCGCCGTAGGAGGGAAACGACGCTCAACCCCTTCAGATCGACTCGCACGAGAGAACCTACATGCTCCGGTCATATCTCCGAGTGAGAATCGCCGATAGGGGATGGAGGATTGTCCACGCTCACTCGGTTACGACATGTCATAGCCGGTATACCCCGGGGGAAGGTAATCACCTATGGCCAAGTGGCGGAAGCCGGGGGATTCCCGGGTGCGGCGCGCCTAACCGTGTGGGCGCTCCAGAGGGGGGAGGGACTGCCGTGGCATCGCGTGGTCGGCGCCCGTGGTCGAATCGCTTTGCTTGGCGACCTAGGCGACGAACAGCGGCTACGACTCCAGATAGAAGGCGTAACCTTCCGAGGGGGTCGAGTCCGCATGGAGCTTCATAACTGGACCCCGAGAATTCGTGGCCATCTGGCTCGCCGACCGAGTGCCAAACCAGCTAGATCCAAAACGAAGAAGCCATCTCATCGGCGGGGAGGGCCTGGTCGCTTCTCCGCAAGTTCGACCGAGCCACCACGATCTCCTCGCGCCGTGGCCGTGAACCCTTTGGGCAAGTCCCCCCGGTGAAACCGCCCGAACGTACGAGTCCCCTGGCTACCCTGCACCTCAACGATGACGTCGCCCGGAGGACTCCGGAACATTGCACCGCCGTGCGACCGCCACTCGGTACCGAAGGGGATCCGGCATTCTGAGCTCGAGCGCTCGGCACCCACGCACGTTTCCCTCGAGACGCGAGTCGGGGCCGATCGGCAGAGACATTTCCGGGCGCCAACGGTTACTACCAGCGAGGTCGCGGGTTTGGAGACGAACCTTACGAATCCCTGGGTCCGACGAAACGGTATATGTCACGGAACCCGAGGTGTCGGCCGGGCGGCACCCGTCGGACCAATTCCCAGTCTTCAGCCGCCATCAGCGCTTCGAGGACAAAGGGCGACCAAATGGCCTCGGCAGCATGGAGAGGCTGCCCGGACCCTCGGAAGTGGACCGAGTAGGGAAACAGACCCGCCTCTGTATCCACTCCCCGTCGGGCTATGGAGAGGAATCTTCCGCGGACCTTTTGGACCTCCTTGCCGCGCGTCTTTCGTTTTCCCTCGGCCATCCGCCGGATCCCATCCTCGTAGTCGACGATGAGGGTCGTCCCCCGATGCACGTTTCGTCGAACCTTCCTGAGGAATCTCGCCACGTCGAAGGCCGTCAAGTGACACATCGGGCCGATCAAGGTGAGCGTATCGAACCTGCCGGGCAGCGCCACTCGGGTAAGATCAGAGAGCACGAAAGCGCACCGCGATCGCAACTGCTCTGCGGTTCTCCGAGCTTCGCGGATCATGTCCGGATTCAGGTCCACTCCTACGTAGCGTCGCCCTCTTCGTTCGAGCACGAAACCGAGCACGCCCCCTCCACACCCGAGGTCGAGAACCCTTCGTCCTAGAGCTCGTCCGGCTGCTTTCACGAGCACTCTCATTGCGCGGACGCGCGCCCGGTTTGAAAACGCGTAACGACGATAGTCCTCCACTCGCCGGTAAATCAGGGACAGATTGGTTCTCGGCATCAGCGGGGCCCGGGGTTTTGCCGTGGCAAAGACCGGAAAGAATGCGTCCGTCCAGTCCGAGAGGACGAATCACCTCGCAGCGACTAGCTGTTCTTCGGTGAGGAGAATTCCCGCCTTCAGGAGGGCCTTCAAGTGGCCGGAGGCGACTCGGTAGAGGACGCGGGCCCCGTCCCGTCGTTCCCGCACGAGGCCGGCCTGGCGCAGAATGGCGAGGTGCTGGCTCATGTTGGGCTGGGAGGAAGGCTGCAATCGCTCGCACCCCCACAGCTCGCCCACGCTCTTCTCTCCCTCCAGCAAGCAGTTGAGGATCACCACCCGCCGAGGGTTGCTCAAGGCGGCGAAGAACTCCGCCAGTCGGTGGGCCTGTCGCTCGTCTTCAAGGGTCACGATGTGTGAACGGGAAGTGGAATATTAAAGTTTCTCATATATTCGCATATACGAAGATTATTATGGCATGATTCGTTCCGGTATCCATGGACGAAACGCCCTTGCCCAAGTGCGTGGAGAGCTCGCTCGTGGTGAATGCAGGACCAGAACAGGTCTTCCCGCTCGTAGAAGACCCTCACTCGCTGATGAAGTGGGTTTCATTCCTTCGTCAAGTCCAGTGGGCCAAAGGGTCCGGGGTCGGAGCGAAAGACCGGTGTCAGATCGAGATCGCCGGCAGGAAGGTGTGGATGGGTGCCCAGGTCTACGTTTACGAGAAGAACGTCCGCATTGGGCGAAAGAGCGTGGAGGGAATGAAGATGGCGTCCGAAATTCGGCTCGTGCCGGAGGGCGGCGCCACACGTGTGCAATGGGTGATGTCCTATAGGCCCCCCCTGGGGCCGCTAGGATCCCTGATGGATGCGTTGATGATGCGAAGGGCGATTCGTAAGGGGGTAGCGGCCTCGCTCGGGCGGCTGAAACGCCTCGCGGAATCGGGCTACCAACCTATCCCCCACATGGGGGTGGACGACCTCCGCGATGCTTTTTCAAATGGGACGCCTCCAGTCTTGGTCGACGTTCGGGACCCCGAGGATTTCGC
The DNA here is from genome assembly GCA_022749815.1 of Thermoplasmata archaeon. GTDB lineage: Archaea > Thermoplasmatota > Thermoplasmata > Lutacidiplasmatales > UBA184 > JAKIWV01. Next base: position 324,938 of record JAKIWV010000003.1, read on the forward strand.
AAGGCCGAACAGTGCGATTCCCGGGTCCCTCAACATCCCCATGGATCAGTTCCCGAACCGGGTCGGAGAATTGGAAAAGTTCCGGGGCCGCGAAATCGTGACGATCTGCTACGCAGGTCGCATGGCGGGCGAGGCGGCCGAGCTGCTCCAGGGTCGCGGGTTCTCGCGGGCGAAGGTCCTCTTAGGCGGCCTCAGTTCCTGGAACGCCACGGCCCGGCCGAGTTGAGGAGGCTCCACCGAAGTGTAGCATGCGGCTCATTCCTGTTCCCCGGGCTAAGACGGGTTGTATATCGTACATCATCGCAGATGGAGCCGCCGGGACCTGCCTGGTCGTCGACCCCCCTGAGGACCCGACGGCGGTCCTCCGCACGGTCGACGGTCTCCAGGCACGCGTTGTCGAGGTCCTCGAGACGCATACCCACGCCGACCATGTCTCCGGTGCGCACCACGTTGGCCAGATGCTCGGGGTCCCGGTCCGACTCCCCTCCAAGAGCCAGGCAACATATTCGCATCGTTCCTACGGAGATGCGGACGCCCTCCGAGTCGGAGACGTCGAGGTCCGCGCGCTTCATACGCCGGGGCACACGGCGGATTCCATGTCCCTGATCGTGGGGGGCCGTGCCCTCGTGGGTGACGCGCTCCTCGTAGGAACCGTGGGGCGGGGGGATTTCTATCCCCAGGGCATCGAGGAGCTCTACCACTCACTCTTCGACAAGTTGCTGACGTTCGACGATGAGCTGATGATCTACCCTGCCCACTTCGGGCCGCGTCATGGACTTCCCGAACGGACCTCGACCACCTTGGGAGAGGAACGCCGTACCAACGAAGCGCTCAACCAGAAGACCAAACCGGAGTTCGTCCGCTACATGAGCGAGGGGTGGCCCCCGAAACCGCAGGGCTGGGAGGAGATTGTCGAGCGCAATCTCAAGGGGTAGTGTCTCTGCGCGAGGGGCGTTCGTTCTCCTTGCGGTCTCGAATCTCTTCGTCGGCCTGGTCGTCGGGACAGAGCGCACGCTGGTCCCCCTGCTCGGTGTTCAGGTCTTTGGTCTGGCTTCCGCCGTAGCCGCCCTCTCGTTCATCGCCACGTTCGGTGTCACGAAGGCGCTCGCCAACCTCGTCTCGGGTGCCTTTACTGGCACCCGAAGAACGCAGATCCTGATTGCCGGGTGGCTCGTCGGACTTCCCGTTCCCCTCCTGATCATGTTCGCCCCGTCCACCGCCTGGTGGATTGTGCTGTTTGCGAACGTCCTTCTCGGAGTGAACCAGGGGCTCTGCTGGTCCTCCACGGTCATGCTGATGATCGACCAGATGCCGCCGGCACGTCGAGGATTTGCGGCGGGGGTCAACGAATTCGCGGGGTATGGTGGGGTCGGCCTGGCGGCCTTCGTCACCGGCTGGCTCGCGGCGGCCTATGGGATTCGACAGATTCCGTTCCTCCTCGGGTTCGTGGCGGACATCTTCGGCCTTCTCCTCGCCCTATGGCTGGCTCGAAACCTCGTGGCGGTTGCGGCGCTGAAGGTCGAGACTTCCTTCTCTCTCCGCGTCGATCGGTCGTTGAAGCGCTTCACCTTTCGCGAACGGGCCTTGCTGCCGTTCCATCAAGCTGGACTGGCGACGAACCTTAAGGATGGGATAGCGTGGGGCCTGTTCCCGCTGCTGTTCGCTACCCATGGGGTGAGCCTCCCCGAAATCGGGGTGCTCGTAGCCGCGTACCCCGCGACATGGGGCCTGGTCCAACTGGGCACGGGACCGCTCTCGGACAAGATCGGACGAGGGCTTCCGATTGTCGCAGGGATGGCGCTCCAGGCGGCCGCTCTCTTCGGTGTTGCACTCGGATCCGGATTCAATGAGTGGCTCTTCGCGATGGTTGTCCTGGGGTTGGGGACCGCCCTCGTGTACCCGACACTCCAGGCGGCCGTGGCGGATGCGGTGCGTTCCAGGGACAGGGATGAGGCGCTGGCCACCTACCGGTTCTGGAGGGATATGGGGTTCGTGGTGGGGGCGCTGGGCGGAGGTATCCTCGCCGATCGACTGGGGCTTCCGGAGACTATTCTCGCCACGGCGGTCATTGCCATGAGCGCGGGTGTCGTGGTTGGAACGGCCGCTCGCGGTTTCTTCCGGCCGGCTCGGGGAGCCGCCTTCCCCTCGCTGTCGGATGAACCGACTACCGCCGAGGGCGGAGCGAAGTAGTGCTTCGCGTCCGCCACCGAGTGAACTCACCCCTTCCGTAGAAGTCTCCTGGTGGGCCCGAGAGCCTCCCGGACCTCGGGTGCGACGCGGGCTCGCGTGCGGTCCCGATGGCGGGAGAGAGGTGCATGCTTGCCGATCGACTGCTATGGGCGCCCGGGCGGGGATACCGGACGAATTTATGTGAAATCGCTCGAGCGAGGGCATGAGTGCCCGGCGTGTGCTTTGAAAAGGGGGAAACGACCCACGTCATTCCTTCTCGGCCTCCAGCCAGAATCCAACGCACGGGATGTGGATCGGGCCTTCGCTCAACACCCTGGCGTGGAGATCCTCCAACCGGTCGCGATGCTGGTCCACAGAGAACCCCGACGCGGCCCATGGCACCGACAAGAGATACCACACCAGGGCACCCACATCGTAGAACGTCATCTCAAAGTGTGCCTCCTCCGAGTCGCTGACCCTCAGGCCGGCACGGGTCACCTGCTCCTTGGCGAGATCCAAATCCCAGATCGGGCTTCGTGCGGAGGGCGCCGGCAAGTCAAGGAGACGGTAGAACTCCAGCAGCTCGTTGCAGCCCGTTTGCTCTGTGAGGAACACACCACCGCGGGCGAGGACGCGGGCAACCTCTCGCGCGACGAATGCTTCGTTCCGATCTACGACGAGATGGAACGACCCATCCCGAAATGGAAGGCATCCTTCGGTGTCGAAACCCCCCTGCTGGTCGTTGTCGGGGGCTCCGGAAGTTTGAACGACCTGGATCCCTAGCGGGGCCAGCCGCCGGGCCGCGACGTGTACATTGGGCCCGTAGGACTCGGTGGCCACGCACCTCGGGGGATGCGGGCTGAAGGAGGCAAGGCGTTCACCACCGCCAGTCCCAAGGTCTAACAAGTCAGGAGATCTCCTGGCTCGTTGCCCAACTCGGCGCGTGTAGTCCCAAGGAAGGGAACCCTCCCGAAGTCGTCCCTGGTCCTTCAACCAACTGAAGTCCCAACCTCGGATGGGATGTCCGATCGCCTCCGCGAGAAGGTCATCTAGATTGGGAGAGCCAACCATTCGGGAGGAGGAGGTTCTCGAGGGGCACTTAAGCCCTGATAATCCCGCAAGCAGCTGGAGGGAGTCCCTCATACGATCCGCTACCGGCGGGCGGAGCGCAGACGTGAACTTGATGGAGGTCGCGCTGGGTCGATGGCCTACGTCGACGGGCGCCGAGGTAGGGCATCGCTCCGATCCGGTGCCTGCGCCCTCTGATTCCAAGTCCCCCCGGTCGCTGCCCCTGCCGACCCGACGGAACTCGAATTCCGACCCGGCCCCGTTACAGCTGCGGATGTCTCCGGATTACACTGCGGGTCTATGACAGATGGCGAGGGCCAATCGGAACAAAGGCTCACGCCTAGACAAGTGCCATCGGGCGCCCCGCGCGGAAATCCAGCCTTCTGGCCAGCCTTCTCCCGCAACGTTCTCAGTTGGTTGCACCACCGGGAAGAGCAAACGAAGATACGCCGAGTCCGATTGTCCCCTCTCCATGGCCTACCCGCCTATGGAGTGGGTTGCGGGAGATCCCGTCTGGGCGAGGCGCTTCACGTTGATCGAGTGGGTCTCGGTCAGCCTCGGTGCCCTGATCCCAGTCCTCGTCTTGTGGACGTCCCTCGCGAGCCTCGGGGGAGGGACAGGTTTCCTCTTGGGGCTGGGGGGCCTAGCAGGCGTAGTGGGTCCCGCCGGGGCGGCCCTGGCGGGGATTCCCGTATCGTATGTTCCTCGTCGTCGTCCGGTGATCAGAAGAATGGGAATCTCACCGCACAAACTCCGGCTTGAGTATTCATTCAGAAAGCTCGAAAAGCCTTGGGATCGGGTGCGATGGCAGGACCCCCAACGTATCGAAGTCTACCTCTGGGCCGGGTCGGTTCAATTCCTGTTGACCGACTCCCAGGCGGCGCGAATTCGTGAATTTTTCCAGCACGACCGACCTCTGTCCAGCTCGATTCCCCTGCGGAACTCGTATGCGCCCTTGCCGACAAACAGGTAGAGGATGCCCGCTCTTGTCTCGCCGGTGCCAGCCGTGACGCCGATTGGTGGAACGCTCGGGCATTCCGGGGGGGGAAAGGCCGAGCTGGCCATCACGGACCCTTCCGCCAGCTAGGGCACTAGAAGAATTGACCCGATGACAGAGAACCATCGCGATAGTCCCTGAGTTGGCTTCGCGACCGGCGGGACTTTAACAAATGAGAACAATCTTTAGTCAACGCTCGCCTTTTCGATCCGGATCGGAGTGCGCGGCCGGTCCTGGCCGTCGCGAGCGACTCCCGCGATCTTCTGAACGACTTCCTGCCCGCTGATGAGCTTGCCAAAGATCGCGTGCTTGCCGTTCAGCCAGGGGGTTGGCGCGAGCGTGATGAAGAACTGACTCCCACCGGTGTTCGGGCCGGCGTTCGCCATCGAGAAGATCCCGGTGCCATCGTGGCGCAGCGACGGATGGAACTCATCGGGGATCGTGTAGCCGGGGCCGCCCCGGCCGGTGCCCTCCGGGCAGCCGCCCTGGATCATGAACCCCGGGATCACCCGATGGAACGTGAGCCCGTTGTAATAGCCCTTCTGGATCAGCGAGAGGAAGTTCTTGGCCGTGGCCGGTGCCTTGTCTTGGAAGATCTCCGCGCGCATCGTGCCTTGGGTCGTCTGAAACGTCACCGTGGGGTTCGCCATGAGACCGGTCGTGCCTTCGGGGCGGAAATAGCCTGCGGACCCAGTCGACCTTCAGAGGAAGTGACGATGCACCGCGATCAGATAGATGACAAGCAGGATCGACACGATCGCGCCGAGGGAGAAGTACGCGCCCGCCACCGCGTCGCTAAGGAAGTTCAGCGCGAAGATGATGATCGCCAGGACGAGGGCCCAGAGCCGTTGGTGCCAGAGACCGAGCGCCAGCCCGAGAATAATGAGCCCGAGGATCAGTAACACGATGCCGAGCACCGTCACCCCGAGGGTGAGCCCGAAGGCGGGTACGGTGAGGCCGAGCCCGAGTCCGAGGACCGCGAGCAGCACGCCGCCGATCACAAAGAGCGCGCCGACGATGCCCATGAGTACCGCCAGAATGGAAACGCCAATCGGTCGGCTGGGCTGCGACGGGCCCGTGGCGTACATGTTGTAGGGCTGCATCGGTTGACCCGTCGGAGCCGACATGACTTTCCCCGCTGAAGGACTCCTGACTCCCGTTTGATAAACCTTCTGGCGGGGCGGTTCCCCGTCAGGGTCCGCAGCGACTTGTCCGCGGTTCGCCGCCGCGTTTTATAGCTTCGGCCCGCCCTACTCACGGCGGGCCCTTGTCGGCTCGCGATCCTCCATGCACCGCTCGCTTGCACTCGTGGGGGTCGTTCTGGTCATCGGTGCGATTCTGGCCGTGGCTATCCCGTTCCTCGTGACCTCTGCGTTCCTGGACGGCGACGCGTTCTACGGCGCCGGACTCGTATTCCTCCTCGGTGTCGTGCTCCTCCTGCGTGGGGCGACAGCGCCCGATCCGACGGTGACGACCGTCGGCGGATTCCTGGGGAACCCTGTTGTCGACGAGTCCCGCCGGGCGGAAGAGGCGCTCCTGAGTCCGGCAGCCCGGCACGTCCGGTACGCGCCGGGGCCTCGGGAACCGGTCAACTGCCGCCACTGCTACACGATCATCCCGTGGGACGTCGTGGATTGTCCGCGATGCGCCCGGCCTCGGGAGTGCCGGAGCTGCGGGAAGCGGCTCTATTTCCTGGCGGGAGCGGTGCGTTGCGCCCCGTGCGTTCGGGACGAAACGTACTGTAACTGTCCCCGAGTCCGCCCCTCGGGCGTCCGTCCCAGCGGCGCACGGCGGCTCGGGGGCGGAGCTTGACCGACCTCGAGTCACGACTTCCGCGGGGTCGCGTCGTTTTGCCCAGCGACGTTCACGTGCATTTTGACGGGGCCTGTCAACCGCCGGGTGGAGGGGGCGTCGCGACATACGGATTAACGGTGCAGGGTGGTGGGTTCTCCTACGAGGAGAAAGGGCTCGCCGTGCCGCCGGGGAGCCCCCGGGCGACGAACAACGTAGCCGAGTACGCCGGCGCCATCCGATCGCTGGAGTGGCTCCACGAGCAGGGGTACTCCGGCCCGGTCCGCGTGTTAGGGGACAGCCAACTCGTAATCCGTCAGATGAACGGAGAGTATCGAGTACGGGCCCCGCATCTCAAGGAGTATCAGGCACACCTGCGCCGGCTCGCCGATTCATTCGAGCGAATTGATTTCGTGTGGATACCGCGCGAGGCGAACGCCCGCGCCGACGAGCTCTCCAAAGAGGCCCTCGAGGTCGAGTGGCAGCAGGCAGGTACGGCCCGACCCGAAACGCCGGTCACTCCGAAAGCGGACGGCGACGAGTCGCCTGACAGGGACTCGGGCTCAGAAAAGCCTAAGGGGCACTAGCCCCACCGCACTGTATACACGAGGGTTCGGCCCTCGAGGCCGGCCCGGGTCCGCGCGGCGTCCACGAACGTAGCGAACGCGGCGGCGGCTTCGGGGGTCAATCGGGGTCGCAGCCCGTAGCCCCTGGGCGTGCCCGAACCCAGGAATTTCCGGCGCGGCTCAGCCCCGGCGGCGAGCAAGGGTTCGGACCCCGCGATAGCGCTCACCGGCGCGACCATCCGACGGCCCGCTCGATCATCTCGCGGTACGACGGGCCGATCGGTACCCTCGGAACGTAGGCCAGTGGAATATCGGGCTCGTACTCGGCCTTCGCAGGGACTCCCAGTGCCGCCAGCGGAATCGCGTCGGTCTTTTGCCCCGACATTGTCCTGCCCGTCCATTTGTCAGACGGATGTCGTACATAAAGGGAATCGCTCCACGGGAAATAGGGGGGTTCAGCGGGTCCTTACCTCAGGAAATCCAGGCGGACGAAGCGCTGACGCCAGGGTGAAATCTCCAGTGGAACGAGGGGTTACTGCGACACGCGGATAGGAGAAGCTTCGAGGAGAATGCCGTCTGGCCTCTATCTGGGGCCCGGCGGCGTCCCCGCGTCGGGGCTGTCCGACGCCGGCACGATGCGTTGCAGCCGTTTCGGTCCGCGCCAGATGCCCGCCTTGCCGAGCGCGAGGGCCGCGGGAACGACGTACGTCCGGATCACCATCGCGTCGAGGACGACCGCGAGACCGACGGCGAGACCGATCGCCTCGAGCAGCGTGAAGGTGCTGGTACCGAGGACCAGGAAAGCGCTCGCGAGGATCACGGCCGCTGCGGTGATGACGCCCCCTGTGTGGGTCACCGCCCGCACAACCGGGCGGAGGGGCGTCGAGTCCCTCACCCTCTCCTCGCGAACCCGAGTCAGGATGAACACGTTGTAGTCCATCCCGAGGCCGAGGATCAACACGAACAGGATCGTGGGCACGAAGAAGAAGATCGGGGCTCCCTGGATCTTTCCGATCAGCAGGTAGGTTATCGCGTAGGCCCAACTGATCGAGAGCCCGATCGTGGCGAGCGCGACGGGCGGGATCGCGATCGAACCGAGCACGAGGAACAGGACGAGGAACAGTCCAATGGTCGCGGCGATCGCCATCCGCTCGGTCGCGGCCGCCGTCTGGACCCCCAGGTCCTTGACGGTCGAGGCGGCGCCCCCGTAGTCGATCGACCGGACCTCGGGGTGCGACTGCTCGAACAAGCCCAGCCGGCCCTCGATAACATTCAGGCTCGACACGGCGGCGTTCGAGAGCCCGTCAGAAGCGGGCGTGACCGTGAACCACACCGTCCGTCCGTCGTTACCGACGTACTGCGGAAGAACGCCGCGGAGGGTGATGCGTTGAGCCGGGGGAAGCGTCGAGTAGTTGACCCAGGTCGACGCGGGGGCCCCTCCAATCCCAACGGGAGAATCCACAGTACTGACTCCTGACGTGTGATTCATGAGGCTCTGGATCGCCGCGACATCGGTGAACTCGCCCGCGTCCGAAGCATTGCCGACGACCACGGGCCGTTCGAACGTCACGAGGATGATCGTCGGGAAGACGTAGCCGGGCCCAAACTGTTGTTCGAGGTGTTGGAGTCCTTGGGCGGCGGGCTGGCTGTTCGGCAACTGGGCGTAGAAATCGTACGAGAGGGGCACGTTCAATGCGACGTAGATGAGCGGCACCGATACGAGGAGGATCACCGCCAGCACGGCCATCGGGTGACCCGTGGCGAGCGTTCCGGCTCGGGCGAAGTAGGTACGACCCTGCAAGGCCGCCGCGCGGCTGCGAGCCGCCTGCCGGGCGAATCGTTCTCGAGTGTACGGCCAGAACAGCCGTGGCCCCAAAAGTGTCAGCAGGGCGGGCGTGACGGTCAGAGCGAGCAGCAGCGTGATGAGGACGGAGACCGAAAGAGCGATGCCCCACTGGCTGAGCAGGGCAATCCCACTGAAGGCCATCGCCACGGTAGATACGATCACCGTCACCCCGCTGGTGGCGATGCTCTCGCCGGCCCAGGTCACCGTCGTGATCACGGCCTGCTTCGGATCGGCCCCGTTCACCAACTCCTCCCGGTATCGCGCAACGAGGAAGACCGAGTAGTCGGTTCCCACACCCAGCACGAACGTGTCTACGAGTGTGAGGCTCGTCACGTCGAAATGGGTCACGTACTTTCCGATGAGGAAAACGGCTCCCAAACCCAACGCCAGCGCGATCCCGATCGACGAGAACGTTACAAGCGGCGCCCCCGGGGCTCTGAAGTATAGTATCGTGATGAAAATCAGGACCAACACGGTGAGCGGCAGGATGATTTGGAGGTTCGAGCTGAGCAGGTGATTCTCGTTCTGGTCGAGGTAGCTCGGCCCCGTCTGGTAGAATGTGAATGCGGCCGATGGGTTGACCTGCTTTAGGACCGGCGGCACGATCGAGTTGATCCGCGCAAGGTCGTCGAACACGGGCGTCGAGCCGTTCGGCGCCGTGTAGCTGTCTGAAACACTGAAGCCGACGACGATCAGCGTTGCGGTGCCGGCGGGGGTCGCAAACGCGGCGGTGAGAGAGGGAGGGATGGGCAGCGGGTACAACGAGATCGAGCCGTTCGCGATCGTTCCGGTCCACGTCGCTATGGCACCACTAGATCCTAGTCCTCTCGGGAACTCGTTCCAGATAAGGCCGAGCCAGCTCGGCGCGATGCCGGTTTCTCGTCCGAGGTACCCAACGGTAGCCGCATGAGTGGCGAGCTCGGTGGTGAAGTTCTGGATCACGAGCGTTTGAAGGGTGTAGAGTGAGAGGCTCTGGTTCTTCGCTCCGGTGATGAGCTGGGCGACCGCGCCCGGAAGCGCCGCCCGGGCCGATGCGTCGGCGCACGCCGCCACGTTGACGAGCGGGGACGCCGAAAGGCAGGCACCTGACGTCTGGTTGAATCCCGCCCCCGACGACGTGCCATTGTAGAAGGCGGCGAGGACGGCCTGCGCCGGAGCCGGTTGGACCGACAGCATGCCCCACGCTTGGTCGAACGCTCGCCAGTTGGCCTGGGCCGGTGGGACCGACCCATTCTGCACGAGATTTACCCAGTCGCTGACGTAAAGCGCCGGAGGGCCCCACACGAGGGCCGCCGATTGGTTTACCGCCGTGGGCAGGGAAGGGGAGGCGCCCAGCGCTCCGCCAAGGAAGCCGAGTGCCAATTGAGCCTCCCCCGCTAGGTAGCTTTGGTACGCGGAATAGAGCGAGCTCACGGAGGTGACGTCGACGAGCCGACGATCCGTGGCCAGCGCGTTTGTGATCGCGAGCACCGTCGGTTGACCAGCGGCGGTGCCCACCCCCGCCCCCGTCAGAAGGACGAAAGTGTTCGAGCCGTTCGCTTGACTCGGGAAGAGCCGTTCGATCTTGGTCTGCGCAATCACACTCGGTGCCGAGTCGGGGAGTGTGGTCGCTGAATTGGTCGTGACAGAGTTCACCTGCACAATCGCGGGGACAGCGATCACGAGCAGGAGGACCCAGAAGATGATGGGATACCAAGGGTGACGGACGATCGTGCGCCCGAGGGCGCTGAAGACCCGGGAGCCGGCCACGGGTGGGCGACCAGCGTAGTCGACGCCCTGCACCGATGGCTCCTCCAAGTTCGCGAACCCACCTCGAGCCGGAGGCTCCCTGGAGCCCGAAGTGTCGGCGCGGGGAGGTCGCGCTACGTCGAGGAAGAGGAGTCTATACGCTTATGCCCGTTCCTGAGCGAGTTTTGAGTCCAGGAATTATTTCCGACCCGGGCCGAAGGCGCTCCGCTGTTCCGAGATCTGACCGGCGAGGGGGAGATTCCCGGAACGTTAATCCACACCCGGACCGTATTGCAAGAGCCGAGAAAGTCGGATGAAGAGTTGGCCCGTGGGACCACGACCCCGGACGAGGATCTGAAGGCCAGTCCAGGCTGTTCCTGGCGTTCTGGTTGGGGCACTGGAGTTGAAGAGGCAATTACTGGCAGTCCTCGTCATCCTTGTGGTGGGTTTGGCCGGGGCGTCTCTCTACCTCATCCTCCTCTCGACCTCCTCGCCTCCTCACGCGGCGACGCCGGTGTCGACGGACTGCCGGTCGTCGACGGCATCCCCGTCGGGCTCGCCCCCGGTCGGAAACCTGACCGCGGGCAATTGGACGACCTACCACGGGAATGATTCCCGGTCGGGGTTTCAATCGGCGGGGAGTATCAAGTCGGTTCAACCGCGGTGGGTGGGGCCTACCGGGCTCGATGGGCAGGTCTACGCGGAACCTCTACTCTGTGGGGACTCGGTTTTCGTCGTCACGGAGCAGAACTCGGTCTACGCTATCAACGCCACCACGGGCAACGTCGCTTGGCGGACGAATCTCGGCAACCCCGTCCCAGGATCCTCCCTTCCCTGCGGAGACATCAACCCGACTGGGATTACCGGCACGCCGGTAATCGACGTGGCCACGAAGACCCTCTTTGTTGTAGCGTTCCTGAACCCCGTCCATCATGTGCTTTTCGGGCTGAGCATCCGCAACGGGTCTGTGACTTCTCAGCTTCTGGTTGATCCTGTCGGAGCCGACCCCCACGTGGAGCAGGAGAGGGGCGCTTTGGCCCTTGTGAAGGGGGTCGTGTACATCCCCTACGGAGGACTGGACGGGGATTGCGGGGCGTATCACGGCTGGATTGTCGGAGCGAAGACCGATGGGTCCGGAGGGCTCCTCAGCTACGAGGTGCCTACGGGGAGAGCCGGTGGGATATGGAGTGCGGCCGGCATCTCCGTGGGGGGGAACGGAAACCTTTACGTCGCGACGGGGAACAGTGATGCGACGGCGACCTTCGACTACGGCGACAGCGTCATCGAGCTTTCCCCCGCGCTCCAACTGTTGAGTTACTTCGCCCCAACGAATTGGGCCCAACTGAACTCCGGCGACACGGACGTTGGTTCGGTGGCGCCCATGATCCTGCCGGACGGGGACGTATTCCAAATCGGCAAGGAAGGGGTCGGGTACGTCCTCTCCGGAACCAACCTCGGAGGGATCGGGGGCCAGATTGCCGCGGGCAACATCTGTTCCGGAGCCTATGGAGGTACCGCCCGGGTCGGCCAATCAGTTCTGATACCCTGCCTGGATGGACTTGTCAAGCTGGTCGTAGGCCCCTCGACATTTTCCGTGACGTGGCAAACGGCGAGCTTCGCCACTGGCTCTCCGATCGTGACCGGCGATATCGTCTGGGTGACCAACACCTCGACCGGGGACCTTTTGGGTTTCAACTTTTCAACGGGGCAGGAGGTCTTCTCTTTCTCACTGGGGACGGTGGATCACTTTGTGACCCCGGCGGCGTCGCCCGGGAGGCTATTCGTTGCAGCCGGAACCCAGCTGTTCTCCTTCGCGTTGCGATGAATTCGCTGCGAGGTCGGTCGAACATCCCTTCCATCGAAATTGTGCCCGAGGCTTGTTCCCTGACTGGTTTTGGGGGGACCGGCGGCTCGCGACGCGAAGGGCTTTGCGAAGGTCTAGTCGAAGCAGCTAGCTCCCTGGAACACTTCGAATGACCCGCGGAAGACCGATTCGGTCCTCCGTGCTTTGCGCCTCGTCGAATCCCGCTCGGAGCATCCCCCCATCGCCCACAGTAGGGCCTCAACAAAGTCGTTAACACTGGACCACATTCGCCTGAATCGTGCGGGCAAGAACGCTCCGCTACGAGATCATCGCCATGGGCGTTGTCTTCCCCATCGTGGCTTGGGTTTTTCTGTACATTCCGAGTCTCGTTGGAGCCGTGGTCGGGGTGGCGCTGATTCTGGTCGCGGCGTTGCTCGTCGGATTGGCTTTTCGACGACCACCAGGTCCGGCGATCACAACTGTACCGGCCCCGTACTAGTGCAAACTCCGCCGTGTTAGCCGGAGGTCCTCCGTGCGGCCCTTTTCCCTCCGCCCGGCGAAGTGGACACGGGGGGATTTGAACCCCCGACCTCTGCTTTGCGAAAGCAGCGATCTTCCGCTGATCTACGTGCCCGCGGCGCGGGCGACAGTCGATGTACCTTAAGCGGTTGTCGAGGACGCCCGGTGGGGTTCACGCAGCGACGGCGGCGGCGGGGTGTGCCTGGTCTCGCGGCGACGTGGACGCGTCGGCTCGGCCGGTGGACCCGGCCCGAGTGGTTCCCGAGTCGGGCGAGCCCGGGTTGGACGGCGGGGAGCCCGGGGGGCCTCGAGGAGCGGAACGGGATCGGATGGCGATCAAGGCCCGCTCGTCCGAGTCGTACCGGAACAGTTCGGCGAAACGGCCCCAATTGATGATGTTCAGAACATACGAATCGCTCGGAGCCGTCGTGAACGCGAGCAGCCGCTGCACATCCTCCTCGGTCAGCCGGCCCTCGGGAGCGCTCTCGAGGGCGCGCAGGATGGTCTTGAACAGGGTCGTCTTCTTCAATTGGTCCCGGAGGATCGTCTTGCGATCCCGGATCGTCGCGGAGAGAAGCCGCCGACCGGTGTCGGTAAACGACGCCTGGCCGTCGACGACCCTCAGTAGTCCCAGCGCTTCGGCGTACTCTAGCGACGGCAGGATCTCGTCGATCTCGAGGTCGAGGTCGTCGGCCAACCGGGCGACGTCTTCGGTCCCCTTGTGCTCGTTCAGCAGGACGAGCAACCCCATCATCTCGGTGGGCGACGCTTTTGGGAAAGTGGTCGGCATGTTTCCTAGTGGTTCTCGGGTGGAACCCTCCGAGCGGGGCAATGGGCTAAAAAGGTTAGCCTCGCACGGGTCACTGGACACCCCCTGGCTCGCCAGGCGCGACGCCGGCGGGAGCTTTCGAAGCTGCCGTGCCGCCGCTGGCGCCGCCCTCGGTGATCAGGGAATACAGATAGTCCGTTAGTTCGTAGAACGCCTCGGATTTCCGGTCTCGGGGACGCGGCAACCTCACCGGTACTCCCGCGAGTACATGGCTCGGCCGGCGGGAAAGGACGATCACACGGTCGGCCATCAGCAACGCTTCCTCGATGTTGTGGGTCACGAGGATCACGGCCTCCGGAGGCAGGCCGGGGTCCCGCCAGAGCTGGAGCACTTCCTCCCTCAGGCCCTCAGCGGTCAGCGGGTCGAGCGACGAGAACGGCTCGTCCATGAGGAGTACCGCGGGGTCGACGGCGAGGGCGCGGGCGAGGCCGACGCGCTGGCGCATCCCGCCAGAAAGCTCCCGAGGATACGCTTCCTCGAATCCCATGAGTCCCGTCACGGAAATGTACCGATCGACCTGGGAGGCGATCCGGTCGGGACTCCACCCCCGGGCGGTGAGCCCAAAGGCAACGTTCTCCTTGATCGTAAGCCACGGAAGCAGGGCGAAGCTCTGGAAGACCATCGCCATCTCGTTCGAGCACGTCGTGACGGGGTGTCCCCGGAATCGGATCTCCCCCGCCGTAGGTCGCTCGAGGCCTTGGATGATCCTCAACAGGGTGGATTTTCCGCACCCCGAGGGGCCGACGATCGCGACGAAGTCGCTGTCGGCGACGTCAAACGATACGTTGTTGATGATCGAGATCGTCCCGTGGTGAGAAGGATAGCTCTTCTGGATATCTTGAACCTCGATGAGCGCCATGCTTTCCCCCGAGCTGTTCTCGCTCCCGATGCCGCCTCAGCGATTATGGATCAGTCGTACCGGTACTTCTCAACGGCCCGGCGATACAAAGGCTTCCACAAGAGCTCGTTGACCACGATCACCGTCCCGACCAGCGTGAGTAAGGCGGCCACGTAGACCGCGGGGATGTTCGCGTTGAAGCCAGAAACGATCAGCTGGCCGATCCCGGGGACTTGGTAGACCACCGCAGTACCCTTCGCCGTGCTGACGGACAGAGACTCGGCGACGATCAGCGTGTTCCAGCCCCCTCCGAACGCCGTGATCGAGCCCGTGATGAAGGCGGGAAAGACCGCCGGAAGGAGGACCCGGCGGAAGTACGGCCGACCTCGGACCCCGAAGGAGCGCGCGGCCTCGTCGAGGTCGGGGGGAAGGCTGCGCATGCCCGAGAGCAGGTTGAAGAAGAGATACCAAATCATTCCCGTCGCCAACATCAGCACCGAGGCCGCCTGGATTCCAAGATAGTTCAGCAGCACAAGGACGATCAACGGAAAGACCGCCGTCGCCGGCACCGACGCCACGATCTCGACCAGAGGCAGGCCCACGCGCGCGACCCGGGGGCGGCGGGTGAGCAGGAGCGCGAGCGGGAATGCCACCGCGAGGGAGAGCAGGTAGGCAGCCAGGAGACGGCCGAGCGAAGAACCCAGGTCGAAGGGAATCTTCGCGATCTGGGCGAGAGCGACGGTCCCGAGGGGTCGGACAAAGATCGAGTAGATGGCCACTCCGATGGCGATCAGCAATAGCCACGAAATGACCAGCACCACCCCGAGCGCGATGTATCGGGCCGCCGGCGCGGCGAACGACCGACGCCGAGTCGCCCCCCGTCCGAGGGCGAACGTGCCCAACGACACGAGGGGGGTGCTTGCAGTGATGAACCCAGTCCGGACGCGTCGGGCGAGGCCGGTCACCGCTCGGCGGAGCGGAGCGATCCCCCGGCGGGCTGGGGTGGTGGAAGCGTCCGCGTCTCCCGCGGGAGAGGTGTCGTAGCGGTACTTCTCCGCCCACCGGCCAAGTGGACGCCAGACAAGCAGGTCGAGAATAGTGATCAAGGCGATGAGCGCCACAAGCCCTGCGACGAGGGCGTTTCCGTCGTGGTTCCCCGCGGCAAACAGCAGATAGGTTCCGATTCCGGGGAGCGCCTGGGTCTTGCCGGCCGAGGCGATGAACTCGGCCGCGACGAGGAAGAACCACCCACCGGTCCACGAAAGGACGGAGTTGTAGACGAGCCGGTTGATCGTGGCGGGGACCAGGACCTGACGAATCCGCTGCCAGCCGTGGACTCCAAACGAGTCCGTCGCTTCCCGCATGTCCCCCGGGATCGACTTGAGCGATTCGTAGACGCCGAAGACCATGTTCCAAACCATCGAGGTGAAGATGAGGAAAATCGAGGCGAGATTCAAGCCGATGACCGGGACGCCGGCGCGTGTCCCGAGCTCGATAAAGACGACGAGCGCAATGGGAAAGAATCCGAGGATCGGGACGGATTGCAGGATGTCGAGAATAGGGATCATGACCCGTTCGGCCGCCCGGTTCGTCGCGGCGAAGTAGCCGTAGACGAGAGCGAAAGCGAGGGACATCGAATAGGCGACTAGCATCCGGACGAAAGAGAACGAGAGATAGTACGTCGCCTGGGGAAGGTGGCTGAGGAATCCGAAATCGCTAGGACCGAGGGTGATCGCCGCACCGACCACCAGAACCGCCGGCGCGACGACGAGGAGGCCCCGCCGGCCCGAGGAGAGCAGCTTCATCGTCGTTCGCCTCCCCCTGCGACCGCAGTTACGGTATCGCTTCGGCGCGCGCGAGACCGGACGCGATTCGCCCCCCGGGACCGCGCCTCGGACCTCCTCGGAGTATTTCTCATTGGGCCATCTACCGCCTCAAAATACTACGGAACGGCGATTCCGTGCGCCGTTGCGGCAACCGTTAAGAATGGGCTCCGTCCCTCGCTCGCCTGTAGCCCCGTAGTGTAGTGGCCAATCATGCGAGACTCTGGATCTCGCGACGCAGGTTCGAATGCCGGGAGCCCCTACCGGCTCCCCGGCCGAGATTCCTGCCGGGGCTACCTCTCTTCAACCCGTCGTGACTGCGTCACGGTGCGGGGGTGCTCCAGCTCGGCCAAACTTCCGGCGAGGCCGGTAAGGGCTTCCGAGGCAGGGCTTAGAACCCTGTTGCCTAGGGCATTCGCCGGTTCAAAGGGGACCCGGCCTTTCGCCGGGTCCCGGGAACTCCGGCCCCCCGCACTCCTCCCTCGCTTGCAGGAGGCATCGCCCTGACGAACCGACCCGAACCTCCCATCTCTCCCGAGGCGATCGAACGCATGGAAGCCGAGGAGATCGACCGCCTCCTCACCCGGCTCGATCCCGTGATTTCGTCCCAGTCAGCCCTAGTCCACGTCAACCCCCCGGGCACGCCGACGGTGGCCGTCATCGGGGACACGCACGGTGACTGGCGATCGACGCGAGCCGCGATGGAGTGGTTCCTTGAATCGCCCTCTACCCGTGCCTTTGTCGGTCTCGGGGACTACATCGACCGCGCCCCGCCGGACTGCCCGGGTGGCTCCGCGGTGAACGCGCTGTACCTCCTGTCCATCGAGGCGGCGCATCCCGACCGGGTGTTCCTCATTCAAGGCAACCACGAAACCGCCCGTCGCATACCGGTCTCTCCTCACTCATTGCCCGACGAGATGGCGTCCCAGTGGGGGGAGGATCGACGTCGGTACTCGCGCCTCCTCGGTCTCCTCGAGCGAGGCCCGCTGGCGGGATACACCTCGTCGGGCGTGTTCCTCGCCCACGGCGGGTTTCCTTCGCGGTTGGCGTCGCCCTGGACCGAACGATTCCGAAGCGTCGACGAGACACTTCTCGCCGAGCTGGCGTGGCGAGATATCGCAGCCTCCCGCCTAGACCGGGGCTTGTCCCCTTCTTTCAACGAGGAGGCGATGAACGAGTTCCTGCGCGCGACGGGACTCCACGTCTTCCTCCGAGGACACGACCCTGGCGTCGTGGGCCGGCCGCTCTATCATGACCGGTGCTTGACCCTCCACACCTCGCGAATGTACGAGCGATATGGCGGGATTCTGGTCGCGCACGTACCCTTGGATCGGCCGGTGAACTCACTCCGCGATATCGAGGTACTCCGCCTTCGGCCGGAGTCAGGCTCCCCGGTTCGGAAGACCCCTAGAAGAACTCGCGCTCCGCCGAACGGAGCTCCTGCTCCGAACGGGCGTTCCGATAGGCGTCCAGCAAACGGGCATTGAGCGCGAGAAAGCCGGGCCCCCCGGCAAACGTCTCAAGTACTCGTTCCGCGCCGAGCCGGTCCCCGAGAATGTCGAGTGCAGCCGCGAACGCCTCGGCGGTGTTCAATTCGCCCACCCGACCGTAGTGCTGGGGGTTGCCGGCGAGAAGCCACGGGAGTCGCCGGCGGGGTAAACGCCCGAGACCCTTTAGGCTGGGGTCGAACCCCCCGCGCTGACCGAGACGGTTCCAGGAGCAGTCCACCACAAGGAGCCCGGAGGCCATCGCCCGCGGCCGATCGAGGGGGGTCAGGGGGTCCGGTGCCCGGGGATCCAGCAAGATCGGAGTCCGACCTCTCGGTTCCAGGTCTTTCCACTCCCGAGCCAGCCTTTGGCGTAGAAGACGACGGCCGGTGCACGCCTTCGGGTGGTCTTCCCCGGTGATCCGGACGAAGAGGGGCGTGGTTCGGTCAGTGGAGGGGCTGCGCGTACTCCGCGAAGAGGGCATGGATCTTCCGGGTGATGTCCAGGGCGTCGGCGAACGGGCGCTGCCAGAGATTCCGTCCGAAGATGATGCCGGTCGCGCCGGCGTCCATCGAGGCCCGCACCTTGGCGAGAAGCTCCGCGTCTCCGACCTTTTCCCCGCCAGAGACGAGGACTAGCGCGCGGCCGGCGCTTTGAACGACCTTGCCGAAGGCCGCCTCCGGTGAGAGGGTCAACGTGTTGTACGGCGCGGGGGCCTCTTTGTCCTTTTCGGAAGGCACGGGGTAGTTCACCTTCACCACGTCGGCGCCAAGTTCGAGCGCCACTCGAGCGGCATAATCTACGGCGTAGAGGCTATCCCGGCCGCCCTTCTTGGCAATCGCCTCCCCTCGGGGGTAGGCCCACACTATCAGCGGCATGCCGTACTTGTCCGCGTCCCCTCGTACCTGCGTCAATTGAGCGAAATCCCGGTCCTGGCCGGGAGATCCGACGTAGACCGTGTATCCAACAGCGTCGGCACCCAAGCGCACCGCATCCTCGACGGTGCTCGTCAGCCCGCTAAATGAGTGGGTATCGGAAGGGATGTTCGTCTTGCCGTTGAGTTTCAAGATTAGAGGTACTTCGCCCGCATGCTGGTGGAAGTACTTCCGCGCAAGCCCGACGTGGAGCGCAATGGCAGAGAAGTTGCCCTCGCGGGCAAGTCGAAACTGGTAGTCTGGGTCGAGCGCTTCCGGGTTCACGAAGAAATCTGCGGGTCCGTGTTCGAGTCCTTGGTCAATCGGAAGCACAAGAAGCGTTCCCCCGCCGGGGCCATAATCGTAGAGCAGCCGCTTGAGTCGGGTCTTCTTGCCCGGAGTAAGTCCCATCGAATCCAGCGACGGGCGGCGCATGGTTCGACGGGGACTGGTCCCCGACGCCGCCAGCGCAGGTTCGGACATGGACGCAACGAGGCACGTACTGGGGCGCTCGATTTAACGGTTCGGCGGCGCCGGCCAGGGCCACCCGCCGGTCGATCAGAGGTGCTCTGCGAGGACGGGCACGTGGTCGCGGACTGTTTGAGTGTGGCTCTCCAAGATCGCATCAATCGGGGCCTTGAGGTCCCACAGGTCCTGCACCTCCCGGATTATCCCGAGCTTATCGATCAAGAAAGTCACCCGCTGGGAAGCCGGCTTTCCGTCGTCGAACGTTCCGAGCACGCCGTAAAGTTTCGAAACCGAGCCGTCAGTGTCTGCCAACAACGGGAAGTTGAGTCCGAGCAGGCCGGCCCACCGCCGATGAATATCGACCGGGTCCACGGAGACCCCCAAAATCTGAGCGTCCTTCGCCGTCAATCGGTCCTGATGGTCTCGGAACGAACAGGCCTCCGCGGTGCAGACACTCGTCTCGTCGCGGGGATAAAAGAAGAGGATCACGTTGGACCGGCCCTGAAAGCTCGAAAGCCGGATCGGGATGCCATGGTCCGACGGTAGCTCGAAATCAGGCGCGGGGTCACCGGTCTTGAGTTGGGTCATCGCGGGTCGCCTCGGGGACCGACCGTCGTGGGGAGTGATAAGGGTGCCCGAACATAACCCGGTAGTCCCCCAGGGGCCACTAGGGAGGCGCTCGGAGCCGGATGCGTCCGCAACTCGTAATCTCAGCCACGCTCGCCCTCGATGTGGCTCTGTTTGCGGTGAACCTGGCCGTCGCTCTGGAGGGAGGAAGTCGCGCGGTCTTGTCGCAAGCCGTCTATGCGCTGAGTGACGTCTTCGCCGGTGCCATGGTCGCGTGGGGCTTCTTAGCATCCCAACGGCCCCCCGACCACGAGCACCCTTTCGGATATGGGAAAGAACGGTTCTTCTGGTCGTTCTCTGCGGGGCTCTTAGCGTTCACGTTTGCCGGTGTCTTCGTGCTGATTTCCGGGTTGCAACAAGTGCTCAATCCTCGAGTCGTCCAGAGCATTCCCGAAGGATTGATTGTCGTCGGCGCGACGCTGCTCTTGAGCATTCTGGGGATTCTAGTAGTGCTACGCGAGCTCCGACGCGACTCGGCCTCGATCGCGGATTTTCTCGGCTCGACTCACCAGGGGTTGAAGACGATCTTCTACCAGGACGTGATCTCCGTCGCGGGGAGCGCGGTGGTCTTCGGGGGATTGCTCTTTCAGTTCTATACCCCGAGCGGTGAGATCGACGGTCTCACCGCGGTCGTCGTCGCGATCCTCATGGTCGGGACCGGGATCGTACTGGCCGCGGAGAGCCGGGATCTGCTGGTGGGCAAAGCAATCTCGCCGCAACAGGCCCGCGCCGTGCTGTCCCTCGTCGAGCGGGACCCGCGGGTGCGGAAGGTCCGCGGTCTTCAATCTATGATGCTGGGCCCTGACGACGTCCTGTTAGCTCTCCGGGTCAACTTCCTCGACAACATGGATACCGATGAGATCGAATCATCGATCGACCATCTGTCGCTAACGCTTCGGGAGGCGTTTCCTCAGGTCCGCCACCTGCTGATCGAACCCGAGTCCTAGCGGTCACGGGTGGCCGCGAAGCCCCAGCGCCGCCCGTTGCGCCACTAGATCGTCGAGCCGAGCCACTGTCAGCAGCACGAGTCCGGACGCGACGAACAGGAAGAAGAGGTCGAGCCCGGGAACGGCATAGGCAGAATAGAGAGCGGATGAGACCCAGAGTCCGACGACCATTCCGGCGCTGATTACGAGGGAGTAGACCGCCATAGTGGTTCCCCGGGAGAGGGACTCGCTCACGTCCGCCAGTGAGGCCAGGGCCGCGGGACCGTATCCGAGGGCGAGCAGCGCGCTCACACCGACCCCCGCCAGCAGGTAGGGGCGAGGCCCGTATTGGGCGAGGAGGCCGGCGATTCCCAGCAGGGCAACGAATCCAACAGTCCCTAAGGTAAGAAGGAGCGGTCGTCCGCGTCGGTCGGCTTGGCGACCGAACCAAGGCTGCGTCAGGAGCAGAAGGAGGCCGCCACCCCCGATCAGAGCGGCGAGCCAGCTCGTCGGCAGCCCGATCCCCGTAGCGGCGGATCCGAGGAAGACGAAGGCGGTTCCCAGCAGCATATAAATCACAAACCAGGGGAGGACGACGAGCAGAACGTCCCGGCGCAGGACGGCCGCGCGAATGTGGTGCAGCTCGAACGTCTTCCGGAACGGGGGTTCTACATATCCTCGAACGGACCGAAGGGCGAATACGAATCCGACGAGCAAGACCGCCGCGCCGACTCGGAACAGCCAGGGCAGCTCGAAGTTCGGCAGAGCACCGAGAGCCGCGAACCCGCTGGCGAACCCGAGAATGTATCCGAGCAGGTTGACGGCGTCGAATCGACCCATTTCGAACCCTCGCTCCGAAGGTCCGGACTGGTCCGCCACGACCGCGAGGCTGGCCGCCAGGATCGCCCCGCTGGCGACTCCGAACAGGAAGTTTACGCCGCCGAGGAGGACGGCCGCTCGACCGAACGACATCGCGGCGAGCAGTATTGCCGCGCTCACCGTGCCGCCGAGAAGGATGGGGAAGCGACCGAACCTGTCGGCGGCGAGACCCGAGAGAAGAACGGTAGCGAACTCACCGATGGGGGCTAAGGAGCTCAGGAACCCTACCTGCCCAACCGAGCCGACGTCGAGGCCCAGGGATTGGCCCGAAAAGTACGACGCGAAGACGGAAACCGTGAGCCCGAACCCGAACCGGATGAAGAAGGTCGTCCCAAAGACGGCCCGTAGGAGTCGCGGCGATTCCGGTGCGCCGTGTTCCGGCCCGGACAAGGACACGACCGGGGGTCACCGCCCGGCGGGCGCCCGCTCGAGGAGCTCGATCCAAACCTCGTTGGGGTCGAGGATGAAGGCGAGTCTTCCCGAGCCCCCTTGGAGCTGGAACGGCTCCTTGGCGACCTTGACGCCGAGCGTGCGCGCGCGAGCCAGGAACCCATCCAGGTCGGGAGTCTCGAACGCGAAGTGATCGAGCTGTTCCCCCGCCTCAAAGAGGTCCTTCCCCTCCCAGTGGGTCAGCTCGATTCGCACCCCGCTCTCCGGATCGCGGACGAATGCGATCTCGGCGTGGTTTTCGGGGATCGGGCGTCGCCGCTCGAACTCGAGGCCGAGCACCTGGGTGTAGAACCGGAGGCTCTCTTCCATGTTCCGTACCGTGATCGAGGTGTGGGCGAATCGCATGAGTCTCCCGGAGGTTGAGCGTAGCCCGGGGCTATGAAGGTGGTCTCCGGCCGTCAGGGATGTCCGTAGCAGACCCGAAGGGGTGTGGTACCGGCCGGCCAGTCGAGCTCCACGCGTACGAAGCCGACGCGTTCGAACTGGAGCCGGTCCGCAGGGGAGGCCGTTCGAAGGGCCCCCTCCCCGAGTCCGCTTCGGTGCGTGCCGTCAATGTCGAGGATGTCGACCGGCACCGAGTCGGTGACCCCGACCCATTGAATCCGGGGAAGGCGTTTGTTCTCTTTGGACGTGAACTTGGCCGTGATGGCGGCGTCGGCGCCCGGTGACAGGTCCTGGGGCAGCTCGAGGTTGAGCAAATCCTTGAGCCGGATCTCCATCCCCGCGTTCTTCACGAGCTCGCCGCCTGGCAACCAGAAATCAGGACCCGTGGTCACCACCCGGGTTCCTAGCTCGGTCCGATCCGGGTGATTCGGAAGAACGACCGGGCCCAACGTGGTTGGGTATCCGTCGACGTGGACGCGCCGGGGGTCGGGCACGAACAGCCGTCGGGGCGTCGTGGCGTCAATAATCGTCCGGTTCTCGGCGTAGAGCGTCTCGGCGGGTACTTCGATGTCCGCCAATGAGAGCCCGAACGACAGCGTGAACCGGCGGATCGCCTCGACGGTGATACCCCGGCGGTCGAGCGACTGAAGGCTCCAGGTTCGGGGGTCCGCCCATCCGTCGTACAACCCGGACTTGACCTCGGCGTAGGCCTTGCTCTTGGCGACCTTGGCTTCGCGAACCCGAAGGATTCCCCAGTGGAGAAAGTGAGGGCCGGCGATACCCAGGACCCTCCAGATGTACTCCTGCATCCGGTCCTCGATCACCAGGTCCTTTCCTCGGATCACATGGGTGATGCCGAGCTCGATATCGTCGACCGCCCAGGAGAACTCGAGCATCGGCCAGACGCGGTAACGGTGGCCTACGCGGGGATGGTCGAAGTCGCTGATCCGAAGCAGGACCCGGTCGCGGAAGGCGGGGTCCGGATCCTGCAGGTCCGTTTTCAGCCGCAGGACGGCCTCGCCGGGGGCGAAAGCCCCGGAGAGCATCTTTTGCCAGTCGGCCCGAGTTGTCTCCACCGATTGAGCTCGCTCGGGACAGGCTGAACCACTCTTCCGATTCTCTCGGAGTAGGTCCGCCGGACAGACACAGACATAGGCCGCACCGCTGTCGATCACTCGCGCCGCCCACTCGTAGTGGCGGGGAATCCGGTCGGACTTGTAGTAGGTCGCGTCCGGGGTAACGCCGGAGCGTTCCAGGTCACGAAGGATCAAGTCGAAGAATTCGGTCTCCACCCGTTTCTCCTCAGAGCCGACGGTGTCATCCAGGACGAGGAGGAGTTGACCCTTGTAGCGACGCCGGTACGCCTCGTTGATGAAGATCATCCGAGCGTTGCCGATGTGGAGAGCCCCGGACGGAAAGGGGGCCATTCGGAGGACCACGTGACCCTCGATCGCCTCCGCGAGGGGAGGAAGCTCTCCGGCAGTGGACGGGGCGCGGACGGGCGAAGGTTCGGGGCCACCCAAAGCGCTGAGTGCACGTTCCTGCGCGCTCCGGTCCATAGCGGTCACTTCGGTGGCGATCGAGATCGCCAGTCGATGGAGTTCAGAAGAGTGGCTCCGAAGCGCTGGGTCGGAGGCGAGGAGGCGGGAGACCAGCGGCCCGGGCCGCGCTTCACCTTCGTGATGCACCGCGTTATCGAGTGCCAAACGGCGCAGTCGGACCTCGAGACTGGGGGGAAGCGCCATCGGCGACGCGGACGAGGCCTTTCCTTAAGAGGGTTCTTGGGGCGAACGCTTGCCGACCGTGCGCCGGGAGATCGACCGAGGATATCGACGCTCTCCCTCGCGGAGCGCGTCCGAGAGAGTGATTCGTCCCTCCAGCACCTGTACGGCCAAGGCCTTGGGGATCGTGAAATGGCCCCCGCTCTCCTCCCGGCTCACGCGCTGCAGGTTTGCGACCTCACCGGGGGTGACCCGGACCGGCGAAGGGTCGTGCACGGGCTGGCCCCGAGTCCGTGCGATCCGCTCCGCGGAAGCCGGATCGCGCGGTCGGGGACGGCCCCGCGCCGTCGTACCGGATTCGTCGACGATCTCCACCGGCCTCCGAAGCGCCCACACCACGTTGAGGATCCGGTCGCGGGCCGTTCGGTCCCCGTTTCCTATCCTGTAGACTACCGCGGCGTTCGGAAATCGGCGCTGCACCTGTCGTCCAAACAGTCCTACTGCCTCCGGGGAGTCGAGATTCCCCTCCGCGAGCGGGGTGGTTCCGGAGAGGACGGCGTAGCCGGGCCGAGGTCCGGGGTCGATGCCGACCACGAGCTCCGCGGTCGGGGCGCCGAGGAGGGCGCCCTCCACAGCCGCCCAGAGTGCCGAATGGTCGCTGCTCGCGCTGACGGGTATCACTCGGGGAAACGAGATCGATTCGGCCTCTTCAGGACTTGTTAGGACGACTCCGACCGAAGCGGGAATCCGGTCACCGGGAAGCAAGCTCAGGGTGCTGATCCGACGTTCGCGAAGGGCGCCGGCAAGATCTGCGTAGAGGCGAGGATCCCGCGTGATGAGCGCTACGTGACGGGGTCGCACTGTCGGCGTCGACGGTTAAATCACGCATATACTTTGCAGGGGCGTGCCGACTTGCCCCCGATGTGGAACTCTCGCGGCCGAGGGGATCCTCTTCTGCCGAAGTTGCGGAGCCACGATCCCGCCGACCGTGGTCTCCTCGGCGACGCTTCGGGCGGTGTGGGTGGTTCCTCCGCTACCGAAAGTTCCCCCTCCCTCCCTTCCGCTCTCCGGGCTGGGCACACCGCAACCGAGCCCGCCGATTGGCGTCCCCCGTAATGCGAGACACTGCCCCAACTGCAACAACGTGATATCGGCGGCCTCTGTCGTTTGCCCCATATGCGGGGTTCCGGTTCCCCCCGGCGGCGCGGGCGCCGCGGTCGGCGTACCGCCGGCATGATCCGGGCGGCCCAGGAACGGATCCACGATCTCTTCTCGCTGGCAGAGACGGAGGTCCGTCGCTCCCAGGACAACTTGTCGCAGCGGTACGTCCAGCTCGCCCGGCGGATCGGCATGCGATACAACGTCCGACTCCTCCGCGAGTACCGGGACGTCTACTGCCGAGGGTGCTCGACGTTCTGGGTGGAAGGCCGGTCGGTGCGCACCCGGCTGCGAGCGGGTCGGCGCGCGCAGACCTGCCTCACGTGCGGCCGGGTCCGACGCATCCGATTCAAGCATCGCATCGCTCAGCCCTCGGCCTCCGTCGGATCGCAGGAACGTTCTATCCCCCGCGAAGAGGCGGTCCTGGTCGATGATGTTCTCGAGTCGGGACCGGAGTCGGAGCTCGACGAGGGGGAAGACCCATAAGGCCGCACTCCCCCCTCCCGCGCGAGCCGGGGTGGCCGAGCGGCCAAAGGCGGCAGATTCAAGATCTGCTCTCGTAGGAGTTCCCAGGTTCGAATCCTGGCCCCGGCATCAGAACCTGCCAAACCTGTGGATCGGATTCCCTGACTGTTCAAACTGCGGAGGCCGTCCCACCTTTGGAGTGGGGTGGGTTGACAACAAAGAGCCCTTCCCTTGGCTCGCTCTGCGAGGTCCCTTCAGACGTGCCCCGTCTCTCCTGCACCGTGCCACGTTTCCTCTCGACTGGGGCGACGAACCTGATCGCAAACTCGACCCTCGTCACCCTCGGTCCCGGAGGCGATCCAGCATCCATCCGACAGAAAATCGGTCTACGATCCGGCCGGTGCCGTACAACCAGGTCACTGGCGCACCAGCGTCCGTTCACTCCCGGTAGCGGAACTTGCAAGCGGTTGTCCGTATTGGAAGAAACGCCGAATCCGGTTGGCTTGGGAATCCGTTAACAAGAACTGGGCCGACCCGCCCCACTGAAGAACCTCGAGCCTCACGGGGTCTCCCCAGCGAACGCGGTTCCAAGGAGTTCTCAAATTCCTGAACGAGTACTCGAGCCGGACTTCGACAGGAGAAATCCCCAGTCTCTTCACCACGGGCCAACTGCGGGCTATCCGCGACACTGCCACCCCTGCGAGGAACGCCCCGAGGGGGGCCACAAGGAGGGCAAGACCCGCCAATCCCAACGGAGATGCTGGCGCTCCCAGCCGGCCGGCGTAGCTGGCCCAAACCAATATCCCCGGGATCAGAATCCCGATGGCTGTCGAAACCAAATCGACAATGGTGAACTCCCTCGCTCGGACGAGATCCCCGTCAACCCACTCGACGGGCGTCGCTACCTCAGTCATCCACAGCAGTACGACTCCGGTAATCATGAAAATGTAACCAATGGCCGAAAGCGGCCAGGCGAGGATCACGTACGGTCCGGGGGACGGGCAGACCTCGTTCCTCAGGCAGAACGTGGTTGAAACCAGGAAGCCGCCGATCGCTAGAAAGACGCCCAGAATCAACAGTATTATTCCTTGAGTCCGGTGGGGATGAACTGGCTCAGGCTGTGGGGCAGGCACGGAGGTCCGACGGACCATCGTTTGTGATGAGGTTGTCGTCCCGCGGGTATAGGGTCTCAACAAGTCACTTGTGATTGCCCGCATACGGCCTCAGAAGGACCACGGTCGCGCTCGAATCAACGCGTCCTTTGTCCTCGGCAGCCCGGCCCGAATCCCTGCCTTGATTACCATCGTTCGTTTCGAAACCCGCACACTCTCCGGTGCAGTCGGTGCCGGACCCGTCATGAGCGCGACTCGGCCGCCCGGAGGATGCGCAAGATGCGTTCCCGGAGCTCCTTGGTCGCGACTACCGCTCCGCCCGTGGCCGAGTCTGCGTGGCAGGATTCCACGGGGAACCCGGTTGCGCCGGAACGAGTACTCGAGTACTTTCGGGATCTGAGGAACCGACCCTCATCCGGGACTCCGGGGTGGTCCATGATTCGTTCGGACCTCGAGCGACAGGTCGAGGCACTCGCGGACGACGACCCGTTGAAGGAGGACTTTCTGGAGCTGCTCGAGGACGGGTTCGAGCTACCTGAGTTTGCGGTTGCGGTTACGGGAACCCAGGCCCTGCCGGTGAGCACGGGGACCCGCCACTTCGGAGGCTCTGTCGGCGTCCTCAACGAGAACGACCTGATCGCATGGATTCCGGACCCGACCTGGGACGAATCGAGCCACCGAGCGTTCGTCCTCGAGCTCGCGCGGCGGGAGAGGGCTGGGAGATTCGACGCTCGGAACGCCGGGGTAATCCGTGCGGTGCTGACGCGGGAAGGTCGGTAGGGTAATGGACTGAGTCGAGGCGCACCCGCTTGCTCCAGCTTGTGCCTATAGTCCGTGGCCTTTTCTCATCGGCAAGCTCGACCGACGCGACGACGAACTTCTTCTTCGGGTGGATCCGCAGGGGCAGGAGGCGCCTGCCCGCTTCCGGGCTTCTGCGATTTTGTAAACCAAATAGCTCATGGCACTTGTTCTTCTACCTATGTTGTGGGGCTGGCGCAAATCCCCGAAGGTCCCCGGGTAAGGGTCCTCGGCCCTCGTCAGCTCCTCAGGAACCGAACATTCCTCCTTCTGCAGGGTAGGGGCACCGCGTCGGCGGTCGGATACCGTGTCTACCTCGGAACGATCCTCTGGCTTTCGTACAAGCTGACCGGCGGAATCTATCTCGCTGGAGTTCTCATTGGCATTCAGACGGCCGTATTCACCCTGAGCTTTCTCGTTGCCCCAATCGTCGACGGAATACAAGATAAGCGGCGGGTGTACGTGTCTTGCTATCCCCTTCAGGCCGCTGCGGCGGTGGCTCTGGGACTCGCGTACCTTTCCGGCGATCTAGGTATTCCACTCCTCCTCACAATAGTCGTCACACTCGCCATCCTCTGGGATTTCACCGAGGCTGCAGACGTTACCACGACGCGCCTACTCTTCGGGAAACAGAACCTCTTCGCAGTCTCCGGGCTTGGGAGCGCCATCGGCGGCGGGGTCGACGTCGCCCTGTACTTCACAGCAGGGGTGGCCATCGCCCTTTTCGGAGTCGCTGGCGGATCTTACCTCTTGGCCGGGCTCATGGCGACCGGCACAGTACTCGCCCTTCCCCTCCCGATTCCAACACCGAACGTCGTTCGGCAATCCTGGTTGCCGGGCTTTCGAAAGGGCTGGGACCTCTTCCGTGGCGCCACAGGCAAGGCCCTCCGGCAGCTCGCAACTCTTGAGTTCGCGAGCGGGTTTTTCGCGGCCGCGCCGCTGCTTTTGCTCACGCTTTACGTCGGCAGATTTTTCGCCGGCTCCCAAGCCGAATATGCAGAGTTTTACGTTGCCTACCTTGTCGGCGGGATCCTCGCCTGGTTGATCCTGGGTCGCACGAACCCGAGGGGTCGTATCGGACCTCTCACGGTCGCAGCGATATTCCTTACGGGAGTCCTTCTCGTGGGGGCTGCAATTGCGGTTGTCTCCACCCTATGGAGTCTGCTCGTCTGGTTCGCAATCGGGCTCGCATCCACGGCTTGGAGCCAGTTGCCCTGGATCTACCTCCAAGGCCGTTTCAATCCCGAAGTGCTGGCTCGGGTATCCATGAACATCTACCTCTTCTCTGGCGTTGCCGGTGCCATCGGAGCTTTCACAATCGGTGCCCTTTCGACCAGCTGGACCCCACAAGCCCTGACCATCCTCGTGGCTGCTGGATTCATCGGCGCCTCTATCCTTGGAACTGTCCTGCGGGAGGCAAGAACGCTGACCTACTGATTTCGTAGGGTACCGGGCTCGTCTCGCTCGTGCCTGAAGGGGCACCTTTCGTAGAGAGGAGGTCTCCCGCTCGCTTGGCCCAACCGAAACCTGTGGATTTGAGATGGGCACCGGGCCTGACCCAGATCCGGCGGGGTCCCGACCCATTCTGCTGCCCGGTGATCGGCCCCGGTGCGTCTCCTTACAACCACTGAGTTCGGTTCGACGAAGTTCCGGAGTTCGATACTTCCACTGGGATGGGATTGCCTAGGACCGACCAAGAAGGTAGATGATCCCATCTGCGAGCGTTCCACGCCAGCACACGTAATCGTGCCCGCCCTCGAACTCGGCGTACGCCACGGGGTATCCCTTGGCCTGGAGGACGTCCCGCATGTGACGGACACTACCGAGGAGCGAGGCGGGCGATCCTGGTCCCGTCATCCCCTCGTGTGTCCCCACATCGAGGTAGAAACGAAGAGGGAGTCTAGGGGTCAAAGCGAATCCTCTCATCAGGGAGGGGGAGACCTTCCCCCCTCCGGAGCGCATCGCTTGGAAAGACCCGGATTGGGCAAGCACATTTCCGAACACCCGAGGGTATCGAAAGGCGACATCCACAGACGCCAGACCACCCAGGCTCGATCCAGCCAGGACCGTCCGCGAGGCGTCCGTTGACAAACGGTACCGCCGGCGCAACCACGGGAGAAGCTCGCGTGCAAGGAAGTCGGCGAGCGCTGGGTTGAGGAACAAGTCCTTCGTCCGCGCGTCGCGTGCGTTCCCGACTAAGACCAGGGCGGTGGGACCGATGCGGTGAGTGTCCACGAGGTTTTCGACGATCCGTGGTGTCGGCACGCTGTTCCGATAGGTACTTCCATCGAAGACCACGAGCAGGTTGTAGCGAACTCTCCGAGGCTGAAAACCAGAGGGGAGGTATACCCAGATGGATCGGACGTTCCGGAGTTTTCGGCTCCGGATATGGTGGCAATCCTCCGTCCAGCGAGACGGTCCGTGGAGGCGCGCCCAGGGCTGGCGAGGAGCTCCCGGGAGTTCGGCGACCGACAAAGTCAACGCGTAGTCGGTCGGGTCATCCGGATCCTTGTCGAAGTCGATGTGGTTCGGGTTGAACGGGTCGGGAACGACCGATTTCATGTACCGGTTCCATGCGTCCATTCCCATCGACAGGTCGGGTATCGGTTGTCGTGAGAACCCGTAGGACAGTCGCGTCTTCCGGGAGAGGGAGAACGACCGGTACCAGACTCCCCCGCACCCGAGGGGACGGAGTTCCGTCTCATTCCGGGATAAATCCGCGACCGGGGTATAGACCGACGGCGCGGTGACACGGTCGGCCGGTCGCCAGACGAAGGTCACTAACCACTTCTGTGGGTCATCCCGGATCCGCTCCACTAACGGGAGGCTAGACTGAGCGAGTCTCTTCCAGTTGAGTTCGAGCGTCCGTTGGCCTCCGTGCCGACATGCGCGACGGAATGATGCCAGGCGCCGGCTCTCCACGTGTCGTGTTTTCATGCCGACCCCACGGCCTTGTTCGATGCCCCCGGTCTATATCGCGTTGGTTTGGGTCCATCAGGTGAGACACCCTGCAACCCCGCCCCTCCACTCTTTCCCGGGCGGCCCCTCCGCCAGGGCCCGGTTGGCCCGTGGCCACTCGAGGGTGGCGATACTCGGGTGGGCGGTTCGTGCCTTGGGGCACGACTATCGCGTGTTCGGCCGTCGCTCGAGCACCGCATGATACATCGAGAGAGGACCCCACTCCCTCTCGGCAAACTCGGTTCGCCGGAAGAGAAAGCGGCTCTCGAATGTCGTTAAGACGTCGCACAGCGAGAGGAGGTGCGGTCCGTTCGGAACTGCCGTAGATTCGGCGCCAGCCCAAGCGAGGAGGAATCGGCCCCCCGCCCTGAGGATCCTTGCCATCTCCCGTCCGTACCTGGACCGAAGACTCGGAGGGATCGAATGGAAACAGCCCTCGTCGACGACTCCTTGGAATTCCTCTCTGCGGTAGGGCAAGTGGGTCGCGTCGGCGACGCGGAAGTCCACCGAAACCCGCGCCCGTCGAGCCCTTTCCATCGCTGCCCGAACTGCGCCTTCGGCAAAATCCACGGCGCTCACCCGAAACCCTCGACGGGCTAGGTAGAGGGCGGTTGTCCCCGCTCCGCACCCGACGTCGAGAACCCGGGCCTTCGCTTCGAATACCCCCTCTCGCAATGCCTTGGCCAGGTACGGGTGGGGTTTCGGCGAAAACCAGTGCAGCTTCTGGTAAGGAGTGGTCTCGTAGACGCGCCGGAACCACTGCTGATCCGCGGTCTTTGGGCCCTTGGACTTCATCTCTCCCCCGCGGTGAGGGGGTCGCCGTCATCCATCGCGGCAGTACGACCCGCCTGAGCAGCATCCTGTCGCGCGTACTTCCCTATTGCGACGGCCTACCGGTCCGAGCACTCCGCCTTGGACAAGCTACTGGGTCGAGGGAATCGGGCACTCTGTTCCCGGTAGGGTTTCGATCGGGGCGTTCGGCGCGCGGCTCGACCCTTTCCCACACACGGGGTTCTGCTCGCGAGGGTACCCATCGGGTCTCGGCGGGAGCGGCCAATTGTCGGAGCCTTGCAGCGATCCTTGGCGGCGAACTCGCAGAAAAGTTCGGGTTTCCGAGCCCGGGAAAGGATTGGAACTTTCTTGAACCTCCTGGCCCCGGCATCAGAACCTGCCCAAGCAGCTCGTCCGACTCCATGCTCATTCGGACTCCGGAGGTCGTTCCGCGTCCGCAAAGGTGTGGTTATGCAACGGTCCCGGGCGAGGTGAGTTCGCTTGTGTCCTCGCGAATCGATTGTTCTCCAACTTGGTGATATACTCACGTGCAGGTAGCGCGCCATGGTCCGGATCATTGATGAAGGGAGTCACTTCGAGGCGCCGATTGACAGGGTTTGGAAGCTAATCGGGGCCCATCGAACCGAGTTTGGTCGAATACACACTGATGCCCTAGATGTGGTGGTTGAACCGGGGGGCGACCATTACTACGTCGTTAACTGGCACCGCGAACTAGAAGGGCGTCGTGTGCCGGTGAAGATCCGGGCGACCGAGTTTCCTCCGCTGGGGCGAGCGGTTGAGATTCTTGCTGGACCGATGGCGGGCACCAAGATCATCTACTACTATACGCCGAAAGGACCTCAGACCGCAG
This sequence comes from Thermoplasmata archaeon, assembly GCA_022749815.1. GTDB lineage: Archaea > Thermoplasmatota > Thermoplasmata > Lutacidiplasmatales > UBA184 > JAKIWV01. The sequence continues at coordinate 356,905 of JAKIWV010000003.1, forward strand.
TGACCGCGATTGGGGAGTTCCGCTCGCCCGCAATCCCGGAGGCACGCCTCGAGGGGGCAGCGCGTGGGTTCTTAAACGGGGTCTTCGAAGAGGACACGGCGTACCTCGCTCAGATGAAGTAGCCAGCTCGTGCAGCGACCCTCGAGAGCTATTAGGTCCGCCCTCGTCCGGCGCTCGGGTCGAACCTTAGCTAAAAGGGTGGGTTTCCTCACATGAAGGGGCATCGCCCCAATCTCCTCGCCGCCGCGCTCGTAGAGGACGGTGACCGGCCGCGCGCGGCACTCATCAGGCTCGCAGTCACGGGAGAGGTCAGTTAATGTCGAACTCGTTGCCCTCGGGGTCCAGCATCGCCACGGCGTAGTGGTCGATTCCCTCCTCAAACAGCACTTGGAGCCGTGTCGCACCGAGACGGGTGAGCCGCTCGGCTTCGGCCTCCACCCGTTGTTTGCGCACCTCGAGGGGAAGGTTTCGGCCCCCACCGACCCCGAGGTCGAAGTGAATCCGATTCTTGACCGTCTTAGCATCGTCTACCTGCTGAAACCAGATGCGTGGTCCATCTCCCGAGGGGTCGATCAGGCGGTCGGGCCCCGAGCCCAGCTCGTCCTCGGGGACTCCCGCATCTCTCCAGTAGTCTTCCCAGCTCGCGAACCCCTTGGGGGGAGGCTCAATCTCGTACCCGAGTGCGCTCGCCCAGAATCGCGTCATGCGGGCAGGGTCCTTGCAATCGATTACAACTTGGAACTTGGCTGCCATCGTTCGGTCACCTCTCGTGCCGTATCATGGATGGTTCCGGGCTGACCTCTTAGACTGAGCTTGCCCCGTACGGTCCGACCCGTGACATAAAACGGTGGCTCCCGCTGCTCCGAGAGCGAGTCCCACCCCCTTTCCCACCCCTCGGCTTGATCTCGTGACCACGGCCACTCGGCCCCTAGTTTTCCCTTCCACGAGGGAAGTCAGGGTTCGGACTCAGGCCCTCCCGGAGGAGTCATGGTGCGCGAAACAGTGACGGGATTCGTCGGTGATCAATCTCGTTTTGGAGGAGGTTCTTCGGCCCTCTGCGACGAACCCCAGGCTCCTCGCGTTCTCCCTGGCCCCGACAGCTGAAACCGACTGGACGACGCGTTCGAGACTCCGCTCGAAGGACGAAAGCTGTGCGACGTTGGAAACAGGTGGCTTGACCACGCACTCGCCGTGAACCAAATCCCCCTCCGAATACTCGTAGGGCGTTTCCACCGGGAGCGCAGCGGTGGGGCTCAACCCCTGACTTGGGTCGGGTTTCAACCAGGCGGGCCGTTCCCAGGTTCAGGATTGGCCGATGCGCGCCAGGACGCTCAGCGCCTCCACCGTCGCCCACTGACTGGGCTCGTGCAGCGGCTCGAGCATCATCGGATACACGATCTCGTCATATTGATAACCGGCCAGCTTCGCATCGAGATCTGGGTGGGCCGCGTCGAGCGCCCAAGTCCCATCACGCCGTCGCCTATCCCGCAGCCAGCGGACCGCGGGGGCTAGCCGCGGGTCGGTGCCGTAGCCTAACCGCGTCAAGACTCGGAGGCCCACGAGGACGTCGTAGTAGTAGTGATTCGGGTAGTGAATCCGGAACCACGGCGGGTAGCGGACCCCACCTTCCTCCGTCAGGTGACGCCGGAGGTAGAACTCTGCCCCACGCTCAATCGACTGACGAACCGATGCATCCCGGGCGTTTGGGGGAATCTCCGCGAGCGCGGCCAGCCCCTCCCAGCCGTCAAGAGTGCCCGTGCGCGAAGGAAAGCAATGCCACCCGCCGTCGCGCTTCTGTGTGCGTACAACCCATGCGATCGACCGTTGGACGGCCGGGTGGTCCAGGTACCCAAACTGGATCAAGGTCCGTACGGCGTTCCCCGTGACGCAGATTTCCCCACTCCGTCCGCTGAGGTCCCCGCCCCTCGGACTCCATCGATCCATGAGGAGCTCGGCGGTCCGGCGGATGCGAGGGTCGGTCCGAGTCATGCCGAGGTCGGCCAGCACGATCGCGAGCCAGTTCGTGGCGATGTACTTGGGCCGGTAGAGTTCCCCGCCCGAACTGCCCGGCGTGACCCAATGTCCGTCGGGCCACTGTTGATCCAGCAGAGAGGCGGCCCAGCCGACACGGCCGATCGCCTTGACCGCCGCTCTCACGAGAGAGTCGGTATGAGGTCGACCCTCCACTTCAAGCCAGAAACGAGCTCTGACGCTCGGGTCGGACTTCGGGCCGGAGAGCCAGTTCCGCAGTCGAGGAGAGACCCGCATCCGCTGACCCGAGCCCGCTCGGCCTTTTATGAATGTTCCCCGAGTCCCCAATTCCGACTCGTTCCGGGGGTCCTGGCGAGCGGTGCATGGAGGAGAAAGGGAGGGCACATCCGGCACACTTCCCCTCCCGGCCTTTGAGGGAACCACCTGACCAGCTCAGCGGAGAGTTCCTCCGTTCGCCCGTCTGCGGTGGGCGACCGCGCACACCCTGAGATCAGAAAGTCGATGCCCACCCTGCTTCAACGACGTCCGACCCTCTGGCGTTGCCAGCCCATACGTAATTAGGCGAGCGGAGTGACGAAGGTCGGCTCATAGTCCTTCGGAAGCGAACCCACGATCGGGATCGAACGGCGGCATGTCAGGCAACGGTTCTGGTCGTCCAATCGCCACCGACGGATCGTGAAACCGTATCGCTCGACCGCCATGGCCCCGCAGCCCGGGCAGTACGTGTGTTCGAGCGGGTGGCCCCAGACGTTTCCAAGGTACGCGAACTTCAGTCCCTCTTCCACCGCGATGGCGTGCAAGCGTTCGAGCGTGGCGATGGGGGTCTCGGGCAGGTCCAGCATCTTGTAATCCGGGTGGAACCGGAGCAAGTGGAAGGGGGTCTCTGGGCCCAACTCCTCACACACGAAGCGAGCGAGGCGCCGACAGGCCTCGGGGTCGTCCCCCACCTGGGGAACGATCAGGTTCGTGACCTCCACGTGCACGCCGCCCCGTTTCAGTCGCGACAAGGTCTCGAGGATTGGAGCCGGGCCCTTCGCGGTGATGTACTTCCGGAGGAACCCCTCCTCTCCACTTCCCTTGAAATCGACGCTGATCGCGTCGAGATGTCCCGTCAGCGCCTCGACGGCCTCGGGTGTCATGTAGCCGTTGGTCACGAAATTCGAGAACAGCCCCCGGGCCTTGGCGACCGCCATGATGTCGAGGGCGTACTCGATGAAGATCGTGGGCTCGTTATAGGTGAACGTCACGCCCTGGCAATCGAGTTGTTCGGCCCAGTCCACGGCCTGCTTCGGGGACAAGGGACGCCCCTGGATTTCATGTTCCTGAGAAATCTCGGCGTTCTGACAATACAGGCAACGCCAGTTGCACCCCACCGTGCCGATCGAGAACACCCGGCTTCCCGGATGAAAGTGCGAAAGGGGCTTCTTCTCCACCGGGTCGATCTGAACCGCCGCGGCGCGTCCGTAGCTCAGGAGCTCTAGATGGCCGCCGACGTTCTTCCGCACGAAGCAGAACCCGTGGGAACCGTCCGGAATCGTACAGTACCGGGCGCACGCCGTGCAGCGCACTTTGTGCTGCGGCAGCGGCTCGTAGAGCGAGCACTCATGCGCCATGGTTTCCTAGACTATCGACCAGAAACAACAACCCTCAGGCGGATAACCGTTGTTCGTCGCGACCGCCGAGGAGGAAGCAAGCCGCAACCTTTGAAGCCCCGGGCACGGTGCGGCGTTCGTGCCCCCCATGACGAAGCCGACTGTCGCATCGAACCAGGCCTCCCAGGACTCCATCGAGCGCGAAGTGCTGCTCCGCATCGCGCCCGACCCGACGCTGCTCGTCCGCCTGGCAGAGGTGCGGGAGCACCTGGTCCGCCGGGCCTCCACAGAGTCGAACCGTCGGGGCATTCCGCTCCGCCGGGCCCTGGTGGCGGGGAGCGCTGCCCGGGGCACGTTCCTCCACGAGCGATTCGATATCGACCTGTTCTTGCTGTTCCCCCCCGACCTGCCCCGGGAACGGCTCGAGACGGAGGGACTGCGCCTCGCGGAAGCTATCCTGGAGAGTCCGGAGAAGCACTACGCCGAGCATCCGTACCTCCGTGGCCGCTTCGAAGGATTCACCGTCGAGGCGGTGCCGGGGTACGCCATTGAAGACCCGTCCCATCCCCTGACCGCCGTCGACCGTACGCCGTTCCACCAGGAGTACCTCGCGGCGCATCTGGCGGCGGAGCAAGTCGACCAAGTGCGCCTCACGAAGCAATTCCTGCGCGCGCTCGGGGTCTACGGGTCCGAGGCGAGGACCGCCGGCTTCTCGGGATACCTCGTCGAGCTCCTGATCGTTCGCTTCGGTTCGTTCGCGAAAGTGCTCGAATCGGCCGAGAGCTGGCGGCTGCCCGTCCGGCTGGCCACGCCCGGCAGCCGACCGGCCGTCCCCGACGACGTCGCGATGATCCTCGACGATCCGGTCGACCCTCATCGCAACGTGGCCACCGCATTGTCGGCCGAGAGTTTGGCCCGTTTCATCCTCGCCGCTCGCGAGTACGTGAGAACACCCTCGGTCTCGGCCTTCTTCCCGATTCCGGGCGTCCGGATCTCCATCGGGGAGGCGAAAGCCCGGGTGGCGGCTCGCGGCACCCACGTCGCCATTGTCCGACTCCCCCGGCCCTCGCTCGTCGATGACATCCTCTACCCGCAACTGCGCAAGACCGAGCGCAGCGTCGGAGGGGAGGCGGCACGGTTGGGATTCGAGGTGCTCGGGACGTCGAGCGTGGCGGGCGTGGCCGACCTTTGGGTCGCACTGGAAACAAGCACGCCGGTCCTGCCAAGGGTACGGGTGCAGGACGGCCCCCCACCCGGATTGGCCCACGCCGATGCCTTCCTGGCGAAGTGGACCGCGCCCGACGCCCCCGTGCTCCAAGGCCCCTACCTGCGCCCGGATGGGAAGCTCGCCGTCGATGTCGCCCGCGAGGAGGGCCAGCTCGAAGCCTTACTCACTTTGGCACTGCCCACCATGGCGCTCGGGCGTGACCTCCGCGAGGCGGCGAAATCGGGCGTGTGGGCGCGGCCGCTCGATGCGCTCGACGCTTCCCCCGAGCTCTCGGAACTGCTGGATCGCCTGCTGAACAAGCGGCTCCCAGGGCTTCCCCAACGGTCCGCTGGGGCGAGTCGTTAGTGGATGTTGGCGAACAGGAACCAGAAGCCGAGCCAGCCGAAGATCTCCATGAGGAACAGGCCGGCCCAATCGCCCTTCGTGTAGGTCGTCGCTTCCTCGCGGAGCCGGGGGAGCAGCACCGGCACAGCGGCGATGATCCCGAGCGAGATCAAGACGGGGGCGAACCAGGGAAACCCCACCGCGCTCAGCGCCCATGAGAGCAGGCCCAGGAGGATCGCCACGAAGAGCGCGATCGTGGTCGCGATGGTCATCTCGAACTCGTGCGAGAGGAAACCGCTGGAATCGAAGACCGGAAACTCGAAAGCGGGCTCCCCCGCCTCCTCGACCTTCCGACGGGCCTTCTTGGCCATCCGCTAGGCCCCCCGTCGGTCGGTGGCGCGCCGATAGAGCTCTTCGGCCCGGTAGGAGCTGCGAATCAGGGGTCCCGATTCCACGCCGGCGAAACCCCGGCCCAGGGCGACGGCCCGGAGCGCCCCGAACTCGTCCGGTGTGGGGAAGCGAACGACGGGGGCATGGGCCGCGGACGGTTGTAGGTACTGACCGAGCGTCAGCAGGTCCACACCGGCCACGCGTAGGTCGTCGAACGCTTCCGCGAGTTCTTCCGCACCCTCCCCGAGCCCCAGCATCAGGGAGCTCTTCGTGACCAACCGAATGTCCGCGAGCCGTTTCACGCGACCGAGCAGTTCGAGCGATTGGTCGTACCCGGCGCGGTGGTCTCGTGCCATGGAGGAGAGCCGGCGGACCGTCTCGAGGTTGTGAGCCAACACATCGGGCTGGGCGTCGACCACGGTGCGCAACGAGCGTTCCCGACCGGCGAGGTCGCCGATGAGCAGCTCGACCAAGGTACCGGGACATCGGGCCCGGATCAACCGAACCGTCTCTGCGAGGACCGACGCGCCCCCGTCATCGAGATCGTCCCGACACACCTGCGTCAGTACAACGTACCGGAGGCCCCAGCCCCGCACCGCCTGCGCGACCCGCTCGGGTTCGGACGGGTCCACCTCGCCCCGCGGCCAGTGGGTGTTGACGGCACAGAAGGCGCATCGGCGCGTGCAATCGGTGCCCAGGAGCATTAGCGTCGCGGTTCCGGCCGACCAACATTCGGGCAGATTCGGGCACCGGGCCTCTTGACACACGGTACTCAGACCGTGGGTTGCTAGGAGGCCCCGGACCTGCGGATACTGGGGGCCCACGGGGGGTCGGACCCGGATCCACTCCGGGAGGCGGCGCCTCGCCGACGTCCCGACCAATGTCGTCGCCATGCGTCCCGGACCGATGCGAGCGGGGGGTCTGCTTTAGCGTTTCCTTGAGCCAGGAGGCTGGATCCGTTCCTCGACCAGAAGCTCTAGCGTGCTCGCGGGGAGTTCGTTCATGGCCAGGCGGGCCGACTGGCCGGCCGCGGCGGCCTCCACGTCGACGAGGCCATCCCTCTCGAGCTCCTTCACGGTCCGCCAGAAGGTCACCCGGCTCATCGGTTTCGCGCCGTGTTCCTCGGCGACCACTGCGTACGCTTGACGCGCCTTCTCGGTGGTCACGTTGGTCCGTGAGCCTTTGAGCGAGCGGGCGAGTCCGAGAAGTACAAGGAGGGCCGTGGCCGATAGTCCGGTTAGTTTCTCTTCCGTCAACGTCGGGGCGATCGAGCCCTTCGCGGCGCGGATGTCCTCGGCCGTGATCTCGTCCCGGCCCGCCGACTCCGCCGCTTGGGCCGCGCTCGAGAGGACTTCGAGCGCGAAGCGGGCGTCTCCGGCGCCGGCGGCGGATTTGGCGATCTGCGCGATGACCTCGGGAGAGAAACTGCCAGGTCGGAGGGCCTGCTTCGCACGGACGGAGAGCAGGACCTCAAGGGCGGGGGCGTCGTACGGCGCGAGATGCAGACGGTGCGTCACCCCGAAACTGGACCGGCTCGCCGCGTCGAGGAAGGGGAGGACGTCCTGCGGTGCGATCAGCAGCAGCGAGATGGAGCCGAGCCCGACCTCCCGGGCGCGCGAGAGGAGGTAGACCAGCTTGGTCCCTTGGCGAACCAAGGCGCCGACCTCATCGAGCACCACGAGCAAGTGGCGGGGATCGCGGCGAATCCCCTGCTCGAACACGTCGAGCATTTCCGAAAGACCATAGCCCCGGTCCGGCAGCGAGACACCGACCCCGCGGAGCAGGTCGAGGAGCACGGTCCGGTCGCTGGCACGGCGCCAGCAGTTCACGTAGAGCGGATGGACGGCCAAGCCGCCAATCTTGACGCGCTGTCGCAGGTCCTCGGAGAGCCGGCGAGCAAGCGCGGTCTTGCCGCTGCCGACTCCCCCGGTCACTAGCGTATGGTAGGGCACCCCCCGCCCCAGCCGGGTTCGGTACCGCTCCTCCAGCGTTCGATACTCACGCTCACGTCCAGGTAGGGAGGGCGGGACGTAGCCCGGATCGAGCGTCTCTTCGTGGACCAGAATCGGCGGCATGCTGGCGGTCGCGACCGAGGACTCCTCGGGCGGATTAAGCTCGCCCCCGGGAGCGGCCGCGGCGGCGAAGTACCCAGGGGGTGAGTCGACGGTCGAGCTGGGCCACGAGTTCGTCCGGGCTCCGGCGGGCATCGAGAACGATCCATCCGGGCTCACGAGCCATCGAGCGATAGGCACGAGCCGCTCGCCGGAGTACCTCCCGACGCTCCGTCGGATCCCGGCGGCCCCCGCGACGTTCCATGCGCGCCCAAGAGGTGGTCAAGGGAACGTCGAGGAGGACGACTCGATGAGGAACAACGGTGACCGCCCGTTGCAGATGCTCTAGCACCTGCCGCAGCGCAACGGGCAGGGCACTGCCCTGGTACGCCAGAGTGGAGTAGAACGAGCGGTCGAGCAGGACCACGGTCCCGCGGCGGAGGGCCCGGTCGATTCGGCTCCGTTGGCGCCACCGGTCCTCGGTGAACGCCATCGCGGCGGTCCACGGATCCCGACGCGAGGCATGCCGGGCCCGCTGGCCGGCCGGTCCTCGGGAGGGTTCTCGGAGCTCGAGCACCCGGAGTCCACGTCCTCGCCAATGGACGGCGAGGGCGTGTTGAAGTGTCGTCTTACCGGTGCCATCGATTCCCTCGATGGCCACGAGCGCGCCCCGAGCGGAGGGCGTCATCCGGCGTCCTCTGTGCGTCGTTCAGGAGTGAACCCGTACAGTTTGCGCACCGAGTCCACAAATGGGATCCGGAGTCGTTCCTCGCGCTCGGGGTGATCTCTCAGGATTGCCGCCACCCGTCGAGGGACGGTGGCGATGTCGAGGACGGCGCCGGGCCGTTTCGGATCGTCGAGGAAGTCCGTCTCGAAGAACCAAGGACCCTGATCGTCGAGGGCGGAGGCGAGGCCCTCCTTGCGTGCGAGGAAGGAGGGGGTGACACCCGACCGCTCCGTGGAGGGGACATAGGTCCGGGCATAATGTTTCACCACTCGTTCGGCCGGAACGCCCGCCGTTCGGGCAAGCTCGCCGAGGGTCTTGTAGCCCTCGGCGGTCAGATCCTCGCAGTGGACCACCGCGGGGCAACCTACATCTCGTGCCACTTCGAGGGCATGCCGAAATACCTGCTGAGCCGCGGCCCGCTGGTCCTCCGGGATCGGAAAGTGAGGCCATCCCACCTCGCCGAGCGCCACGGCCCGATGCTCGCGGACCCACTGGCCAGCCAGATCAAGCGCCTGCATCTGTACTTCAATCGTCGCGGGGAGACCGATCGCGTCCGCCATCCCCAACAGGTCTATCGGATATGGGGCGACGACCAATATCGTCGAGACGGGGGTGTCGGTCTGGATTCGCCGACCCAGGGATTCGATGCTCTCGAACTGCGCGCGGTAGTCGTCCACCGAACGGAGCGCGCGATGGTTCCAGTTGTGCGTTGTGAGAAAGAGGTGCGTGCCTCCCTCTCGGGAGAACCGGCGGGCGGCCTCGACCCCCTCACCCCCTGGTGAGAGATGACAGTGGTGGTCGACCACCGGCAGGTCGGCCGGGAGCGTCACGCCGCCTGCCCGACCGAGCTTAGCGCAGCAGTCCGGCGCCGCGAAGCTCCTCGGTGATTTTGTTCACGGCAAGCTCCACGTCAGACGGCTTTCGAGCCCCCGTGCAGACGAGTTTGCCGCTGCCGAAGAGGAGCACCACGACCTTCGGTACCTCGATCCGACAGACGAGCCCGGGGAACTGCTCGGGCTCGTACTCGACCCGGTCGAGTCCGAGGGTGACGGCGATCGCGTTCAGGTTGATCTCGGAGCCCAGGTCCGAACTCGCGACGATATTCTGCACCTCGATCCGGGGGTGCATGTTGATCTTTTGTCCCCCCTTCTTGATCTGCGAGGAGACGGTCCGGATCGACTGTTCGACCTCGTTCATGCTCTTCGCACCGGTGCAGACGACCTTGCCGGACCGGAAGAGTAGGATCGCGGTCTTGGGCACCTTCAGCCGGTAGATGAGACCGGGAAACTGCTCGGGCTCGTACTCGGCCCCATCCAGCCCCAGCGCGATCGACTGAAGGTCGAGTTCATCGCCGAGAGAGGTCGAAGCGACAACGTTTTCTATGCGAATCTTAGGCATGAAATCCCTCGCGGTTCCATTTAAATAGGGTTTATATAGGTTCGCTTGAGATTTCGGCCCTGCGCGGCTCCCGTTTGCCCCCTCTGTCAACGTCAGAGCGCTTGGCTCCGCCACGGACGCGCCATCTCCTCTGGGCTGGGGGTCGCTGGATCCGAAGCCTGCAGCCAGTGCACGAAATCCCGCAGCACGTGGAGTGTGAACCCCCAGACCACATGATCACCGAATACGGCCGTTTCGACGTCCATCTCGCCGAACATGGTGGGACGGGGCCGGGTTTCAGGTTGCTCGATTACGTCCAGCGGGAGCCAGAACGTCGTCGCCACCTCCTCCAAATCGGCGCCCCGGACCGCCTCGGGGGCTCCCGTGAAAAGGCCCGCGAACACCGCGACGCGGAGCCCGGATGGCCGGGCGCGTCGAACACCAAATAGCCGGGGGGGACCGACGAGCGCGGAGCGATGGAGCTCTACCTCCTCGTGAAGCTCCCGGACGGCGGTCTGTGAGAGTGAGCGGTCGCTCGGGTCCCGGCGGCCTCCTGGTAGGCCCACCTGCCCGGACCAGGGGTCCCCGGGCCGCACGGCGCGCTCCTCGGCCAAGACTTCGACGCCGTTCGTCCCGAACCTAAGGAGAATGAGGACGGCAGCATCTGCGCGGTTCGGGGCCAACGGGTCGGCGGGGAGGTTCTCAAGCCGGGTCCGTAGGCGCTCCGGTGCGATACGGCGAACCGCGTCGGTCGCGGTCACGACTGCCAGTCGTAGACGACCTTCTCTCGGACGGTCTTCTGGTCGCCTGGATTCTCATCCCGAGGTCGGGTGCTGCGCTCGAGGAGAGAGAGTCGCTGGGTCAGCTCGGCGACCTGGCGTTCGAGTTGCGCGATGCGGGACTTGAGTTCGTCGACGGAGGCTCCGGCCATACCCATTCCCTGCGGAAGAAGCGTCGAGGACACTTATCGGCGACCGTTAGGCGGTGGCGACGGGAACAGCCGACTGCCGCGCGAACCATTCGAGCAGTATCTGAGTCGTCTCTTCCGGTCGCTCGATCGGGATCAAGTGCCCCGTGTTCGGGAAGAGTCGGACTTCGGACCCGGGAATCGCCTGGCGGAGCAGTCGCGCATGCGACGGATCGACCACGTTGTCCTCGAGACCATGGAGGATCAGGGTCGGCGTCTTGACGCGTCCCAGGCGTGAGCGCACGTCGAAGGATCCTATCGCGAGGCCCCACTGAACGACGCCCCGCAGATTCCGCTCCTTCTGGGAGTTGGCGATGCGTACCGCGAGGTCGAGGTGGGCCTCGAGCCAGTCGGGGGCAAATAGGTCCATGGCCAGGCGTTTCGCGTAGGCCTCCGGCCCCTCGTCTCGGAGCGTATCGGCCCAGTTCTGACCGACCGCGCGGGTGTGGTTATCCATGTGGCCCGCCGCGCCGATGAGGACGAGACTTCGTACGTGCCGTGGATCATCGATCAACAGCCGAAGAGCCAGCAGCCCCCCACCGCTAAGACCGACTACGTGGGCCGATCCCACGTGACGGTCGTCGAGCAGCTTCTGTACGTCCCCCTCGAGCTCTTCGAAAGTGTAGCGTGCGCCCTCGGGATACGACGACCGACCGTGCCCCCGAAGGTCGGGGGCTATGATCCGATAGGATTTCGACAGGTCCGGGATCTCGAAGTCCCAAACCGTGTGATCGCCCCCGAGGCCGTGCAATAGGAGCACTGCATCTCCCGCACCTTCTTCCCGAGCGTACAACGGTACGGCCGGGGATACCGCCTCGGGCACGCGGGCGCTCACCGGCGTGTGCTATTTAACTCGGAACCGAGGGACCACCATGGATTCCGCAGAGTGGGCGCATTGTAAAATACGGCGAGTCCGCTCGGTCCCTCCGATGAGCCGCGGCGTGATGCTGATGAGCGGAGGCATCGACTCGCCTGTCGCCCTCTATTACATGCTCCGCCAACGACACGAGATGGTAGCGGTCCACATGGACAACCGACCGTTCACGGACGATTCCCCGCTCGAGAAGGTCGTGGACCACCTCCGGGCATTGGAGGGCGCGTTCGGCCGCAAGGTTCCGCTCTATGTATTGCCCCATGGCCCCACCCAGATCACGCTAATGCGAAACACCGACCGGCACGTCGGGTGCGTGATGTGTCGTCGATTCATGTGGCGCTCGGCGGAGAAGGTCGCCGAGCGCGAGCTCGCGTCGTTCCTCGTGACCGGCGAGGCCTTGGGTCAGGTCGCATCGCAGACTTTGAGCAACATGCGGTCCGCGACGGCATCCGTCCAGCTGCCCATTGTCCGTCCCCTCATTGGGTTCGACAAGCAGGAGATCGAGGCCGTGGCGAAGGCGATCGGTACCTACGGGATCTCCACTCGACCCGGCCTGTGCTGCCAAGCGGTGCCGGACAAGCCGGCTACGCGAACGAATCTGGTTCAGATCCTCCAGGAGGAGGAGCGCATCGACGTGGAGCAGATCTTGGACGAGTGCGTCCGCCGCGCCGTTGTGATGTAGGCCACCCCCGGTACGAAAGGGGACTTCCCTGACCATGGGCTACTACTCCCTTCGCCTCTGCGCAGGGGGCGGCGCTTTCGAGGCCGTTCCGTCTCCTCGATTGACGCTCCACCTTCGCCAGGTGAAGGGGACGCTCGAGTCGAACGGAATACCCGTTGTCGATGCCCGGGTCATGCTGATCGCCCAATTGCAACGGGAGGTGACGCTGAGCCGCGACGGCCGCGTGTTGATCAAGACCCGGGACAACGACGAAGCGTCCGTGGTCTTCCATCGCCTGCGCAAGCTCCTCGACCTTCCGGAAGTGGAGGATCGCGCCTGAGTCCAATGTTGGGGGCAGATAGCCCCCGCATCCGAGAACCGTTATGCCCCACGGAGCCGTGAGGAATCTGAGGCCGGAACTTGACGAGAGAGGCCTGGGTCCTCGGGGCGGCGAGCAACCGCTTCGGCAAGATGAAGGAGAGCGGCCGCGAGGCCGCGTCCCGCGTGGCGCTCGAGGCGATCGACACGGCGGGGCTCGCCCCAAAGGACATCGGATACACCTTCGTGGCCAATGCCTTCGGACTCGCTGAGCGCCAAGCGCATGTCGGCCCGCTGATCAATACCGCCCTCGGGATCCCCGAGGTCCCTTCCTGCACCATCGAGTCGGCCTGTTCCTCCTCGAGCGCCGCGCTGCACGAGGCCTTCGTGCATGTCGCCGGCGGGTTTCTCGATGCGGCGCTCGTCGTCGGCGTCGAGAAGCTGTCCCATCTGGACACGCTGACCGCCACGAGCTATTTCACGATTGGAGCGGACTACCCGTTCGAGTCCCACAACGGCGCCACCTTCCCGGGGCTCTACGCAACGATCGCGAACGCCCACATGAAGCGCTACGGCACTCGACCGGAGCAACTCGGCAGCGTGGCGGTGAAGAACCACCTGAACGCGGCGTTGAACCCGCATGCCCACTTCCAGAAACCAATCACGATGGAGACGTACCTCGGCTCGCCGGTCATCGCCTCCCCCCTTCGCTTGTACGATTGCTGTCCCTTCTCCGATGGAGCGGCGGCCCTCGTGGTCGTAGCCGGCGAGAGGTACCCCAACCCGCGCACGGAACCCCTCGTGATCAAGGCCTCGACGCGGGCGGGCTCCATTGCGGATATGCACGACCGCCCCGACCTGACGAGTCTGCCCGCGAGCCAGCGGGCCGCGGAGGCCGCCTTCCGCCAGGCGCACGTCGAGCGGAGCCAGGTGGACTTCATGGAAGTCCACGACTGTTTCACTATCGCCGAGCTCGTGGCGCTCGAGGACATGGGCTTTTTCGCCCCCGGGGAAGCGGGCAAGGCCACGGCGGACGGAATCACCGCTCGTGACGGGAAGCTTCCGGTAAACCCCTCCGGGGGACTCAAAGCCAAGGGCCATCCGGTCAGCGCGACCGGTGCCTCACAGGTGGTCGAGGTCTTTGAGCAGTTCAATGGGACGGCCGGCGCCCGACAGGTTCCGAAGACGAACTTGGCCCTCGCGCACAATGTAGGGGCCACGGGCAGCTCGGCGTCAATCCATATCTTCGGGCGACGCTAACGAGGGGGAGAACCACGTCTATCCTCCCTTCCGAACCGGCGGCCGCGCACACGATCCAGGAATTCCAGCACGGCTACGAGGACGAGCACCGGCTTAGGGGATTCCGCTCGGCCTGTGGCTTTGTGACGGCGACGTGGGGGCTGCGCTGCCCCCGGTGCGGTCAGTTCGACCTCGTGGAGTTCGCCCTTTCTGGAAAGGGCGTCGTCGCGGCCTTCACCCTGCAGAACGTTCCCGCGGACGAGTTCGTGAACGATGCGCCGTACGCCTACGTCCTCGTCGACCTGGACGAGGGGGGCCGGATCAGCGGTTGGATGCCGACGGTCAAGTCCGACGGGGACCTCGCCATGGGCGACCGGGTACACTGGGTCGTCTCGTACAAACCGGGTGTGCAGTTCGAGAAGGACGCCACCGCATCGGTCGCTTCCGGTCGATAAGACCTTAGCGAGGCACCGGCTGCCGTGGAGCCGTGGTGGCCGGGACGACCGAACGGTCGTGGCTCGGTCACTACCCCCCCGGGGTCCCTCCGACGATCGAGATCCCGGACCGTTCTCTCGTCGAGCTCGTCCAGGAATCGGTCCTCGCGCACCCGGACCGGGTCGCGTTCATCTTCTTCGGCGCGAAATGGACCTACCGTCGGTTCTGGGAGGCGGCGGGTCATCTGGCCCAGTCCCTGCTCAACGACGGTCTCCGGCGGGGCGAGCGCGTCGCGCTCTATCTCCCGAACTGTCCTGTGTACCCGATCGCCTACTTCGCCGCCCTTCGTGCCGGACTCACGGTCGTCCAGGTCAGTCCGCTCTACATCGGCCAGGATCTCCATCGACTGCTCGGGGATTCCGAGCCGAAGGCGATCTTCTGCCTGAACATCCATTGGCCGAACCTCGAAAAAGTCGCCTGGACTTTCCCGACGCCGATCGCCTACGTGACGGGGCTTCACGAACTGTATCCCTTCCCGATCCGGCTCTTCGTGAACCGGAAACTCCGTCAGAAGGGATTGCCGACGCGGATACCGGAGGGGGCCCAGGTCCGTCGGTGGCGGACCGCGATCTCCGTTCCCGGGCTGCCCGCCCCGGTACGGGTGGACGGCGCCACGGAGGTCGCCGTGCTTCAGTATACGGGGGGTACGACGGGGATTCCAAAGGCCGCGATGCTCACCCACCGGAACCTGGTCGCGAACGCATTGCAGTGCGCCGCCTGGTTCAACGTGGCCGCCCAGGAGCGGGAGGTCGTGCTCGCATCGATCCCGTACTTCCACGTCTATGGGATGACCGTCGCGATGACGTATCCGCTCTTGGCGGGCGCGACGATCGTCCTCGAGACTCGTCCCGATGTGGATGAGATCCTGAAGCTCGTCGACAAGTACCACCCCACCCAGTTTCCCGGGGTCCCCGCGCTCTACAATGGGATCAACCACCATCCGAAGCGGGCCCAGTACGACCTTCGGTCGATCCGAATCTGCCTCAGCGGGTCGGCGCCCCTCCCTCTGGAGGTAGCCAGGCAGTTCGAGGCGAACACCGGCGGTCGGTTGGTGGAGGGATACGGGCTCTCTGAGACCTCGCCCGTCACGCACGCGAATCCGATCCGGGGCGAACGGCGGGCCGGATCGGTCGGTCTTCCCGTACCGAACACCGAGCAGCGCGTCGTGGACCTCGAAACCGGTACGAAGACCCTCCCGGCCCTGGAAGCCGGAGAGCTGTGCGTGCGCGGACCACAAGTGATGCTGGGGTACTACCACCAGCCCGAGGAGACGGCCGCGGTGCTGAAGGATGGCTGGTTCCGGACCGGCGACATCGCCTACATCGACGCAGACGGCTACTGCTTCATTGTCGACCGGAAAAAGGACCTGATCAACGTCGGGGGGCTCAAGGTCTACCCCCGCGAGGTCGAGGAGGTCCTCTTCCAGCACCCCGGCGTCGCCGACGCGGCGGTCATCGGCGTTCCGGACGCCGAACTCGGAGAGGCGGTGCGGGCCTTCGTGGTCCGAAAGCCCAACGGCACCGTCAGCGCCGAGGAGCTGATCCAGTTCGTGCGCGATCGCGTGGCGCACTACAAAGCGCCCCGCGACGTGGAATTCCGCACCGCCCTGCCCCGGAGCGGTGTGCAGAAGGTGCTGCGCCGAGAGCTCCGGGTGGCCGCGACGGGCGCAGCGACTACGGTCCCCGGGCGATGAGGTCTCGGGCGATCACGACCCGCTGGATCTCGTTCGTGCCTTCGAAGATCTCCGAGATCCGCGCGTCGCGGTAGGCTCGTTCGATCGGCGTGCCCCGGATGTAGCCCAGGCCCCCGTGGATCTGGAGTGCCTCGTCGATCACGTCTGCGGCCCATTCGGACCCGAGACATTTCACGACGGCGGATTCGCGCGTCTTGCGTTCCCGGTCCGATCGGCTCCATTTAGTCGGGTCGTGGCCCATGCTGTCCTGGTGGGCGGCCGCATGGTACACGAGGTATCGGAGCGCCTGGATGTGCATCGCCATGTCGGCGAGCTTGAACTGGATCGCCTCATACTCGCTGATCGGCAGGCCGAATTGCGTCCGGTTCTGCGCGAAGGTGAGCGCTTCTTGGAGAGCGGCCTGCATCCCTCCCAGGGAAGCCGCACCGAGCGAGACACGGCCCACGTCGAGGGCCGTCATCGCCGCTCGGAATCCCATCCCGACGCCCCCGAGCACGCCGTCGGCCGCGACCTCGACGCTTTCGAGGATCAGCTCGGCCGTGGACGTACCGTGGAGACCCATCTTCTTCTCGCACCGGCCGACGCGGAAGCCGGGGGTCCCTTTGTCGACCAGGAACGCGGTGATGCCGCCGTGGGGGCCCTTCTTGGCATCGTTGGCCGCCATCACGAGGACGGTGTCGGCCTCCGCCCCATTCGTCACGTACAGTTTCGTGCCGTTGAGCACCCACGAATCGCCCTTGGGCGCGGCGGAGGTCTTCAGGGCCCCCGAGTCGCTCCCAGAGCCGGGCTCGGTGAGGCTGAAGGCGAGGAGCTTCCGACCCTGGGCCGCCGGCGTCAGCCATCGGCGCTTCTGCTCCTCCGTTCCGTAGTAGAGGATTGGAGTCGCGCCGAGGGAGGTGTGAGCGGCGACGATGGCCACGTGGGAGGCGTCGACGCGGCCCAACTCTTCGGCGAGGATCGAGTATCCCACCTTGCCGAGTCCCAGGCCGCCGTATTGCTCCGGTATCGGGACGCCGAAGTACCCTTCCGCCTGCATCCGCGCCACGGTCGCCGCGGGGAACAGCTCCTTGTCGTCCATTTCCGCCACGACGGGCGCGATCTCCTTCTGGGCGAAGGTCCGGACCGCCTCCCGGAGCGCGTCCTGCTCCGGTGTGAACGTGAACTCGATCGACATGGTTTAGGCTCCGGTGAATTTCGGCGGACGCCGTTCGACGAAGGCGGCGATGCCTTCGTCGAGGTCGGTGCTCCCCATCACGTCGCGTAGGAAGGCCGCCTTCTCCGCCTGAAGGCCTGCCGCGAGGGGACCGTCCAGCCCGGCGGTGATCGCCTGCTTGGCCCCGGCGACGGCCCGGGGCGCCTTCTGCGCGATGGTGTGGGCCCAATCTCGCGCGGCGCGCAATTCCTGCCCCGAAGGGACCACCTTGTTGACCAGCCCGATACGAAGGGCTTCGGCCCCTGGGATCAACGCGCCGGTGAAGATCAGCTCCTTCGCTTTCGCGACACCGACCAGGCGCGGCAAGCGCTGGGTTCCACCGTAGGCGGGCAGGAGCCCGAGCCCGACCTCGGGAGCGCCCAGCTTCGCGGAGTCCGCGGAGATCCTCAGGTCACACGCGAGCGCGAGTTCCAGTCCACCACCAACGGCGAGGCCGTTGATCGCAGCGATCGTAGGGCACCGGAGGTCCGCAAGACGCTGGAAGAGTGCCTGTCCCCGGGCCTGAATCTCGGGAGCCTTTTCTTTCCCGAGCACCGCCATCTCCTTGACGTCGGCGCCGGCGCAGAAATATTGTCCATCTCCGGTGAGCACCACGCACCGGGTCTTCGCATCCGATGCGATCGTTGCGAGTCGAGCGTCGAATTGGTCCAGCAAACCCCTGCTCAACGCATTCACCGGTGGGTGGCGCAGGATGAGGAGCTCGACCCCGTCCTCCTCGCTCTTCGTTCCGACCAGTTCCGGTGTGCTCACGGCCCCGCCCGATCGACGCCACGGGGCGGGCGCGATTTAAGCGCTCGGTCGAGAGGCCGGACCGGGATCGTCGACCTCGGCCCCGCGCGCAGTGTGATATAGGCGACGCCGGTCCTCTCCGTGTGAATCCCCCGGGAACCTTCTCCGACGCCCGAGCCTCCTGGGACGAGGCCGAATTCGTCATTGTGGGCGTTCCGTTTGACCGGACCACGTCGTTCCGCCCCGGGGCTCGGTTCGGCCCCGACGCGATCCGGCAGCAATCGTACACCTTCGAATCGTACGACCTCGAAACGGGGGTGGATCTCTCCGAGGTCCCGGTTCACGACTTTGGAAACACGGATCAATTCGGCACCGCCCAACAGATGGTCGACGGGGTCCGGGAGGAGATTCGGCCGATCTTCACGGCGGGCAAGATTCCCATCGTGTTCGGAGGGGATCACGCCTGCTCTCCCCCCGTAGTCGAAGCCCATCCCGACCCGACGTCGCTTGGAGTACTGTATCTAGATGCCCACATGGATTTCCGGTCCGAGTATCTGGGCGATCCCAGAAGCCACGGCTGCTCTTCTCGCCGGATCGTCGAGCGCGTCGGCGCCCGGAACGTGGTGGTCTTCGGAGTGCGTTCCGTTTCGAAACAAGAGATGGAGGATAACCGAACCATCGGGATGTCGTACGTCACGGCCCACGAGATCGCCGCCGAGGGCGTGGAATCCGCCATGCAGCGCGCCCTGAACATGCTCAAGACCGATCGCATCTACATCTCCCTCGACATCGACGCCATCGATCCGGCCTACGCCGCTGCGACCGGCACGCCCGAACCCTTCGGTCTCACCCCGCGCGACGTCAAGTACGCGATCGGTCAGGCCGCGCCACGTCTCGCCGGGCTCGACATCATGGAAGTGAGCCCGCCGTGGGACATGGGCAACACGAGCGGCCTCGCGGCCCGCCTCGCGCGAGAGGCCATCGTGCGCGTCGTCGCGAGTCGTCGCGCCCACTAGGGGGACGAGCGGTGCCCGACGAGGAGCCGGACCGCCCGGTCTCCCGCGGAGCGGAGGCCTCCCTACACGCCGTCGAGTGGCTCGGCCTGCCGGCCATGAGGAAAGAGCGGGAATCGAAGAACTATCGCCCGAAGAATCTTGACGAGCGGCTCAAGCGGGAGCGGACCCGAAACGAGGTCCGGCTGCTCACCGAGGCCCGTCGGTTGGGCGTCCGGACGCCGATCGTCTACGACGTGGACCTCCCCCACCATCGCTTGATCCTGGAGCAGCTCCCCGGTCCCACACTGAAGGACCTCCTCGACGCGTCGAAGGAGGATGCCGGCCCGGTCGAGCCCCCCGTCCATGCCTTGGGGGTAGCCATTGGACGGCTCCATGCCGGCGGAATCTCTCATGGAGACCTGACGAGCAGCAACATCCTGTACCCCGACGGACCCGATGGGCCGCCGGCGCTCCTCGACCTTTCGATGGGCTCGCGGAATGCCGGGGTCGAGGAGCGCGGCATCGACCTCCACCTGGTGGAGGAAGACCTCAAGGGGCTCCACCCGAAGGGCGAAGCGCTCGTTCGCGCGTTCCTCGACGGCTACTCGGAAGGAAACCCCGACGGCCAGGCCGAGGTGAGGAAGCGGGCCCGCGAGATTCGAGGTCGGGTCCGGTACGCCTGAGGCTCGGCTCAGCGTTCGACGCGGGTGAGGCCGTCGCGGAGGGCCCCCGGCAGCTCGTCGATCACGTCGGTCGCGACCAATCCCCAACTTTTCTGACTGAACGCCCGGAGACCCGCCTCCCCCACCCAGTACGCAGCGAGGCGCGCGGCATCGAGGCCATCGACGCCCCGCGCCACGAGCGAGCCGACGACGCCCGCGAGCACATCGCCCACCCCCCCGACCGTCATCGCCGGATGATGGTGCCCGTTTCGGTACGCCCGGGCGCCGTCCGTGAGCAGGTCGACCTCGTCCTTGGCGAGGATGGTCAGTCGCCTCTCCTGGGCGATCCGGCGCGCGGCCTCCAGGCGGGAATCGGGCACGCTCTCGCGCAGGTCAAGAAAACGGGCATCGAATTCGTGACGGTTCGGCGTGGCGACGCACGGGGCCGACCCCTCCGACGGCGCTCTCACGGTTCCCAGGCTTCCCAACGCGTCGGCGTCGACGACCAGGGGGATCGGACGCCCCCGGACGCGGCCCACGAAATCGGTCATCGCCGCGGCACTCTCGGGAGCGTCCCCGACCCCCATCCCAACCACCACCGCGTCGACGCGCAGTTGTTCCACTAAGTGGAGGAGCGAGGGCACATCCGAGGGCTGGAAACGATCGGTCCCGATGGGGTGCACGATGAGGTTCGGGGAGAACGACTGGATGTGGCCCGCGGCCGGCTGGGGTGCCGCGACGACCGCCCGCTCAGCCCCCGATCGGAGGATTGCCAGACCGGCGAGCGCGGGGGCGCCCGCATACGGCCCTCCACCGACGACCAGCACGCGGCCGGTCCTCCGGGAGTGAGAGCCGGGGGCGGGCAGCGGATACAAGAGGAAAACGCCGGGGCCTGTCTCCCGCTCGGCCGCCGGGGGTATCCCTATCGAGCGAACAAGGATCTCGCCAGAGTTCTCGGTGGTCATCCCGGCCTTGACCGCCTGCAACGCGACGGTCCACCGGGGATGCACCGCGACCGCGGAGCCCAGGCCCGTGGGTTCGTCGACCGATAGAACCGGGACGTCGGCCCCGTTCAGGGCCAGAACGGCTTCGCGCACGGGGGGTCGGGGTTCTCCGTGCTGACCGGTGCCTAACATCGCATCGATCACCAGAGAGTAGCCGCCCAGGTCCTGCGAACGGGGTACCCCCACATGGAGGCGGGTCGTCGGGGCGATCCGTTCGTAGCAACGGCGGGCAGGAGAGGTACGAATCTCACCGGGAGGTCCGAGGAGCCAGACATCCGGCGAAAAGCCCCACTGCTTGAGGTAGTGGGCCGCCGCGAAGCCGTCGCCCCCGTTGTTTCCGGTTCCGGCGAGGATGGCGATGCCGTCCGTCGGCCCCTTCAGATGGCGGGCGGCCTCTTCGGCCACGGCGCGTCCCGCGTTCTCCATCAGGGTCTCGATCGAGACCCCCAAGGCAACGGCGTTGGCTTCGATGACACGGGTTTCCCGCGCGCTCTGCGGCGGAGCTTCCACGGGTCGTCGACCTCAACTGACTGGAGTTCCCTTGGATGCGTCGGCCTCGGCCTCGCCAAACACATTGACGCTGGCCGGCAGCAAGTTCCGCCGGGCGAGATACGTGGCCTGGGTTCGACTGTACCGGAAGAGGATGTCGCATTTTCCCTCCTGGAATCCCCAGGGCCGCAGGATCAGTAGGTCGCCGGCGCGGACCCACATTTTCTTCTTCATCTTGCCCGTGATCCGGCCCATCCGTGAGATGTTGTCCTCGCTCATCACTCGGATCCGGGCGGCGCCCATCAACTGACTCGCGACGCCGAAAATCTCGCCCCGGTCGCGGCGCGGCAGGGGGAGTCGACCGACTTCCTCCCCGCCCTCCACGACCTCGACGGTCGTGGGCGCTTCCGCGACGGGCTCGTCGGGAGATGCCGCCGGTTCCGTCGGTGGCGGGGTCGCCGGCCCCGGGTCAGGTGTCACATCGGTTGTCAGTCGAGGAGAGTATTAAAGCGGCCCTCGGGCCGGGAAGACTTTGAGGGGGTTCTCGACAAGAATCTTCTCCAGCGTGTCGGCCGACAGCGGGAGCGCGCGCACGGCTCGCAGGTGCTCTCCGAGGTCTGGGACGCCCGGTCCCGGCCAGTCGCTCCCGTATACGACCCGGTCTCGAATCTTCTCGAGCGCCGGAAAGTACTCGAGCAGCTTGCCCGGCGGGACGCTCGACGTCTCGAGGTAGACCTGGGGGAACCGCCGTGTAAGGAAGACGGCTTCCTCCATCCAGAGCGGCCGGCCTCCATGCGCTAGCACAATCGTGAGGCGGGGAAAATCGATCGCCACGTCCTCGAGGAGGAGGGGCTGTCCGTACCGGTTCCGGGCCCCCGGGAAGATCGAGGTGCCCGTGTGGACAATGACCGGGATGCCCAGCTCCTCACACGTAGTGTAGATTTCGCGCAGACCCTCGAGCCGCCCATCCAAGTAGCCGTTCGGGGCGAACAGCTGGTGCGGCGGGTGGAGCTTGAGGCCTCGGATTCCGTACTCGGTGACGAGACGGCGTACCTCGGCTCCGGCATGCGCCCGCGTCGGGAGGACGGATCCCACGGCAATGAGCCGGTCCGGATCCTCCCGCACAAAATCTCGCACGAACTCGTTGGCCTTCTCCGTGTAGCCGATGATGTCCGGCGCCACATAGTTGACGAGCACGGCGCGTTCCAGGCCCGCCGAGTCGAGGAGTTCTAGGAAGGCCCTGGGGTTGTGGAGTAGGGCCTCGAAGTCGTTCGACGCGGGGTGGGCGGCGATGAGCGCGCGCGCCGCGGGTCGCATCTCCCAGAGCGGGTTGATGTGGACGTGGCAGTCGGTGACGCCCATTCTTCGGGGCCAACGTCGGGCTCCACTTGATACTGTGGGCCGTCGGTCAGGAACCGCGACCGGACCTAGTACTGAGGAGCCGTGTTGCGCCCGACTCGGAGGGTTTATGTCGAGGGACGCACGGTCCCTGCCCGTGGCGCGCGCTACGAGCTCACTGCCGGTCATCACCCCGAGGCACCTGAAGAAGGAGTACGTCGCGGCCGGGGAGTTGGTGCATGTCGAGACCCGGGCCACGAAACTCTACTACTTTCCCGGACCGATCCTCGCTCTCCTCGTGATGTTCCTCCTCGACTACTCCTCCGCCTCGGCGCTGCGGGGGTGGTCCCCCGTGCCCTTCTTGACCAGCGCTTTCGGGAAGATCCCGAACGGGTCTCCCCCGATCCAGATGTATGTGATGGACCTGCTCGGCCTGATCACGGCCGCGGTCGCCTTCTGGCTATTCATCCGCTACCTACAGTGGATCCGAACCATCTACGTGATCACCGACCACCGGGTCATCATTCAACGCGGCATTGCGATGCGCGACGTCGATGACGTCCCGATGAACCAGGTGCGGGGCGTCGATGTGCACCAGACGGTAGGCCAGCGCATCCTCGGCTACGGAACGATCCGGATCAGCGCCGAGACCGGGACCGCCAAGTCGATCGGGAACGAAGATTGGAGGGGGATCCCGAAACCCTTCCAGATGCAGCGGACGATCGAGTCCGTCATGCAGAACCCATCGGTGCCCGGCATTCAGTACCCACAACAACCGGCGGTCTTCTATTCGGGGCCCCCTCCGAACCAACCGCCCCCGTACTCTCCGCCGCCTCGGTAGCGGCGAGTCGCGCCGGCGGGCCTAACTCCCTCGAACGCGTCGGATCTCCGCCGTGAGAGCGGGAACGATCTGGAACAGATCGCCGGCGATGCCGTAGTCGGCCACCTTGAAGATTGGAGCGCTCGGGTCCGAATTGATCGCCACGATCGTCCGGGAACTGATCATCCCGACCAGGTGCTGAATCGCGCCCGAGATCCCGACCGCGATGTAGAGCTGAGGGGAGACACTCTTGCCGGTTTGCCCGATCTGGAACGACGCCGGCCTCCAGCCGGAGTCGGTCACGGCGCGCGACGCACCAATGGCGGCTCCGAGAGAGAGGGCGAGTTCTTCGAGGAGGCGGAAGTTTTCCGGCCCCTTGAGGCCCCGCCCGCCCGAGACGATGACCGTGGCATCGGAGAGGTCGGGGCCGATGCCCGATTGGGCGGACTCGAAACCGGTGACCGCGCCTCCCGAAGGGAGAGGGCCGAGCTCGAGCGGCGCATGTTCCGCGATCGGCGCCGGTGGCGAGGACGCTTCGGGGATCGGGAAAGCGTTCGGTCGGAGGCCCAGCACGACTCGAGGTGCCCCGATGCGAACCTCCTGGAACGCGCGGCCGCTGAACACCGGGCGGGTCACCGTGATTTCCCCGGCGGCGCCGGGGGAGAGGTCGGCGATGCCCGTCACCGCGGCCGCATCCCACCGGATCGCGATCCTCCCCGCCAGCTGACGTCCGTTGTTTGTTCCGGCGAGCAGGATGACCGACGAGGAGAGCTCTCGCGCGATGGCAGCAACGGCCGCCGCCCATAGGGCGGTCTGGAATGTATCGAACCTGGGGTCCGAGACCGTGATCACCCGGTCGACTCCGAGGCCGGCGATGGTGCCCGCAGAAGCCTCGAGGGCGGTGCCGAGGAGAACGGCCGTTACTCGCCCGGCGCCGGACGGGCCCGCGAGCCGGCGGGCCACGCCCGTCGCCTCCAGCGCGGCGCGCACGGGGGCCGCTCCCCTTCGCTCGATCACCACGAGGACGTCCGCGCTCATGGGAGGGTCTTCGCTTCTTCGCGCAGGAGACGGACTAGCTGCTGGGCCGCTTCTTCGGGAGTCTTGAACGCGATCATCTTCGCACCGGTCCGGGGTGGCGGCAAGCGAAAGGACGTGAGGCGCGTGCCCGGAACGGCCGGCCCGACCCCGGCCTGGACCTCGGCCCACGACACCTTGTCGATGGTCGTCCGGCGCGCCTTGAGCACGTTCTGGAGTTTCGCGGTCCGGGGGTCATTCCAGGCCTGCTGAAGGCAAACGACCATCGGCCCCGAGGCCGTGATGCGTTCCAGGCCGCCCTCCACCGCGCGGGCCAAATTGAATTTTCCAGCGGCGGGGTCCCACCGAAGATCGACCACGGGCCCATAGTCCGCCACTCCCAGTCGCTCGGCGACCGCGGGTCCCACCACTCCGGCTTCGTCATCCAGGGCTTGCTTCCCAACGACGAGGAGGTCGAAGGGGGTCTTCTGACAGGCCCAGGACAACGCGTTCGCGGAGAGCATCGGGTCGGGCACCAGGCCCGAGGGCTGCTCCACCCACGTCGCCGTGTCGCACCCAAGCGCCAAGGCAGAACGAAGGATCTCCTCGGTTCGAGGGGCGGGACCGAACGCGATCGCACGGACTCGGGATCCAGGAGCCGACTCCTTCAGTAGGAGCGCCTGTTCCACCGCGGACTCGTCGTACCCGGTCAATACCCACTTCACGCCGTCGGTGTCGAGGGCGGTGCCCGCAGCGTTCGGGCGCAACCGTGTGTCGGGATCCGGAACCGGCTTGATGAGGACGAGGAGTTCCATCCGGAGTTCCCGTCCTACGCGTAGTGAGTGAGAAGTTCCCGGGCGATCACGATCCGCTGGATCTCGTTCGAGCCCTCGTAGATTTGGGTCAGTTTCGCGTCCCGGAGGAGCTTCTCGACCGGGTAGTCCTTCATGTACCCGTAGCCGCCGAAAATCTGGATCGCGTCGTCAGCTACCTTCATCGCCGCGTCGGAGGCGAAGCATTTCGCGATCGAGGATTCGAGGGAGCCCCGTTGGCCCCCATCGATCAACCAGGCGGCGTGCCAGGTCAAAAGACGTGCGGCATGGACCTCCTGCGCCATGTTCGCCAGCTTGAGTTGGATCGCCTGGTGTTCGCCGATCGGCTTGCCGAAGGTGTGCCGTTTGAGGGAGTAGTCGGCGGCGTAGTCGATCGCCGCTTGAGCGATGCCCGTCGCCAGGGCGCCGATCGGGGTCCGCGTATGGTCGAGGGTCCGCATGGCGAGGGAGAACCCGTCGCCCTCCGCCCCGAGGCGGTCCGCGAGCGGAACCCTGACGTGGTCGAACTTGACCGTACTCGTGGAGGAAGCCCGGTGCCCCATCTTCTCCTCGTCCTTCCCAGGGACGACCCCCTCCGCCGCTCGGGGGACGAAGAACGCGGTGATCCCCTTATGCCGGAGGGCAGGATCGATCGTCGCGAAGACGGTATACAGGGAGGCGTGGGGGGCGTTCGTGATGAAACACTTCTCTCCGTCCAGGACGTAGTGATCCCCGTCGAGCCGGCATCGGGTCTGCAGTCCGCCGGCGTCGCTCCCGCCGCTGGGTTCGGTAAGACAGAATGAAGCCAGGTGGTAGGACGAGCAGAAGGCCGGCAGGGTCCGCTTCCGCTGCTCCTCGGTTCCGCCCAGGAGGATCGGCTCGAGGGCGAGGCAATTCGCGATGATCGACGTCGTCATTCCGCCGCACGCATGCGCCAATTCCTCCACGATCACGCACTGATCGAATACGGAGAGTCCACTCCCGCCGTACTCCGTCGGAACATTGAGGTTCATCAAGCCGAGTTCCCACGCCTTTCGATAGACGTCCTCGGGGAACCGACCTGCGCGGTCGCAAGCCGCTGCGACCGGGAGCATCTCGGTCTTGGCGAACTTCCGGGCGAGGTCCTGGAGGCTCTTCTGCTCCTCAGTAAGGGAGAAGTCTACCATCGGATCGCCGGCTCTTCGCGCCGAGCGGCGTTTGCTATAAGAGAGTTCGGACCTGCGCAGGCCGTGACGCGCGAAACCCGCCGGCCCGGTAGGACCGACGAGCTCCGAGTCGGCTCGGAATTTCGCTACGATGCCGGCCGCTGGGCCCGAATCGGGGCCCCCGAGGTCATCCTGGGCGAGGGGAAGAGCCCCGCACAACTCCTACGCTTGCTGGAGGCCCTGCACCGCAGCGGACGCGGCGCCCTCGTCTCGCGACCGACGACCGCCCAACGAACCCGACTGGTCGTGGCGCGCCGCGAGGGTCTGCCGGTCCTGCTTCTCGCCGGCGGTCGGCTCGCCCGGCTGACGGGCCCGGTCGCTGACCTGAGTCCCGTGGGCCCCGTGGCATTGCTCACCGCCGGCACTAGTGACATCCCCATTGCCGAGGAAGCGCGCCACGTCTTGAAGTCGGTCGGGGTCGCCGTTGTGACCGCCTACGATGTCGGGGTGGCAGGGCTTCACCGGCTGCAACGGGCGCTGCGCTCGATGGAGAGGAAGCGCCCCCGCGTCTACTTGGTGTTCGCCGGTCGGGAGGGCGCCCTGCCCACCGTCGTCGCCGGGCTCGTGCGCGCTCCGGTAGTTGGAGTGCCCGTCTCTATCGGGTACGGTCGAGGCGGACGGGGGGAAGCGGCGTTGAACGCGATGCTGCAATCGTGTGCCCCGATCGCCGTCGTGAACATCGACGCAGGGGTCCCCGCCGCTCTGTTCGCCCTCCAGCTCCTCGCGGGGAATCGGCGCTAGGGCGGCCCCGGGTAGGCAGAAACCCGATACCCTTTTCTTCGGCCCTACCGCTTGCCTCCGGCCATGGTCGCGAGGCGCGCCTCTTCCGTCACAGAGCACGAGGAGGAACTCGCCGAGCGCGACCGACTAGACCACCTTGACGCGAAGATCCGCGAGCTGCAGCCGAAGCGTCGGGCGCTCATCGATAAGTTCCTTCGACTCAGCGACGAACAGCAGGACATGTTCAACGAACGCGCTCCTCAGCAGGGCCGCCTCGAGGCGTTGAATGAGGAGCATCGCCTCATCGGGCGGGACCTCGCTCACGTGCGCGGCCAACTCGATGCGGCGCGCCGGCTCCGCGACGACCGATTGATCGCGGTTCGCGAGCTTCGGGCGGCGATGCCAAAGACCGCCCGGTCGCGCGTGGACCTGATTCGAAAGGAAGTCGAGCAGCTCGAGCTCGAGCAACAGACCCGGGCCGTTCCCCTCGAAGAGGAGAACGCGTTGATCGGCCGGATGCGGTCGCTACGAAAGGAGGTCTCATTGGCCGAGGCGGAAGGGGCTGCGGTCGCGAAGCAGCGCGAGGCCCTTCGGGTCGCCGAGGATGCGTTCGAGGCGGGTCGAGTAGAGGTGGAACGTCTTCGACGCGTTCTGGACGAGATGCGGGCGGCCCGGGACCACGCCATGGAGTCGCTCAAGGGAGAGCTGGTCGTCGTCGGGCAGCACATGGCACGGTTGCGGGAGAAGAGCCAGGAACGCGGAATCGTTCGGCGGGACCTCGAGGAGATCGACCGGACGCTCCGGGGCATGGAACGGGAGTTCGACGACCTCCGCCACCGCTATAGGGCGCGTCGCGGGGAGGCCCGGCGAGTGGTCATCGAGCACAACCGATCTGCTCGCCGGGCCGTCTCCGACCCGTCGGCCATGGACCGGGCCGTCGATGACCGGTTGGAGCAATTGCTCAAGGAAGGGAAGATCCGGCTCGCCTGATCCGGGGTCAGGCCGTCGCGCCGGGCGGCGGCGGAAAGATGTCGACCACGGTGACCACGAAGATGAGGACCTGTCCGGTCACTTCCCGGTTAAAGTTCTCGGTATAGGTCCCGGCCGCCGGGTCGATGGCGCTGACGATGAACTGCCCGTTGGAGGAGCTGGAGCAGGGACCCGTGCCGTTGAAGTCCTTGCCGAGCACACGGCCGGCCTGCCCGGCGGAGAGCTGGTTCATGAGGCTGATCGTACCGATTCCGCTGGGAGTCCCCGCGATGGCGGTGACCAGGACGGGCCACCCGGCGGGAGACGCCACGTACCCCACGTACGGCATGTTCTGGATCGTAACGAAGGAGCTGTTGGCGGCCAGCACCGTGACGTTCCATCCGTAGTGGGGGTCCTTGAAATTCACCCCGGTTAACGGGCTAATGCCCGGAAACGCCTTGGAGAATCCGGGGCCGGTGAAGGTCGCTACCAGCGGGAGAGCGTACGCCAGCGGGAGCGTTCGCGAGCACGCCGGGTTCTGCGGCCCATATCCCAGGCTCGGCGGAATGACGACCGTGTGGGTAGTATTCCCTGGAACGCCAATCAGTCCCTGCCAGAACCCCGGGACGACGCTCACGAACGAGTAGTTGCCGATCGTGTAGCCCCCGGAAGGGGTGGAGGCCCCGACGTGGATCGCGAGGGGGGTGTAGCTCACGGCGGAGCCTCGGTACGAGAACGAGAGCGCCTTCGGGAACGAGGCGTTGTTCGTCGCCACCGAGTATATCGAGGTATCGAAGACGCGGCCGGACTCGGCGCCGGTACCGAAGTATCCGATGTAGTCCACGGTGGCGTTCCCTCCGACCTGGGGGGTGAGCACCGACGTCGGCGGACCGGCCCGGGACTCGTAGTAGGCGAATCCGGCGAGCCCGCCGGCGGCGGCCAGGGTGATCACTACGAACACGATGAAGGCGGCGCGGGACGGGGGATCAACCATGATTTGCGAGCGTGAGGGGGGTCAGTATGTCGTAGGTCTCTTCACGGGTTATCGGAGAGACAGGTGCTCCTCATTCCCCCCGCGCCTCCGAAGGGTCACTCGATATAAACCCAACGGCGGCCGCGGACGGGTCAATCCCGGGGTGGGCCGTCCGCCCGGCGGAACTTGCCCACGAGGGGCTCTTCGATCGTCCCGTTCTCTGAGAGATAGTTGAGCAACTCCTCCATCCGCTCCCCGTCGAGTCCGTGGCGAGCCGCCCGCTCCGACAGGTCGTCCATGTCGGCGTAGCCGTCGGGCGATTCGTCGGCAAGGTCATCGAGGATCTCGAGGAGACGGCCCTCGAGGGCTTGGAGCCCGGCGGAAGGGGCCAAGGTCGCAGCTGCGGCCCGAGGGTGGACGACGCGTACGACCCCGGCGTTCGACGCCGCCAAGCCCGCCCGGGGTTCCATGAGCGCCGCGGTGCGGGAAGACCCTTGCACCGCGATGAGGACCGCCCGGAGCGATGCATAGTACAGTGT
Organism: Thermoplasmata archaeon; assembly: GCA_022749815.1. Classification (GTDB taxonomy): domain Archaea; phylum Thermoplasmatota; class Thermoplasmata; order Lutacidiplasmatales; family UBA184; genus JAKIWV01. Next base: position 386,315 of record JAKIWV010000003.1, read on the forward strand.
GGGGTCGATCGACGAGTACCTCAAGAGCGAGGCCCGGGCCCCCCGGATCCAGGCCGGCGGAACGCCGGCCCCTCTCAAATCGTCGTCCGTCGGGGCGTGGGCGCCTCTGAGGCGCAGCACCAGTTCCAACCGTTCGAGGCTTTGAGTGGCGGCTTCCGCCGTCAAGGTGCGGCACTCTGTATCGGCGATCGGGCGCACGGTCTCAGCTCGGATCGAGGCGACTGGCGAACCTTCGGTGCCCCTGAAGAGCGTGGCCTTTCCCACCACTAGGACCGAAGTCGGCGACGAGATTCTTTGGAGTTCCGCCTGGGCGTGGGGTTGGAAGGCTCCCGCGGTCACGGTGACCGTTCCGGTCGGATCGGTGAGCGGCGCACGCATGAATCCCGCGTTGGGCCCGGCCCCCAGAGGTTCGGGCACTGCGATCTCGCCGGACATTAGTACGCGGTTCATACGAGCGCCCAGGGGCGACAGGACGTAGGAGGGAGATTTCTCTCCGCTACCTTTCTCCTCCTCCGAGGAAGCTCGGAGTTCGTGGGCGAGCACGCGCCAAGCCAGTTCCCGCCCGGTCATCGAGGACCCTCCGCGAGCCTCCGAGCCAGCACTTCGATCGCAGCTTCTGGTTCTGCGGAGACTGCGTCGATACCGTTCGCGAACATTGACAAGCCGAAGTCGTCGAGCCGGACTCTTCCCCGGACCCGAAATCTGCGTGCCAGGAGCAGCTCCCTAAGCTCGTCCTCGATGCGCGCGGGGTCCGAGTGCCTCTGGAGGGATTCCTGGTGCTGGCCGAGCGAGCGGCCCGTGAGCTTCTCCGTGAGCTCGCGAGTGAGGTTGACCGTCACGACGCCGGTGCCGTCGTCGAGGGCGAGGCGAGCCCTCAGGTCGGGAGTCCCTTCCACGGCGCCGTGGAGCCGACACACTCCTTCCTGGAGTACACGCGAGCATGTGGGACACCGGCTCACGACGCCGCTCGGAGATACGAGCGCCACGACCAAACCCTCCACTACGGAGTCCTCGGCGCCTCCTCGGGCCTCAGCTGCCCCGAGGGAGAGCCGAGCCGCCGTGGCGCTAGGGGCTGACGGGACCGCCCCCGAGGGCAAGGCCTCGACGTGGCTCCGCTCGTCGAGCGTAACCTCCGGCTTCCCACGGAAGGCGCGGACGTAGGCGCCCGCGACCCGTAAGGCGTCGCCGGGCCTGATCCGAAAGTCGACCCATGCGGTGAAGGGGATGGACCCGGTCCCGTCGGCGAGGCGACCGGAGTGCACCGTCCGGCGCTCCTGGCCCACGGTAACGATCCGCTCGGTCACGTCGGTCACGCGAACGTCTAGACGGAACCCCTCGGCCCCGGGATGGAGCGCTCCTACGCCTAGGAGCGGTAGATCGACGGCTTGAAAGGAAGGGAGCTCGAGGTCGCTGGCCGGTTGGATCCGCGTCGACCACGTAAACGAGAGCTCGGGGCGCTGCCGGAACTCGCGCACCTGCGCGTTGACAGCTCGCAGGACGGTGCCTTGGTCCACCCCCTCGGCGGGGGGGTCCCACCAAGTGAATCGGACGGTGGCAGTCCCGTCGCTCAGAAGCCCGCTCAAAACGGACGTGCGATGGCCGTCGCTCTTGCGCGTGATCTCCTTCCGGGCCACTGTGACCACCCGGGCGAGCACGTGGACCCCGAGAAGCCCGGCCCTTAGGTCCTTGAGCCGGACCTCCGGCGGCTCATCCGGGTTGCCCAGGGCCGACATGGATGGAATCCTCCGGCGAGAGCGAGCGCCGCTTAAGGCCACCCGGAGTCGGCCGCCGCGGCCGCGAATCACGGCGCAAGGCTTTTCGTCCGCACGTCTCCCAGACGAGTGAATGCCAGCGACCTTCCAGTCGCGCGTCGACAGGATCCTGAAGGCGCGGAACTCCTTGCTGTGCGTCGGTCTGGATCCGGACCCAGCGCAGTTCCCCCGCGCTTTCCGGTCGGGGTCGAAGGTCGCCGCCACGCGAAAGTTTCTCGACGGCATCGTCCGGGCCACCTACCCGTTCGCCGCGGCGTACAAGATGCAACTCGCCTGCTTTCTGAGCCTGGGGGCCGAAGGGTTAGACCTGCTCGCGCGGCTCACGAGGCGGGTCGGCCCGACTCGGCTGCGGATCCTCGACCTCAAGGCCAACGACATCGGGAACACGATGCGATTCTATCACCACGCCGCGTTCCACGAACTCGGATTCGACGCGGTGACGGTCACGCCGTGGCTCGGGTGGGAAACGCTCGAGGCGTTCCAAGAGGATTCGGCCCACGGCTTCTTCGTCGTCGCCCATTCCTCCAATCCCGGCGCGCCGGACTTCCAGGAGATTCCCACGCCCCGTGGTCCGCTGTGGCAAGCGGTCGTCGCGGAGGCCAAGCACTTCTCGCAGAAACATCACAACGGGGGCGTGGTCGTCGGAGCCACCTACGCGGACGCCGTGCGGCTCGCCCGCCAGGCGCTCGGAAACGAGTTCCCGATCCTGGTGCCCGGCGTGGGCGCCCAGGGGGGCGCCCTTTCCACGACCGTCCGCGAGGGGGTAGACGCCCGCGGTCGGGCGCTGCTCATCAACTCGTCCCGTGGCATCCTGTACGCCTCCCGGGGCCCGGACTGGGCTTCGGCCGCGCGCGCCGAAGCCGAACGCCTGGCCGGGCAGATCAACCAGCTGCGCGCAGGGCTTCGTACAACCTGAGCAGCTGCCGGGCCACGATCTCAAGGCTGAATCGTTGCACCGCCCGTGTCCGGGCGGCGGCCCCCATCGCGGCGCGACGCACCGGGTCGTCCAGGAGTTGTAGGATCTTCTCACTCAGGTCATGGGCGATCAACGGCTCGACGAGCAGGCCCTCCCGCCCGGGCTCGATGACCTCGCGCACGCCCGGCATGTCCGCGATGATGACAGGCAGGCCGGACGCCATCGCCTCGGCGACGACGAGTCCGAACCCCTCGAGGCGGTTCTGGGATGGAAAAACGAACAGGTCGGCGGCCCGCAGGTACAACGGAAGCTCCTCGTCGCTTACCTCGGTGCAGAACCGGACGCGCCGCTCCACCCCGAATCGACGCGCGAGGCTCTGGAGCTCCGAGAGACGAGGCCCATGTCCGACGGCGAGGAGCGATACGTCGGGGGGCAGGTCGCGAAGGGCGCGGAGGATGACGTCGACGCCCTTGTGTGCCACGAGCCGACCCGTGAACGCCAGTACGCGCTGGTTTTGAAGCCCGAGGCGCTCGCGGATCTCCGTACCGTCGAGGTCCGGCCGGAACCGTCGAGTGTCCACCGTCGACGGAATGATCCCGAGCCGGCGGCCGCGAATGGCCCGGGAGGTCGCGGCATAACTCCGCGTGTGGGCGATTACTTGGTTCACCCGGTCAAGCGTGGGCGGCAGGAACAGTGCGGAGTAGAGTCCGGTAAGAAGAGCTCCGATGGGTCCCTCGAGGTAGAGGTCGCAATGATAGGTGAGGCACGTCGGGGTCGAGCGGCCGGCAAGGCCCCGGACGGCGAAATAGGAGGTCAGAGGTGGAGGGAAATGTAGGTGAATGACGTCGGCCGGGACCGATGCCAGCAAGCGGCCGGTGGCCGGCGCGATCGGGGTGTTGTAGACCACACCCCACGTCCTGGCTCGCAGCACGCGAAACCCCTCGAACCGCTCCTCTTCGGGGAGCGAGGGGGTGTGACGGGACGTCACGACCGTTACATCGTGGCCCATCCGGGCGAGTTCGCCGGCCACGGACCGTACGTGGGATTCTACGCCGCCGGCATGCGGGTAGAAGAACGGGCTGACCTGGACGATCCGCACGGCCCGGCAGGATACCCGAGGGGGTTTACAGGCATCGACCCAGCGACGGAGGCCTCACGCCGGTGTGGTCGGCGAGCGCGACGGGCTGGATTCGCGCGTCTGCAGCAGCTCGCTCGGCGCGATTGAGGCGATCTCGACGCCTTTCATCGCCAGACCCAGGCCCGCGGACACCCGGGCTAGCAACTTCGCATCGTCGAAGTGCATCGAGGCCTCCACGATGGCTCGCGCGACCTTCGCCGGGTGCTCCGCCTTGAAGATTCCGCTCCCTACGAAGACCCCGTCGACACCCAGGAGACGGCACAAGGCCGCATCGGCCGGCGTGGCGATGCCCCCGGCCGCGAAGTTGACCACGGGCAACCGGCCCAGCTTACGAACCTCGTCGACCAGGTCAACCGGTACCCGTTCCCGAGCGGCCCAGGCGAGGAGCTCCTTGCGACCCATCTTTTTGACGGTTTTCACCTCGTCGTTGACCGTGTGGATGTGGCGGACCGCTTCGATCACGTTGCCAGTCCCCGGCTCGCCCTTCGTACGGATCATGGCCGCTCCCTCGTCGATGCGACGAAGCGCCTCGCCGAGATTGCGGGCACCGCAGACGAACGGGATCGTGAAGGCCCTCTTATCCACGTGATGGAACGGATCGGCCGGTGTCAGCACCTCCGACTCATCGATCATGTCGACCTCGAGCGCCTCGAGGATCCGAGCTTCCGATGTGTGCCCGATTCGGCACTTCGCCATCACGGGGATGGAGACACGTTCCTGAATCTCCTTGACCCTGCGTGGGTCGGCCATGCGGGCCACTCCCCCGGCGGCCCGGATGTCCGCGGGCACCCGCTCCAACGCCATCACGGCCACGGCGCCCACATCCTCTGCAATGGCGGCCTGGTCGGCGGTGGTGACGTCCATGATGACGCCCCCTTGCTGCATCCGGGCGAACCCGCGCTTCACGAGTTCGCTGCCGAACCGGAGGCTTTCCAGACCGTCAGCCATGGTGCGGTCTCGTCGAGCCGGCGGCCCTATATGACAATAGGCAGCGGTCGCCCGAAAACCGCGGAACGCTCCCCCCTACCTCGGCAAGCCCGGTCCGGACGGACGGCCAGATAGTATTACGATTCTTAGCGACAGCATAACGACTAAATCCCCCCCGGGCGTGCGTCGCGCGATGGCCTCCACGACCTGGTCGGGGAATCCGGCGGGCGACCTCCGCCTGCGGCCCGCCGAGGTGGTCAAGATGGGGGTGATCTACAGTGGGCTCGCCGTCGTCACGTTCCTCGCCTTCGCCGGTGCTTTCCAGTACCTCCCCCACCACTACACCGGCGAGATCACGGGGGGGGCGCTGCTGTTCACTGGACTCGCGATCACGGCCTACGTGTTGGGGCTCCGACATGGATTCGACGCCGACCACATCGCAGCGATCGACAACACCACCCGGAAGCTGCTCAACGACGGCAAGCGACCCCTCACCGTTGGTACCTGGTTTTCGCTGGGACACTCGACGATCGTCTGCGGAATGATCGTCGCCCTCGTTGTGATCTACGACTGGCTCTCGGCCCACTACAACCTCTTCTCGAAGGTAGGAGCCGTTCTGGGGACTCTGATCTCCGGCATGTTCTTGCTCGTCATCGGGATCGTCAACGCAATCATCGTCCTCGAGGTCTACCGGATGTTCCAGGGCGTCCGCGACGGACAGCTCGACCAGAAAGCCCTCGACGATCAGATGAACAAGCGGGGGTTCCTGAACCGGATCTTTGGACGGTTCTTCCGGGTCGTCCGCGAGCCCTGGCAGATCTATCCGATCGGCGTGCTGTTCGGCCTAGGCTTCGACACCGCCACGGAGGTACTGATCATCGGCTTCGCCATCTTTTTCGCCGCGTCGGGAGTCCCCATCTGGGCAGTACTGTTCCTCCCCCTTCTGTTCACCTGCGGCATGGTGCTCTCCGATACCTCCGATGGATTCGCGATGCGGTACGCCTACGGGTGGGCCTTCAATCACCCCATACGCAAGATCTTCTACAACCTCACGCTCACTGTGATCTCGGTCCTTGTGGCCTTCGTCATCGGAGGAGTTGAGCTTCTCCAGGTAACATCGGGGGAGCTAGGATGGGGAGGCCCCTTCTGGAGCTGGGTCCATAGCCTCGATTTCGAAACGCTCGGGGTTGGGATCGTCGTGCTCTTCCTCGGGAGCTGGGCGATCGCCATGGCGATCTACTGGATGAAAGGGTACGAGCGGATCGAGTTCGGCGGCCGACCCGGAGTGCCTTCCATCGAGACCGGTCCGGCGGCCGGGAAGCTTGGGGGCCCATGACCTCCCCCATCACCCGCACCACGGTCTCCCTGGAACCGGACCTTCTCTCCCGACTGGACCATTGGGTCCGCCGCCGGAACTCTCGCAACCGCTCCGCCGCTCTGCGGTCGATCATCCGGGCCGAGCTGGGCCGCAGCACGCTCGGCGACCCAGAGGCCGACGCAGTGGCGACGGTCACGCTTCTATATCGGCACGGGGCCCGGAACCTGCTGCAGCGGCTCACGGCCGCGGAACACCGGTGGGGGGAGCATATCCGCTCATCCACCCATGTTCACCTCCACGGCGGAGCCTGCCTGGAGGTCCTGGTCCTGACCGGGAAGGGACGCGAGGTGGTGGCCGCCGCCGAGGACCTCAGGGGCGTACGGGGCATCGCGGTCGGCGAGTACGTCCTGAGCAGTCCCCGACTCGCGGGGGGAACCACTGGCCACCACCACCCGCACGGGTCGGCGAGCGCCTCGGCGACGACATCTAATGCACGAGCCCTTGGACTGTGAAGGACAATGACCGCCAAATTCAAGGACCCAGTATGCGGGATGCTCGTGGAGCCCGCGAAGGCCGCCGCGAGCGGTGTCTATGAGGGCCAGACGGTCTACTTCTGTTCCAAGGGTTGCAAGGCCACCTACGACCGGGCGCACCCCGCGTCACCTTGATCGGGCCAGTTCGGCCCTAGAGGCGCCCGGTTGGCAGTCCATTGAATCCTCCGACCCTTTGGAAGGGCTCGCGGGAGCGCCGGGGTTCGGTCGGGGCACCTGAGGATCGGACGCTCCCCCAGGTCGGAATCGGGGGATTCAATTGTCGATGCGTCCCGCCTGAATGTAGTCGGTTGTGGTAACCAGTCACCACAACCGTTTATCCCCTGCCTCGCTGCCCGATGCGTGGAGCCGACGGCCCGAGGACCGGCATCGATGGAGTGGCGGGAGTTGCTGACGTCGATGGGCCGGTTCGGATTCACGGAACGCGAGGCCAGGCTCTACCTCCTTCTTCTCCGCCGCGGTCGAGCGACCGCCCGAGACCTGACGCGCGATTCCCAGATGGACCGCGTTCTGGCCTACCGGACCCTCGACGCGATGCGGGCGCGGGGGCTCGTCCAGGTGACTACGGAGAGGCCGCGCCGGTACGTGCCAATCCCCGCCCGGGTGTTGTTCGACCGCAGCCTCTTCGAACGGCGGCGTGCCCTCGAGGAGGACCTTTCGCTCTCCCACGAACTCTCGAGGCGACTCCCCGAACTGACCCAGTCGATGACGGACGGGGCGCCGCGGTTCGAGGTAATGACGGGGGTCGCGGCGATCTACCCCTACCTGAAGGAGATGGTCCGTCGGAGCGAGCGCGAGGCGATGGTCATGATCACCCCGAGGGCGCTGCGAGAGTCCGCCCGGTTCGGTCTTCATGAAGAGCTGCCGCGCCTCCTCAAGAGCGGGGGGAGCTTTCGGCTCATCGTCGGCCGGGACCCTCGGGTCGACGGGCTTATCCGACGTTTCCTCCGGGCGCGCAAGGGGTTCCCAAGGGCTGAGGTCCGCGCCACCGAGTCGCAACGGGCGCGCCTGACGGTCGTTGATGGACGCGAGGCGATGGTCTTCCTGATACCCGAACCGGGGGTTCGCGGCGTGGACGAGATTGCTGTTTGGACGGACAACCCAGACTTCGTGGGAGCTCAGGTGGCCCACTTCGAGGCCGTATGGGATCGGGCGCAGCCGGTTCGGGCACCGCCCAAGCCGATCTGAACCGATGGGCGCGGACCCCCCGTGATCCTCTTTGACGAACAGCGCGCCCGAATCACGGGGCCCCAAAACGGGGACCAGTTCGGAATTCCCCGGACCGAGTCGGGGGGACCGGGGAGGAACGGGTTCGCGCGCGATAGGGAGATCTAGGGGTGCTTGGACATGGCCATTACTTCGGCTTCGGAGACCATTTTGTGATGCGCGTGTTCAACGTGCCACTGGGTCACGGCGACCAGTTCCTTCTTGTCCTTCGTCACAACCTCGAATCCGTCCTCGCAGGCGACCTTCATTCCACCGCAACTCATGTTGTTCCTTTCATGCCGCAGAGCGGCAAAAGTCGCAGGCGGTAGGGGGAGTTGAACGTTGTGGACTATTCGAGTTACAACAAACGGCCTTTCATGACCGGTGAAGCGTGTCCCCAGAGGGATGCGAGGGCGCCCGCACCCAGAGGTTTGAGCTTCGGTCGCGCGAGAGTTGTGGCGTGTTCGTACCGACCGGGCCGCGCGCGATCTCCGAACGCTTCGTCGTCTCCAGTTTCGTGCTTAAGAGGTACGAAAGGCGCGCCGTTCGCAAGCAGAGGTCCCCGACCCGCGGTCGCGAAGGGCAACGGCACGCCGGTGAGATGCGCCGGGGCCCGCACCCTGACCTCAATGGGAACCGGCAGACCGATCCGCCCGGCTCCGTTAGTAATCCAACGGAAGCGAATGCTGTGGAGAGCGCGACCCCCGTTGCTTCCACGACGCGGAAGGCGAGATCCCAGCAACGACGAAGTGGTACGAGGGGCCCACCCCCTCCAACTGCCGGGTGCGGTCTCGAAGACGCACGGGAGACTCACGTGTCGCAACGACATTCCAGGTAAGTTTCCGATTCAGAGCCCCGATCTGGCTTTGGAAGCGGCCTCCAAGGCAGTCTATCTGGCCGGGGGGGATCAATATCGGCCTGCTGGGTGGAAAGGAGCTCGTTAGGTGGCTAAAACCATGCCGTCGAACATTCGAACCGACTTGAACTGATGGGTTCGTGTCCTTAGCCCCCCGGGTCGGTCAACATCGGGCACATAACTCTGGGAAGAGGGGCGGGGGGGCTGCGTGAAGCTTCCTTCGGGCCGGAAGTCGATACGTATAACCCTGTATCTACCCGCATTGCGCTCACCGAAGGTTTTATAAAATCGGCATCGAGATTATTCAGCCAATGGAGCCGGGTCCATTGTCAGAGCTTCGGTCTAACGCGCCCATCGCAAGATGGTAGGCGAGTGCACTAGTGGTCGGGCTTACGGGGCGCCAAAAACCCGGCAGCGCGTACGCCACTTCGCACCGCGGACCATCCTGACCGTTACCCGACTCGCCGAGTAGCAAGGCCGACGGACGAACGATCAGCGGAAGAGACACGACCGAGATTGGGATATGGTTCTCTCCGCGCGAAGGGTTGCCCGGTCCGGTCGTGAACTCACTCCGGGAGCGGGTCGTCCGGGAATCGGTAATTCTCCGGGCCAAGGTGAGCCATGAGACCTCACCCGTTGGCCCCCCGCAACCGCATCATTGGACTTGTCGTATTACTGATCCTCATCACACTCGGCGTCGCCTCCCTCGTCCCCGTCGGGCTCTGGAAACCTCCGGCGTTCTCGCCGGGGGCAAGCGCGCCAGCTTCCGCAACCGTGGACCATGGCCTCTCCGGCCCGGTCACGCTTTCTGCGCTCGCGTCGGGAGGGACGGCGCCGTACAGTTACCAGTGGTATTCGTCCACGACGATGACGGGGACCTGTTCGTCCGGGACGCCGATCGCAGGCGCGACGGGGTCGACGTACCGAGCGGCTCCGACGGGCCGGTCATATTTCTGCTACACCGTGTCGGATAGCGCGACCACCCCAGTGACCCAGGATTCGGGGTGGACCCTGGTGACGGGCGGCGCAGCGCCCGCGGGACCTCTCTTTCCCCCGCGTACGGACGCCCGCCCGAGCGACGGGCTCTCGCTTGAAAATTCCAACGTCGCCGCGGGCTCCGCGTCGTCAGCTTCTCCTTCTACTGGTCCTGCGACCTCTCGTACTTCGGTGAGCTCGAACTCGCCCTCCCGATCTTCGGACCCTCCCGCCCCGCCATCGTCAACCACGCTGAAGTCGGACGGTGATCACTCGCCCCCGGTTGGGACGCCCGCGGTCAACGTCGATCCCTCGGTGACCGACGGGGTGCGAGCCGTAGCAAACGCCTCCGTCGCTGGGTCGAACTCTCGTTCCGATCTCGTGAACGCGGTGGGGCCATTCATGCCTCTCATGGCGGGAGGGCCGACTCCCGCGGCACCGACCATCGACAACGGGGACACGATCACATTGACGGCGAACCCCTCGAGCGGAACGCTTCCCTACACCTACCAATGGTATTCGGGGAGCTCCGCGGCCCTGTGCACAGCATTGGGCTCGCCGATAGGGGGAGCGACGGCTGCGACGTATGCTGCCTCGCCGACGACCAACACGTACTTCTGTTACACGGTGACGGACGCGACTCCGACCACCTTGACCTCGACGGCAGACCTGGTGACGGTGAACTCAGCGTTGACCAATCCAGCTGCGCCAACGGTGAGCGCAACAGCCATTGACGTCAATCAAGCGGTGACGGTGTCCGGGACGATCCCATCGACAGGAACGTCGCCCTACTCCTGGCAGTGGCTGGTCTTGATCAGTACGCCTATCACCACGGCGAGTCTGAGCGTCAACGCTGGCGACGTCGTTGTCGCGTTGGCGGGCTATCAGCCAACAACGTCCTCTGTCACTTTCTCCGACAGCGAGGGGGACACCTTCTCCCTGGTAAACACCGCAGCGGACAGCGGGGCGACGGTCGCCGAGCAGATGTCCACAGCAACCGTGGCGAGCACGAGCTCGACCTATACCGTCACGGCGGCTTTCGCGGGAAACCCGGCACGAACAACCTTGGACGTCCTGGTGTACCGCGCCTCTAGTGGCACGCTCTCCATCGGAACCAACGCCATCGCCACAGCAACGAGCGCGGCACCCAGTGTGAGCGTGACGGCGAACTCGGCCTCGGACTTCGTCGTAGCCGGTTTCAGTTGGCGGGGGGGAGCCACAGATCTTACCACAGGTCTGACGGGCAACGACCGGGTTGAGCACCCCTCGGCCGGGGGCGGTAGCCAAGTAGCGGCCTCGGGGTTCGACAACACAGGTGGCGGGTCGGTCACGAACACCGAATCAATCTCCGCCAGCTCTGCCTGGGTCGCCGTCGGTGTGGACGTGAAAGCGACCGCGCTACCTACCTTCATTACGTCCGGGACGGCGAACGGAGGGACCGGCCCTAACCCGACCTTTGCAACCGCGACACAGTGCGCAGTGAACAGTGGAAGCGGGGCGACCGGTGGGGCAACGGAGACGTGCAGCATTGCAGCGAACACGCTGACGGTCGGGGCCACCTACACGTTCGAACTGCAGGTAACGGACAGCGCGTTCGCCCCTTCTCAGACGACATCGAACCCGTCTCCTACCATCATAGTCAACTCGGCGTTGACGGCGCCGGCCGCGCCAACCGTGAGTGCGACGAAATTGGATGTCAATCAACTGCTGACGGTGACAGGAGACATCCCTGTGACGGGGACCTCAACATACACCTGGCAATGGTTGACCTCGGTGAATGGCGGAGGCTACGCGTCGTCGACGCAGTGTGCCGTGAACAGTGGCAGCGGGGCGAGCAGGGGCGCTACGAAGACCTGCAGCATCGCGGCGAACACCCTGACGGTCGGGAACACGTATGCGTTCGAACTTCAAGTGTCGGATACTGCGACAACCCCGGAAACGGCGACTTCGGTCGCGTCCTCCACTGTGACCGTGAGTGCTGCGCTAGTGGCGGCAGCGGTCACGCCGGGCTCGCCGACATATGACGTTGGTCAGACAGCGACGTTGACGTCCCATCCATCGCTAGGAACGACGCCCTACAGCTACCAGTGGTATTCCTCGGCGACGGGGACGGGGGCCTGTAACGCAGGCACGTTGATCTCGGGCGCGACAAGCAGCACGTATGTGGCGCCGACGGGGTCGGCGGGGACGACATACTACTGTTACCAGGTGACGGACAGCGCGACGACGCCGACGAGCGCGGGGTCGGCGTGGGATCTGGTCACGGTGAACGCGGCACTCGTAGCAAGCGGCGTGACACCGAGCTTGCCCAAGTATGATGTCGGCCAGACGGCGACG
>JAKIWV010000004.1 GCA_022749815.1 Thermoplasmata archaeon
GCCGGTGGCGGCGACATCGACGGCCTCCTCGACGGTGACGGTGAGCTCGGTGTTGACGACGCCCGCTGTGCCAACAGTGAGCGCGACGGTGTTGGACGTCAACCAGGTGTTGACGGTGACGGGGACGATCCCATCGACGGGAACGTCGACCTACTCGTGGCAGTGGCTGACCTCGATCAATGGCGGGAGCTACGCGGCGGCGACGCAGTGCGCGGTGAACAGCGGCAGTGGAGCGGCGGGAGGGGCCACGGAGACGTGCAGCATCGCGGCGAGTACGCTGACGGTGGGGAACACGTATGCGTTCGAGCTGAAGGTGACAGACGGCGCGACGACGCCGGAGACACAGACTTCGTCATCCTCTTCCACGGTAACAGTGCACCTGGCGTTGACGGCGCCGGGGGCGCCGATGGTGAGTGCAACGGCGTTGGACGCCGACCAAATGTTGACGGCTACCGGGACGATCCCGTCGACGGGGACGTCGACCTACGCCTGGCAGTGGCTGATCGCGGTCAACGGCGGGAGCTACGCCTCGGCGACGCAGTGCGCGGTGAACAGCGGCAGCGGAGCGACGGGAGGCGCCCCGGAGACGTGCATGATTCCGGCCGGCGCGCTCACTGCCGGTAATGCCTACAACTTCGAGCTACAAGTAATGGACAGCGCTACGACGCCGGCAACGGCGACGTCGGCGGCGTCATCGGCAGTTTTGGTGCACTTGGCGTTGACGGCGCCGACCGCGCCAACGGTGAGCGCGACGACGTTGGATGTCAACCAGGTGTTGACGGTGACGGCTACGATCCCATCGTCGGGGACGGCCCCGTATCAGTTTGAGTGGCTGCTCTCGATCGGCTCCGGCTACAGCAAGGCGACGGTATGCGGCACGCCGAGCGGTAGCGGAGCGAGTGTCAATGCCTTGGAGACCTGCAGCATCTCGGCAAGCACTCTGACGGCAGGTAACACCTACACGTTCGAGCTGCAGGTGAACGACAGTGCGTCAACGCCAGAGACGCAGACCTCGACCGCGTCGCGCTCGGTGTCGGTGGCCTTCGCGCTGACGGCGCCCGCGGCGCCGACGGTGAACGCGACGGTATTCGACGTTGACCAAGCGTTGACAGTGACGGGGACGGTCCCGTCCACGGGGACATCGACTTACTCCTGGCAGTGGCTGATTTCGATCAATGGCGGGATCTACGCGTCGGCTACGCAGTGCGCGGCGAATAGCGGCAGCGGAGGGATGGGAGGCGCCACGGAGACCTGCAACATCGCGGCGAGCACGCTGACGCCGGGCAACACTTTCACGTTCGAGCTGCAGATAACGGACAGCGCGACGTCGACCGAGACGCAGACGTCGTTACCCTCATCTACAGTGACTGTGAACTCGGTTTTGACGGCGCCGGCCGCGCCGACGCCGAGCGCGAATGCGTTGGATGTCAAACAGGCGTTGACGGTGACGGGAAAGGTTCCGTCGTCGGGAACGTCGACCTACTCGTGGCAGTGGCTAATCTCGATCAATGGCGGGAGTTACGCATCGGCGACGCAGTGCGCGGTGAACAGCGGCAGCGGGGCGAGCGGAGGTGCGACGGAGACCTGTAGCATCGCGGCGAGCACGCTGACGGTGGGGGCCACGTATGCCTTCGAGTTGAAGGTGACGGACAGCTCGATGTCGCCTGAGAGCCAGACGTCCGCGGGGTCTTCAGCCGTGACGGTGACGACACCGTCGAGCTCCTCGGGGTTCGGGATCTACGCTGGAATCGCCATCGGTGCGATCGCGGCAGTTGCCCTCCTGGCCCTCTTTGTCTTGCGCCGGCGTCGGTCGCACCCCGCGGCTGCACTCTCGACGCAGGCCGGGGACGAAAGACCAACGGCCGCTCCGGGCGTCGAGCCACTCCAGACGACACCGTCCTACGCGGAGGCTGCACCGGCCTACTTCGAGACACCTCAGGGCATCGACACGGCCGCGCCCACGGCTGCCACTGCTGGAGAAGCCGAGCCCGACCTCAACTTGGTGATTGCGGAACTGGAGAAGATCAGTGCAGATATCTTGAAACGCTCTCCGAAGAAGGCCCCCGGGGTCAATACTGAGGATCAGCCCGGCGAAGACGCGGTCCACTGAGGCGTCCGTCAGCAGTGCCCCGCGGTTTGGGCGGCGTCGAGGAGTCCGCCGAGGGTAGTGGACTCACTGCTTCAACGACAGAAAGCTGGCATCCTCGCGGATCGAGGTCGCCTGAGGGAGGCGGGGTACTGTCGGGAGGGTCGATCGAAGCCCAAGGATGTGTCTACATCCTCGTTCGGTGCCATCGGTTTCGGACGCGATCGCGGGATTAGGTCCATCGAACTGCCGTGGGGGAGGCCCCGAAGAGGACGCCCGTGCTGGGATTCGAACCCAGGTCTGAGGCTCCGCAGGCCTCTAGGATAATCCAGTGTAGCGGGACCGGCGCTTCTCCACCGGTTCCGTAGCTACCCCACACGGGCGCCGGAAGCTCCGCTTGTCCTCCGGGCGCGCCGAAGGGGGCGCTCTATAAAAGACCGGGGACGCCGGCACTTCTCCGCCGTTCCAGATTTAATAGCCGAAGAGTCTGCGTCGTGCAACGCGGTCGTCCGCACGCGGCCCGACCGGGAGCTGAGCAGTGGGAGAGCCGACGGTTGATCCGCGCCGGAAACTCGCCAAGCTTCCGACCGGATCCGAAGTGGAAATCACCCGGCCCGACGGTCGGACCTGGCACGGGATCCTGGTGCCCGCGACCGAGTTTTCCGCAGAAAACGTAGTCGTGCTCAAGCTGGCCACGGGCTACAATGTCGGGCTCGCCATCACCGAGAGGGACGTCCTCACGGTAATCGAGAGGGCGCGCCGTCCGAGAACCTCGAAGCCATCGGGACCCGTCGCTATCTCCCCACCGCCCCCCGCGACCCCGTGGGTCGCCCTTCTGACCACGGGGGGAACGATTGCCTCACGGGTCGACTACCAGACCGGTGGCGTAAAGCCGGTACGAGATGAGCGAGAGATTCTGGAGTCGTTCCCAGCGCTTGACGCCGAGGGGCCTGTTCGCGTTGTCCCGGTGTTCGAGCGGTTCAGCGAAGACATCGTCCCCTCGGACTGGGTGGCTCTTGCCGAGAAGATCGGCGAGAGCTTCCGTCAGGGAGCCCGGGGGGTAGTCATCGCCCATGGGACCGACACTATGGGGTACACCGCGGCCGCCCTGAGCTTCATGGTCCGCGACCCTCCGGGGCCGGTCGTTCTGGTCGGTGCCCAACGCTCTCCCGACCGGCCGTCGTCGGATGGGTTCACGAACCTGCCTGCGGCGATCCACCTGGCACGAACCGGCGATCTTGGCGAGGTCGTCGTCGTGATGCACGACGGTGTCTCCGATGATCGCTTCACCATTCACCGGGGCTCCCGGGTTCGAAAGATGCACTCCTCCCGACGGGACGCTTTTGAAAGCCGGAACGCTCCCCCGCTCGGTCACATCGAGGGGAAACGGATCCAACTGGGGTCGGAGGCCCGCCGCCCCTCGGGGTCACCGATCCGGGTCGACACTCGTCTCGACGCGCGGGCCGCGCTGGTCACGTACTACCCCGGCCTCTCCCCGATCCGGCTTCGTCGGTTCGTGCGAGCCGATCGGGGGCTCGTCCTCGCGGGTACCGGGCTGGGCCACGTGTCCCGGCTCCACATCCGAGCCTTGCGGCGGCTCATTACCAACGGCCTGATCGTCGCCATGACGACGCAATGCCTCGGCGGGGGCACTGATCCCTTCGTCTATTCGACCGGCCGGGAGCTCGTGCGAGAGGGAGTGGTCTACCTCGACGACCTTCTCCCCGAAACCGCCTACGCGAAGATGCTCTGGGCACTGGGACAGGCCGACGACCCGGCCCGGGTGCGCGCCCTCCTGCTCGAGGATATCGCGGGCGAGTTCGTTCACCGTCGGCGGCTGGAGGGGGGTCCATGAAGGCCGGTCTCGAGGTCCACCAGCAGCTCGCGACTCGCAAGCTGTTCTGCCCGTGCCCGTCCGAGCTCTCCGAAGAGGTCGAGGGAACGGTGCGACGGCGGCTCCGCGCCACTGGGGGCGAGCTCCGGGCGCTGGACCCCGCGGCGGCCTTCGAGTCCGCGCTGGGGCAATCGTTCGTCTACGAGGTCGTTCCGACCAGTTGCCTCGTCGAGCTGGACGAGGAACCTCCCCACGCCATCAACGCCGAGGCCCTCGACGTGGCCCTCACGGTCGCGCTCCTCCTGCACGCCACTCCGATCGACGAGATCCTGGTCATGCGGAAACTGGTGGTCGACGGCTCGAACACCAGCGGCTTCCAACGCACCGCGCTGGTCGCTGTCAACGGCTGGGTCGAGGTCGGAGGCCACCGGGTCGCCATTGACACGATCTGCCTCGAGGAAGACGCAGCCCGCAAGGTTTCGGAGACCGGCGGCGAGGTACGCTATCGACTCGACCGACTTGGCATCCCGCTGGTCGAGGTCGCGACCGGGCCCGACCTCACATCCCCCGAACAGGTCCGGGAGGTCGCTCAGGCCATCGGCGCCTTGCTCCGGTCCACCCAACGGGTCCGTCGTGGGATCGGGACGATCCGGGAGGACCTCAATCTGTCGATCGAGGGGGGCACGCGGGTCGAGCTGAAGGGAGTCCAGGAGCTGCGACTCCTCCCCAAGTATTCCCGAGAGGAGATCGCGCGTCAAGAGATGCTGCTTCGGGCGAAGGAGGAGCTCCATCGCCGGGGCGCGAAGCCTCCGAGCGGCGGGCCCGTCGACGTGTCCGACCTGTTGCGCGACGCGGGTCCGGGGCCAGTGGCTTCCTCGCTCAAAAAGGGCGGCGTCGTCCTTGCGGCACCTCTACCCGGCTTCCACGGCCTTCTTGGCCGGTCGGCTGAGCCCGGCCCTCGGCTGGGTCGGGAATTGGCCGACTATGCACGTAGTGTCGGAGTCCGCGGGATCTTGCACTCCGACGAACTTCCCTCGGAGGGCGTAGAGGCCTCCCACGTCGAGGCGATTCGCCACCGACTGTCGCTGGCGCCTCAAGATGCATTCGCCCTGGTGGCCTCGACCGACGCGGCTCAGGCGTTGGGAGCCCTTCAACGGGTCATCGGTCGCGCGGCTTTGGCGTGGGCCGGCGTTCCGCCGGAGACCCGGGACCCGCTCCCCGACGGGACCAGCCGGTACTCTCGTCCTTTGCCGGGCCGCGACCGGATGTACCCGGAGACCGACGTACCGCCGGTGACTTTATCCGTCGACCACCTCACCGCACTCGGGCGCCGTCTGCCCGAACGACCCGAGGAGACCCGCGAACGGATTCGCGGGCAATATGCTCTCTCCAACGAGGTGGCCGGAGTTCTCCTGCGGGAGGGAGAGGCCGACCGGTTCGAAGCGCTCGTTCGGAAGGGACACGCGCCGGCCCTCGTGGTCCGCCTGTTGACCCATGACCTTCCGGCGCTGGCGGCGGTTCCACGCGCCGAGCCGATGTCCGAGGCCTCGGAGACCGTCCTCGATACGATCCTGACGGCGTGGGAGAAGGGGCAGTTCGCCAAAGAGGGCGTGCAGCCGATGCTTGAGGGCGTCCTGGTCCATGGGCGCTCCCTCGTGGAGGCGGCTAGCTCCGCCGGCCTAGCCCCCATGTCACGCCCCGAACTCGAGGCGATCGTCGAAGGGGTCTTGGACCGAAACGACGCACTCTGGCGAGCCCGGGGGAAGGCCGCGCAATCGCCTCTCATGGGTGACGTGATGAGGGAGGTTCGTGGACGCCGCGACGGGAAGGAGGTTGCCGAAGTGCTCGAAAAGGCGCTCGTCCGCAGGCTCGAGGGGCTGGGCGGGGCGCGGTGAAGACATTGATCGCTGTCATCGGGGGCGAGAGTCCCCCGGCCGACGTTCTCTCGATCGCCGAAGAGGTGGGGCGTCGGATCGCCGAGGCGGGTGCCGTGGTCGTCTGTGGAGGTCTGGGGGGCGTGATGGAGGCCGTCTGCCGGGGTGCCCATTCGGCGGGCGGACTCACCATCGGCATCCTACCGATGGGGCGTCGGTCGGATGCGAATCCTGAGGTCGACATCGCCATCCCCACGGGTCTCGGCGTCGCGCGCAACGTGCTCGTGGTCCTGAGCGGCCACGCTGTCATCGCGATCGACGGTTCGTTCGGAACCCTCACCGAGATCGCCCACGCCCTAGAGTTGAAGAAGCCGGTATTCGCGCTCGCCAGTTGGGATCTGGAATCGGCCGGCATCGACCCCACCCGGTATGTTCGGGTGGAGAGCCCCGAGCGAGCGGTGCAACTGGCGCTCGAGGCGGCCCGGCGGCCGTCGGGCTCTCAGGACCCGTTCCACGCGACCTCAGGGAGGGAGGGCTGACGTCCTCGGAGGCTCATCCACGACGACCGATCCGGGCGGTCGTCACTGACATCGACGGGACCCTGACGGACGAAGCCCGCCGGCTGGACCTGGAGGCGCTGGCGGCGGTACGAAGAATGACCGAAGCCGGGGTCCCGGTCCTCCTCGCCACGGGGAATGTCCTTCCGATCGCCTTAGCCCTCCACCGGTTTCTTGGCCTCGATACGCCGATCATCGCCGAGAACGGAGGCGTATTGTACCATCGGTCCGGCGGACGCGAAGTCGTCGAGCATTTGGCCGATCGACGGATCGCACTGGCCGCGTATCGTAGCCTCGTCCGGGCCGGTCTCCCGGTCCATCGACTGTTCACCGACCGGTGGCGGGAGACCGAGGTGGCCGTCGAGGAGGGTCTCCCGGAACGGCGCATCCGCGCCGTACTGAGGGGCCAGCCGGTCCTCGTGGAGAGCACAGGGTTCGCCGTCCATCTCCTCCAGCGGGGCGCCGGGAAGCTCCCCGCCCTTCGCCGGGCGCTCGGTCATATGGGCTTGATTCCGGGGGACTGCATGGCCGTCGGCGACGGCAACAATGACGTGGCGATGCTCCGGGCCTCCGCCTGGGCTGTGACCTTCCCTTCCGGAAGTGCCCGAGCGCGTCGCGTCGCGGATTATGTGACCCGCGCCGAGTACGGTCGCGGTTTCGTCGAAGCCGTTATCCATGCGGGCGTTGTCCCCCCGCCAGTTCCTGGGTGATGTGATTGATGCTCGTGGGGAGCTGTAGCAAGTGCGGAGCCCCGGCGACGCTCGGGTGCACGATTTGCGGCCGCACATATTGCCACAAATGCCTCGATTCCGACGAACGACGCTGCTCCGACTGCCTTTCGGTCGAGAAGCGGCAGAAGGGCATTCCGGTGCCCGGACAGCCTCCGTCGCGGAAGCTCTCGCCCCGCGTTCTCCTCAAGTAGGCCAGTCCGCGCCAGGCGCCGGCGCGGGACTCGTCGGTAGATTCCTCAATACGAATAGCCGGGGAGCACGAACTTGCCCGGGGGGGACCGTTGAGCCAACCAGAGCATGACGATCCCGACAACGCCGGCGATGAGCCCGAGCGCCACGACGCCCCACGCGTAACTGCCCAGTGCCGGGTAGATTCGCCAGGGCCCGATGGCCTGCCCCGTCGCCGGAGCCATGCGATGGAGCGCGATGTTCAGAACGACCCCGAGACCCGGGCCGATGGTCAGCAGCAGGACACCGCCGACGCGATACCCAATTCGCTCGTCGCCCCCGCGGTCTTCGGGCGGAACCGCCGGGCTCTCGTCGAGGTCGGTCACGGTACGTTCGACGGTACGGGACCCCCGGGCCCACATATTCCTTGGGGCCGCCGGTAGTACTCGGGTAACGCCGGGTTCATCCCCCCAAGAGGGCTACGTACGTCGATGGCGACCCCGACGCCGAACGACCCGACGGGCTGGGCATCGCTGGGCCATCGCCTGGACCAGGCGCGGAACTACGACGATGTGTTCACCGTCGTCCGCGAATCGGTCCGACGAGTACTCGGCCGAGAGCGGGTCGGTCTCGGGCTCGGGTTGAGCGAACTGCCGGCGCAGGTCGGGGCGTACTGGCAGGTCACCGGAAACATCATCGTGCTCAACGAACGGTTGATCCGCGTCCTCGACGCAACGGAACCCCAGGCCCAGCGCACCGCGTTTCTCTACGTCGTGATTCTCCACGAGTATCTCCACAGCCTGGGGTTTCTCGACGAGCGGAGGGACCGGGAGGTCGTTTCCCGGGTCGCCACACAGGCTCTGGGAGAGGACCACGCGGCCGCGGTGCTGGCTCGGGGGGACCTTTGGGAAATCTTCCCCCAGCTCCGGGGCGCGGGCACCGGAGACGGCCAGCGCGTCAAGATCGTGCGGGGATTCGATTCGGAGTCGACGAACCGCTACATCCGCTGAGCCGGCGACCTCGTCCATCGCCGGCCCGCCCGTCGCACCGAACGTTTATCCCGGGCGGCTCATCGTCATAGGTCGTGGGGCCATTTAGCCGAGAAAATCCCGCGCCAGTTCTCCTCGGAGTGGCAGCCCTCTTCGTGGGGGCCGGCGTTTTGCAGCTCCCCCTGTGGGGCGGGGGCCACTCCTTGATCGAATTCGGCTTCGCCTCGATTCTCCTGGGGGGTGGTCTTTGGATGCTCAGTGAGTGGATGGATGCTCTCGAAAATGCGCTCACTCCGGGCGTCCTCCTCGGCCTTCCCCTGCTCGGGGTGGGGTGGAATCAGCTGAGCGCGGCCGGCGGTAACCTCCTGTGACGTCGGGCCGACCGGCCCGGTTCAATGGGCGGACGGAACTCGAGTTCGTCCGAACCTCAAGCTCGACCCTCCGATTTCTGTAGGTCCATTCCCGAGTTCCTTACGCGACCTCCTTCCAGGAGGCCCTGCAGCGGGATGTTCCCCGCGAACGCAGCCACCTGCCCCCCCGAAACTGTCAACCAGCGGCAGGGCGCTTCCGGACTCTGCGCGGCGCTCGTTCGACGTGATTCGACTTTGGTCATCGATCGCGGGGGCAGATCGCATCGTCCTCCGGCGAATTATCGGGGATGGATGTGCTTTTATACAAGTCTAAAACTATTTCTGTTGTACAGAGGTCCCCATGACGGAAGAAACACCCAAAGCGCCGCGCACCCTCGCCCGCCGAACCCAGCCAGTCTTTGGCAACGACTCCGACCGTTTGTTCGAAGCGCTGTGGCAACGGGCCAACGCCCCATTCGGTCTACTTCCCTTCGATGGACCGGCCGGAGCGCCCGGGATCGAGCTCGACCGCTCCCTCCGAACGGCGCCGACGGATGTCGTCGACACGGGAACGGCCTACCAGGTCCGCGCCGAGATTCCGGGTGTACCGAAGGAGCAGATCGAGATCCGAGTCAAGGGGAACGTTGTCGAGATTTCCGGCGAGAACCGCTCGGAGTCGACTGACAACTCCTCGGGCTACCTGCACCGGGAACGGCTCGTGACCGGGTTCCACCGCGCCCTCGAGCTGCCCGAGCCGGTCGTGGCGGCTCAGGCCAAGGCGAAGGTCGTGGATGGCGTGCTCGAGCTCGAGCTCCCGAAGCAGGGCCCGACGCCCTCGCCCGCCGAAACGACCGTCAAGGTCGAGTAAACCAATTCTTCCCGCCCCGGGGCAACTCCCCGGGCCCCCGTGCCTCTTTTCTGCCGCGACCGCTCCGCCCGGGCGTGCCCCCCGCACCGGCCCGGCTCCTCGTCACCCTCCCGCCCTCCGACGACACGGCCCGGGCGCTCTCATCCAGGATCCCGAGCGTTCCTTTCGTCTTCGCCCGCTCGAACCCTGAGGGCCCTTGGCCCGAGGTCGAGGCGATGCTGGTCGGGTCCCTTGAACGGGAGCTGCCGCATTGGGAGGCTACGAAGGCCCCCCGCCTCCGGTTCGTCCAGCGGCTCTATACTGGACTCGACGGCTTCCCGTTCGACCGGTTTCCGTCGACCGTCAAGGTCGCCGGCAACGGGGGAGCGTTCGCTCCCTACGTGGCCGAGCAGGCGATCACATTGACCCTCGCGCTCCTGAAGAATCTCCCGGCCACGACCGAAAGCGCCAAGGCCGGGCGGCTCCGGCCGGTGCCCGAGAGCCGCTCGCTCCTCGGACAGACCGTCCTGCTCCTCGGCTTCGGAGAGATCGCGCGGGCGATCGCCGCGCGCCTTCGGCCGTTCGGCGTGGTCATCGAGGGGGTCAATCGCGACGGGTCGCCGCGGGAGGGATGCGACCGGATGTTCCCGGCGTCGGGCCTCGCCGACGCGCTCGCGCGGGCCGACGTGGCGATCGACTGTCGGCCCCTGACCGTCGCGACGCGAAATTCGCTCGCCGCCGCGGAACTGGCCCGGATGAAGCCGAACGCACTCTACGTGAACGTCGGTCGCGCCGGAACCGTCGACGAGGCCGCGCTGTACGCCCACCTCCACTCCCACGCCGACTTCCGCGTCGGCCTCGAAGCGTGGTGGCAGGAGGACTACGCCCTAGGGACCCTCGGCTCCCGGTTCCCCTTCGCCACGCTGCCCAATTTCCTCGGGACTCCCCACAACGCGGGCTTGGTGGCGGGCAGCCGACCTGGAGTTTTGCGATCCGCACTGGAGAATCTGGCCCGCTTCTTCGAGGGTCAGCCCCCCCGCTTCGTCGGCGAGCCGGCCGAATACCGAGAGGCGTAGCTTCAGCCGAACCCGGTGATGGCCTTCGGGTCCTTCCCGCCGGGGCGGAGGGGCGCCTTGCGGAGCTCCTTCGGCGTCTCGACGAGCCGGACGAGCGGGGCCGATTGCACCACGTACGTCGGCAGGCCGGTGTTGGGGTCGTTGCCTGCCCGAAGGATGTTCATGATCTCGAGACGGATCTCGACGACCGAGCCGTCCTTCAGCTTGAGCCGCAATTTGCCATCCCCGTCGATAACCGTGTAGTCGACGATCTCGGCGTTGGACAGGTCGGGAGGTGCGCCTCCCTGCGGACCCATCATCGGGGGCCTCGCGCGGCGAGCCGGGTCGTGAGGAGCCCGCGGGGGTCCGCGCCGTCGACGGTGAGGCCCATCGAGACGGCGGTGCCGAGGACCTGGTTGACCCGCTCCTCGTCCGAACGTCCTTGGAGATCCGCGCCCTTCGCCTCGGCGATCTTCCGGACCGCGTCCATCGAGACGTCGCCGATCACTTCCCCTTTCGACTTGCCGGAACCTTTCTCCTTTCCGGCCTCCTTCAGCAGGAGGGCGGCCGTTGGGGGTCGTCCAACCTCGAGGGTGAACGCGCGGGTGGCCGCATCGACCTTGACGAGCACGGGGACCTTCATCCCGGCGAACTGCTTCGTGTGCTCGTTGATCTGGACCACGACCTGAGCCACGTTGACGCCGAGCGGTCCGAGGGCCGCCCCGAGCGCGGCTCCCGCGGCGGCCTTGCCGCCTTCGACCAGTACGCTGACCTCAGGCGCCACTCTTGCCGCCTCCTCGCTCGAGCATTCGGACGTGGTCCCCCCGTACGGTCACCGGTATCGGCACGACGGCCTCGATGAGCTCCACGGTGATTTGTTCCTTGGCCTGGTCGATCTTCTTGACCCGCGCCTTTTCGCCCTTGAACGGCCCGGCGATGAGTTCGACGATCGCGCCCTCGACGAAGCCCTCGACCGTGATCTTCGGGACCAGGAGCGGTTCCACTTCCTTGAGGGTCGTCTCGCCGGCGACCAATCCCCGGGCCTTCCGGATCCCTCGGAGCATCTCCCGGACGCTCTCGAAGCTCATCCCCTCGGCAAACACGTACCCCCGCAGCGCCGCCGGAACCAGGATCGCGAAGAGCACGTCGGGCTTCTCCTCGGCGCGGGTCAGGAGCGAATCGGCCACCTCGCGTTCGTACCCCCGAGAGGTCTTGATCGCCAGCAGGGACTGGCGGGCGGCCCAGGTCAGCGTGAGTTTGGCGGGCGCCACCGAGGTGTCTTCCAAGCGGGCGGTGAGTCGGACCTCGAGCCGGTCACCGTACCGAACGCCGACGGGCGCCGCCACCTCGTACGTGAGAGCGACGGCCACGTTCGGCTTGAGTGCCAATCGACCCTCGGTCCGCCGGGCCACGAGCTCCGCGAATTGCTTCTTGCCCGGGAGCATCCAGGAGACCGGCCATTCGGCCCCCTCGCCCGGGTACGTCGAGGTGTAGGCCACCTCGGTCGTCAGGTGGAGGGTCGCCCCCTCGGGGTGCGCGCTCTTGATCACCACGGAGACGTCGGTCACGGTGCCGGCCGTTACCTCTCGGCTCTTTTCGTCGGCCACCTCGAGGGTGAGCACGCCGGTCTGGAGCGGAGGTGGGGTCAACGAGGGCGGAGCGGGCGAGTGCGCTATGGGAGCGGCCTGCTTCGGCCGCGGAGCGGCCGGTGCGGGGGTCTCCTCGCCCGTCAGGAGGCCGATGCCTTCCTCGGGGGGAGTGCCTTTCACGGTGTGCCTCAGAGCCCGGCCGAGGCGAACTGCTGCCAGAGCCACGGGCCGGCTTGCGTGAAAAAGATGTACAGGAGGAAGCCGACGCTGCCGATAATCACCGCGCCGATCGCCGTGATTTCGAGGACGCGGACGTACTCGTCCACCTCCGGCTTGCGGGCCATCCGGAGGATGCGCCCATACCGGCCGTGGCCCACCTGCCGGAGCCGGCCGTCGAACTGGTCCTGCACGCGACGAGCGCGGTCGAGGAACGCCATTGGAACCTGCCTACCGAACCAGGTCGAGCTCGGGGCCCTGCTTCCGGGCTCCGGGCGCACCGCTCGGCGTCCCGCCGAGAATCTGGGGGGATTTAACTCCGGTGACCACCAACATGACCCGGATCGTGTTCTGCATCGTTGGGTCGACGGCCGCCCCCCAGATGATCCGCGCCTGAGGAGAGATCGCCTTTTGCACCACCTCGGCGGCTTTCTGGGCCTCGCTGACCGTCATGTCCGGGCCCCCAGTCACATTGATCAGGGCGCCGGTGGCGCCGCCGATATCGACTTTGAGGAGCGGAGAGTTGATCGCCTCGAGGACGGCGTCCTCGGCGCGGTTCTCGCTCTCCGACTCGCCGATCCCGATCAGGGCGACGCCGCCGCCCTTCATGATCGTCCGGAGGTCGTTGAAATCGAGGTTGACGAGGCCGGGCCGGGTGATGATCTCGGTGATCCCCCGAATCGCCCGGGCGAGCACCGAGTCGGCGACTTTGAAGGCGGTCTGGATCGGAAGGCGTGGGACCAGCTCCAGCAGCCGGTCGTTGGGAATCGTGATCACCGTGTCGATCGATTGGCGGAGTCGTTCGAGGCCCCACATCGCGTTCTCCCCGCGGACGAGTCCTTCGCTGGCGAACGGGAGTGTACATACGGCGATCGTGAGGGCGTCCCCGCCGTTCGATTCCTTCGCGAGCTGGGAGACAACGCCGGCAGAACCGGTGCCGGTGCCACCGCCGAGGCCGAGTGTGATGAAGACCATGTCCGAGTCCTTGAGCGCTTTCTTGATCTCGTCCTCAGCTTCGCGAGCCGCTTGCTCGCCGACCTGTGGGATCGCGCCGGCCCCGAGGCCCCGGGTCAGCCGGCGTCCGAGGAGAATCTTCTTCGGGGCGTGAATCGCGAGGAGGTGCTGTGCGTCGGTGTTGCAGGCGATCATTTCGGCTCCGGCCAACCCCTCTTCGGAGAGCCGGTTGATCGTGTTGCACCCGCCGCCGCCGCACCCAACGACCTTGATGTTGGTCTTGAGTGAAGCGAGAACGGCCTCGAGTTCCGCGTCGTCGCTCGAGGGGGAAGGGGGGCTTACGGGGGAGCCTTTTCTATCCACAGGCAGGTGCGCCAGTATCTCTTGGGCCAATGGACGCATATTGAGCGTTCCTCGGCGGAGAGAGCATCCGCGTGGTTATAAAGGGTAATCCTCTCGAAGACGTGAGACACCTTGCGCTATCGACATTGGGCGCCGGAATACGAGCGGATCCAGGCGGAGTTCGGGTTTCCGGCCGAGAAGGAGCGGCTCGCGTCCGAGCGCCTCATCGAGCTGTTGCCTAAGCCGGCCCTCGAGCGGGCCGAGCAGCGAATACGGGCCCGGATCCGCGGCCGGGACGTTATCGTCGTGGGCCTGGCGCCTCACTCGGGCGCACCCCCGGTGTGGATGCTCCCGCGAGTCGCCGAGCCGCCGGCGTTGGTCGTCGCAGATGGCGCCGCGGAGCGGTGCCTAGCGGAGGGACTGGTGCCGGACGTCGTGGTCACTGACTTGGACGGACCGATTCCGAGCGAGGTGACAGCGAACGCGCGTGGAGCGCTCGTGCTCATCCACGCCCATGGGGACAACGTGGCATCGCTCGAGCGATGGACCCCCCAATTTCCTGGTGAGCTGGCGGGGTCGTGGTCCGGAGCTCCCGAACGGGGACTGGTGAACTTTGGGGGGTTTACGGACGGCGATCGGGCCGCCTATCTCGCGGAGTACGTCGGAGCCCCGCGGATCCTCCTGTACGGCTTCGACTTCGAGCATGTGGACCGCCGCGAGGTGGCGCCAGAGACCAAGCGACGCAAGCTCGAGGTGGCCCGCCGTGTCCTGGACCTGCTCGCGCGCGAGGGCAGGTCAAGGATCGAGACATGGGCGCCGGACGGGACGGTCTCTCCCTACCTGCCCCAATCGACCCAGTAGATGACCTGCGAGCCGCTCTCGTAGATCGGTACGAACGGTGGACCGGCGAACCACTGGGCGGCGGCGGGACTCAACGGCAGCGCCAGCTCGGCTGGGTCCAGCGCGACACCGGAATGGATCGTGGCGTCGAGCGCCACCGCTTGGATCGTCCGGGGTTGGAGCGGCGCACCACTGGAATGGAGCTCGGCCGCCGCCAGCGCCCAACTCGCACCGATGAACAGGCCCGGAGTGGTTTGGTACGTCGTCGCGAGATTGTCGAAGCCGAACATCATCGAGCTCAGTCGATGGTCGGAGGCGACGGCCGTCTGCGGCGCGAGCCCGATGCCGGCCCACAACCAGAGGGCCTGGTCGGGAAGGGTGAGGCCTTCCTGAAATCCCCCGAAGTCCGCCGGGGGAGGGTACACGATCGCCGCGTTTGCGGCCAGGAGAAGGAGGGCAGCGCAGGCCCCCGCAAAGACGGCCGGTCGACCCGCTCGGTCCCGCGCCCGGGCGACCCACCGACCGAGCCCCAGGGCCAGCAGCAGGCCGAGCGGGATGGCCACGAATTCCACGTGACGGCCCGGTATGAGTATCGTCCCGACCTGGGGGATCGCGAGCGCGACGGCCACGGACAACGCGAGCACCGCCAACCACGCGATCGCGAACGACCCCAGGCGGGAGAGCGACAGCAGGCGACGCGTTCCCGCCGTGAGGGCCATCGGGAGATAGAACGGGGCGAAGTAGAGCAGTTCTCCGGGCGTGATGTGCTGGTTCCCCGGTGGCAGCGGCAGTACGAAGAGCAACGCCAAGCCTCCGGTCGTTCCTGCGGCGATCAACAGGATCTCCAGAACGGTCGAGCGGTCCGTGGGGAATCGGGCGTGCCCCCCACGGGCGGACGTGCGCCGTCGCTGGGCAGCGATGACCAGCCCTAGCCCTACGACCCCCACGATGGCCGCGGCGATGATCGCGGACGGCGGAATCGATCCGAACACACCGAGGTGGGCCAGGGTGATGTTCAGGAATCGCGGAGCGTAGTAGAACCAATAGGCGAGAAGGGCGGCAAGGAACGCCCCGGAAAAGGCGAGCTCCCGGCTCGGGAATCGGCGAGACCATCCGCCGGGGCGCCCCAACTCGAGGAGAACGACGATCCCCAACGCCGCGAGCAGGAAGAAGTAGCTCGACAGGTGATGGGTCACGATCAGCGCCCCCGACACGAGGGAGAGGGGGACGTACCACCGCCGATCGCGCCGGCTCTCCACGTACATCCACAGAGCGGCGACGACGAGGAGGTCCCCCAGGGCCTGGGGAGCCGGGTGGGCGAGGATGAACATCCGGGGCATCGCGACGCCGGCGAAGGCTGCGCCGAGCAGCGCGATCAGGTCGTGCTGGAAGATGCGTCGGAATAGGAGGAACAACGGAAACACAGAGAGCGCGCCAAGGACGGGCAACGCGTAGACAAGGGACGAGAGCGGGTCCGCCCC
Organism: Thermoplasmata archaeon; assembly: GCA_022749815.1. Lineage (GTDB taxonomy): Archaea > Thermoplasmatota > Thermoplasmata > Lutacidiplasmatales > UBA184 > JAKIWV01. Next base: position 15,914 of record JAKIWV010000004.1, read on the forward strand.
CAACGCTCCGGAGACGGCCCCCGCGAGGGCGAAGATGCCGGGAAAGTCGGGGTAGGCCGACCCCCAACCCTGGTACGTAGGGTACTGACCCGCGAAATGACCAGTGGAAAGGAGTGTCGACGTCAGTCGATAGTACTCGCCGGTGTCGGAGCCGAACAGCGCAAACGAGAGCAGCGGCTCGAGGGCGAGGAAGACCAGAACGCACGCCGTAGCCAGGAGCCAGACGAACTCGGCGCGGTTCACACGGAGGCCCGAGGGCCGCGACCGTATAATTTAATAGGGGGGCACGGTGCGGGCGGGTCGAGGTCCTCTCGGATGGTGACCAAGAAGCCGAAGAAGACCGGCCGCGCGCAGCGGCCGGCCCATCGACCTTCGGCGAAGCACGCCCCCGCCCGACGCCCCGCGCCCGCCCCAAAGAAGGCACGTCCTCCCGCCCCGAAGACCCCGTCGAAGATCCCTGCGGCCCCTTCACCGGCTCCGCCCGAACCGACATTCCCTCCTCGGAACGTCGAGGAGCGACGTCATGTGCTGTCACTCGCCTTCGTCCGCGACGGCGACGATTTCCTCGCTCGTATCGAGACCAACAGCGACCAGATCATCGAGCTCAAGAACCGGTCGTTGGACCAGCTCTTGACGTTGGTCGCGAGCGAGCTCGAAGACCTGCTCGAATAGCCCAGGGGAAGTCGGTCGCCCGCTTAGTGGGCGAAGTCAAAGAAGTGAATCCCGACCAGATATGTACGCCGAGCGCCGCCGATGGTCGCGACCTCTACGAACTCCGTGGGAGTCGGGCCAAGGAATCCCCCCCCGTTGGTGCGGAGCACATGGATCCTCAGGTCATCTCGGGGGAAGCGACGAAGCCGACCGGTTCGCTCCCGGACCACCAGCTCACCCCGCTCGAGCCATGCCACCGTCGGGGTCTGGCCCAGGGTCACCCACCAGCCAACGACGAGCGCGACCACCACTGACCCGGTGAGGATCCCCGCCACTGAGGGGCTCCCACCCGTCACCGAGGATGTTGCCGAGTACGCGAGGAAGACGCCGTAGATCGCGCCGAGCGCCACGACGAAGAGAAGGAAGGTTCGGAACGCACGACTGCTACCGGCAGAATTTGAGACGCGACGTCCCGAGGGCGGCGTCGAAGGGGCGCGATCGGCTGGCTCCGAGGCGGCTCCCGAGTCACCGGGGACGTTCTCGTCCCTGCGGATTCGGACGGCCCACGTGCGCCCCGCCATCGGCGTGTAAAAGGGCGACCTAGGGGGCTTAAGCCTGCCGACGTAGGTGCGGGCCTTTCGGCGGTGGACCGCCGGCTTCGAGGGTCGGGCTAGCCCGTTTCCAGCGCCGTGTCGGAGACGGGGGAACTCTCGGGAACGGCCGGTCGGGGAAGCGGGCTCGACATATCGACCAGCGGCACCTTCCGAGCTATCTCCCGTGCCATCGCCGAGCAGGTCGAGGGGGGGACGGGCCGGTTCGTGTACCCCGGAAGGGCCAGGTCATACGTGACCACCTTCTTCTCGGAGATGACCTCCCAGACCGCTCGCCAGATTCGGTCGGCGGCCTCCCGTTCGCCCAGATGGCGGAGCATGAGCTCGAGACTCAGGACCTCCGCGACGGGGTCGGCCTTGTCCTGGCCGGCATACTTGGGCGCGGAGCCGTGCACCGGTTCAAACACGGCGACGTGGTCCCCGTAAACGGCCCCCGGGGCTACGCCCAAGCCGCCCGCGAGACCGGCGCAGAGGTCGGAGAGAATGTCGCCCATCAGGTTGGTCGTGACGATGACGTCGTACTCCGAGGGTTTTTTGACGAGCTGCATGCACATGTTGTCGATCAGCCGCTCATCGGAGCCAATGTCCGGATACTTCGCGGCCATTTCGCGGAACGCGGTCTGGAACAGCGCGCCCGTCGTCTTCATGATGTTCGCCTTATGCACGCCGGTGACCTTTTTCCGGTGCTCCCGGCGCGCCAGCTCAAATGCGAACCTGACGATCCGGTCCGACGCCTTCCGCGTGATCACGTTCGCGGTCTCAGCCGCGGTATGCTCCCTGTCGACCCAGTGCTCGGCACCGGAGTAGAGTCCCTCCGTCGCCTCTCGCACGACGATCAGGTCGGTCTCTGGATACCTCGTGCCCTCTCCGGCGATCGCCCGGGCCGGTCGGACGGAGGCGTAGAGGTCGAGTTCCGTACGAAGCGTCACGTTCACGGACCGGAATCCTCCTCCGATCGGTGTCGTAATAGGCCCCTTGAGCGCGATCTTGTTTCGTCGAATCGACTCCAGCACGGTATCGGGCAGCGGCGTCCCGCTGGCGCGGATCGCCGGCTCACCGGCTTCGATTACCTCCCAGTCGATGGCGACTCCGGTAGCCGCCGCGACGACTTGCGCGCCGCGCGTCACCTCGGGGCCGATGCCGTCCCCCGGGATCAGGGTGACTCGGTACGTCACGAGGAAGCCTTCCCGTCGGACGACCTCGGCGCTTGCTTAACAGTTCCGTGACGGCGGCGGACCCCACTCGGCCCCGGTGACACGACCCCCCGGACCGTGCCCGCAGATGGCGTGGAAGCTGCTGGTATGAGATTTCTTATAGGAGTAAGTAAATCCCCAAGCAATGTTCTGCGCGGTTCGGGGGCACCCCCCGCACCCACCACCCTCCGAGGCACCGACTACAAGTAGGCCGCCGAGAATGGGGCGAGCGTGTCGGCAACCGCCCCGAAGCCCAGCGTTGAGCCGTGCCCCGAGACGAAAGCTTGCGACCCCGCCCCTTTGGCCGCACTTCCCGCGAGCTACTTAGAAGGGTTGGCGGAAGTAGACCCGCTTCTTCGGCAGTCCAGAGGCTACGTAAGGACCGAACCCGAGCGATTCTACGCGCACCGCCGCCCGCTACGGTGGGTCTTGCGGGACCTCTTTTGGGGGCGGTGATGAAGCCCCTCTTGCTTACCGATTACGGCTATTCTCTTCGCACTCGGGGACTCGACCTTGAACTCTTTAATCGAGACAAGGGAATCTGCGTTCGATACACGCCAAAGGACCCCGACTTTGACACGGTGATAGCGCACCACCTCGGCGGGTTCGTCACTTTTCCCGCCCTTCGGTGGCTCGGGGTTCACGGAATCTCGCTCTTCATTTTGGACTTCAACGGCAAGCCGATTTACTCCGCGCTCCCCGACTATCCCATCAACGGTCCGCGCCGACTCGCGCAATACCAAGCTTACGCGGACAAACGCCGCCGACTTGAGATTGCTAAGTGGATTGTCAGCGAAAAGCACGGAGAGCCCGTCCCCGATTCCGTGCGTTCGCTAACTCACTTGCTCGGCCTCGAGGCTCAAGAGGCCCAGGCCTACTTTTCCGACTTGGGAATCGTGCGGGACCACTATCAGGCGAAGGATTCCATCAATGCGATTCTGAATTATTCCTATGGGGTTTTGGAGTCCCGCTGTCGGATAGCCGTCCATGCGGCTTCGCTTGAACCCGCGCTTGGTTTTCTCCATGAAGCTAACCCGTGGAAATCCGCGCTCGTTTACGACACAATGGAGCCCTTCCGCCGAGCGGTGGACAAAATCGCTTTGAAGGTCCACACCGAGACGGGCCCCGCTGACTACTATCAAAATTTCAGTCGGGGTCTGTGTCTCCGCGCGCCGACCGCGCACTCAATCGTTGAGGAATTCGCAAAGCGCTTTGACGATAAGGCGGTCCGCTCGTTCACGTCTCGGTTGATTCTTCGGCTGGGGGCAAAGCTTCGTCAGCCACGGAACGGCGCGGGTCGTGCGGAGTGGAATCGCACGGCACTCCAAATTGAGGGTCAAACGGCTCCGCCCCTATCCGTTTGAGTGACGGATTCTTCAATCTAAGCTCCTTGGGTTCGTCCTTCCAAGACCGCCATTTCTCACGGTCCACCCAAGGCCTACCCTTTCTGACGTGGATACATTCCCCGAGAGTGTGTAACCGAGAGACCGTTACCTTCAGTTTGTCGTCTCCGCGAGCCCAGCCCTCTTTCACTTTGTCCCACGGAATCCCATTCTTTCCGAAGCCCCGACCGAATAGTTCCCAAGTTCCATCGGACTTTTTCACCCGATAGACTCCCGCCATAGCGATGTCCATTTCTTGATAGACCGTCTCTTCCCAATCCCCGAGTCCTTCTTTGTAATAGTCGAAGTGAGGGACCAATCCCTCATTCGCATAGATTCCATCTGTAGCAAACGAGAGTATGGAATCGAGCGAATACTCCGCCATTCCCCATAACCGACTCCGAACGTAACTCGTAATGTAACCCGCGTAGGCCCAATTACGATAGGTGGGCTCCCGTTGAAAGACGCCCGCCCTTTGGGCTGTCTTTCCATAAAGTGCGTTGAGCGCGAGTTTGATTGCCTTCCCCGCCCCGCTCTTGCTACCGACCTCTTGTCGTCTCTTGTAAAGCTCTTCAATCCACGGAAAGGCTCGCTCGGTGGGGTCGTCAGGGACGAATTTCCAGCCATCAAGAATCTTGACGCACACTTTCTTTTCCGTATCCTCGGGTTCGTATGTCAATAGTTCCGCCGAGAACGCGGCGTCAACCTCGGGGGCCCAATACCACCCGCGACCGACACGCGGAAAATATATCGCGCCCTCTTTGATGCGCCAAGGAAGAGGATAGTAGGGCCGCCCGTGGGGAAATTCCCACTCGATTTGATAAACGGCTAACCCATCAGAATATGAGCGGGGCTCTTCGGGGTCGTATCTTTCCCAATGGCCCCGCGCCAAATTTGGGAGCGTTCGCATAGCATCAGGATACGCCGATTTCAGGTCGTAATTGTAGATGGGACCTTCGATATGCTGTTCCTCTCGGCCCGCTTGGATATTGCCCCCGAAGTAGGACGCAAGCGCGGCCACTTCAACCTCGGGGGGAAGTTTTGGGTTGGAGGCTTTTGCTTTCTCTTTAATCAGTAATCGGGTCGCTGCCGCCCCCGCACCATACCATTGACTCAGGTCGATTCCCGCCGCATACATTCCCTCTTTCAGCTTCCCCATCAGAGAAACGAGGGTAGTAAGTTCAAGCCGATTGTAAGCCTCGATTTGGGGCAAGTCGGCTTCCGCGAAATTGTGTCGGGCCTCTTTTCCCGCTTTGACCTCGGGGGGAATTTCAACGCCCCATTCTTGGCACGATTTCAGGAATGAACCCTGAAAGAAGCTGAAGGAATCCCAAATGCGAACGGACCGACCGCTGGGAATGTGCTTTACGTGGAACCACCGAGCGGGAGCCCATTCAAGCCACCAATCTTCCCAACGGACACGTCCTCGTTTCCGTATCTGATAGAGCGCTCCGTTCGGAAGGTCGCGGAGCCAGTGATTGATATCGTAACCCAAAGCGAACCCGACAAAGACGGCTTTCCCGTTACGCTCAGGAAGATAGCTCAACCACTCGAAGGCTTCGACCGAGGATATCCCCGCGGGACGAATGAGAGTGTGGCCCCCCGAGTCGGCCAGGAGCGCATAGGTCTTGTCGTAACCTTCCCCATCGACCCCGACAAACCGTCCCCGCTTGCTCGGATAGAAATGGCGGTCCCCCTTGCGCCGCTTATGTCTGTCTCCTTTCCGCTTATCAACAACAACAGGCAAACGATTACTCCGCTTCTATCGCTTCGGGATATCGGTGTTTAGTGTAGTGACCCGAACGGCCGAGACCTTCTTCAACGAACTTGCGCTCAGCCTCAAGCGTTTTGGCGCTCTTGGGCTTCTTGGCGTAATGGTGGGGGACCTTCATGCCCCGCTCTCGCAAGATTGCGCGGAATCCCTTTTGTCCGCCCTTGATGGGACCGTGTAAAGCGACCCATGAATGGTAAGCGTCTCGCTCCGCGATATTGTAGGCGCGTTTTGAGTCGAGTGCCATTAGAATCTCCCGTAAAGGAGTGAGCGGCAATCACCGCACAAGCGCTCTTTTCGTTCGTTTTCAAAGAGGTAAATGAACCGTTTGCGGCAGCCCGAACACTCCAAGAGATTGGAGGAAACCTTGACCCAATCGTGAACTACAACCGCCATTCCTATTCCCCGATTGGAGAGATTACGGGCTCCAATTCCTCAAGCTCTACGGGCTCTAGCCCGACCTCCTCTAGCTCCTCCAATTCCTCAGAGGGGGCTTCAGGCACCATTAGAGGGCTCCTTTGGAGAGGGTGAGTGGAATCATCCTCCCATGCCTCACGGGGCTGTTGTGGGGGCTTTACGGGCGTTTCGGACATGCGGATGATATGGTCGCCCACGCGGTCCAACCGCTCTTGCAAGGTCGGCGTTACGATTACAGATTTAGTCTCCCGAATAGGGGGCTTTCCGCCAGCCCTTGGAGCGGCTTGCCCCCCGTATTGACGGGGCATTGAACGTTCGGGAACGTTCATTGTTCGCGTAACGTTCGCGGATTGTTCTATCGAGGGAACGTTCGTTGAACGTTCAATGTTCGCGGGAACGTTCGCCCTCTTTCGAGCCCGTAACCTTCGCATTCGGAGGGCCGCTTTGGAGGGGTTGGCGGAGCGGTGGGCGGGCACGTCACGCAGCCCACGACACGGAATCCCCAGCCGTGCCATAAATCCAAACGGAGTCCACGTCTAGGGCATAGAGAATTGTAGGGGCGTCCGTCTTGACAATCCCGTAACCTTGGGTCGAACTGACTCCCTCACCCCCGATATAGACGGTTCCCGAGTTTCCGCTATTAGGTCGGATTGTCAAGGCATGGACACGCGGGCCTCCGTTCCTCAGCTTTTGAGGAACATTGCTGGTTTGAATTGTGGCGGTCCCGAATGCGACCGCACGGTGGGGCTCTGAATCCACCTCGGGCTCTGCCGCCTCGGGCTCTGCCGCCTCGGGCTCGGGCTCGGGTTCGGGGACAGGCGGTCTCTTGAGCCGCGGGGGCGGAACGAACGGTTTGCGGTGGGGGCGTTGGTAGTATTCCTCTGGCTCCCCTGATGTATCAACGTGCGGCATCAGGCCACCCAAAACCGAGCTTCCGCTCGGAACTTTCGCGCGGTCTTGTAGGCCTTCTTTGCTCGCCTTTTGACCTTGGTTCTACGGCGCGCCATGAGGCACTAGTCCACCCAATCGGCGGGGTCCCAACTCTTGTCCTTTTTGGGCTCGGGCTTGGAAGCGGGCGGTTCGGGGGCGTTGAGTCGCACCGACCTCTCGGGAATGTCCTTTCGCTTGACTCGGTAGAGCTTACCGTCTCGCTCAATAATTTCGTCTGCCATTTACTTGCCCCCGAGAGAGACAAGCTGGGCCTCAAGCGCCGCGATGCGTTCCGTTAGGGTTGGCGGTTTCGGGGGCGGGGGCGCTCGGGCTTCCGTCAGGTTCTTTTCAAGTTCGGCGGCCTCCCGAGTAAGAGCGCGAGCCCCACGAAGGAACTCCATTCGGGTTCGTCCCGCATGAATCCCAAGTTGGGGAGCCTCGACCGACTCTCTCATCAGCCGTTCGTAATTATCCACAAACGGACCGATTTTCGCTTGAAGGGAATCTATCCGTTGTAGAATATCCAGTTCGGCGTTTCTTCCCGAGAGATAGCTGATGTTGTGGCCGACTCGGTCGAACTCACCAATATCCTTTCGGTCTTGCTCGATTTCGGCTTCCGTTAGCTCGGCTCTGATGGTTTGCTCGGCTTTTTCGATTCTACTTAGGTCAATCATTCGTGTTTTACTAGTTCGGCGAATCGGCGTTCCAAAGCGCGGACTCGCCGTTGCCTGTCGCTTTGGGTTTGTTGTCGTCTAAGGGTCGCTGCTCGGCTTCGCTTGCCCAGCCAAGCTGGGGCTCCGTTTCGTTCGGTCATTCTTGTTTTTGTCCTCACTCTACAACGCCAACCCGCGTGGCCTTCATCATGGCAATTACTAACACCGACCCGAAGCCGATTCTCTCGGAAGGTGGGCGTTTTTGGGGTGTTATGGGGTCGGTGCGAAACCCACGGGGCCTTCGACATGGCAATAATAGTAGTCCCTCCCGCGGGGGGGACTAACGTTAGTCTATTGGCTTACGGGAGGGACGTAAAGGACACCGAGGCCTCGTAGTGGGCTCAGAGCGGGTTAGCGTGGTCAGGGGGTTGGGTTACGGGGCAGTCCTTCTTGTCGCGATAGTGAGCAGCAATATCGGAAAAGCGTTGAAATTCGTCCATGTTGCCGTCATGATAGGCGCGCGCCGCTTTGATTGCGTTAGAACACACGAGGCAGCCCAAATGGGTGGGACAATCTTGGGTTGTCGTTGGGACTTTATCAAAAATCCAACTGAAGAAGGCCTCGACCTCCTTTCTATCAGCAACGAGCAAGGCCCTAGAATGGGTGCAAAGGTCCTCCCCCGCCGACACGCTCGCCCCATTCTCGGCGGCCTACTTGTAGTCGGTGCCTCGGAGGGTGGTGGGTGCGGGGGGTGCCCCCGTTCTGCGCGGTTCATCCGGAAGTACTGGCACCCGACTGGCTCCCACCCGTTCCCCTCGGTCGCCGAGGGCCCCTCGTCGCCCTGCTGCGTTGGCTCGGAGAGCCGCTCGCGCCCCGATCCCGGGGTGGAGCGGCGGTCGTCCTCGGGCCGCGCGGCAGTGGAACGTCGACGTTGGCGCGACTGGCCGCACGAGGCTGGGCGGAGTCGCTTCCGCTGGCCAGCTCCGACGCCCGGGTCGTCCTGGCCGCCGCCCGGGTGCCGGAGCTCCATGGGGCTCACGGCGTCGCGGGCGCTATCCTTCGAGCCTTGGACCCCGCGTACGAGCTCCGGGGCTTTCCCGTCGCCGAGCTACTGGCGGGATTCCTGCGGCGCCTCCGAAGTTCACAGCGACCGGCGGTCGTCCTGTTGGACGACCTTGGTCCAGCGTCGCCCGACCTTTCCCGCCTCGTCTCGGGTCTCATCGACCCCGACGGCTTCTTGCCGGAGGGCGGGGAGGGCGTGCCGCCGGTCGCCGTCGTCCTCGCCGGTTCGCCGGAGGCGATCCACGCACTGGGCCGAGACCGGCTTCCCCGGCTTCTCTCCGACCGGATCCTCCGGCTTCCGTCGTATAGCGAGGTCGAATTGGCTACGATCATCAGAGACCGCGCCGAGCGATCGCTTGGCCGATCCGTCCCTGCGGAGTGGCTCGCCCGCGTGGTCCGGAGGGCGGGACGCGAGGAGCATTCCTCCCGCCGGGCGGTCGAACTGCTCCGGAGAGAACTCCTTGGTCGTGACATCTCCGATCTGGGGCCCGTCTATCCGAGCTCGGAGCTGGGCACCGAGCTCGCGATCGAGCCACCGCTGCTCTGCGCTCTCGGGCAACTCGAAGAAGGAGTCCCGGTCCGGATTGGAGAGCTGAGGCACCGGACGAGCGACCTCGCCCGGACCCAAGGGGAGGCCCCCATGCCGGCGACGACCTTCTGGCGTCGGATCCTTCGGCTCGAGAGGGCCGGGCTGGTCCGACGTACGGTCCGAACCGGTGGCAAGGGTGGAAGCCTCTCGACGGTGGCGGTGGTCCGACCTTTGGGGGATTGGCCCACCGCTAGGGACCACTCTCGTACTCTTCTAGGCGGCGCGGTCCCGGCCGGCCCTTCGCCGTTGTGGGCCGCGCCGTTGGAGGAGTGGGAACCGGAGTCTCGGCAACGGCGAGGGGAACCGCCGGGGCTGCCGTTCGCGATGACGGATGATGGATCTGCTTGAGCACGGCGTCGGCGAGACTCCTCGACTTGAGCACTCCGGCCAACCGATCCGGCGAGGCTGCGGCGAGGGCCTCTCGGTCGGCGAACCCGGCCCCGAAGATCGCGCGGCCTCGGACCCGTCCGATGCCCCGCAGTCGCACAAGGTCCAGGAGCTCCGAGCGAACGCCGTAGCGGATCCGGAGAGAGAGCTCATCGACGCTCCGGGCCAAGTCCCGTCGGAACCGGACGGCGAGCCGGCCCATCCCGAAGAGCAGCCACTCGGCGTCCTCGACCTTACTCCGAAGGTCCCCGGCCCCGAGATTGAACCGCTGAGTGATCTCCACGATCGGACGCTCAGCGATCCACATCTCGAGCAACGCGGCGGTCTTGAGCGTCGCGAGAAACATCTCGAGGTCGACGGAGAGCGGCTCCTCTTCGGGCTTGAGCAGGAGTTCCGGCTCCTCTTCCTGAAACCGCTCGAGCAGTTCCGGCTCCTCTCCCCGCCGAAGGAAGAGCGGAGGGAGGTCGGGGGTGGCGGCAATCGCGGCCAGGAGCGCAAACGGCCGGACGCCGCGCGGCGCCTTCTCGAGCGCATGCCGCAGGTAGAGCGCCGACAGGGGATCCAGATAGAGCTCGCTCGTCAATCGGCCAAAGGGGGTGGCTCGGAGCCGGGGGCCCGTCTCCAGGAATCCGTTCAGTTCGAGGAAGTTCCGGACGCGTTCCACCTGGTGGTTGAGCTCCTCCATCGGAAGCGTGTGGCCGTAGAAGGTCGCGGCGAAGAACCTCTCGAGCTCCTCCTCGCTATCGATTTCTCCGCTGGCGACGAGCGCCAGGAGATGCATGCGGAGGGCCGGTTCAGCGGCCAGGCGGGACTCGACGCGCTCGGGCGGGGCGCTGAGGTAGGTGTCGAGGAGCCGCTCCTGCTCCTCGGCGTCGCGGGCGAGGAGTACCGCCTCCCCCAACGTATCGAATCGGGGTCGGCCGGCGCGCCCGCACATCTGTTGAACTTCGAGGACCGGGATCGGGGCCTGGATGCCGATCCGGTCATCGTACCGGGTGACGTCTCGTACGACCACCCGTCGGGCCGGCAGGTTGATCCCGGCGGCCAGGGTCGGAGTGGCGACGAGGGCCTTGAGTCGCCGGTCGCGAAATGCGCGCTCGATCACCCGCCGTTCGGGGTTGGTCAGCGAGGCGTTGTGGAAAGCGACCCCCGACGGGACCATCGCAGCGAGCCGACGTATCCCCTCGGTCTCTTCCTCAGAGACTTCAAGCAATTCTTGGGCGGCCGCGGCCGCGCCCTGTCGCTCCGCCCCGGAGAGGGTGTCCCGCACCGTCGGCCCCAGCTGCTGCGCGAGCTGCTCGCTGCCCCGTCGGGAGTTGACGAAGACCAGCGCCTGTCCGCCGTCCTCGAGCACGGTCCGCACGAGGTGCGCTACGGGCTCGCCACCGCCGGCGAGCTTTCGGGTCGAAAGATTCGTGAACGTGATGCGCCCTTCCCGATAGACGCCCCACTGGAGCGGGACCGGCCGGAAGTCGCTCGAGACGTGCTCGGCGGACAGCCACTGGGCCAGCTCCTCCGAGTTTCCTATCGTCGCCGAGAGAGCGACGACCTGGATGTCGGGGTTCATCCGGCGGAGCCGGGTGAGGGTCACCTCGAGCGTGGGCCCGCGATCCGGGTCCCGCAGCAGGTGCACCTCGTCGGCCACGACGACCCCTAGGCGGCGCAGCCAGGGGCTCCCATGACGCAGGAGGCCATCGGCCTTCTCACTCGTGGCGACGAGGACGTCGAGCTTCGCTAGGCGCTCCGCGGGAATGTCGAAGTCGCCCATCGAAAGCCCGACGCGCAGCCCGAGAGTTTTGAACGCCTCGAGCTCCTCGTACTTCTCGGCGGCGAGCGCGCGCAAGGGTACGAGGTACAGTCCAGCCTGACCCTGGCGGAACGCCCGCAGAAGCGCGAGGTACGCGACCAGGGACTTGCCGCTCGCAGTCGGACACGCGAGCAGTAGGCTCTTTCCCTGCGACAGTGGGCGCAGGGCGGCAGCCTGGGGAGGATACAGTGCCTCGATCCCTTGCGCGCGAAGGAGGGGGATGACCTCGGGGTCGAGCGGGAGGCCCTCGAACGGGACCCGGTCGGAGGCGGCGGAGCCACCGCCAGAGCTCGGAGGTACGCGGCGCCGCGCAGTCACGAGGTCTCGACCCACCGGCGTTAGAAATGGTTTCCGTCGCTATCGACCGATGAGATCGCGGCCGAGAATGAGTTCCTGGATTTCCGTCGTCCCCTCGACGATCGGGAACACTCGGGCATCGCGCAGCAGCCGCTCGGCCACCGACCCCGCGCGGAGCCCGTTCCGACCCGCCACGTCCAAGCCAGCGTTCGCGATGTGCACCGCGGCCTGCGATGAGAACAACTTTGCCGCCGAGGCCGAATCCACGAACGCCGCCCCTCGGTCCTTCAGCTCGGCCGCCTGGCCGACGAGGGCCGCCGCCGCTTCCAGTTCACTATAGGCCCGTGCCACGGCGGCCCGCTTCCAATCCGCGGGATCCTCCTGCGCGGCGGTCCGCATCGCGGCAAACGCCGCGCGGGCCACACCGAGCGCGCACGCGGCGATTCCGATCCGGCCCCCGGCCAGGGACTGCAGGGCAATCCGAAAGCCTTCACCCTCCGGCCCGAGAAGGGCAGAGATCGGGACCCGCGCATCGTCGAGGACGAGCTCGACCGTTTCGCTGCCCCGAATGCCCATCTTGTCCAGGCGTTGTCCGACCGAAAGCCCCGGCGTGCCTTTCGGAACCGCGAACGCGCTGATACCCCGATGTCCTTCCGCCGGATCGCGCGTCGCAAAGAGCACAATCACATCCGCGCTCTCGGCGCTCGTGGTGAACATCTTGTTACCCCGGAGCCGGAACCCATCTTCGGTGCGGCGGTAGTGCGTCGTCAATCGCGCCGCATCGGAGCCCACGGCAGGCTCCGTGAGGGCGAACGCGCCGAGCCACTCTCCGGAGGCCAGGCGGGGGAGAAGCGTCCGGTGTTGGACCGGAGTGCCGTGGAGAACTATCGGGCCGACCGCCACTGAGAGATGAACGGACAGGACCGTAGCCACGGCAGCGCTCGCGGTAGCAAGAATCTCGAGCACCCGGGCGATGGTCCGCATGTCTGCCTCGGCTCCTCCGAAGGCCGCCGGGCACGAGAGGCTCATTAGGCCGCTCGACGCCAGCGCCGCCCGGATCGCGGTCGGCAACCGGTCCGTGCGATCGATCTCCCCCGCGAGCGGGGCCACTTGATCGGTCGCCAATCGCTCGGCGACAGTGATCCAGTCGACCGCCGACCGGGCCCCTGCCGCAGCCACGCTCGGTGGGATTGCGCCGAAGCCTTAAGCCGTCCGTCCGACTCGAGCGGAGTATGTCAGCCGCCGAAGCGGCGCCCGCGAAGGACCGGTTCACGGCCCTCGACACGCTCGCGGTGGTCCGAGAAATCCGGGCGGCGGGCCGGCTGTTCGTCGATAAGGTGTTCGATGTCGGGCCCGATAGATGGGAGCTGACCCTCCGAGGAACCGCGAAGGCGAAGTGGGTGCTCCTGCTCGCCGCCGGCCGGTTTGCGGCCTTCCGCAAGGAGGCAGGCCCTCGAGCCGAGGGGCTGGGCCATCTCGCGAAGGAGCTTCGCCGTCATCTGGGGGACACGGCTCTCACAGGCGTCGCGGAGCCTCGGGGGGAGCGATACCTCGAACTAGAAGCCGGCCGGGGAGATTCGGGCAAGCTTCGCCTCATCGTGGAGTTCTTCGGACAGGGGAACCTCCTCCTAGTCCGGGACGACCGAATCTTGGCCGTCGCACATGCCCGGACCTGGGCTCATCGTTCGATCCGGCCCGGGGCCGACTATGTCCCGCCCCCCCAACATGGCAACCCGTGGACGATGGGCGTCGCCGAGCTCGAAGCGGCGCTCATCCGTTCTCGAACGGACCGGGTCCGGACCCTCGCGGCTCAACTGGGCTTCGGGGGGCCAGTCGCGGAAGAGATCCTGCGTAGGGCCGGGGTACCGGGGAGCGAGCCGGCCACCCAGGAACCGCCCCTGGCCGCTGCAAAGCTGCACGCCGCGATCGCCGAGCTACTCGCCGAGATCGGTGAGACGCCACGGGGGTTCCTCTATCGTCGCGGGGAAGTCGTCACGGACGTTGAGCCGTTTCCCTCCCGACGCTGGGCCGAGGAACCGGGGGTCCTCGAGCAGCGGTTCGACCGGTTCTCCGACGCCGTGGTCGTCTACTTCTCGAGCGTCGCCCCCTCCGTTACGCCGCCCCCGGCCGACCCGTTCGCGGACCTGCGCCGCCAGGCGGTGCGTCAAGTATCCGCGATCGCCGAGATGACCCGGGAGACGGACCGCCTCCGGTCTCAGGCCGATGCGATCTTCTCTCACCATGACGCTGCGGAGCAGGCCGCCGGGCCTGGGAATTCCGACGACGCCGAGAGCACGGTGGAGGTCGATCTCGAGGGGACCGTGGTGCCACTGTTGCGGGGTCGTCCTCCCCGTGAGTCGGCGCAACGACTCTATGCCGAAGTCAAACGACTCCAGTCGAAAATGGCGGGCGCCGAAGCGGCTCTGGCAGCCACGCAACAGAAGCTGGGCTCCGCGACACCACCCGGGGGCGACTCGACGGCCGCTAGGGCCGGGGTAATTGCCCCCCGACGGAAGCTCCATTGGTTCGAGAAATTTCGTTGGTTCCTGACGTCGGAGGGAGTGCTCGTCATCGGCGGACGGGATGCGCCGAGCAACGATCTCATCGTGCGCCGGTACCTGGGCGAGCAGGACATCTACATCCACGCGGACGTACACGGCGCCGCGAGCGTGATCGTGAAGCACCCGCCCACCAGCACGGAGGCGCCAGGGCCAGTCTCGCTGGCCGAAGCCGGCCAGTGGGCCGTGTCGTACTCCAAGGCCTGGCGAGCCGGCCACGCTTCCGCCGACGCGTTCTGGGTCACCCCTGACCAGGTCTCGAAAACGCCGGCCAGCGGGGAATTTGTTGCCCGCGGTGCTTGGGTGATCCATGGCACCAAGCACTGGCTCAAAGATTGCCGGCTGGAACTGGGCCTCGGCCAGATTGACTACGAAGGGGAATCTCTGTGGACGACGGCTCCGCCGGACGCATTCCGCGGGCGGGGGCGGCTCCGCCTGCTTCTGACGCCGGGGGAAGATCGGTACCGTTCCGAGCGCGAGGTCGAGATCGTCCGCGAGCTCGGATTCTCCCGGGACCTGCTCCAACGGTTGGCGCCGGCGGGCGGACTCTCGGTCCGGCGCGTGTAAATCCGATCGACTTCCCGGGCCTCGAAGCGATCTCCGGGATGCGACCAGGTCCGGCCGCGCGCTCGGAGGCCGACGACTCGGAGCGTTCCGCCAGCCACCGAAACGGCTTCCCCCACCGCGACGACTTGGTCCGGAGGAAGCTCGACCCGCGTGGCGGCGGTACGGGCGCCTAGGATCAACGAGACCGGGATCGGTCGAGGTCCGTCGGGCGTCACCCAGAGTGTTGCGATCTCGCGCGCGACCGCTTCGTTCGACCGCCGGCCGTTCCGTAGGTCGATCCGCACGATCCGAAGGGGAGGGTCTTGCCCCGGTACTCGAGAACCGACGAGCAGCCGTTGGGGCGGAGAGACCCTGAGCTCCATCGGAGTCGACCGAGCGCCCGTGGAAACGACCGCCGGCAGGATGAGCTCCTCCGGCAGTTCCAGCCGGAATGAATGAGTCCATCGGCATTGCGAGCATCGTGCGGTCCCTTCTACGACCCGGCCGTCTGAAGTCCGGCGCTCCCGACCAACGTGGACGATGCGGTGCATCGTGATGGAGCCGCAAGTTTCGCAGGCCAACTCCGCTGCGTGGAGCCCGGCGAACCTCCCGCGGCGGTGAGAGGGCTCGGGATTCTCTTCGCTCACAACTCCCCGCTTGACACGGCTCGGTTCGTCCGGACCGGACCGACAGCCGCGAGTACCGTGGGTAGATGAGGCTTCTCGGCCTCCGAGGAGCCATATGCGGGCCGTTCTCCAGGAGCCTGAATGATGGGTTTCCGACCTCCGCTCACGATGGGAGGCCGGTTCATCCGGTTGATTCCTCTGTCCCGGAATCACATCCCAGCGCTGGCATTGGCCGGCAAGGATCCCGAGATCTGGCAGTGGATGCAGTACGGATACACCGGCACCGAGGAAGCGATGGGCCGACACGTCGACCTGCTACTGGCACGGCAAGCGTTGGAGAGCGACCTCGCATTCACGATTCTCCTCCGACCGGACGACCGTCCGGTTGGGATGACCAGATACCTGGGCATCGACCGACTCAACCGCAACGTCGAGGTCGGAGGCACATGGCTCGAATCGGGACTGTGGCGGAGTCCGGTGAACTCCGAATCGAAGCTCCTGATGCTTTCGAACGCCTTCGAGTCGGAAGGCTGCGAGCGAGTTCAGATCAAGACCGACCTGCGCAACGTTCGCTCCCAGCGCGCGATCGAGCGGCTCGGAGCCCAGCGCGAGGGGGTCCTGCGGCAGCACATGGTGCGTTCCGACGGGACGCTCCGGGATTCGGTGGTCTACAGTGTCCTTCGAGCCGAGTGGCCCGCGATGCGGCAGCGGCTCGTGCGGGTGGTAGAACGTCCTTGGGCACGTCCGGCGGGCGTCTGACCCGTCCGCGCCGAGCCGTATGGGGCTGCCCGAATTTGAATCGGGGTCTCGGGCTCCCAAAGCCCGAAGGATGGACCAATAGAGCGGAGGGGAACGTCCCCCGTCCGAATCTACCCCACAGCCCCGTCCCCGTGGCTAGACCGCTTCCACCCGTTTGAGCTTGCGCCCAATCAGGCACTCGGCCGGCCCTGGATCGACGCTCTGGATCTTGAACCGCTGCTTGGGCGGCAGCGACGGGCCGGCGCAGATCTGCCAACTGGAGCAATCGAGCCGGTTGCACGGGTATCGACCGACCTCGACGGCGCTGCCGGCCACGGCGCTCATCGATTCCACGACCAATTGCCGAGGGACGGCCGTAACCTCCACGACGTTGGCCGAGGTCTCTTGGAGCGCGCACGGGTGTACCACGGGACGGACCTTGGCTACGGTGTACCGCCGGCCGGGGTCGAGAGTGAGGCAGGCGTGCCGGTAGGGACAGGTCCGGCAGACCGGCGCTCCGCCCAGATAGACGAATTCCGCGCCGACCTTCGCCTGGGCGTGGGCCAGGAGCGTGATCTCGACCATGGGCTATCCGATCACTCCCGTCACCAGCGCGAGACGCTCGGCCGCGTCGCGCGTCAGTCCGTTGTCGCCGAGGATCGTGTAGCGTTCCGGTCGGAGGCTGTGCGCGAGCACCAGACTCTCGATGACCTCCTCGGGGGTGACCCCGAGCTCGCGGGCGGTCGTCGGCGCGCCGATCGTGTGCAGGGCGGTCCGGATCCTTCTCCAGTCGGCTCCGTGAAGATAGAGCATCATCACGGCGCCAACCCCCACCTGTTCCCCGTGGAGACCGGGCTGCCGAGCAACTCGGTCCAGCGCGTGGCTGAACAGGTGCTCGCTCCCGGAGCAGGGCCGCGAGGAGCCGGCGACGCTCATCGCGATGCCGGAGATCATCATCGGGCGGATGGCGATCCAGACCGATTCCTCGAGGCTCGGTTTGATGAGCGCCGCATGGTCGATAATCTCCTGCGCGGCGTACTCAGCCAACGTCGACGCGGTGCTGGAGTACTCTTCGTTGCGGAGTCTCGCCGCCAGCTTCCAGTCGAGCGTCGCCGTAACATTCGACATTACATCGGCGCACCCTGAGGCGAGAAGGCGAAATGGCGCCTGGACGATGACCGAGGTATCGGCGAGGATGCCGATGGGGACGACCCCTTCGACGCTCGACACTCCTCGCGCGTCCCGGACGGACGCTCGTGGGGAAGAAATGCCGTCGTGCGCTGCCGAGGTCGGGACGCTCACCCACGGGATCGCCAACTTGGTGGCGGCCAGTTTCGCGATGTCGATTTTGCTCCCTCCGCCCACCGCGACGAGGAATCGGGCCTCGAGCTGCTTCGCTTGGGCCGTGACTCGCTCGACCTCGGCGGCGGTCGCTTCCGTCGCCTCGATGACGGCCACATCAAAGCCGGAGTCCTTGAGGATCTGGACGGCGCGGTCCCCCGCGAGGGCTCGTGTGCGCGGGCCGGTGACCACCGCTCCCCGCTTCGGGAAGTCGAACGTCACACACGAGCGCCCGAGCTCTTCGAGCACCCCGTGTCCGGCGAGGACCGTCCGCGGGAACACCATCGCCCGGGCCTTGCCGAAGGGACTTTCCAGTCCGACATGGACCCCGCGGGGGGGGTTCGAGCTGTCCGGCACCATCGATGGGCCGGGTGGGAGGTGCGGCCGCTAATCACCTTTGTGCGACCACGTGTCGCCGTTCAGCGTCCTCGGACGTCGCCCCAGAGTACCTTGTGCTCTTGGAGCATGGTACGGACGTCGAGCCGGTCGCGAAGCACCCAGTCGGCCAACTGACCGGCGTCCGACCCCCACAACGGTTGGAATACGACTTGGGCCGCCACCGGGTGACCCCGCAGGGCCCGTTTGGCGTAGAGATAATCCCGACGATCCTTGATCACGAATTTGACCACGTCGGTGACGCGGAGCACCGGCAGGTTCTCCCATCGATTCCGCTTCTCCATCTGGGACGAGGGACACTTCACGTCGACGCTCAGGACCACACCGGGCAGGGCAAGGTAGGGATGCACGTCGAGGGACCCTCCGGTCTCGATCACTGTGGTGTAACCGGCGCCTCCGAGCCTCTGGACTAGGTCGACGGATTCTCGCTGGAGAAGAGGTTCCCCGCCGGTGAGGCAGACGTTCCGGGTTCGGTGGCCGCGGATTTCTCGGAGGAGGGAGGGAATCGACCGCTCCGTGCCGGGGCCGAACGAGTAGGGGGTGTCGCACCAGACGCAACGAAGGTTGCACCGGGCTGTGCGGATGAAGGAGGTCCGGACCCCGGTCAGCGGCCCTTCCCCCTGGACCGAGTGAAAGACCTCAATGATTCGCATGCCACCTTCGAGGGGCCGTCGGCGTAAGAGCGTTGCCGGGACGGGTTCTCTCGCCGACGTTCGCGAGGGTCGGCGGGCGTACGAGGAACGTATCAAATACGCTCTCCCGTTCGGAGCCCTCTCCTATGGAACGGGCGCGGGAATCGTACTGGCAGGAGACCTGGCGGCGCGCCGGGCTCGCGACCGCGCGACGTGTCCCCGGTCGAGAGAAGTTCTACGCATTGGTGGCGTATCCCGGAGCGAGTGGCTTCCTCCACCTCGGCCACCTCCGCGGCCTGGCCTATGCCGACGCACTCCACCGATTCTACCGGATGCGAGGGCGCCAAGTGTTCTATCCGACGGGAACCCACGCATCGGGTCTACCGTCCGTCACCTTCGCCCAGAGGGTCCGCAATCGCGAAGCCTCCACCGTGGCCCAGCTCCGTTTGGAGGGCGTTCCGGAGTCGGAGTGGTCTCGCCTCGAGGACCCCGCAGCGGCCGCACGATTTCTCGGGCAGTCCTATCTACGGGTGTTCCGACAGTTGGGACTTCTGATCGACGAGAGTGCCTACCTCACCACCATCGACGACGACTACCAGGCGTTCATCCGGTGGCAGTTCGGGCGTCTCGATCGCGCGGGGGCCCTCGTTCAGGCCCCATATTTCGCGTCGGTGTGTCCGATATGCGGTCCCGTATCGGTCGACCCGTCGGAGACGGATCTCGCCCGGGGGGGAGAGGCGGAGTGGGTACAGTACACGGTCGTTCCCTTCCGACTCGATGACGGTCGGACCGTGCTCACGGCGACCCTCCGACCGGAGACCGTCTACGGAGTTACGAACCTCTGGGTGCACCCCTCGGAGCCCCTGGTCGTCTGGCACCAGGGAGAGCAGGCGTACATTGTCAGTCGAGCCGGGGGCGAACTCCTGCTCGAGCAGCACGGCGGAAAGCTCGGCCATGAGGTTCCGGTCGACCATGTCATCGGGAAGATTGTCAAGGTACCGTTGACCGGATCCATGGTGCCGGTCCTCGCGAGCTCGCTGGTCGACCCTTCGGTCGGGACGGGGGTCGTGATGGCGGTACCCGCCCATGCCCCCGCTGACTGGCTCGCGTTGAGAGAACTGCCGGCCGAGATGCGCGCCGGGGTTGGGCCCATCCGCTCGATCCTCTCGGTCGATCCGGAGGAATTGAGTGCCTCCGAGGGGGAACTGCTCAAGGGCGAAGGATTCCCGGCGGAGCGCGCCGTCCGCGCCACGCACGCCGAGTCACTGCGCGACACCACCGCACTCGACAAGGCCACGGAGCGGTTGTACCGGCTCGAACATGGGCGGGGCCGGATGACCGTCGCTCCGATCGAAGGGGTCCCGGTCTCCGAGGCGCGGCAGCAGAGTGCCCAGCGACTCCAAGAGTTCGGCGGCGGGTTCATCCTTCACCAGTTCTCGGAACCGGTCATCTGTCGGAACGGCCACCCGGTCGTCATCCGTCGGGTTCCGGACCAGTGGTTCCTGCACTACGGGGATGCCGCCTGGAAGGAGCGGACCAAGAGCCTCATTGG
The DNA here is from genome assembly GCA_022749815.1 of Thermoplasmata archaeon. GTDB lineage: Archaea > Thermoplasmatota > Thermoplasmata > Lutacidiplasmatales > UBA184 > JAKIWV01. The sequence continues at coordinate 36,053 of JAKIWV010000004.1, forward strand.
CCGACTCACGGTGCAGCCCCCCGAATACGCCGCGGAGCTTCCCGACATCTTGGCCTGGTTCCAGGACCGGCCCTGCACGCGGAAGGGGCGCTGGCTCGGTACGCCCTTCCCTCGGGACCCGGAATGGCTCATCGAACCGATCGCGGACTCCACGTTCTATCCGGCCTACTTCATCGTTCGTCGATTTGTGAGCACAGGACGAGTGCCGCTCACGTCGCTCACGCCGGCCTTCTTCGATTACGTGTTCTTGGGCGAAGGGCCGGGGGAACCGACCGTCGACGGGGCCTTGCTGGAAGAGATCCGGGCCGACTTCACCTACTGGTACCCTCTCGATCTGAACATCGGGGGGAAGGAGCACAAGCGAGTGCACTTCCCGGTCTTCCTCTACACCCACGCCCTACTGCTCCCACCGGCGCTGCAGCCCCGGGGACTGTTCGTCTACTGGTGGCTGACGGCGCTCGGAGGCGCGAAGGTCTCGAAGAAGGACATTGGCTCCAAAGGCGGCGCGGTGCCTCCTATTCGCGAGGCGTTCGAGGAATACGGAGCCGACGCGGTGCGGTTGTTCCACGCCTTCGCCGCTTCTCCCTTCCAGGACATCGAGTGGGACCGGAGCCTCATGGAGAATGCCGCCTCTCGGCTCACAGAGGTGGAACGGGTCGCCCGGGAGGCCTTAGCGTCGGGCGAGGGCGGGTCGCCCGAGCTCGACGCTTGGCTGCGTGACGAGGTTCGTTCCCTGATCGACCGAAGCACCGAGTATCTCGAACGAATGGACTTCCGGGAGTTCGCCCAGGCCGTCTACGTGGACCTGCCGGCTCGACTGCGCCGATATCTCGCCCGCGGCGGACGGGCTGGGATTGCGACGCACGAGGTCGGGCGGATTTGGGTACGGCTGTTGAGTCCGCTCACACCCCACCTCGCCGAAGAGCTGGGCGAGGGCCGTTTCCGGGGCCTCGTCGCGGAGCAAACCTACCCCTCCATAGAAGAGCTGCCGGCGGATCCGCGGGCTCATTATTCGGAGTCGTACCTCGAGAGGGTCGAGGAGGACCTGCGGAGCGTGTTGAAGGCCTCCGAAGCCCGAGGAATGGCGGCGGGGGAGGTCATGTTCTACGTCGCCGCTCCGTGGAAGCGCACCCTGGAACTGTGGCTCCGCGAGAGCGGGCTCGAAGCGGCTCCTGACGCCCCCCGTCGACTTCACGAACGAGCCCGACAGCATCCCGAGCTATCGGCCTATGCCGCGACGATTCCGGAGTACGTCAAACGCGTGCAGCCCCAGCTGCGGTCCGATCCAGCCCTCCCGCCCGAGGACTTCGACGAGGTGGCCTTCCTTCGGGGCGCGGCCGGGTTCCTGATCCGTCGGTTCGGGTTCACTCAGGTGGGCATCTTCCGAGAGTCCGAAGCAGAACCCCACGACCCGAAGAATCGGCGTTCCCGTGCGCGACCGGGACGGCCGGCGTTCTATCTCCTCGAGCGCCCCTCGGGGTCGCGGTAGGCACGGTTCCCCCGCGTTCTACCGCCGTCGTGGCCGGGGCCGCTTGGACCGGAAATTGAGAAACATGCGGGAGGGGGTGGGGCGGTCGCTGACGGTCCGGTACTTCGCTGACCGCTTGCGCCCATACGCTTGCTGCACATCGCCGGAGATCTCGAAGTAGATCAGCTGGCCGACCGGCATGCCGGCATAGATCCGGACCGGTAGCTTCGACGACATCTCCAGCGTCCAGTAATTGGAGAACCCCACGTCCCCCTTCCCCGCCGTCGAGTGGATATCGATCCCGAGCCGGCCCACGCTGGATTTCCCCTCGAGGAACGGAACGTGGTCGTGGGTCTCGGTGTACTCCTCCGTCACGCCCAGGTAGAGCTGGCCGGGCACGAGAACGTACCCTTCGCGAGGGATCCGGAACTCCGTGACGGGGTTCTCCATGCGGGCATCCAGCGCTCCGTTCGTATACGTGGCGAGCCACGGGCCGAGATGAACGTCGTACGAGTTCGATCCGAGGCACTCGCGCCGGAACGGCCGAATGACGATCCGGCCCTTGCGCACCGCGGCCAGAATCTCGGTGTCGCTTAGGATCATGGCGGGCCGGGCGGGCTCGAGCCGAGCGGGGTATTTAAGGCGGCAAGGCGCCGGCGGTCGGGGGGGCGCCGCGCGGGCCGGCGAGGGCGACCCATCTCAGCGAGAGGGAGTTCAACACCACCGACGTCGATGAAAGGCCCATCGCGAGAGCCCCGGTAATCGGCAGGACCTGGAAGACCCCCAGGCCCACGAACGGGACGAGCGCCCCGGCAGCGATCGGGAGTAGGACGGCGTTGTACCCCACCGCCCAAGCCAGGTTGGTCTTCACTTTCCGGACGGTCCGGCGGCCGATCCGGAGGGCGAGGGCGACGCCGCGGAAGTCCGAGCGCACGAGGATGACCCCACCGGTCTCCTTGGCCACATCGGTCCCCGCTCCGATCGCTATCCCGAGGTCCGCCGCCGCCAGGGCGGGGGCGTCGTTGATCCCGTCCCCCACGTACGCGACGCGCGCGCCCCTCGCCTGGAATCGCTTGATGAGGTCGAGCTTCCCCGCGGGCGTCACGTTCGCGTACACCTCAGAGATCCCCACCTGTTTCGCCACGTGGTTCGCGGCGGCCTCGTGGTCCCCCGTCACCATCACCGAACGGATCCCGTCCTCGGCGAGCGCCAAGATGGCCCGTTGAACTCCCGGGGCGACGGCGTCGGAGAATCCTAGGATCCCGATTGGGCGTCCATCCTCGAGGAGAACGGACCAGGTCTTACCTTCGGATTCCAGCCGGTGGGATTCCGGGGTCACCAGGCCGAGCCCGAGACCGTCGTCCCGGGCCGCGGAGCCCCGGAGGATCGCCACGGGCCGCCCGTTCATCTCGCCTTGGATCCCACGGCCGGGCAACGCCACGACGGACTGGAGCGACGGAATCGGGAGCTTCTGGTCGGTCGCGGCCCGCCGGACCGCGCCGGCTAGTGGGTGCTCCGACCCCTGTTCGAGCCCTCCGGCGAGGCTGAGCAGCCTCCGCGCGTCGACTCCGGGGACCGGTAGGATGTCGGTAAGCACGGGTTCCCCCTTTGTGAGTGTCCCCGTCTTGTCCGTGAGGACGACGTCCGCGCGGCTCGCCCGTTCGATCGAGTCGCGACCCTTGAACAGTATCCCCTCTTCCGCCGCCCGCCCGGTCCCGACGAGAATCGCTGCGGGGGTGGCGATGCCAAAGGCGCATGGGCAGGCGGTGATGACCACCGACACGAAGGCGAGGAGTCCAATGGTTAGGCCCACGCCCAGGAACACCCATCCGACGGAGGTCACGACGGCAATGACCAGCACTACGGGGACGAATGTAGCCGCGATGCGGTCGGCAAGCCGCTGTAGCGGAATGCGGCTCGTCTCCGCTTCGGCCACCAGCTGGCCGATGTGGGCCAGAAGCGTATCCTCCCCCACTTTGGTCGCCTGAACGGTGAGAGGCCCTTCTCCGTTGATGGCGCCCGCGATGACCGGGTCTCCGGGCCCCTTCTCCACGGGGAGGCTCTCGCCGGTAAGGACCGCTTCGTTGACCGCGGATCGTCCCTCGAGAATCCGCCCGTCCGTCGGGAACCGGCCCCCCGGACGCATCCGGAATCGGTCGTTGGGCTGAACCTCAGCGACGGGGGTATCGACCTCTTTGCCCTCGCGTAGGATGAGGGCCGTCGTCGGGAGCAGCTCCTTGAGTTTACGGAGGGAGCCGCGGGCCCGCTCCCTCGTGAGATGCTCAAGATAGTTGCCGGTGAGAATCAAGGTAACAATCAACGCAGAGGCATCGAAGTAGTAGGCAGGAGGAAGTCGCGAGGGAAGAAGCACCACCGCCGCGCTGTAGGCATATGCGACGGTGGTTCCGACGGCGATGAGGACGTCCATGTTCCAGATCCGGTTGCGAAGGGCATCGTAGGTGCCCCGCAGGAACTGCCACCCCGGATAGAACTGGACGACGGTGGCGAGGGCGAGAGCTGCCCACGGCCAACCGGGGAATGGGTGAGCATAGGAGAGGACGAGGATGATCGCAGCGAGGGGCCAGCCGATGGCGAGGCGGAGTCGCAGCCGGGCGAGTTGCCTCTCCGGAGCCGCGAAGTCCTCGAGGCAGGTGGAGGAGCAGAAGGAGTACGTCCGATTCTCCCGGACGAGCCGGAGTTCCGCCGTGCGTTCATCGACGTACATGCCGCAGACCGGGTCGGTCGCCATCGCCTAACGTCCTTCGCGCCCGGTGGAAGTGACCGGGGAGACTATACGGTACGGCTTACCGCGCTCCGGGTTCAGCTGGCCCCCGGCGCCGGCGGAGGCAACGGCACCCTCGACTCGAGCAAGGCGCTCGCGTAGCCGACGACCTCGTTCATCGATTCGGCTTCCCCCGAATGGCCCCAGCGAAGCAGCCGCGCGTCCAGGGGCTCGTCCTGGGTGGCGAAGAGCAACACGGTGGTGGGGGCGATCCCACACATCGAGATCTCCTGCTCGACGACCGTCGAGTACAATCCGTGCGGGTCCCTCTTGAGGAGCGGCTCGAGGGCTAGCCGGTCCTTCCGTTGAGCCTCGGCGGCGGAAATGTAATGGGAAAAGTCGGTGGAGGCGATGAGCAGGACATCCCGGCCCAACGTCGCTTGACGGACTACGGCCGCCACATCGGCGAGAAACCCCACCGGCCCCATCGAGATGGTCAGGGCCGCAAATCGGGGGAACGGCACGACGTACTGTAGATACGGCAGCTCGACCTCGATCGAGTGCTCCCGGGCATGAGCCGTCTCGTCCACTTCGATGGGGCGGTGGTCGAGGGCTCGTACGAGGTCCCGGTCCACCGGCACCCGACCGAGGGGGGTCAGCCAGTCCCGACCGGAGAGGGCCGCGGGCGCCCCTCGGGCCGCATGGTTGACCCCGAGCAGCAATACCGTGGAGGGGGCTCGCTCCGCCGCGATGGCCGCGAAGGCGTGCGCGGCGATGGCCCCCGAGTACACATAGCCCGCGTGTGGGACGACGGCCGCCCGGATCCGACGGTCCACCGACCGGTGCCGCACTGGCAGGTGACCCGGTCCCCGCCGGTCCAGGAAGGTCTGCTCGATCACCTGGGTGAGCGCCGCTCCATCGGACGGGTAGAACTGTCCCGCAACGGCCGGGTGGCGGGGGGCGTCGGGCATGTCAGCTCGGCACGTCGCCCAGGGACCTCAGGACCGTCTGCGCCTCTTCGGCCCGGATCCGGGTCCGAGGGGTCGTGGCGAATGGCCCTGCCGTGTCGTACCTCGGAATGATATGGAAGTGGAGGTGGAACACGATCTGGCCCGCCAGCGCGCCCTGGTTGACCGCGACGTTGTAGTCCATGGAAAGCCGTTCCGTCATCCGACACACTTTCGCCAGGGCTCGGAATAGGTCCCCGTACTCTTCGTCGCGGAGGTCGGTCAACCGGTCCACGTGGCGCTTCGGGACGACGAGAACGTGGCCCCGAGTTATCGGAAAGAGGTCCAGAAAAGCGATGGTCCGGTCGTCCTCATACACCCGATGCGCGGCGGCGCGTCCCGCCACGATCTCGCAGAAGATGCACGGTCCGTCTCGACCGTCGGGCGAGGTCATGCGGCCCGGTGAAGGGAGCGACGGCCATTAAACCGTTGGCGAACGGGGGCGTTAGCCGGTCTCGCCCGGAGCGACAGGTGGAGGTACCGGTCGGTCGGGAAGCACCGACGGCCCCTCGGTGTCGGAGGCCGGCGCCGGGGCGCCGCCCTCGGCCAGAGCGGGCAGGCCCAGCTTCTTCGCGAGGAACTCGCGGATCTGGTCGGGCCGGCTCGAGCCGATCCCGAAATACTCGGCGAACCGGGACGTGGTCGTGAGTTGAAGGGTGGACGCCTTCGGCTCGGCGTGGACGAGGCCAAAGCTCTGAAGCTCCGCGACTTCCGCGTAGGCGCTTTCGCCGACCATCTTGACGAGGACGCTTTGCAGCATCGGTTGATGGTAGGCGATCAGCGTGAGCGCCTTGAGCGTGCGGGGAGGAATCTCGATCGGTTGGACCGAGTGGACGGACGGGAGGAACTCCTCACGGACCTGCAAGGCGAAGCGGTCCCCGGCGCGCCGGATCTCGAGGGAGGTCTGACGGTTGGAATACGCCCGGACGAGGTGGCGCAGGGCCCGCTGCACGGCTCGGAAATCGGTCTCACCGGCCTTGTCGGTGAGCTCTTTCACGGAGAGCGGTGCGCCCCCGGCGAAGAGGATCGCCTCGAGCTTGAGTTCCAAGGGGTCGGTCCGGGCGGGCATTCGTTCAGGGCTCCGGAGCGGGGATGGGGCGCTCTTCGGCCGACCGGACGACGAGGATCGGGGTGTCGGCGATCTTTTCCTGGCGCAGTTCGATCGCCTGGACGCGGGAGAGGTGGAGGGCGGCGAGGAAGACCGCGACGAGCCGGTCCCGGCCCTGCTCGGGTCGCCAGAGGCTCAGCAAGGGGAACGGTTCTCCGATCGGATGCCCCCGAACGACCTCCCAAAAATCCGCGACATCCCGTTCGGGGATCTCTCCATGGACCAGGATCTCCGGGGGGGATCGTTGCTCTTCGCGCAACCGCTCCCGCAGTTCCTGCACTCGGAGGGCCCGACGGGCCTCCTGCTCTGCTGCTCCGAACGCGGAGACCAGCTCGAGCAGGGAGACCGGCCGAGCCTCCTGGTGCCGGACCATGAATTCCAGCGGGGGCGCCTCGGGCGTTTCGAGGACCGCCGCCGTCACGTCCACCGCCTCGGGCGTTGTGAGGTCTCCGAGGAACCCATCGTCGGGCGGCCCAGCATCGAGCGAAGGGTCCGGGGGGTTCTCCCGGTTGGCGAGGATCTCCCGGGACTGGAGCCACAGAATGCTCCAGGCCATGAACACCAACCGGCCCGCGACGGCGAAATCGACCCCGCCGTCGTCCCGGATGCGCTTCAGGTAGAGCTCGGTGAACCGGCCCAAGTCGATCTCCCAAGGGTCGAACGCTTCGTCGAGCACTAGTTCGAAGAGCATCGCGAGGGCCTTGTCGAAGGGGTCGGCGATGACGACGTGCACGCCCTCCTTGAGGTCCTGGACGAGGGACATGTACCGGTCGAGGAGCGGGCTTTGCCCGTCCTGCTCGCCGTGGAGGGAACGATGGAAGACGAGGTAATTGAGCACCCGCTCGGCCGCCTCGCGCGAGACCGCGCCGCTCCCCAGAGGCGCCGGCAGCTCCCGGGCCTCGAACTGGGAGATCGTCACGCCGCTTCCCCCACCGTCGGGGTCAGGACGGCGTCGCTTCGTTCGCGTTCGTCGGCGTCGACGATCTCATCGAGCCGGAGGCCGACCACGCGGGAACAGCCGTCCCCGTGCATCGTTACCCCAAAGAGCCGATGGGCAAACTTGAGCGTCACCTTGCGCAGAGAGATGACGACGAACTGAGCTCGCTCGGCGTTCCGCCGGAGCATCCGTCCCAGGTTCTCCGCGTTCACCGCGTCGAGGGACATGTCGACCTCGTCGAAAACGTAGAGGGGGCTCGGGTCGTAACGCTGTAGGGCGAAGACGAAGGCGAGGCTGGCCAGGGACTTCTCGCCGCCGGAAAGTTGTTCGAGCCGGTAGACCTTCTTCCCGGACGGCGACGCGCGGATCAGCAGGCCGGCCTGCAAGGGGTCGTCGGGATTCTCGAGGACGACCTCCCCCTGGCCTCCGTTCGACAGCTCGAGATAGATGTCGTGGAACCCCTGGTTCACGGCGGACACGACCTCGATCAGCCGGGCCCGCTTCTTTTTCTCGATCTCGTCGACGAGCTTCTGAAGGTCCCCCCTCTCTCCCCCCAAGCGCTGGACCTCGCCATCGAATTCGTCGAGCCGTTTCTTCTCGCTGTCGTATTCGTCGAGGGCACGGAGATTGACCGACCCCATCGCCTCGAGCTGGGCGGCCAGTTGGGAGATCGTTCGTTTGAGTTGGTCGACCGGGACGGGTTTGGCGTCGTCCTCCGCGGTGGCCGGGAATTGCTTCAGGGCCTCTTCGACCTCGGCGAGGGCCTGGCGCGCCTGCGCCAACCGGACCTCTTCGTGCTGTTGGAGTGCGGTCTGGGTTTCGGCCTGGCCGCTGGCCTTTGTCAACTGCTCCGCCACCCGGAGGCGCTCGGTCTCGAGTTTGGTCTTCTGCGCGTAGAGTTCCTGAGCCGCGGCGGTCAGCTTGATTTCGACTGTCCGGAGGGCATCGAGCGACGCCTTGGCCTGGTCGCGCTCGGATTGGACGGAGGCGACGAGCTTCTGCTTCTCGCCGCGCTCCTCCTCGAGCTGTTTGAGCTCGTCGCGACGGGCGGTCAGCTGGACTCGGGCTGCCTTCAAGGAGGCGCGGGTGGCGGCCAGGTCGCGTTCGACCCGTACCCGGTCCTCCTCGGCTTTCTGGATCGTCTCCTGGAGGGCGCGGATCTTCTCCGAGATGGTCCCCGGCATGTGGCCAAGGTAGTCTTCTTGGAGTTTTTGGTGTCCGACCTTGAGGGAAGCGACTTCGGTCTCGACGGTCTGCACGGCCGCCTCTTCCTTCGCGAGCCGGGCCGTCGCCCCGACGACGGACTTCTCGGCTTCCTCGGAGCGCGCGCGGGCCTCCCGGAGGCGCTCCCGTGCCTCCTCGAGCTGGGCGGTGAGAACCTTCAAGGCGCCCGCCTGCGATTCGTCCTGGCCGGCGCGTCGACCCAGCTCTTCGGCGAGCGTGCGAATCTGCGTGGTCAGTGCGGCCAGCTCGACTCGAATCCTCGCCTCGGCGTCGCTCTTCGCCCGAAGTTCCGCGCCGAGACGCTTCAATTCTGCAGCGCTGTCCGGGCCGCTCCGTCCTGCGGAGTCCGTGTACCCGCCGGTAATGGCGCCCGTCGACTCAATGAGGTCTCCTTGGAGGGTCACCAGTCGCACCCCGCCCATCTGACCACGAGCCCCCGCGAGGTCCTGCATGACGACCGTTTCACCGAAGACGTACCAGAACGCTGGGCGTAGGGCCTCGTCGAATTTTACGAGGTCGAGAGCGAATCCCACGGCTCCCGTTGATCTCGCGGCGATCAGCGATCTGCCGTGGGGACGACCTGGGAGCATTTTGTTGAGCGGTAAGAACGTCGCGCGGCCGCGCTTTTCATCCCGGAGCAGTTTGATGCATTGCTCGGCCACCGCGTCGGACTCGACGACGAGGGCTTGGAAGCGGGCGCCCGCGGCGACTGTGAGGGCGGTCTGGTGCTTGGGCTCGTACTCTCCAAGCTCTTCGACCGTGCCCCGGATTCCGATTATTTTCCCTAAATTGCGCTGCGAGAGTAGGAAGTCTACGGCCGCCGCAGGAGATGCGTTGGCCCCGGGTCGTGTCACCGCTTTGAGGCGGGCGTCCAGCGCGAGGTATCGACGGTTCAGCTCCTGAACCTCTCGGCCCAGCGACTCCGCGTCCTCTGTGGACCGTTTCTCTTTCGCCTTGAGATCGAGGAACTGTTGCTGAAGCTGAGCCGTAGTCGAGCCCCCCGACGTATGGCCCGGACGGGACTGCCTGATCCGGAGCTCCAGGTCGCGGACCTCTACGCTTCGGCTCTCGAGGTCATCCTCCGCTCGAGCCTTCTCTTGCTCCGCGGTGGCGAGGATGCCCCGGGTGCCCTCCCGGAGACGGATGGCCGCTTGCCAAGCCGACTCGCGTTGTTCAAGCCTCTTCTGACCGACGAGAGTCTGCTTGCGGATCTCGAGGAGTTTTCCGCGGGAACTATCCGTCTGTCCCGTGATGGTCTCCAGCGACTTCCGCCCCGCGCCAAGATTACCCGTTACACCGGAGAGTTCGCCCGCGAGGGACTTCTCCTGGACGGCCAGCTGGGTCGCCTCCTTCTCCGCGCGTTGGAGTTCGGGGGCTAGGACGGCCGCTTTCTGTTTGAGCTGGGCGAGGTCTTCTTCAGTGGAACGAAACCGTTCCTCAAGAGTTGCGAAGGCCATGCGTCGACCGTCCAGCTCGGTCTTGAACTTCTGAGCGTCGTCGCCCGATCGACGGGCGATCTCCGACTCGAGCTCGGAGATCTTTCCCGCGAGCTGGTCACGCTGCCCCTCGAGCCGCGCCAGGTCGGCACGGAACTTCGTGATCTGATCGGTGATCTTCTTGAGCTGGCCCTCACACGTTTCGACTTCCTGTCGAGCCATCAGGGCGCCGGCCCGCGCGAGACGAGCTTCTGCGTGTCGTTTCTCGTCTTGGGCTTGTTTGTATTGAATCGCTTGGACCCGTTGGCCCTCGAGGGCTTGGAGGCGGGCCCGGATCTCCGTGAGGAGAGTGCCGATGCGATCGAGATTCTGCTCGAGCTCCATGCGACGGGAAGCCGCCCTCTCGAGCTCTTCGTCGTAGTGAGAGATGCCGGCCAACCGCTCTACCAGGCCGCGGCGGGGGACCGGGCCCATGCTCACGATGCGGTTGACGTCCCCCTGCTGGACGATGTTGTACCCGTCCCCGGAGAGGCGGGCGTGGGAGAGGATGTTGTCAAGCTCCCCCTGGGTCGACCGGTGTCCGTTGACGTAGAAGTACGAATAGTACCCTTCCGGATCCGACGGCGCGATCTTGACATACCGCGACAGCTCGACCTCGTCGGAGTCGACCGGCAGCATTCGATCTCGGTTGTCAAACTGGAGAGCGACCTCGCAATCGGTCGCGGCCTTCTTGGAGCTTCCCCCGTTGAACAGGAGATGGGTCAGGCGGTCCGCCCGTAGCGCCTTGGAGCTAGTCGGTCCCAGCACGAACAGGACCGCGTCGGCGATGTTGGACTTGCCCATTCCGTTCGGGCCAGCGATCCCGGTGAACCCGGGGGCAAACGGGATCTCGGTGACGCCAGAAAAGGACTTGAAGTTCCGCGTGCGGATCCGCTTGAGGTGCATCGAGAGCTCACCCTACCCGCGAAATCGCCCCATTTGTCTTCGGCCTGACCGCCGTTTGTCTGACAGATGTCAGCAAAAAATGCCAACCCTGTCTGCCCTATTTAACCGTATTCGCGCTCGGGAAATGTTCGAATTCGGGTGGTGAAACCCTGTCCGGGTTCGGGTGTTCAGGAACGGGTGGCGCCAACGTGCTCCAACGGCGAGGACGGGGAAGTGCGCTACGCCGGAATGTCCGGACTCGGATGTCTGACAGGGCTCTTCTCTGGAGCCCGACGGTGTGGCTCAGCTCTTGGTTCGAAGCCGGATTTGGAGCGTTTCTCCTCGAACAACGGCGATGAGCTCGGAACCTACGATCCACCCAAGCTTCTGGATGTCAGACGGATGGACCTGCACCGTCCAGCGGTAGTAGTCTTTTCCCTTGTATGTTCGGCTCTTGGTTCGTTTGAGCTTCATTCGCTTTCTCTGAACTCATCGTTCAGAGCTCTACATCGCATTAAGTAATTAGAACCCTAATTTCCGAAGTGGATTAGGAGTCTAATGGAGGCAACGACAGCGGCGCCGTGGCCGGATTCGAGGACACCGGCTCTCGCCATCTTCGCTCGAGGTGACCAGATCGAGACCATGTCTCCGAGTTTGTATTTCGTTCGTTCGCAGAGTCGGCCGGATAGGAAGTACCAGGTGCAAGCACGACGCGATCGTTGGTCTTGCACCTGTGCTTTCTTTCGGAGCACCAGTCGTCGATGCATCCACATTCTCTCGGTCCGGTTGAGGGATGGCCTGAGAGAACGGGACCGACCTCGCCCATCGCGTCTGGAGTGTTCCAAATGCAGATCCCAGGATGTGATTGGATACGGGAATCGGCGAAACAAGACCGGAATCATTTCGAGATACCTGTGCAAGACTTGTGGACACCGATTCGTTGCGCGGGAGGGATTTGAGAAACGTCGATCCGACCCGGAAAAGATTGCGCTGGCCTTAGACCTCTACTTTCGAGGACTTTCGCTTCGTAAGGTCGCGGATCACTTCGACCAAGCCCACGGTCTCAAGCTTTCCCCTTCGACAATCTACGATTGGATCCGGCGATACTCGGCGCTCGCCGCCAAGTGGATGAACGCGATGCCGGCCCGTACCGGCGAGCGCTGGCATATCGACGAGACAGTGATCAACACGGACGGAACACCTCAATATCTGTGGAATGTCATGGATGCCGACTCAAGATTTCTGATGGCGACTCACGTCAGCCACCTTCGGGGTCTCTCGGACACCCGCGCAATCCTGAGAAAGGCGAAGGCGGCAACTCCGGACCGGCCGACGGAAGTCTATACCGACGGCATGAGGTCCTATCCGAAGGCCATCGGCCGAGAACTTGCGTACCGCTCCCGCTCTGGCTTGGTGAACCCCCACATCCGGGTTCCCTCGATTCGCAGCAAGACGTCGAACAACCTGATCGAGCGCCTGCACGGGACCGAGAAGGACCGAATCCGGGTGATGCGTGGTTTCAATGGAAAACGGACGGCAGCCACTCTGATGGAAGGCTTCCGCGTCCACTACAACATGGTCCAGCCTCACCGATCCTTAGGCACGACCCCAGGGATCGCTGCAGGATTGCCTGACGTAGGGGGATTCCGGTGGAGGGAGATCCTGAAGCAAGCCACTCGTCGTGTTCCCAGCGGCCAAGTGGAGCTCGTGTTCGTAATCGAGTGAGAGTCCAATCCGAGGTCAAATCGGGGCCCACCGATCGATGACGGACATCCGACGTTATACAAGTGCAGTCTAGGCCCACAGGACCTATCGGGCGTGGGGCCCTTCTGCTCATTGCTGCAGGCAGTCGCCGTTCGTGCAAGAACGAACCGTGATTCTCATCATCTGTTGCGACTTCGACCTCGACCTAGCCTGATGTCGCTCGGGGCGCCCCTAGTGGACCAACGGCTCCATCGTGCGGCGGCCTGGGCCCCCCTCGCGCTCAACGCCGGGGGATTTGCATACCTCCTGTTCGTGGCATTCGCGCCGCCCTTTGGCGATTCGACCACACCTACCACAGTCCAGGCAGAACTCGCGCTGTGGGGGGCCATCTTGGTCCTTGCCTACCTAGTCACCTTCCTCGAGTTCCGCCACACCGTCCTCACCCCGAGTCCCTATGGAACGGCCCTTCGACGGGTTCCGGGGAACCGTCTTGCGGTTGTCTCGGCGATAATGCTCGCCGTCGCCTTCATTCTCATCGAACTGCTCGTGCTCTTCCCTATTCATCCCCCGCAGTGCGACGGCCACACCGCATGCTATGTCCCCAACACACTCCCATTCACATTCGGACTCCTCACCCCCCTCCAGCTGTTCACGTTGGATTCCGCCATTATCCTGTTCGGTATCGTCCTCCTAGCCTTTGCGATTTGGAAGCATGGGGTTGGGCACATTCGACCGGACAAGGCCGAGCCGGTGATGGTCACGAGTCGCGGCGGGTAGAAGCAAGGTCGGGGGGGCCTCCCCCCACTTGCTCGCCGGTTCCTGCCCCGAGCGCAGGTCCCCCCAGTCCCTAGTCAACGATCGCGCCTTGACGGTAGGACACCACAGGGGCCGCCTTCGGCGGCCCCCACCACCCGACGTTGCATAGCACTTCGATCCCGGCCGGATACCACCCGATTTCTGGACAGAACCTCGCGCTCGGGAAATGTGAATAGTTGCCGGTCCCTCGCAAGCCGTTTTCGGCAATCCAGTGGCTGACCCGAGCCCTTGATCACGGCCTGTGGTTCAGGCGCAACTCATTTGAGATGGCGGTCTGGTGACTGATTCGTGGCTGAGTTCGCGCGTGCCGACGGAGCCGACTCCGCTGAGAAGGTCTCGCTTTCGATCCCTTGGATCGTCGGAGCCGCGGTCCTTTGCGGCGTGGGCCTGTTCCTCGTGCTTAACGCGGTGATCGAATTGGCGGGCGGGCTCACGAATTGGCTTTGGTGGGTGGGGATTCTTCCCCTGACGCTTGGATTCCTCATGCTGCTGAACCCCAGGGCGGGTCCCCAAGGCCCTCACTAGCCGGAGCCACGTTTTCCGGCCCAAGGACTAATGGCCTTTGGCCGGAATAGCCGGTCGCATGACGGAGCGTCTCCCGGTCGTCGTCAAACTGGGGGGGAGCGTGCTCACTCGCAAGAAGGAGGCCGCTCGTCTGCGTCCGAAAGTGCTCCACCGACTCGCCGAGGAGCTGGCCCAGTCCGGAGGGCCGCCCATCGTCGTTCTTCACGGGGCCGGCTCGTTCGGACACCCTGGCGCCGTTCGCTGGAACTTGGCCCGTCCCCCGGTGGACCCCTCCGAACGTCAACATCGCCTCCGCGGGGCGGCGATCGTGAGCGCCGAGGTCCGGCGGCTGCACGGGGAGGTCCTCCGAACCCTCGTCGATGCGGGGCTCGCTCCGTTCTCGGTTCCGGCCCAGGCAATCTCGATCAACCGCGCGGGAAGATTGGTGCGCCTGGACATTGAGCCGTTTCGCCGAGTGCTCGGCCAGGGAGGCGTTCCGGTCTCGTTCGGTGACGTGGTGCCGGATGAGGAGTGGGGGTTCTCTGTTCTGTCCGCTGACACGATTGCCGTCGACCTAGTCCGCCACCTTCCGTCACGCCGCCTGGTCTTTGTCAGCGACGTCGAAGGAGTGTTGGCGCCTGCCGGGGGCAGCCCGCGCCGAAGAGCCATCCCCCGGATTACTCCCGCAGTGCTCGAGTCGCTACCGGCAATCGAGGGTGTCCCCGACGTGACGGGGGGGATCCGAGGCAAGGTGGAATCAATGTTGGCCGCGGCGGAGGCCGGCGCTGACGCAGGGCTTATTAGCGGACTTCGGCATGGCGCGCTTTCTCGCGCCCTTCGGGGGGAGATTGTCTATGGGAGCTGGTGCACACCGCAAGGCTCCTAAAGGTCGGCGCCCGCCTCCGGCCGGCGCGGCGGGCCTGCTGAGCCACCGGAAAGCCGAGCACGTGAAGGTCGTCCTGGGCGAAAACGTCGAGGGACGATACCGCTACTGGGACGACATCCAACTCTTCCACAACGCACTACCGGAGATCGACTTCAGTGAGATCGATGCGTCGGTGGAATTCTTCGGGAAGCGGCTTCAGGCCCCTCTCATGATCACCGGAATGACGGGAGGCTACCCTGGTGCTGTCACGATCAACAGCAATCTGGCCCGAGCGGCGGCCGAAGTCGGAATCGCGATGGGGGTGGGAAGCGAGCGGGCAGCCATCCTCAAAGGGAGCTACCCAGAAAGCTACTCCTGCGTAGCAAAGTTCCCCGTTCCGCTGAAGTTCGCCAATATCGGTGCTCCACAGATCATCGCCCAATCCCCCGGAGACCGTGTGATTGGCCTGGACGAGGCCCGGGCCGCGATGGAGCTGATCGGCGCTGAGGCGCTGGCGATCCACCTCAATTTCCTCCAGGAAATGGTTCAGCCGGAGGGCGACCGACGCGCGCGCGGCTGCCTCGATCAAATCCAGCGGTTAGCCCGGGAGCTGCCGGTCCTCGCGAAGGAGACCGGGGCGGGTCTCTCGCGATTCGTCGCAGAGCGCCTCCGGACGGCCGGCGTCCGCGCGTTTGACGTGAGCGGGACGGGGGGTACGAGTTTCGCCGCCGTCGAGCATTACCGTGCTGTAGCCCAAGGGGCGCATCGGGAAGCCCGCGTGGGGAAGACGTTCTGGAATTGGGGGATCCCCTCCCCGGTGTCGGTCCGAGAACTGGTGCCGCTCGAGTTGCCGATCGTTGCCAGCGGAGGGATCCGGTCCGGGCTCGACGTGGCCAGAGCGATTGCTCTGGGCGCCACGGCGGCGGGAATCGCCGGGGGGGTCCTCCGGGCAGCGTCGACGGGATACGCCCAGGCCCGCGCCGAGCTGGAGCAGATCGTCTATGAGTTCAAGGTCGCGATGTTCCTGACCGGTAGCCGGACCATCGACGAATTGCGACGCACCCGTTACACGGTCACCGGCGAGACGCGCGAATGGCTCGAACGGTGACGGCGGGCCCATCGGGGGCCTCGCCCTTCGTCGTGCCCGGCGACCGAGATGAGCTCGAGCGGGAGAAGCTCCGTTGGATCCGTGCGGGGATCGAGGACCACATGCTCTCGAACGCCGAGCTCCTGGCCCGCGCGAGCGGAACCGAACGGGCTCGGGCCGCACAGATCCTCCGTCGGAAACCGTCCCGAACGCTTTCGGGGGTGGCGATCGTTGCTGTGATGACCGCCCCGGCGGCCTGCCCTCACGGAAAGTGCACCTACTGCCCCGGAGGCCTGGATCATCGCTCGCCGCAGAGCTACACGGGGGAGGAACCTTCGGCCCTCCGGGGAGCGCAACTCCACTATGACGCGCGTGCGATCACTGAACATCGGCTCGCTTCGCTCGAATCAGTCGGTCACTCGACGTCAAAGGTGGAGGTCATCCTCATGGGAGGCACGTTCCCCGCCCGACCTTCGGCCTACCGCGAGGACGTTTTCCGAGGGGTCTTCGAAGGGCTCAACGGTGGCCCGGCGGCCACGCTCGACGAGGCGCAGCACGCTAACGAGACCGCGGCACGTCGATGCGTGAGCCTCACCGTCGAGACTCGACCCGATTGGTGCGACGGCCGAATTCTTCCCGAGCTGCTCGCGGCGGGCGTCACGCGGGTCGAGATCGGAGTCGAATGCCTGACGGACCGGGTCCTCTGGGCGACGGGAAGAGCCCACGGAGTAGACGAGGTGCGTCGGGCTACTCGAGAGGCGCGGGATCGCGGTCTCAAAGTGTGCTATCACTGGATGCTGGGACTCCCCGGGATGGATCCAGAACGCGACCTCGCCGACTTCCGCACCATGTTCCAGGATCCGGACTTCCGGCCGGACATGTTGAAGATCTATCCGACGCTGGTCGTACCGGGCACCGCGCTATTCGACGAATGGACGTCCGGACGGTATGCCCCGTACGACACGCCGACAGCGGCCAGGCTCCTTGCACGGGAGAAGGCTGAGATTCCGCCCTACGTTCGAATCCAGCGCATCCAGCGCGACATTCCGGCGCGGTTAATCGCCGCCGGCGTGCGGAACGGGAATCTCCGACAGATCGCCCGTGAACAGCTCCGCGCAGAGGGATGGCGGTGCCGGTGTCTTCGATGCCGGGAACCAGGCCGGGGAGCCACGCCCGACCCCGACGCTCTGGAGCTCGAGGCCCAGGAGTACGATGCCTCGGGGGGCCGGGAGGTGTTCTTGAGCTGGGAAGACCCCGCTACGGACATCGTCGCTGGATTCTTGCGACTCCGCTTTCCAGGGTCCCAGACCGTCGGCGGCCTCACGGAACCGGTGGTCCGTGAGCTCAAGGTGCTGGGTGTGGAAGTGCCGGTGACCGTCGCGCCCCACGGCGCTGGAGAGTACCAGCATCGTGGGCTCGGCCGGGCACTCCTAGAGGCGGCCGAAGCGCGGGCCCGCGACGCCGGGTACCGGTCGCTGTTCGTCATGAGCGCCGTCGGCACCCGTGAGTACTACCGCCATCTTGGGTATGGACCGGCCGGGCCTTGGATGTCCCGGTTGCTGATACCCTGACCCGACTACGCTTCAGAGATCGGATGTAGCCGGCTTTCTGGCTCTTGAATAGGCCGCTTTCGGCTCGCGCCGCGCAAAGCTATAATCGGCCCCCCCGCTCCCTTCTGTCGGGCGCTCTCGTTCGTGCCGCTATTGGTGTCTGGGCCGGTTGCGACGTCAACGTTGGCCACCGAGATCGCGCCGGAAGACCTCCCCTCCATTTACCGGGCGATGGTGGTTGCTCGTGCGCTCGATGAACGATGTCTCACGATGCAACGGCAGGGTCGGATCGGTTTTTACGTGCCCGTCATGGGCCAAGAGGCCGCGCAGGTGGCCTGCGCCTGGGCCCTGGAGGCGAAGGATTGGATCTTCCCGGCGTACCGGGAACTCGGCCTTGCTCTCGTTCGAGGTGTGACCCCGGAAGAGCTCCTCGACCAGTTCTTCGGCAACGCCGCCGACCGGCTGAAGGGCCGTCAAATGCCCAACCATTACGGGTACCGGGACCGGAACTTCGTAAGCCCCTCGAGCCCGATCGGAACTCAGATCACCCAGGCGGTCGGCGCCGCCATGGCGGCACGTCGTCGGAACGACCCGATCGTGACGATCCCATTCTTCGGGGACGGTGCGACGAGCTCGAACGACTTTCACGCGGGTCTCAACTTCGCCGGCGTGTTCCGCACGCCAACGATATTCTTCTGTCAGAACAACGGGTGGGCGATCTCATTGCCCCGAAGCCGCCAGACCGCTGCAAAAACGCTGGCGGAGAAGGGCGCCGCCTACGGGGTGCCGGGCGTCGTGGTCGACGGGAACGACGTGCACCAGGTATTCCGCACGGTCAGGGGGGCTCGCGCACGCGCCATCGCCGGCGACGGTCCGACCCTCATCGAGGCCCAGGTCTATCGTCTCGGCCCCCACTCCACGTCGGACGACCCCCGGCGGTACCGAACCGACGCCGAGCTTGCGGAGTGGAAACAACGCGACCCGATTGGCCGGCTCAAGCACGAATTGGTCGATGCGGGGCAGTGGTCCGAGGAGCGGGACAGCCAGTTGCTGGAGGAAGTCCGAGCCGACATCGCCGGCGCGGTGCAACGGTCGGAATCCGTCGGTGCGGCAGACCCGCTGTCGTTCCTCGATGACGTCTACGCGACCCGGTCGCCGGCCTTGGAGGAGCAACGCCAACAGCTCGAGGGGTGGATCCAGACGGGACTGGTGAAGCTGTGACCGAAATTACGATGGTTCAGGCGATCAATCGGGCGCTGCGGACTGCGATGGCCGCCGATCCAGAGGTGCTGCTTCTCGGGGAGGACATCGGGGTGAACGGGGGCGTGTTCCGGGCCACCGAGGGTCTGCTGAAAGAGTTCGGGAGTGAGCGGGTGATCGACACTCCGCTTTCTGAAACCGGAATCATCGGCACCGCCATTGGGATGGCGTTGTACGGGCTCAAGCCGGTGGCGGAGATACAGTTCCTCGACTTCATCTACCCCGGCTTCGACCAAATTGTGAGCGAGCTCGCCAAGTTCCGCTACCGCTCCGGCGGGCAGTATCCCTGCCACGTGGTCATCCGGTCGCCGTACGGCGGGGGCATCAAGGGTGGACTCTACCACTCCCAAAGTACGGAGGTCTACTTCACGCATACCGCCGGTCTCAAGGTGGTCGTCCCTTCCACGCCGGCCGACGCCCAAGGACTCCTGCTCTCGGCGATCTTCGACCCCGATCCGGTCATGTTCCTCGAGCCCAAGCGGATCTACCGCGCCGTTACGGGGGAGGTTCCCGAAGGGGACCATCGGGTGCCCATCGGTAAGGCACGCAATGTCCGGGAGGGTCACGACGTGAGCGTCTTCGCGTACGGGGCGATGATCCCACCGGCGACCGATGCCTGCCAATCCCTCGAGGCCGAAGGGATCTCCGCCGAACTCATCGACCTCCGAACCCTCTCGCCATTGGACACCTCGGCGGTCCTAGGGTCCGTCGAGAAGACCGGCCGGGCCGTCGTCGTCCACGAAGCCGCCCGGTTCTGTGGATACGGCGCTGAGATCGCGGCCGTCCTCGCGGAAAAGGCGTTCTATTCCTTGAAGGCGCCCGTCGCCCGGGTCACCGGATTCGACACTCCGTTCCCGTACGCCCTCGAGAATCTGTATCTTCCTAATGCGGCTCGGATCCGAGAAGCGATCGTCGCGACCGTGAAGGCGGCCTGACCGGAGGGATCTCGAATGCTGTACGAGTTCAAGTTGCCCGACGTCGGCGAGGGGGTCGCAGAAGGCGAGGTGGTCAAGTGGTTCGTCCAAGAGGGCGGTTCGGTCCGCGAGGACGCCCCCCTTGTCTCCGTACTCACCGACAAGGCGAACGTTGAGATTCCCTCCCCCAAGAGCGGAACGGTCGTACGGATTCACGCCCAGGAGGGGGAGAAGGTCAAGGTCGGAGCCGTGCTCGTGACCCTCGAGGTCGGCGGCGAAGTCACAATACCTACCCATGCATCGACCGCCGCCCCCTCGTTGCCGGCTCCCCCGGCTCCAACCCCGCTCCCGTCCGCCTCCCCGTCGCCAGCGACCGCGGCGCCCGGCCCGGCGGGCACGGGCAGGTACCTCGCCGCGCCCTTCGTGCGCCGCCTCGCCGCCGAGCGCGGGATCGACCTCTCGATGGTCTCCGGCTCCGGACCGGGCGGTCGGATACTAGAAGGCGACCTGACTCCCGGACGGGCCCCCGCGACCCTGGCCGTCCCAACCACAACGGCCCCGTCCCCCTTGCCTCCCCTCGCGGAACCGCCACGGGCGGCACCCCCCGCAAACGACGAAGACGTCCTCGAACGCGTTCCACTGCGCGGGATCCGGCGCGTCATCGCCGAGCATTTGACGGACGCTCGGCACAAGGCGGCGCATTACACGTACGTCGAGGAAGTCGATGTCTCCGAGCTGGTCCTCCTCCGCGACCGTATGGCGAAGCACGTCGAGAAGAAGGGAGTCCGGCTGAGCTACCTACCGTTCATCGTGAAAGGTGTCGTCGCGGGACTTCGCGCCTACCCGCGAGTGAACGCTCGGTTCGACGACGAGCGGCAGGAGTTGGTCGTCCACAAGTCCTACAACATCGGGATCGCCACGGCCAGCCCCGACGGGCTGCTCGTGCCCGTGCTGCACCACGCCGACCGGAAGAGCGTGACGGAGATCGCCCGGGAGATCCAGGAGGTGGCCGAAAAGGGCCGCGAGGGAAAGCTGACCCGGGCGGAGATGAACGGCGGCACGTTCACGATCACGAGCCTGGGCGCCCTCGGCGGAGTGCTCGCGACGCCGATCCTCAATTATCCCGAGGTCGCCATCCTCGGCGTGCACAAGATAGTCCGGCGGCCCGTGTACCGTCCGGGCGGCACGATCGGTCCGGCCGACTTGATGAATCTCTCCATCTCACTCGACCATCGAGTGCTGGACGGAGTGGTGGCGGCCCAATTCGTCGCGGTGGTGAAATCGTACATCGAAGACCCGCACCAACTGTTCGCGGAACTCAAATGAACGCGGGACCCTCACCGGTGCCCCTGCCGTACTCGGCCCCCGACCTCCAGCGACTGCTCGGCGCCGATTGGTCCCGCCTCTTGTGGACCGCCTACCGATGGATGCGCACCGCCCGGGCGCTAGACGAGCGGATGATCGCTCTCCAACGGCAGGGTCGGGTGGGATTCTACGGCCCCGGCACGGGTCAAGAAGCAGTGAGCATCGCGGCCGGCCTTGCGACGCACGAGAACGACTGGGTCTTCCCTGGGCTCCGGGAACAGCTCGTCGCCCTCGTGCGCGGACACCCGCTCGGTACGTACGTTCACCACCTGTTCGCGGACGGCCTCGACCCGGGCCTCGGCCGTCAAATGCCGTGCCACCCCACGGCTCGCGAGGTTCACCAGGTGTCGATGTCGAGTTGCGTCGGGACACAGATCACCCATGCGGTGGGGTGCGCCTACGGGTTCCGATTCCGCCACGACGCGGCCGTTGCCCTCGCCTTCTTCGGGGACGGAGGCACGTCCGTGAACGACTTTCACGCGGGGATGAACTTCGCGGGAGTCTTCCATCTTCCCGTCGTCTTCTGCTGCACGAACAACCAGTGGGCGATCTCCATGCCCGTGGAACGGCAGAGCCACGTGGCGGAGTTGGCCTCGAAGGCCGCGGCGTATGGGATGCCGGGGCGGCGGGTGGACGGTTCGGACTTCATCGAAACCTATCTCCAGCTGTCCCAGGCCCTCGAAGCGGCCCGACGCGGGGAAGGCCCCACTCTCCTCGAGTTCGTAATCTATCGGATGAGCCCCCACACCACGTCGGACGATCCCGGCAGGTACCAACCCAAAGACTGGAAGGAGCGTGCGGCCGAGCACGATCCGATGCCTCGGCTGGAGCAACTGCTCGGTGCCCTCGGCTTGCTCTCGCAAGATCTCGTGCGGGAAATGGACCGACAGATCGACGCGACCCTTCGGGAGGCGGTCGCGGCGGCGGAGGCGACGCCTCCGCCGGGGCCCGACACGTTGGAGCGCGACGTCTTCGCGCCGTCCCAGCCCGTGGCCGGGACCGATTGACAATGGCCGGAACCTACTCCCGGACGACCACGGTCCTGGTGATCGGCGGGGGACCGGGCGGCTACGTGGCGGCGATCCGCCTCGGCCAGCTCGGTCGAACGACATTGCTGGTGGAAAAAGACCTGCTCGGCGGAGAATGCCTCAACCGAGGGTGCATTCCGTCGAAGGCGCTGATCCACGTCGCGACGCTCTACGACGCCTTGCGTACCGAAGGTCCCGAGGTTGGGCTCCGGACCACGGGCGAATGGCAGTTCGACCTCGCGGCGGCTCAGCGTTGGAAGGAGTCCGTGGTGGCCAAGGAGCGGCAAGGGGTGACTTCCCTTCTCAAGAGTGCCGGCGTCACTGTGCTCTGGGGAACGGCGCGCTTCACCGGCCCGCGCTCGGCGGAGCTCACGGCGCCCGACGGAGGCCGGGAGCGGATCGATTTCGAACAGGCCATCATCGCCACCGGCGCTGTCCAATCGTCCCTTCGGGGATTCGAGCCGGATGGTCAAGACGTTGTCACGGCCTACGATGTGCTGAACTGGACCTCGCTCCCGGGGTCGGTGCTCGTACTGGGCGGCGGTGTGAGCGGTTGCGAGCTCGGGGAATTCCTCGCCGCGGCCGGCGCCCAGGTCACGATCGTCGAACTGATGCCTCAGCTGTTGCCGGGTATGGACCCCGACTTGGCTCGGGAGCTCACCCGACGCCTCGAGGCGCGAGGCGTGAAGGTCCACACCGCGACGAAGGCCATCGCCCTCGATCGCACGGCAAGCGACGTCCGACTGACGGTCGAGAAAGAAGGAACGCGCTCGGAACTGTCGGCCGACCGGTTGTTCGTGAGCGTGGGGAAACGACCCGCCACGGACGAGTTGGGTCTCGAGGAGGCGGGCGTGTTGCGGGACGCGAAGACCGGTTTCATTCCCGTCAACGACCGGCAGGCCACGAATGTCGCACACATCTACGCCGTCGGGGATTGTTGCCAGCCCCCGATGTTGGCCCACAAGGCCTACCGCGAGGGGGTCGTCGCCGCCGAAACCGTCGCGGGCCTCTCCACCCGCTTCCAGTTCCAAGCGATGCCCTCCGTGGTCTTCACGCTCCCCGAACTGGCGACCGTCGGCCTGACCGTGGCGGAGGCCCTGGCCGCCGGGCACGCGGCCCGGGAGGCCCGGTTTCCGTACGCCGCGCTCGGGCGAGCTCATGCCTCGCACGGGACCGACGGGTGGGTCAAGATCGTGGGGGATGACAATTCGGGCGCGATCCTCGGGTTCCAGGGCGCCGGGACGGGCGTCGGCGAGCTCGTCGGCGAAGTGGGGCTCGCGATCGAGATGGGCGCCACCGTCCGCGACCTCGCGCTCACGATCCATCCGCACCCCACGTTCTCGGAGTTGCTTCAAGAGGTCGCGCTGCTCTGGTTGGGGGAACCGATGCATGTCGCCCGTCGAGTCGGTAGTCGACCATCGTGAGTGGGGCCGTCGCGAGTACGCCGATGCCCTCGCCGAAATGCGCTCGATGAGAGCGGCTCGGCGGCGCGGCGAAATCCCCGACACCCTGATCCTCGTCGAACACCCGCCCGTGATCACCGTGGGGGTCCAGGGTCGCGAGGGGGATGTGCTCCCGGAGGGGATTCCCGTGTTTGACGTGGAACGGGGGGGCAAGAGCACGTACCACGGGCCCGGCCAGCTCGTGGGGTACCCGATCGTCGACCTCAATGAGCGAAGGCGGGATGTACGCAGATACGTCGGGGATCTCGAGGAGCTCGTCATACGTGCCCTCGCGGAGCAGTCTCTGACAGCGGCGCGCCGCGAGGGGCAGCGGGGGGTGTGGGTCGATGGCCGGCGCAAGATCGCCTCCG
This sequence comes from Thermoplasmata archaeon, assembly GCA_022749815.1. Lineage (GTDB taxonomy): Archaea > Thermoplasmatota > Thermoplasmata > Lutacidiplasmatales > UBA184 > JAKIWV01. The sequence goes on from JAKIWV010000004.1 coordinate 59,785, forward strand.
TAGGGATTGCGGTCGAGGAATGGGTCGCCTTCCACGGGTTCGCGTTGAACGTCGACACCGACCTGTCGGTCTTCCGGTCGTTCCACCCGTGCGGTCTGCCGGGGGAAGTCATGACGTCGGTCTCCAGGGAGCGGGGCGTCCGGGTGCCCATTGAGGACCTTCGGGAGCCGATACTGCGGGCCTGGCAAGGGATCTTCGGCGCGCCGACCGGCGTCGTCGGCTCCGGAGCGGCGGTCCAACCGGCGGCACCGGCCTCGCCGTGAGTGCTCCGTCCGGTTCTCGGCTCCGCCTGCTCCTCATCGGCGGGGGTGGGGGATTCGTCGGTCGGGCGGTCCTCTCCACGCTCGGTTCAGATTTCCGGATTCGGTCGCTGCACCGGCATCCCACGCCCAACGAAGGCCCCGAGGTCGAGTGGATCCCCGAGGACCTGACGGCAGTGCAGGACTGGGCTCCGCTGCTCGACGAGGTCGACGTGGTGTTGAACCTCGCCTGGTACCGCTGGGCATCTGAATCGGCCTTCCGGTCTCTCCATGACGGTCTGCGGCGTCTCCTGGAGGCGGCGGTCCGCTCCGGGGTTCGACGGTTTCTTCAGGTCAGCGTTCCGCCCGCGCCGGCCTCGCTCGAACAGGATCTACCGTACCTGCGATACAAACGGCGATTCGACGTCGCGGTGGCTGGGAGCGGTCTGTCGTACCGCATCGTTCGTCCGACGATGCTGTTCGGACCCGGCGATGTCCTGCTCTCCGAAATGGTTCGGTTGATGCGCCGGTATCCGCTCTTTCCCATGTTCGGGGATGGGGGCTATCACGTGAGCCCGATCGCCGTCTCCGACCTGGCCCGGGTGCTGCGGCGGGAGGCGCACGGCGGGGACTCGGGCCGCCTGGACCTGGGCGGTCCCGAACGCCTCACGTATCGGGCACTGACGGACCGGATGTTCTGGGTGCTAGGGAAGCGACCCCGGTACTGGACCACCTCCGCTTCGGGCGCCCGCCGGTTGACCCGGTGGCTGACGGCGTTGGGCTCCACACTTCTGTATCCCTATGAGGTCGAATGGCTGATGAGTGACCTGCTCGGATTGCCCGCGTACGAGGGAATCGACCCGCCGCTCGTCAAAGTGGGCCCCTATCTCGAACAGCTCGCCGCCGGGCGACTCGTCCCGAATCCTCGGGGCCTCTGGCCGAACCTTTAAGGCCCGTAGGTTCCAATCCTCCTGACATGGAAGCCGCCGACCTGTCGCGCCGTCTGGGAGATTTCTACCTCGTCGCTACCGAGGTTCTGAGGGACGTGACCGAGCCCACAGAGCAGCAGATCAAGCACTGGATCGTGAATCCGTTCCTCGTCACGCTCGGATGGGACCCCGACGACAAGAAGCAGGTCTACCTCGATTTCCCTGTCAAGGCGGACGGTTCCCACGCCGACTACGCCCTGCTCGATCAGGCGGGGAAGCCGCGCGTCGTTCTCGACATCAAGCGGCCCCCGAACCCTGGGACCGACTCCGAGAAGGCGATCAAGAACTCGCGCGCCGTCGGCTCTCCTCTGGCCCTCGTCACGAACGGCCAGGAGTTCTCGCTCTGGTACGTTTCGGAGTCGGAGCAGCCCACTCCCCTCTTCGTCTACTCGCTCAAGGAACTCGCGGACAATGCGGAGGCGCTCCTGGGCCTCACCGCCGACTACCGGGTCTCCGACACCGGCATCAGCCTGCTGCGGAAGTCGGCGATCCGCGTCGCGGTCCTGCAGATGCTGGAGGAGAATTCAGAGAAGACGTTCGACGCCCTCGTCGGCTGGGTCCAGGCGCAGGTCGCACCGGGGGCCCTCGACGACTCCACCGACGAGGCAATCCGGGAAGCGACGATGATGTGGCTCAACGAAGAGCATCTCACGATGGCGATGTTCGCCCCCGGCCCCCAGGACAAGAAGCTCCACGAGCTACGGGTCACGAACGCCAAGGACTGGGAGGCATTCCCGCGGGGGCCCAACGGGACGTTCCAGTACAAGTACGACTCTTCGAAGACGCTCGACCTACGGCAGAGCCCCAAGGAGGTCAAAGAGAGCCTGCGCCGACAGGGGTTCAAGACCTCCACGGCGACGGCGTTCGGCGGCCTCTACTACGCGCTGCGCCAGCGGGCCGGCCTCAAGACTGCGTCTTAGGCGGCCTTCCGGTCGGCCGCCCGCGCCGCCGGCCACCGGCGACGGGCGGCGATTCGGTGCATGACCTCGGAGGTTCCGTGAGCGAGCATTCCGCTCCGCACGTCCCGCCAGCGCTGTTCGTGGGGGAGCTCCTTGGAGTAGCCTCGGCCCCCATGGAACTGTATCGCATGGTCCAGGGCGGTCAGCGCCACGTGCGTCGCCAGCCACTTGCTCATCGCCGCGGCATCGTCGGCGCGCTCTCCTCGGTCCAATCGTTCGAGGACGCGCTCGACAAATAGCCACGCGGCGGCCAGTCGAGTACCGTCTTCGACCAAGGGAAACGCGACCGCCTCCTGGCGGGATAGCGGCTCTTCGAAGACCACCCGCTCCCCCACTTCCCGGACCGTCTCCTCCCACGACGCCCGTGCGACGCCCAGATAGATCGCACCGAGTAGAGCCCGCTCGTGCGTCAGCTCCCCCTTGAGGTACTCCAGCGCCCGGCCGGGCTCTCCGACGAGATGGGCGGGCGAGATTTCCACCGAGTCGTACGTGACGGTCCCCCGGCGCATCCAGCGCTCGCCCAGATCCTCGACTACCTCCCGTCGAATGCCTGGGAGGTCCTGAGGTACGATGTATGCAGACACTCCGCCCCCGCCCACCGGGCTGTCGGCCGGACGGACGTAGACGAGAGCCGCTTGCGCATCGGCCGCGAACGCCACCTGGCTCTTCGTGCCGGAGAGAACCAGCCGGTCGCCGCGATGTTGGACCTTCGCCGACAGCCGAGAGAGGTCGGAGCCCGCCTGGGGCTCCGTGACCTGGTTGCCGATGAGGAGCTCCCCGCGCGCGAGCGGAATCGCGAACCGCGCCCGGAGCTCTGCCGACCCCTGGGCCCCAATGACACTCGTGAACTCGGGCTGAAGGGACAGCTTGGCGAAGGCGGTGCCGGCCCAATAGGCGAACTCCTGGAGTACGGCGCCGGCCCTACGGAGCGGGAGGCCTCGTCCGCCCTGGTCGGGGGACAGCGTCAGGCCCAGCCACCCTTCTCTTCCCATCGACCGATACTCTGCCCAAGGGAATTCGGGGTGGGCGTCCAGTGTGGCAGACCGTTCCGCCAAGCGGTGCGAGCGGGCGAACTGCTCGACCTCCGAGCGCAGAGGATCGTCCGGAAGAACCGAGGCGAGGTCGGTCACTGGCCCTCGCGCGAGTAGAACGGGGAGCGAGGGGCGGCCGCGGGAGAGACCCGATGCTCGCCGAGCACGCCGGCCCTCCGCAAGGAGTGGATCCGTTCCGAGGAGTAGCCTAGAAGTCGGCCGAGCACGGCCTCGTTGTCTTGCCCCAGCCACGGCGCGCCGCGCCAGACGCCTCCGGGCGTCGTTTGGAACCTCGGCGCAACGCCGGCGCCCTTCACCGGTCCCGCCACCGGGTCGGTCCACTCGAGGAACATCCCCCGCTCGTTGAAATGCGGGTCGCGCGCGAGCTCGTCGATCCGGTACACCCGGGAGATCGCCGTATCGTGGTCGCGGCCGATCCGTTCGAGCTCTTCGACGGTGCGCGATGCACAAAAGCGATCGATGACGGGGTCGACCAGATCCCGGTGGGCGATGCGGAAGCCGGGATCGTCGAGCTGTCGATCGGTGAGACCTAGAAGATCGCGGAGCCGAGCCCAGCTCGGGGGGGTGGGAGCCGCGACTACGACCCATCCATCCATCGCCCGTACCACGTTGTACGGGTGCAATCGGGGGTGAGCGTTCCCGTGCCGGCCCCGGACGACACCGCGCATGAAGTAGTCGAGAGCCAGGTTTTCTAGGAGAGTGAAGAAGACCTCGTACTGGGCCACGTCCACCACTTGGCCCATCCCGGTCCGCTGCGCGTGGACGTAGCCCATCAGGGCCGCCGTCGCGGCGGACAGGCCGGTGACCGTATCGTTGAGGGCCGTGCCCGACCGCATGGGAGGGTCGGGTTCCGGGTTCCCTTGGAGCGACAGGAAGCCGCTGTAGGCCTGGCCGATCAGGTCGAAGGAGGGAGCGCTGATCCGCTCAGGCCGGCCCGTTTGTCCGAAGCCCGAAACGTGCACGACGGTCAGGCGAGGGTTGGCCGACCGGACCGTCGCATCGGAAAGACCGAGCCCGTCGTAGGTTCCGGGTCGGGAGGATTCGATCCAGATGTCCGCCCGTCGCACGAGGTCCATGAAGACGGCCCGGCCCTCGGGACGCTTCAGGTCCAGGCCCAGAGAGAGCTTGTTGCGCGAGTACTGGACCCAGGACTCGGAAACCCCTTGGCCGGGGGCGGCACCTGCGGGGAGGAGAGGGGGCAACGTCCGAGCCGGGTCCGAGTACGGGGGCTCGAAGGGAGGCCCTTCGATGTGGATAATCTCCGCGCCGAACTCACCCAGGTAAGTGGACGCCCAAGGGCCGGCGACCACTCGGGCCGAATCGAGTACCCGAACGCCCTCGAGAGGTCCGAACGGCGGGACGATCCGGTCGGCCCCGGCGTCGGTCGACACAGCGGAGAAGGCGGAGCGAGGGGCTTAAGGACCGAGGTTAACCGGCGAACCTCGCTCCCCATATAGCGGCGGCCGCTCGCGCGGGAGGAAACCAGTCGATGGCCGAGCCGCCGTGGGTCTTGCACGAGGGGGAGGGGTTCCGGCGCGAGCTCGAGAGGTTCAAGCTCGCGAATCATCCCTTCAAGCGGCATCCGTTCTTCCAAGAGATGGAACGCGGGACAGCCCCCCGCGCGGTGGTCCATCGTTGGGCCGCTCAATTCTACCCGTGGTTGGCCTGCGTGCCGCTGGCGATGGCCGAGCGATTCTCAAATTGCTCGTGGGAACCCAAGTACGACCGGTTTCGGCGCATGATCCTGGACCAGCTCGTCGAGGAAGCCGGGGACCCGAAAGGGAAGGCGCGAGGCCACCCCGAGCTTTGGCTTCACTTCTGCGAGGGATTGGGCCTCCCTCGGGAGAAGGTCCACGCAACCGCTCTGCTGCCGTCGACCATGGTCGCGATCGATGATTTCCTCTACATCAATCGGCAGGAACCCTTCTACGTCTCGGCCGGAGGCTCTTCCGAGCCGCCGAATGTGGAGCTCTGCCAGCGGCTCCTTCCAGCCTTCCGGAGGCACTACGGCGTCGATGACGATCACCTGGCGTACTACTCCCTCCACGTCACCGCGGACGAGGAACACAGCCGGTTCGTGGGAGAGATGGTGGCGGCCTTCGCGGACGCACCCACCGTTCGGCATCGGATGTGGGACGCAATGCTCCGGGGGTTCGCGTTGCACCGATTGTTGATCGATGGGGCCATCGGAGCGGTCGACGGCTCGCCTCAAGGTTAAATATCGCTCGGGTGGTCTGAACGCTCGATGACCGTCGCGGCTTTGGTCGACGACCTTCGGCCGTCCGGCCTGCGAGCGGTCACGCCCTGGTCCTGGTGAAAGGGGAGCGCCCGGTCGGCGCCACCCTCCGACACTCGTTCTGAGCGGTGCGTCCGCCGGTCGCTTCCCCCGCGGTGAACACAAGCGAGGAGAAGCATGTACGGAAAACAACTGAGGTTGAGAAGGATCTTCCCGGGAGACCGCCGGCTCTTCTCCGTCCCGCTCGACCATTCGGTATCGATGGGACCGATCGACGGGCTCGAAGAGATGCCGACGCTGGTCGCTGAGCTTCAGCGAGCGGGCGTCGACTTGGTCATCGTTACGAAGGGAGCCGTTCGCGGGCTCGTGCCGGTCCTCGCCCCCCGCACTCTACTCGGCATCCACGTGTCTGCGTCGACGAGTCTGAATCCGAACTCTGACCGAAAGGTCCTCGTCGGCAGCGCGGAGGAGGCGGCCGCGCTCGGGGCTGACCTTCTCTCCGTTCAAGTGAACTTCGGCGTCCCGGACGAGGGAGACATGCTCCGGGACCTCGGGGTGGCCGCCGACCAATGTCGCGCGACCGGGCTTCCGCTGCTGTGCATGGCCTACGTCAAAAAACCGAACGGCGGCACCCCGGACGAAGTCCGCCACGCCTGCCGAGCCTCCGCAGACCTCGGCGCCGATATCGTCAAGACCTCCTATCCTGGATCACTCGAGGAATACCGCCGGCTCGTGCGAACGACGCCAGCACCAGTGCTCGTCGGGGGCGGGAGTCGTCTCGAGGACGACGACGCCTTTCTAGCGTTGGTCCGCGAGACCGTGACCGCGGGGGCCGCAGGAATCTGCATCGGTCGGAACTTATTCCAGCGTCGCCCGGTCGAGACCTTTGCGAAGCAAGTTGCAGCGATCCTACACGGGAGCACATAGAGGACCGCTGTGTCGCTCGATCGGATCGTCGTCGCGCTCTCGTCCCCCGAACCCGAGGTCAATCATTCGATCCTGTCGCGGGCCCGACGACGGGGCTTTCGACGCTTCACCTCGGTCGATGCCCCGGGGCTTCCTCCCCAACCGGGAGAGGTCTGGTACCGCTCCACACCAGACGGTTTCCAAGAACTCATCGGTGACTCGCCTTCCCGTTCCCCTGTCGTCCGGCTCTACAGGGTCCGTGGTCCCGGGGAGCTTGCGCCGGTCGTCGAGGCCCTAACGCGCGGCGAGGCGTCGGCGGTTCGCTGGGGGGGCGAGCGCGTGATCCCGCTCGAGACGTTGGTCGCCGCGCGCAGCGCGCGCATGACGCTGTGGGTAGTCACTGCCGAGCCGTCTGAGATACCGGCGTTCCTGGGGGCTCTCGAGCACGGCGCCGATACGGTGGTCGTTGAGGTCTCAGCGACGGAGACCGTCGACCTTATCGAGCGACGCCTCGAGCAGCTTCCGGCGACCTTGCAGTGGGAGAGAATTCCGGTTCGGGCGGTCACCCCTGCTGGCACCGGGGACCGTGTGATCGTGGACACCACCTCCCTGCTCGAACCCGAGGAAGGGATCCTCGTCGGCAGCGCAGCGGCGTTCCTATACCATGTAGCAAGTGAAGCCGTCGGTTCGCGCTACACTCGCCCTCGGCCGTTTCGGGTGAACGCCGGAGCGGCGCACCTGTACACGCTCCTCGCGAACGGCGAGACCCGATATCTGAGCGAGCTAGTCCCGGGCGACTCGATATTGGTCGGTAGCCCACGAGGGGCGTCTCGCAGCGTCCGGGTAGGTAGGATCAAGATCGAGCGTCGCCCCCTGCTGCTGATCGAAGGGGAGTTCCAAAACCGGCGATACACCGTGTTCCTCCAGGAGGCGGAAACGGTCCGGCTCACCACAGACGTCGCGCCGGTGGCGACGACCGATCTTCAGCCGGGGGCGACCGTTTGGGGTGTGACTCTCCCCGCCGGTCGACACCTGGGCGTCGCGGTGGAGGAAAAGATCGACGAGCGATGACGACCCATCCTCCCTTGCTCATCGCATGCTGCCCCGGACGCACGGTGGCGGCGGTGAAGGCCCAACTCGTCCGGGCCGCCGAAGCGGGAGCCGACCTCGGCGAGGTTCGACTTGATCGATTCTCCCCCGACGAGCGCCAGAGGTTGGAGAGCCTGTTCCCGGCCCCCATCCCCCTTGTGGCGACCCTTCGATCCCGAACAGAGGGGGGAGAGGGCCCCGACGCCTTCCACGAGCGTGCGCCCCTTCTAGAATACGCGGCTCGGTTACCGTTCCGGTTCCTCGACCTGGAGCGGGCTCGCGACGGCGCCCTACTTGAGGCGCCAGAACCGGGCCCCGGACTGACGGCGTCGTTGATCGTCTCCTCGCACGTGGCCGAGTCGGTCTCGATCGAGGAGGTGTGCCGTTTGCTCGAGTTGCCACGTCCCCTCGGCGCCATCGCAAAGGTCGTTCTTCCCTGCGACTTCGGAAGAATGTGGGCTGAGCTGCTCCCCCAACTCTCCCCCGTGGGCGCCTTCGAGCCATACGTGCTTCACACGACGGGCCCGACGGGGCCGCTGTCGCGTGCCTGGGCGCGCCGACTGGGGATGTTCGCGGTCTACGGCGCCCTACCCGCCTCTACCCCATCCGCTGACATTGACACGGTTGAGCCGGCTCAACTGCCGGTCGATCGGCTGAGACGGTACGAGGATCACGGGGGAATGGGTCACCTCTTCGCCGTGGTCGGCCATCCGATCCAACACTCGCGGTCGCCGGACATCCATTCGTTCTGGTTCGAGAAAGAGAAGCGAAACGGCCTCTATCTAGCGCTGGACATGGCCAATGCCGAATATCTCGTCGCCAGCGTCGGACCCCTGGCTTCGGGCGGATTCCGCGGGCTCAACGTCACCCATCCGTGGAAACAAATGGCGCTACGCCTCGCAAGCCGCGTCACTCCCGCCGCTGAGCTCGCCGGGTGCGCGAACACGCTTACCTTCGACGAAGGGGGAGTCTCCGCGGAGAACACGGATGTCGCGGCGGTCCGTCGGAGACTCTCCGAACTCAAGGAATCCGGGGCGTGGGATGAGTCCCCTGTCGTCGTCCTCGGGAGCGGCGGGGCCGCCCGTTCGGCGCTGGCCGCCGCCACCACGCTCGGGAGCCGTGGGATAGTCGTCGCACGGAGAGCGGAGGCCGCCGCTGGGCTCGTCAAGCAATACGGAAGCACCGTTGGCGTTGGATCGGACCTCACGCCCGCTCGCCTCGTCATCCATGCGACCCCTGCGGGTAGGGAGGGGGCCCCCAATCTCGATCTCCCATGGGCGGGGGCGATCGGACCGTCGACCCACGTTCTCGATTTCGTCTACGCGCCCATTCACCCGTTCCTTCGACGGAGGGCCGAGGAGCAGGGCGCCTCTTACGAGGATGGGTCGAGGCTGCTGGTGTACCAGGCCGCCGAGAGCTATGCGCTCTGGTGGGGCTCCGCCCCCTCGGCCTCCTTGCAAGAAGCGGCGTTGAGGGAGGTACTGTGCGCGGAGTAGGAACGAGCTCCGGAGCGGTCACGATCGTCAATGCCCTGCCGACCGGCGTCGGGTGTGCGGTTGCCGTTGCGCTTCCGGTCCACGCCGAAATCGAACTGCATGCGGACCCCGCGCTGAACTCACAGCGGATCCGGCTCGAGCGCGGGTCCGATTCGACCTTAGTTCGAGAAACGCTCGCCGTCGGATTGTCCCGATACGGGTCGGGCGGCCAGTACTCGGGCGCGCTGCGAATCGAGTCCATCGTGCCGGTCGCGAAGGGGCTCAAGAGTTCCTCGGCGGTCAGCGGAGCCGTCCTTCGCGCGGTCGCAGGCGCATTCCATCAGTCGCCCGGCCCGGAAGAGATCGCCCGGCTTGCAGCGGAGGTCGCCCAGCAGATCGGGCTCAGCGCCACCGGTGCGTTCGATGACTGTCTGGCCGCGGTGCGGGGAGGCGTCGCGCTGACGGACAATTCCCGACGGACCTCGCTCCAGCCAGCTCCATTCGACTTCGACTTGCGAGTAGTGTTGTGGATCCCGAGGGGATCCCATGCCCCTTCGACCACCTGGTCCGAGCGCTTTCGGACTGAGATCAGCGCCGGGCAAGCCTCCGCCGAGGCGGCCCGGGCCGGTCACTGGGCCGAAGCCATGACCCTCAACACGGAACTCGTCGAGCGGGTCATGGACTACGATTACGGCGCTCTGCGATCGGAGTTGGCTCGAAACGGGGCCGTCATGTCCGGAGTCAGCGGGATGGGCCCCACTCTGGCCGCCTTCGTTCCCCCCCCGAACGCGGCTTCGGTGGCTCTGCATCTTCCGTCCGACCTCGGAGTCGTCAAGATCGTCGAGCTGCGCCGAGCCGAGGGCGTAGTAGCGGGGGTCCCATGACGGTGAAACGGATTCGGCCGGCCCGCATCCACGGCCGCATCCGGGCTCCGCCTTCGAAGAGCTACACCCATCGCGCACTCCTCGCGGCATTCTTCGCCGAAGCGCCGTGCGAGGTGGTCGGACCGCTCGACTCCGACGACACGCGGGCCACACGGAACGGGCTCCGGGTTCTGGGGGCGCAGGTCCGCCGGTCTCGCGACGGTTGGGTAGTGTCGCCGGGGCCCGGAGGAGCGCAGGTTCCTCAGGGAGCCATTGACTGCGCCGACTCCGGAACGACGCTTCGGTTTCTCGCGGCGGCGGCCGCGCAAGGCGGGAATCCCGTCCGATTCGGCGGGTCCCGCCGACTGGCATCTCGGCCGATGGAAGAACTGTATGGAGCGCTCCGTACGCTGGGAGCCCGGGTGCAGACCCCGTCCAAAACCCGATGCTTGCCCTGCGTGGTCCGTGGACCGATCTCGCCCGGGCGAGTGGCGATCCGGGGAGACGTGAGCTCTCAGTTCACCTCTGCCTTGCTGATGGTCCTGCCACGATTGGCAGGCCGTTCTGAACTTCGCCTTGGCGGGACGACCGTTTCTCGACCGTACATCGACGCGACGTGCGCCGTCCTCGACGAGCGAGGGATCCATGTCCGCCGTAGTCGAATCGGCTTCGTTACCCATGGTCCCCAGAGGTACCGCTCCGGCCGGATTCGGGTACCGGGCGACGCGTCGTCGGCGGCCTATCTGTGGGCGGCTGCCGCCGCGACGGCCGGATCGGTCGATGTCGAAGGAGTGCCAGACGATCTTCCTCAGGCCGATCTGGCGATCTTGCCCATCCTAGCCGCCATGGGGGCTCGCGTCCGACGGGCCGCGCGCTTCGTACGAGTGGCCGGCCCATTGGTGGAGCCGATCACCGTCGACCTCACCGATGCGCCCGATCTGTTTCCGCTCGTCTCAGTCCTCGCGGCCCTCGTACCGGGCCGTACGAGTCGGCTCACGGGTGCACCTCAGATCGCCTTCAAGGAATCCGATCGCCGGATTGAATCCGCCCGACTGGCCCGGGCTTTGGGCGCCCGGGTCATCGCGGCACCGTCACGCCTGGAGATTCGGGGGTCCCTCACCCCGCGCCGTCTGGACTGTCCGTCGCTGCGGGATCACCGACTGGTGATGAGCGCGGCGGTGGCCGGGCTCTCGACGAACGGTACGTCTAGGATCGGCCGAGCGGAAGCTGTCACGAAGTCCTTCCCTGGATTCTGGAACGCGCTCGGCGCGCTGACAGAGGGCGGAGGATTGGTACGATGATGAGTGCTGGCAGCGGGTACCGGCTTACCATCGTTGGGTCGAGTCACGGGCCAGAAGTGGGCGTTTCCATCAGCGGCGTGCCGGCAGGAACGGTGGTTGCGCTGGATCTCATCCAGGCGCACCTCGACCGCCGACGGCCCGTGGGCCGTCGGTTGGCTACGAAGCGACAGGAGGAGGATCGGTTGGTCGTGGATTCAGGCATTGTCGCTGGTATCGCGGATGGTCGTGATATCCGCATGCACGTCGCCAACGAGGACATCCAACGCGGGCCGTATGACCGTCTGCGAGACACTCCGCGGCCTGGCCATGCGGATTTTCCGGCCCGGGTGCGATACGGGCCCGATGTCGACCTGTCCGGGGGCGGGATATTCTCCGGCAGAATGACAGTCGGGCTCGTGATCGCCGGAGCGATCGCAAGCCAGATGCTCCAACGTCGAGGGGTGGACATCTCATCCTTCACACGGAGCGTCGGCGGGATTCTCGCGACGGTGGGCGCCGACCTGTCGATAGGGGAGATTCGGCGACGACGCGACATGAACGAGGTCGGCTGCCCGGACCCGGAAGCAGCAGCCCGCATGGAGGAAGCGATCGCAATGGCCCGAAAGGACGGGGACAGCGTTGGAGGGACCATCGAGACCCGGATCGTAGGATGCCCCATCGGTCTAGGCGAGCCGTTCTTCGATTCCATCGAGAGCACCGTAGCCCGTCTAGCCTTCTCTGTACCGGCCGTCAAAGGAATCGAATTCGGATCCGGGTTCCGTGCCGGGGAGATGCGCGGGAGCGCCCACAATGACCCGTTCGCGTGGGAAGGAGACCGCGTCGTGACTCGCACGAACAACGCGGGGGGAATCCTCGGCGGGTTGGCCACGGGCATGCCGATCGTCTTTCGGGTGGTGGTCAAGCCGACGTCCTCCATCGCTCGACCTCAACAAACGGTCAACCTGGTCACCCACCGGACTCAGGAACTCGTCGTGACTGGGCGCCACGACCCGTGCATCGTTCCACGGGCCGTGGTCGTCCTGGAGTCGGTAGCGGCCTGCGCGGTCGCCGACCTGGCCATTTCCGGAGGATTCTTGCCATGAGCGATTCCGACCAGATCCCGAGCGCGATTTTGGGTGCGAGCGGCTACATCGGCCAGCACTTCGCGCGTCTCTTGGCCCGACATCCTCGATTCGCCCCGCCCCGACTGGCAGGGGGCGAACGGTCAGAGGGGCAACGACTCGAGGAGGTCTGGCAGCTTACCGAGGAGCCTCCGAGCGAGCTCGCAAGGGAGCGGCTTCGACGACTCTCGCCGGCGCAATTGCAGCGCGAGGGTGTGCGGATCGTATTTGGAGCGATTCCTTCCGGACTCGCGGGTCCTGTCGAGACCGAGTGCCGGCGCCGCGGGATCCACGTATTCTCGAACGCCGCGGACCATCGGTTGGACCCGGATGTCCCGCTCCTGGTTCCGGAGGTCAATGCCGCCCACTTGCGCGCGCTCGCCCGCCGGGCGCGCGGTCGTCCGCTGCTCGTGACCAATCCGAACTGCACTGCGACGGGTCTCGTGCTGGCCCTGGCGCCGGTATGGGCGCTCCTGTCGCCCCGGGCGGTGCACGTGAGCACATATCAGGCGCTTTCGGGGGCGGGTTTCCCGGGCGTCGCCTCTCTTTCGATCGCGGACAACGTTGTCCCGTACATCCCTCAGGAAGAGGAAAAGGTCGCGGCAGAGTCGAACCGCATCCTCGGAGTGGTCCGAGGCGGACAAGTCATCTCCCGGCGGGTGCCGTTCGTGGCCAATTGCGTTCGGGTGGCGGTGCGCGAAGGCCACCTCGAAGCGGTCACGCTTGAGGCCCAGCGCCGCCCTACGTTGACCGCGCTAACCCAGGCCTGGAGGCAGTTCGATCCCCTCCGGCTGCTCTCACTGCCTACGGCTCCACATCCCCCGGTCGAGCTGCGACCCCAAGCCGACCGCCCCCAACCAAATCGAGATCGTTGGGCTGGTGAGCCCGAGCCCGCGCGTGGCATGGCGGCGGTTGTGGGCCGGGTCCGTTGGGACCCGCCGTTCCTCCGGTTCTTCGTCCTGTCCCACAATGCCGTCAGGGGAGGGGCCGGCGGCTCAGTGCTGAACGCGGAGCTCGCCGACGCGCTGGGCCTAATCATCTGAGGGGGTCCCGAGCAGCGTGACCCTAAGGCATCCCGTCGTCGTAAAGTTCGGCGGCGCGACGCTCTCGAGCCCGGCCCGGGTGATTGGATGGATCCGACGCCGTCACGACGAGGAGGGCCCGACCGTGATCGTACTGTCCGCCAGGGCGGGAGTAACCGATCTACTGGGGTCCCTGCTCATCTCACCTAGGGCCCGCGCAGCCCACGCTCGAGTGCTCGCGCACATTACCGACCTCCACCCGGGACTCAGTCGGGTCGGTCGGATCCATCTCGCGCGGCTTCATCGTCTGGTTCAGGAGATGGAGGGTCGGGGGAAGATCAGCCCGCCCGAGGGCGACCGGATTGTCAGCCAGGGAGAAAGGCTCTCCGTGTACTGGCTGCTTCCACAGTTACTCGCCGCCGGGATTCCGGCGGTCGGCGTTGAAGCCGACCGCCTCGGAATCGTCACCGACAACGAGTACGGCGCATCGACCATCCTGGTGGCCCGTTGCGCGGCGCCTGTGCGCCGGACCTTGAAGCGTTGGCTGCGGGACGGCCGGGTACCCGTCGTTACCGGCTTCATCGGTCGGAGCCTCCAGGGGCGAGTCACCACCTTGGGCCGGGGTGGCTCCGACTACACTGCGACGGCGTTGGGGGCGATGCTCGGAGCGTCCCGCGTCGAGCTCGTGAAGCGCGGGGTCCCCGTCTTGACGGCTGACCCTCGTTGGATACCCGCGGCCCGACCGATCCCTCGATTGTCCTACGTGGAGGCAGAGGAGCTCGCCCAGTTCGGCGCCAAGATTCTCCACCCACTTACCGTGGAGCCCGCCCGCGACTCGAACGTGGAGATCCGAGTAGTCCCGCTCAACGATCCCGGGGCCCTCACCGTCATTGGGCCCACTTCGGGGCCTGGAGGGATGCGTGCCTTGACCCTGCTCTCGCCGGTCTGCCTCCTGCGGATCCGGGTGCCCGGAGGCCGACAGCGACCGGGCGTCGTGGCGGAGGTTTCCCGACGCCTCACCTCCGCGGGCGTCAACATCATCACGCTGTTCACGTCCTCGACTCTCCTGAGCGTCGTGCTTGAGTCGACCCGCGCGTCGGACGGGCGGAAGGCGTTGCAACCGCTCGTCGACCGCGATCGTATGGTCCTGGAGGGCCCGTACAAGGTGGGTCTACTGACGGCGATTGGCGAGGGGGCGCTCCGGGATGTGGCCCGGTTGCCTCTGGCCTCGCTCCGGCGGGGAGAGGGGCTCAGCGCCACCCCGCGCTCGGTCACTCTCGCCGTTCCGGTTCGAGAGGCCCGGCGGACGCTGGTATCGATGCATCGCGCACTGGTCGAACGGAGGCGCGCGTAATGGATCCGTGGCCGGAATTCGTCGCAGCGTCGGAGCGGAGCGACTGTGCCGGGTACTTCGAGCGGGGTCTCGCTCCCGGCCTCGCGGGGCGGTGGGCGGCTTCCTTCACGGAACCGGACGATACGTGGACGCTTCACCCTCGGGACACTCCCGAGGATCTCGACGCGCGAACCCGGCGTCAGCTGCGGGGCGACGCGGGACGGACGCTCATCGGATACGTCGGATTCGACGCGACCTCAATGTTCGAGCCGCTGGTCGCGAGGGCACCCCGGGGTAGCCCCTTTCCCTTGGGCGAGTGGGCCCTCGTTCCTCGGCTGCGCTTTCGACGCGTGGAACGTCCCGGGTCGCCGAATCGGCACGTCTCGCATGGCGAGCTCCCAACGCCTCTCGTTGACACGTTACCGCGCGTACAGTTCGAACGCAGCGTCGGGAAGCTTCGCGAAGCCGTGGGTGCGGGCGAGGCGTTCCAGGTCGTGCTCAGCCACCGGCGGACGTGGCATCGGCCGGAGGATCTGCTCGACCGACTCACCCTCCTTAGGGCACGCGAGCGGTTCGCGTACTTCTACTACCTCAAGTTCGGGGACCGCGAGATTTTGGGGGCGAGTCCCGAGTCGGTCCTCGAAACCCAAAATCACCGGGCGTACCTGAGCCCGATCGCGGCGACGCGACCTCGGCGCCGCTCGGGCGGGAGGGCGGCCCTCCATCGAGACCCCAAGGAGCTTGCGGAACATCGGATGCTCGTGGACCTGGCCCGGAACGACCTGGGGCGGGTTTCAGTGCCGGGGCGCGTCCGATTGGTCTGGGAGGAACGTCTCGAACGGTTCGCCCGTCTCGAGCATCTGATCAGCCGAGTTGAAGGCACCCTTCCCCCGTCCGTGGGGCCGTGGAGCGCGCTCGCGGCGACTTTTCCCGCGGGCACCGTGAGTGGCGCCCCGAAGATTCGGGCGACGCACCTTCTGCGGCGAGAAGAACGGACGTGGCGCGGTCCGTACGCCGGTGCCGTCGGTCTGATACGAGGGAATGGCGACGCGGCCTGGGCCCTCGCGATCCGGGGTGCGTTCATCCATCGGGACCGGCTGCACACGGCCGCCGGCGCGGGGATCGTGTGGCATTCGCAACCGCCGCGGGAGTTCCATGAGACCCTCCTGAAGCTCGAGGAGCTCGAGACCACTCTGGTCGGGAGCCGACCGTGAAGGTCCTGCTGGTCGATCACGAGGACTCTTTCGTCTACAACCTCTACCAAGCTCTGAGGCTCCTCGGAGCGAGGGTCGACTGCGTGCGGTACACCGAACCGGTGGCCAGATCGGTGAGAGCCGACCCGGACGCGATCGTCTTCTCTCCAGGCCCGGGTCACCCCCGGGACCGCCGGGTGACGGGCCACGCCCGGCGGTTGCTAGCGCGCTGGGAAGGCGAACGATCATTTCTGGGCGTTTGTCTCGGGCACCAGCTGATCGGCGAGTTTTACGGAGGGCGCATCGACCGGGCGGACGCTCCGGTTCACGGGGAGACCGTGGAGGTCGAGCACTCGGAGGTTCCGCTGTTCCGCCGCGTACCGCGGAGGTTCCGCGCGGCGAGGTACCATTCCCTCGTCGTACGACGGGACGGATTCCCCCGAGTGCTGTCCGTGACCGCGTCGACGCGCCGGCACACGATCATGGCGCTCGACCACCGGACCCACCCGACGCACGGAGTTCAATTCCACCCGGAGTCGTACCTCACGCCGGCAGGGCCACAGATTCTCCGCAACTTCCTCAGAGAGGCGCGACGATGACGGGCGAACTGCTGGATCGGTTGGTGGCCCGGAGGGAACTAGGCGAAAATCAGGTGCGCGCCCTGGTGGCACGACTGGTCGACACGACGACGAATGATCTAGAACGGGCGGCGTTGCTGGTGGCCTGGCGAACCAAGGGCGAGACCCCCGAGGAGGTGGAGGCGTTCGCACGAGAGCTGCGCCGGCGATCGGTCGCTTTTCCGGGACCGCGGGCCGATGGGGCCGTCGACCTGTGCGGTTCGGGAGGCGCGCGAACCCCTTCGTTCAACGTAGGCACCGTCAGCGCATTTGTCGTCCGGGCCGCCGGGGCTCCCGTCGCGAAGCACGGAAATCGGAGCGCGCGGGGCACCCTGAAGGGGTACGCGGGGTCGAGCGACCTGCTGGAGGCCCTCGGGCTGCCGGTGACTACGTCGTTGGAATTTGCCCGCGCAAGCTACCGGCGGTTCGGCATCGCCTTCCTGCACGCCCCGCTCTACCACACCGCCACGAGCGCCGTGATGCCCGTGCGTCGCGGGTTAGGAATCCCCACGATATTCAATCAACTCGGACCGCTGACGAATCCGGCCTCGGTCCCATTCCAGGTCGTCGGATGTCCGGAAGCGTCCGTCGCGGAGCGGGTCGCCCGAATACTTCCAGAGCTCGGGGTACGGGCGGGATTGGCCGTTGCGGGGAACGGCGGGACGGACGAGTTCTCCCCGTCGGGCGCGTCCCGTTGCGTGATCTGGCTGGACGGTCGCCGGAGTCGCCGAACGGTCCGCGCGGCCGACCTGCTCGAAGCGGAGGATCGACGGGGCCCGTGGGGACCTCTGCCGGCCTCTGCCGCCGCCGAAGAGGCACAGCGTTTGCTCGCCGGAGGGGGTGGGGCCAGGCGCGGCAGCATTCTGCTCACCAGCGGAGCCGCGCTGTGGGTTTCCGGGCGAGCGTCCGACCTTCGAGACGGGATCGTTCGGGCGCGACAAGCCCTCGACAATGGCGGGGCGCAAGCGCTGTTGCGAGCCGTCCAACGTCTCGCTCAGGACCATCATTGGGACGAGGCGGGGCGATGACCGGCTTCTTGCGAACCCTTTTGCCCCAGGTCACTGCGCAGATTCTAGACCCCAGATATCTGCGAGCGATTCCGACGTCCCCCTTCCACCGCGCTCCGAGCCTGCGCGCCGCCGTGAGGGGTGCGCCCGACGGATGGGCGGTGCTTGTCGAACGGAAGCACGAGTCTCCCGGTTCCGGAATGGCGCACCTCCCTACTCCGTCGCTCGACCTGTTTGTAGAGCAAACCCGGACGGGAGGGGCCGATGGGTTGTCCTGCCTTGCTACCGAACCTGCGTTCGGGGGTTCTCCCCGCGAGGTCGCGGAGCTCGCGCGCCGCTCGGGATTGCCGGTCCTGTTCAAGGATTTCGTCATCGATCCGATCCAGGTGGAGGCGGCCAGTCTCGCCGGCGCTGCCGCGATCCTCCTCATCGCGCGGTTGGAGACAGAGGGACTACTCCGTCGTCCGATCCAGGAGCTGGCAGCCGCCGCCAAAGCCCGTGGCCTGGAAGTGTTGCTCGAACTCCACCGTCCGGAAGAATGGCGATTGGCTGAGTCGGCAGCTCCCGACCTCATCGGGATCAATCTACGAGACCTCGACACGCTAGAGCTGCGGCCCGCGGTAGCGGAGTCGACGTTCCGGGCCGCCAACCAACAGTGTCCGGTGCTCGGGTTCAGTGGTGTATCGACTCCCACCGACGCCCTACGCTATCGCCGCTGGGGGGCCGACGGTCTTTTGGTCGGCACGGGATTCGCTCGGGCACGCAACCCGGCCGAGTTCCTCCGTTCGTTGAGGGTTCCTCATTCAGGTTAGAACCATGAAGACCTTCGTTAAGTTCTGTGGCC
The DNA here is from genome assembly GCA_022749815.1 of Thermoplasmata archaeon. GTDB lineage: Archaea > Thermoplasmatota > Thermoplasmata > Lutacidiplasmatales > UBA184 > JAKIWV01. Next base: position 78,010 of record JAKIWV010000004.1, read on the forward strand.
TGACCGAGCCGACTGCGATCGCCCTTGCCCCCGAAGGCGGTGCGGCGGGCTTCGTGATCGATGTTCCGGCATCTCCCCGAAGCCTAACGATCGCGCAGGCTGTAGAGCTCGTCGGTCAGGTCCCACCCGGTGCCGAGGCGTGGGCAGTGGTCGTCGACCCCTCCACGGAGCTCATACGTCGCATCTTCGATGACATCGGGGTCGACCGGATACAGGTCCACGGACGGATTCCGGAGGGGCTCGACTTCCTAGAGATCCACCACTTGGTCCCGTCGCTTCCGGTGCCCCTGACGCCCGAAGCTGGTCCCCTCCCCGAACTACCACCCGCCGAATCGTATCCGCGGGTTCACCTCGACGGCGCCGGCGGACCGCTCCCCGGCGGCAGCGGTCAACGACCGGATTGGGAGATGTGTCACACGCTTGTTCAAAAGGCGCCCGGCCGCAAACTCGTACTTGCGGGGGGCTTGACCCCGGAGAACGTCGGCGATGCCCTGACGACGGTCGGCCCGTGGGGAGTGGACGTATCCTCCGGCGTCGAGCACTCGCCGGGCGTCAAGGACCTCGCCCGGATGCGCGCCTTCCTCTCCGCCGTGGAGGCGTGGGAGAAGTCCCATGCCTAGGCGGTTCGGAGCTTACGGCGGCGCCTACGTCCCGGAGACCCTTGTTCCCGCGCTCGGTGAGCTGGAGGCGGCGTGGCGCTCCTCCCGACGGGACCCGGTCTTCCGAGCGGAACTTATCCGCTGGTCTCGTACGTTGGGGGGCCGGCCCACGCCGCTCTACCACGCGGAGAACCTCACGCGCCGGGCCGGGGGCGCCCAGATATGGTTCAAGCGGGAGGATCTGCTTCACGGAGGGGCGCACAAGTTCAACAACGCGCTCGGACAGGGACTACTCGCCCGCCGCATGGGCAAGCGACGGTTGATCGCTGAGACTGGGGCGGGTCAGCACGGGGTCGCGACGGCGATGATCGGTGCGGCGCTCAACCTCCCGACAGAGGTGTACATGGGGACACGCGATATGAAGCGTCAGGCCCCGAACGTGCAACGGATGCGCCTGCTCGGCGCCACCGTACACCCCGTGACGTCGGGGGCCCGGACGCTGAAGGATGCGATCAACGAGGCATTGAGGGACTGGATCACTAACGTTCGGTCCACCCATTACGTGCTCGGTTCCGCGGTCGGTCCGCATCCGTTCCCGTCGATGGTCTGTGACTTCCAGAGCGTCATCGGCATGGAGCTCCGCTCTCAATCCCGCGCGCTGTGGGGACGACTCCCGGACCTCGCCGTCGCCTGTGTGGGGGGAGGCAGTAACGCCATCGGCACGTTCCATCCGCTGCTCCGCACTCCCGTACAGCTGCTTGGCGTCGAGGCCGGTGGCGCCGGCCGCGGTCCGGGGGCGTCCTCCTTGGTCTGTGGGACCCCCGGTATTCTACACGGGGCATTCTCGTACATCCTGCAGGACGCGGAGGGGCAGGTCCGGGAGACCGAGAGCATCTCCGCGGGACTGGACTATGCGGGGGTAGGTCCTGAGCACGCGATGTTGCGGGATTCCGGACGCGTACGATACGTTTCTGTGCGAGATGCGCAAGCGCTCCAGGCATTCCACTGGGTTGCCCGAGACGAAGGAATCCTGCCGGCCCTCGAACCGGCCCATGCCGTTTACGCCGCGGTTCGGGCCGCCGCCCGGCTCTCCCGAACGAAACGGGTCGTTGTGACGCTCTCGGGTCGGGGGGACAAGGACCTGGAGGTGGTTCTCCGACATGACGCCGCCCAATCTCGCTGAGGTTCTGGGACGGAATCGGCGCGAACATCGAGGCTCGCTGCTCGTCTACCTGATGGTGGATGCCGCCCGGCGACGTCGATTGCCTTCTCTAGTCCGGGGGTGTTGGGAGGCCGGGGTGACCGGCATAGAGCTGGGCTTCCCGTTCAGCGACCCGATAGCGGACGGCCCCGTGCTCCAGGCTGCCGCCTCCCGGGCACTGGGCAACGGTACTCAATGGAGTGACCTGCTCGGAGCGATCGGGGCGACCGCCGACGAGCTCCCGGTGGCCGTCATGACTTACGCTAACCCGGTGCTCCACCGCGGGCTTCGTCACGCGTGTCGGGCCATCGCGGCGGCGGGGGGCTCGGGCCTGATCGTCCCGGACCTCGCGCTCGAGGAAAGCGCTCCATGGGTACGGGCCTCACGCCGGGCGGGCCTTTCGCTCGTCCAGATGGGTTCCCCCGCGACGCCCGCGTCCCGTGTCCGCACCCTCGCGAGGAGCAGCTCGGGATTCCTCTACTTGGTCTCACGGTTCGGGACGACCGGCCGAGGAGTTCGGGCGCCGGGGTCCCCCCTGAGGGTCCTTATAGGAGCAGCCCACGGAGTTTGTCCCGAGCTCCCCGTACTCGTCGGGTTCGGGATCCGGACGTCCGCTGATGTGACGCCGATCCGTCGAATGGGTGCGGACGGAGTCGTCGTAGGGACCGCAGTGGAGGAGATTCTTTCGGGGTCCACCGAACCCGCCCGACTCCTTCGGTACCTGCGCCGTCTGAGCCGGGCGATCGGCGCGCGAGGACCGGGCGACTAGGTGTCGACGCGCCTGGTCGCGCGTTACGGCCGGATACGCTCGAGGGAAAGGAACCGGACCGTTCGAGACCGGTCGTCGCTCACGCCGGCAAGCAGGAACTCCTTTCGGACCCCCTGGGCCACTCGGACTCCCCGGGCAATCTCCGACCAGGGGGCCTGGAACATTTCTTCGACAGCGTGCACGAGGTATCGTGCGTGGGCGTGCTCGGGGTTGCGAGGATAGGCCCGGAAATGAGCACCGTACTTGAACCCGGTCTTGACCACCAACTGCCGATCCCGCAGGGCGCGGTAGACCGACAGCCGTTCCCCAAAGCCCGCCTCGAGCCTGCGCGCCCGGCGCTCGAGCCGTTCGAGTGACACCGGACGACGGGATCGCGCGTCGCGGAGTTCGAGTACGTCCGTCGATACCAGGTAGACGGCCTCGAGCAGGCTTAACTCGAGACGGCTTCCGATGCGACTCCCGTACGCCTGTTGGCGACCCAACGACTCCACGCCCGTCGGGTCGAACACCAGGACGCGGTCTTCTCCGAGCATGGCCGGGATCGGCCGGGCGCTGCCCAAGGGAGGCAATGCCCCGGTCGGGTTGGGTCGCCGGATCCGATAGTACGTGAGATCGGATTCCTCATCGACAACGCCGACGAGCAGCTGCTTCTTCGTCGACTGGGCCTTGTCGGCCAGGGCTTGGATCCGATGGAGGTCGAATGGTTCGCGCTCGGAGACGGTGTCCACCCAGAACCGGGCCGGGGTCTTCTGCAAGACCCCGCCGCGGGGGAGCACCGAGAACGCGACCGGCGCGGGGCCGGCCCGCACGACGTACCCTCGCTGCCGGAGGTCGCGGTACACGAGATATCGGATCCCGAAGCCCGGCTCGGCTCGGAGAGCCCGCCGGAAGAGGTCGGCCCAGTCGATGGAACGCCCCCGCTCGGCCCGAACCTCGAGACGGCCCATCTCGAGGAGGTACAGGGATTCCGTCCGGTCGAGCTGTAGGCCGTCCGACCCGACGGTTCCGAAGAACCCTCTCCCATACACTGCGCCGGCTTCCGACGGGTCCTCGATGTGCACGGTGGCATCGTCCCGGACCGCGCCGGTCACACGCTGGCTCCCGGGATCTCGGCGAGCCTCACGAGCGGCTCGAGGGCGACGCCTTCGCTTTGGAGACGTTCGATCGCCCCCATTCCGCGGTCGACGACCACCAGAGCCCGGGTCACCACGCCGCCCGCCGAACGGATGATTCGGACCGATTCCATGGCGGAACCCCCCGTCGAGCTCGTGTCCTCGATCAGGAGGACGCGCGCGCCGGTCGGGATCTCTCCCTCGAACCGCTGCCGAGTCCCGTGGTCTCGGGCGCCTTTCCGGATCACGACGAACGGGCGTTGGGTCTTCAACGCCGTCGCCACGACGAGCGGCACGGCTCCGAGCTCCATGCCGGCCAGTCGTTCCGCATCCCCTACTCGCCGTGCCAGAGCGTCGGCCATCGCCATCAACCGAGTCGGATCTGTCCAGGCTCGCTTGACGTCGATGTACACGTTCGAAGTCTGCCCGGAAGTGAGCGTGAACTGTCCGAACCGAACCGAGCCGGACGAGAGGAGGAGGTCGATAATCTGTCGTCGCTCCTCCAGCGGGGTTTCCTTCGACATCGCCTCACCAGGGTACTTTCTTCGTTCCGATGCGGAAACCGATCCAGTTGAACCCGAAATGGAGGACGACCGTGAGCAGGAGGACCCATAAGAGTGCCTCCACGGAGAGGAATGTCGGCACGAAGATGGCGGGGTAGAGCACGAGTCCCAAGCCAATGGGCACGAGCACGAACGGAAACTGATCGAGGCCGAGAACCCGCTCCCCACTGGTGTACCCTAGCCGCCGCTTGAGGAAGGAGCCGATCGCGTCGCCCGCGAGGGCTCCCCCGGTGAGTAGAAAAGCCACCGGAATCGCCGCGGCGACCGTGGAGCCGTAGTGGGGGACGAGCTGAAGGTTGGGCGGCGCGATGAGGATTAGCCAGGCCTGAAGCAGAGCGATCGGCAAGGCGGCGAAAGTACCGAAGAGGAAGCCCGACCAGGTTTTCGAGCCGCCGAGAATCCTGCGGCCATCGGACCAGTTACGGCCGAGGTCCATCGAAGGCCCCCGACCCTTGGGGAGTGTCGCGAGGGCGTTGGCGGCATAGACGGGGGTCAAGACCCACAGCACTTGGATGAGAACCCCGAGATGTGGGTCGACCACGCGTCCCGGGCCTCCTAAGGTTCCGCGATGAACCGGCGAATTGTCTCGGTCACGCGGGCGACGCCGATCGGGTCCAGGTTCTCCTCCGCCTCGTGGATATGCGAGGTCCGGCCCATGAGGCCAAACACGAGGGCGGGAAGCGGTTCGCCTCGAGGCGTGCGGAGACCGAGAAGGCTGCTGGCGTCGGTGCCCCCGTACTCACCGAATATTCCGGGAACTCCGAAGACGGACGCAAGGATCCGTTCCATCTTCAGCAGGGCAGGATGGTCGGATCGGAGGGCGTAGCCACCTCGGCCCCGGTCCGGGGGAGCGTCCACTCGTGCCTCCCGATCGTGGGTCGAACTCCAGCTGCGCGCGTAATCGAGGGCGGCCTGAACGCCCACGTCCATGGGCATTTCGGGGATGAGCCGCAGGTCGACCCCAAATGTTGCCGCGAGCGGAGAAACCGAATCGAGCAACCCCGACCGTAGTGCGCGATCGAGCAGCTGTAGTGTCGCCGGCACCGGATTATGCCCTCGATGAGGATAACCGGCGTGAGCACTCGTTCCTACCACCGACAGCGCCAGCGAACCGGCCGGAACCGTCAGAGCCGTGGCTCTTGCCGTCTCGAGGCGAAAAGGTGGGGGGAGGAGGAGCGCAAGGTCCCCGGATAACCGGGAAAGCTGGGGGGCCGCCCCGTGGACGACGAGAGTCACGCTCTGTGCGATCTGATTCGTTGCGTCGGTCTCGGCGTGGATCGCCCCGACGCGCGACCGGCCGGCCGGGCCGTCCAGTTCGCCCGTCGCGTCAAACTTCGTCACAGTGGCTCGGCCGGTGATCGTGGGTGCCGGCGCGCCATGGTCGGGCCAGTCGGGAGATGGGTAGATCGACGTCCACGCCTCCGCGAGCGACTGGAGCGCCACGAGGCTCTCGCCGAAGGCCACCACGCGGGGAAGCTCAACGGGGCGTGCGAAGGTGCCATCCAAGAACAACACCCCCGAGGAGCCGGCGGTGGCGTGGGGGTCTCCATCGGGGATGAGCGCCACTTCGCCAGCGAGGAGGCGTTCAGGGTCGGTCAAAGCCAGCCGCTCGTCGTGCGCCTTGAGCCCGTCGATCCCGCCCGACCCGCCCGTCTCTTCGTCACAGCAGATCAACAGGCGGATGTTCCGGCGAAGCGATCGGTCGCCCTGGAGCCGTTTCACGGCGATCAGGGAGGGAACGACTCCGCTCCCCAGGTCATCGGCAGACCCCCGGCCGTAGAAGAGCCCGTCCGACCGGAACGTCAGTTCGTGGGGCGGGGTCTTCCATCGGGCCCGTTGCTCGGCGGGGACCGGAACCACGTCGTAGTGGGACATGATCAGAATGCGCTCGGGGGCTCCGACATCCAGGTCAACAATGACGTTGGGACGAGGTATCCCGTGGAGTCCTTCAACGCCGGGGAGGTCGGTCAGGGGGTCGAAGATTCGTGCGCGGAGGCCCCACTTGGTCGCCACGCTCACGAGGTAGCGCGCCGCAGCGACGTAGTGGGGTTTCTCCCACCGTTCGTGCGCCGGGTCTTCGAGATTGGTCGTGGCGAGACCCACCAGGTCTCGAAGGAGCGGATACGCTTCCGCATCTCCGAGCGCTTCCTTCGCGGCGAGGGGAGGTTCCGGGGGATGGGCGTTCGGCATCGGGCGGGCTCACCCTACCGGAGCGCGGCCAGTACTACCGTGGAACTCGCAATGAGCAGGAGGAACGTCATGAGAAAGGCATTGGAGAACATCGAGAGCGTGTCACCGAGGGAGGTCAAAAGCCGAGCGGTCCAATCCGGACCCAGGACCGCCACATCCGCCACCTCGCGGGTTCCTACCCTCACTTCGACGGTTTCGAGATTCCCCAACGCGTCACGCACCACCCCCACGACCGCGTCGCGGAGGAGCGCGAACGGAATGCGTTCACCGATCGGGTTCACGCCTCCATCGACCTCGTGGACCACGTGATTGTCGGTCGTCATGACCTCGGCGTCATCGACCACGCCACCGAGGGCCTGCATCAGTCGGTCGCGCAGACCCTGGAGCAGGTTGTTTCCATCGAGGAGAACGTAGGCAGTCGTCCGGCCGGCCGTCTCGACAACGAGGGCCCGAACACCGCTGGGCCCAATGCCATCCCGCGCGACGGAAAAACCGCTGCGGAGGGCGACTCCCACTCGGACCGTACCGGGCGCGGCTTGGGCGCGGGCCGCGGTCACTGCCTGACGGACATCCTCGGCGAACCGCAGCGCACGGGGAGAGCCATAAGTCAGATCTCCCTCGTCCTCCTTGTAGGAGTTATGCGCATCGATCAAAGCGAGTTCAGGCCCGTGGGATTTTCGGTTTTCGTCCACAAGTCGATCCGCGATAGCGTAGGCGATATCGTCCGTCGGTTCGGGCGCCTGAGTGGCCACGACCAGCACGGTGTCGCCCAGGACCTGAGCCCGCGCCCAACTGCCGGGGGTGGGGGAGACCAACGGGCTGGTCAAGTGGCTCGCGGCGGGCGGAAGGTCGCGCAACATCGACGCCGCAGCGTCGCCGATTCGGCGGACCTCCGCGGCAGTGGGGACATCAAGATCGTGGTTGCACGGAGTGTGGGGGACGAGAACTAGGCCGGCATTCGGGCCGAGCATTTCTTCAAACTTCTGGGGGAGATTGCTGGCTCCGAGGGCCGCAAACGGTCCCGGGTGGATCGCCGGCAGGGCGAGCGTCGCTTTGGTACCGCGGGCCGTCCGGAACTGGATTCCCGTCACGCGGACATTTGCCTCGACCGCGAACCCCGCGAAGAACTTCTCCAGGATCTCGGTGGCGGCCGGATCCCGGCTGCCGACGTGTTCAATGAGCGGCCGAATGAACGAGACCCCCGACGCGGCGAATTCTCGACGAAGTGGCCGGTCCGCGGCCCTCAGTAAGAGCGCAGCGCACAGGAACCCGAACAGGAGGAACAGTGTGCCGGCGAGCACCCAGACCGCCGGTGGCGGATAGAGTAGGAAAATGCCGAGCACGGCGAGGAGGGGCTGGAGGAGGGACGCGGGCAGAGAGGCTCCGTGCTTCGGGAGGGATACCCCGAAGAGCGTCATGTGACGGAACCACAGAATGGGGCCCAGCACGAACAGCAGAATCAAGGGAATGCTGACGGGCAGCGTTCCCACCGCGAGGCCGACCCCGCGCCATATTAGTAGTATCGGGACTGGAAGCGCCACCCCCATCAGGCCGAGCAACGCATTCCGGTGCCAGGGGAAGTGACCCCCTAGGGCCTTCGCAACCGGCGTGGTCAAAAGAACGCCGAGTAACCCAGGCAGAAGGAAGACCAACACCCAGCCGGAAGTGAACCGGAGCAGGGAGGCGCCCGGAAACCAAGTGAGTACTGCGTCGAGCAGAGAAACAACGGCGAGCGCCACCAACGTCCATCTCGTGCTGGGGGCACGGAAGAAAAACCGGGAGTAGAGCCGGTTCTGTCGGTCCTCCGCCGCCGAATGCGTCGGAGCGGTCGAATCATTCGCCACGCGCTCGTCGCACCTCCTCGAGGATGCCTTCGAAGGCCGGACCGATTCCTTGCTCCTCGGTCACGGTTCCGGTCACCAGTATTTGAGCGCCGGAGTTGAGGAGGTTTCGCGCGTCCTCGGCCGAACGAATGCCGCCGCCGACGATCAATGGAACGTGAAGGACTGTTCGTACGGCGCGGACCATCTCCGGCGGAACGGGGGACGGCGCCCCGGAGCCGGCTTCAAGGTAGACGAGTTGCATTCCGAGGAACTCCGCAGCGAGCGCGTACGACTGTGCCTGACCGAGGTTGTTGCGGGGGACGGGGTCGGCTTCACCCACTTCTCCTACCCGCATGCCGGGGGCAACGATGATGTAGCCGAGGGCGAGCGGTTCAAGTCCGATTCGCTGAATCTCGAGAGCCGAGCGCGCCTGCATCCGAATGACGCGGTCGACGCTGCGCGAATTGAGCAGGCTCATGAAGTAGATCGCATCCGCGGCGGCGGTTACCGAGGCCGGGCTCTCCGGAAAGATGATCGTTGGGACGTGGACCGCGGCCTTCACGGCTCGGGCCGTGTCGGCCATCCGCACGGAGGAGATTCCTGTCGAGCCCCCGAGCATGATGGCGTCCGACCCCGATGCGACGGCGGCCGTCGCGACCTTCGCAGCATCGGCCCCCCCGGACTTGTCGGGGTCGATGAGGGTCATGTGCAGGGGACCTTTCCGGATCTTGTCGGTGAGATACTGCAAGACCCGGCCCATCGTACCCTCTAACGGAATGCCACGGCAAGGAACGCCACCAACGCCACCGCCATGGCCGCTTTGCTCAGGGTCTGTTCGAGGTGGAGTCGAGAAGGGAGCCAGACGACCGACACCACGAACAGCGCATCCGCCACGAGGACCAGACCCGTGTACATAACGCCCGCGACGGTACCGATTCGAAGCAACACGAGGAGGGGGAGCACGCTGAGCCCCAGGGCCGTCGCGACCGATCCCCGCGCGACGGCACTCGCGGTCGCCATCCCCCGGACTCGAGGGAGCGTGCGGCGGTTTACATCGCCGATGAGGTCTTCCATATCCTTGATCACCTCTCGACTTAGGGTCGCGAAGAGCGCCATCAGCGCGAAGGGAGCGACGGCGAGGGGCATCCCCGACGCGGCCCCTCCATAGAGAAAGACCAGGCCGGTCAAGGATGCGACGAGCAGGTTGCCCCCGAAACCTGCCGACTTTAATCGGAATTCATACGATAGTAAGGTGCCGAGCGCCGCGGCGAGGAGCACTCCGACGAGAGGGCGCACCAGGACGACGGGTACGGACACTGCCACCGCCCCGATTAGGAGGCCGGCGGCAGTCCAGCGGGCGACGGCCAGAGATATCGTTCCGGTCACGAGCGGGCGGTCTGGATGGTTGATTCGGTCCGATTCCCGGTCGAGGAGGTCGTTGATGACATTGCCCCCGGCCGTCACGAAGGCCGTCGACGTTGCGGCGAGGAGGAGCAAGACCCAGAGGGACCACGGGATTTGCACGCCCGCGCCACGGGCCGCGAGACCGCCGACGATCGTCCCGGCAAAGGAGACGAGGGTGTTTCCCAGTCGAACGAGCTGCATGACGGCCCGCACGGGAGTCGGTGGGGGCCTCCGGGCTTAACCATTTTCATGCACTGACGGAGAACGGCGTCAGTCGAGCGTTATAAGGGGGGTCTACTCCCCCGAGGCCGTGCCGGCGTCCGTCGGATTCCCTGGCTCGCTCCAACGCGTTCGGCTCCGAAACGGCCTCGACGTGATTCTGGCCGTGGACCGGCGGAGCCCGACCGTGAGTGTATGGGTCTGGTACCGGGTCGGCTCGGTCAACGAGCATCCGGGTATCACGGGGGTGAGCCATTGGGTCGAGCACATGATGTTCCAGGGGTCCCCGCACTTCCGGAAGGGGGAGATCGACCGGGCGATCTTCTCAGTCGGTGGCACCTCGAACGCCTTCACTGACAACGACTTCACTGCTTATTTCGCGACGGTTCCGAAAGAGCACTTCGAGATACCCCTCCGCATCGAACTCGATCGGATGGTGGGGGCCCGCCTGGACGCCGGGGACTCCGACCGAGAGCGTGACGTGATCCTATCGGAGCGCGAGGGGAACGAGAACCGGCCGGAGTTCCGGGTCGAGGAGGAGCTCCACGCCCTCGCCTTCCGCCGCCATCCGTACGGTTGGGATCCGCTCGGAACTGTGGGCGATATGGCACGGATGCCCACCTCGGCGGTGGCCGACTACTACCATCGGTACTACGGTCCCCGGAACGCGCTTCTCGTGGTCGCCGGCGGATTCGAGCCCCGATCTACCCTGGGGTGGATCCGTAATCGTTTCGGACGTGTTCGCCGCGTCGGGTCTCCCACTCTCGTGGATGCGAAGGAGCCCGCGATCCGTGGGCCGCGGAGGAGTCAGCTCGCGGGGCCGGGCTCCACCCCCATCGTGGTGATCGGTTGGCCGGCCCCAGCCTTTAGCGACCCGAAGGCGGCCACGGCCTTGCTCCTTGACCAGGTCCTCGGTGGGGAAACGAGCCTCTTCTCCCCTCAACCATTCTGGTCCCGCTCCTCCGAGCACCCCAACGCCCGGCTGTACCGCATCCTGGTCCGCACCGGGCTAGCCGTGCGTGCGTCGAGCGACTACCGTCCAAGGCGATACCCCGGCCTGTTCACTCTCCATGCCCAAGCCTCTCCCCGGATTCTGATCGAACGGGTCGAGGAGGCCCTCCAAGAGGAGATTCGTCGTCTTCGCCGGGAGGGGCCCTCCTCTTCGGAGTGGGCCGACGCGCGGGCGATCATCGCTCGCGGAGCCCGGCTTGCCTATGAGGGGAGCACACGGGCGGGCTTCCGGCTTGGATTCTTCGGCGCCAACGGAGCGCTCGCCCGGGAGCGAGTACTGCTCCAGCAAGTGTTGCGCGTCAGTCGAGCGGAAGCCCGAAAAGAGGCGAGGCGACTGTTTTCCGTCGAGTCGAGCGTCACCGTCCGCTACGAGCCCGAGGGGAGCCCCGTTCTTGGGTGAACGAAGCGACCCGCTCCGGATGGAGCGAAGGACTCTCGAAAGCGGGCTCGAGCTCGTTCTGCAGCCACCCCCCGCCTCAGCTCGGAGCTTCTCGATCTCCTACGTGGCTCCGGCCGGTTGGGGTTACGAGCCTAGAGGCGCGGAGGGTCTCGCGACGGTCGCCGCGAGGATGCTCGTCGGCATGCCGGGTCGCAGGTCGAGGGAGGAGCTGGCCCGGATGCTGGACCGTCTTGGAGCGTCGCTGACGAGTGCGGTGGCCCCCGAATCGGCCGAGGTGACGGCGTGGGGACCCGAGGAGGCGTGGGGGTCGCTTGTCGAGGTCTTTGCCGACGCCGTGTTCCGTCCCCGCTTCGAAAGGGACGAGCTCACTCGGGTGCTGCGCAAGCTGCGGGAACGACAGCTTCGGCAGCAGGTACAGCCCGACCTTCGCGCGGAGCGCGAATTGCTTTCGACATTGTACCCGCCCGGACATCCGTATCGATCCACGGGCGTGGGGACCCCGCGTTCCGCCTCCCGGATCTCTCCTGAAGCCCTCCGCCGATTCCACCGGAGCCACTACCCGGCGCGTAGCAGCGTGCTGGTCGTAACAGCGCGGGGGCCGATGGAGCCGCTCGTGCATTCATTGGAACGCCGGTTCCCGTCCCACGAACTCTGCGGTGATCCCGAGGTCCCCTCCCTCCTCGGACGAGCCCGCACGCCCCGTCGCGTGAACATCCCCCTCCCAGGTCAGAGCCAGGTAGCCGTGCGCATCGGCGCGCCCTCTGTGCCTAGGGGCGACCCCCATTATCCGGAACTCTTCCTCGCGAACCAGGTCCTCGGGGGGCGCCCACTCTTGTCCCGCCTTTTCCAGAGGATCCGGGAACAACACGGGCTCGCCTACCATGCGTCCAGCGAGCTGGAGGCGATGCGGTGGGGAGGCTACTGGGAGGCCTCTGCCGGGACCGATCCGGCTACGCGGGACCGTGTCGTACGGCTCATGTTGGAGGAAATTGGCCGATTGGCCGGCGAAACGGTCCCCCCCGGCGAGCTCGGTCGCATCCGGGAGAGCTCCCTGGGCTCGTTGCCTCTCGAGCTCGAGACGACGGCATCGGCGCACGAACTGGCAGTCGACGTCGCCTACCACCGGCTTCCCGTGGATTTCTACCGGACGTGGCCGGACCGTCTGCGGAGGATCCGACCACGGGAGCTGCGACGCGCCGCCGAAGAGGGTTTCTCGTCAGAACACGCCGGCATCGTCACAGCAGGTCCCCCCGAGTCCTGAAGGCACTTACCAGTCCTCGAATACGTATATATACTCAACATCCCGTGCCGCTCCACATGCCCGGAAAGCCCCGAACCCACGTGGACCTCGTCGGGATGCTCCGAAAGAACATCACCATCACGCACGAGGAGAACGCCTTCCTCGACCGGCACCCCGAGATCAATCAGAGCGCGCTCTTCCGTCAGGTCGTGGAGAGCCTGATGCTGGCAGAGAGGGCTCCGCGCTTCGCCTCGGCCCAGACCCTTCGCATCGGGAAGGCCGTCTACCGCAGTGGGGCGGTCATGTACCAGCGTCCCGGCCGACGTCGGTCCGACAGCGAATAGCCCCGCCCTAGGGCGCCCCAGTAGGCCGCGGCGGCGCCTCGGAGTCGCGCAGTCGCGGCCCCCACTCCTTCCATTCGCGCCGATCGGCATCGGCAGCTCGCTGGAACAGCGCTCCCTCAGGTGGGGGGAGGCCCACCTTCAGTTGCCTCAGGATTTCGGGGGAGAGCAGCTCCAAGGCGTGTCTCGGCACGATGTGACCGAACGCCCAATGTCGGGTGATAGCGAGTTCCGTGAAGTGGGGCGCGTAGTGACCTCCCCCGACACCTACTGCCACACGGTCCGCTGGGTCCTCGGTAAGATCCGCGAGAGCGGTGGCGAGAGAGACTGCGACCTCACGCTGATCCGCGGCAGGGATCGAGTCCGCGATCTCGACGAAGAAAGCGGGCTGATGGAGGAGGGGACCGTGGTGGGTCGCCTCGTAGGTCGCGTGGACCCCGATGGCCGCTGCCGGTTCGGCCGCCTGCCGGAGCGCATCGGCCATGAGGCGGGCGCTCGTTGGAACGAGCCGACCCGGCTCTCCCCCTACTTCGGCCGACGGCCCGAAATTACCGATTGGGTGGACGGCCAGGCATCCGATTCCGCTCTCACTTCGGTGGCGTGACGGAAAGACCAGCGGCACGGACCGGAGCCGGGGCGGAAGGGCGCTTCCCAGGTGGGCATCGTAAATGTGGAGACCTGGCCGTCGGAGGAGTTCGACCTCGGGGGCGAGCTGACGGAGGGCCGACCCGTCGACGAACTCTCCCACGCTCGGTGGGGTTCCCCACGATTCCGCGATCAATTTCGCGAGCGGATCCTCCTCGCTGACGACTACTAGATAGCGGGCCGCCGTCCTGGTCCCCTCGTGGGAGGCGCTCAGGACCGGACAGGATAAGAATCTCCCGAGCCGGAGCTGGGGAGTGCTCCCGGCGGGAGTTTCACCGGCCGGAACGATCCGGCCCGGCTTTGAACCCGCGTCAGAGGCTCGAGAGGCCTCTATCCTTGACCACTAGACTACGGGAGCGCACCCGGCGGCCGTTAGGAGGGAGTCTCTTTGAGTCTTTCGCCGGCGAGAGTACGGAGGGTGCGCGAGTCGCGCGCGGACGACGCGCGTCGCGGCGAGACGGCCATATACCGCGCCGGGCTTGTGGGAGGTGTGACACCACCGGTGAAGGCCCGGAGCGGGCACATCCTCCTCGAGGGTCGTCGCGGTTACAAGGACCTCCTGCGGGTCTACCCGGAGATCCACAAACGCGTTGTCGAGGCGAATCGGCCGTTCATGAAGGAAGCGGAACCTCTCCTGCCCGAGGTTCTTCTAGAGGAGAACCTGCGGGACCTGAAGCGGGACCGGAAACCCGGGGGGTACAACCGGCAGGAGGCGGCCGGCATCCGCTTGATCTTTCCCATCCCGGCCGATGGGCGGCCGGAATTTTACTTCTACAAGGCCTTCCGTGCCCAGGAGGTCGTCCAAATTACCGAACAGGTGTCCGCGCTGCTCCGGCGGCGTTCCATCAAGCATGCGGTCGAGTACGACCGTCTCCCCCTGGGGGCCGTGCGCGGCCTGCCGCCCGGAACGGGACTCCTCCCGCCGGAGTGAGTTCGAGTACGACCCTACGTGCCGCTTCCCGGCCCCCGACGGAAGGGCCAGAACGTGCTCGGGCTTTCCTTGGACTTTAGCGCCACTTTCAGCGTCTCGTGGGCCTGTCGCGCCTTCTCGAGCGCCAAACCGTAGTCGGTGCTTCGCGCCTGGATGGAGGCGGCCAGCAGTTCCTGCGCCTTCGTGGTGTCAACGCCGCGGGCGCGCGCCTGGGTCAGCGCGGCGTCGATCAAGTAGTGCAGATTGGTGAGCTCTCGCTGCTGGGCCTTTCTCTGGTTGATCTGCTCTTCCGCGGACAGGAGCATGCGGGCCGCGTCCACGAGCTCCCCGCGCTCGACGAGCCGGGGAATGCCGTCCAAGATCTCCCCGACCGAGGCGAGATTTACGTTCAGTCCATCGCGTGCGAACACGAACTCGGCTCGGACATCCCGGAGTTTGTCGCCGACGCGGGGCTTCACGATACCGCCCAGCAGGGTGGTGGCCTTGTCGATCAAGCCGCTGACCGGGTCGCTCTTACCGGCTTGGAGCGCGAGCTTCGCTTCGCTGAACAGCTGCATGACGGGTGTCGTATCCAGGCCGAGCTTCTCCCCGACGAGGAGACTCTCCTCCAAGTCCTTGGTCCTCCGGCGCAGGTCGGCGACCCGTGAGGTGGAGAGTCGGCTCTCCTCCTCCTGGGCCGCTTCGAACGCCTGAGGATACTCCCGGCGGCTTCGCCGTTCCGCCAGGTCTCGGAGCACTTCCGCGCGGCGTTCCTTTTCCGCGGCGTCCCCACTCAGGATCCTATCGTAGAGCGCTCGAAGAGCCTCCTGCCGCGCGTCGAGGGTCGCCGCGAGGGCGAGGTCGGCGAGCTCCTGGGCTCGGCGCAGTCGTACCGTCACGTGGTTCCAATCACGGGCCTTGAGGGCCGTCTCGGCGTCGTCCACCGCTTTCGCGATGTCGGTCACCCGCTCCGGCACCCACCGTTGGGCGAGTTCGAGCAGGCGGCGGGCCTCTTCGAGCCCGCCGGAGAAGAGTCGTTCCGTGGCCCACCGGGCCTTCTCCGATGCCTCTCGGGCGCGCCGGATCGCGTCCACGTACTGGCCGGCGGCTGCGAGCTCCCGCGCGGAGGTGAGCGTCGTGCTGGCCTCTTCAAACTCGGCCGACAGGCTCTCGGCCTCGTCGCGCTGCCGCTGGGCCACGTCGATCGCCTCGGTGGCGCGCCGGTGGTACTCCCGGGCGATCGCGAGCGAGTCCGAGGTGGCGAGCGTCATTTCGAGGACCTCGACGTAGTCGTGTCGCGCAAAGGCAGTGCGGGCACGGCCCAGCTCCTCCGAGGCGGCGGGAGCCACTACGCCTTCCTTCTCCGCCGCGCCGAGCTTCGTCTCCATGGTCTCGAGCGAGCCGCGTGCGATCGCGGCTTGGAGCTCCACCCGCTCGATCTCGCTCTCGGCTCGGGCCGCGAGTTGGAGCGCTTCGATCGGTTGGGAGTTCTCGAGCGCCGCCCGCGCCTGCTGGAGGAAGTTCTCTGCGAGGGTCGTGTCGGCCCCTTCATGTCGGGCGCGGGTCACGAGACCCTGGAACCCGGCCAGCGACCGAGAGACCTGCTGGAACGTCGCCTGGTTGAGCTCGCGCTCGAGGGAGGAGGCCTGCTCGATGGCATGGGGATACTCGCGGTGGGCGATCATCTCCTGGACTTTCCGGAGACGCTCGCGGGGCTGGGCGACGTCGACGCGAACCAGCTCCGCCTGGTTGAGGGCATCCGTCGCGCGCCGCAGCACGCGGTCGGAGTGCTCCAGAAATCCCCGGCTCTCAAAGAACTGGGAGCGGGCACTTTCGATTAGCGGGGCCACCCCAGTCGGCACCGGCTGGCTGAGCCGGCGGCGTGCCTCGCTGAGCGTGGCTGCGACCGGGGCCACGTCGAGGCCCAAGCCGCGGGCGGTGTCGGCGTCGCCTTCCAGGGCCCGCAAATTCTCTTCGAGCACGGGCCGGACCAGCGACACGAGCTCCCCGTGAACCGCGCGTATCGCTTCCGCGGAATCCCTCAGACGCCCCTCGGAGAGTCCCTTTTCGACTTCCCTCAGTCGCTCGAGGGTTGCATCGATGGGGACCGAGAGCCGCCGGCCATCCTCGGCCACGAGCTTCAGCTCGGCCAGCAGCCGGGACGCCTCGGTCCTCACTCCCGCGCTCTGAAGCTCCTCCTGGAGCTGAGCGAGCACGGCCCGGGCCTGGGCGAAGTCGAGGGACTGGTATGCCTGCTTGGCTTCTTGGACCGAGGTCCGATAATTGCCGTGGGATTGACCCAGCTTCGTCAACGCCTGATGTTGTTCGCTTGTCACCGACAGGAGGTCGAGGACTTCTTGGGCCTCCACCTTCAATTTCCGACCGGCCTGAGCGGTCGCCTCGGCGAGCCGATAGGCTTCGGCGTGTCGTGCGTTTTTCGCCGACTCCTGCGCATGCTCCAGATCGGTCCGGAGCGCCGCCACGTCGAGACCCATCGTCTCGAGCTCCACGAGGGCCAGCTTCGCATGGGAGACTGATTCCTCGCTCCGGATCAGCTGCTGCTGAAGCGTCCGGGTACGAATCTCTTGAGCGGCCTTCGACGCCTTGACGAAGTCGCCCATGTTGAAGATCTGCTCGACCTCGTCGATCTCCCGTTGGATCTCGTCGCCCGTGCCGCCCATCTCCTCGAGGACGCGGCGCTCCACTGCGAGCGCCTCGACCAACGACGAGGCCCGGGCCGCGAACACAGACGAGAACTCGCGTTCGGCTCGCCGGAGACTCTCCAGAGCGGCGAGCAAGTTCTCCTTGACGCGCAGATTTACGTCCGCGTCCGCCATCGAGGAACGGACCGGCGTGACGAGCTGCTCTTCCGGGATCTCGGCGAGCCCCTTCTCCATCTCCTCTAATCGACGAGCCATGTAGGGCGCCGCTGCGGTGCGGAGGTCGGCGTCGAGCCGACCGAGCTCGGCTCCGACATCGGTGAGTCGACCGGCTTCGAGCGCGGTCCGAACGTCTCCTTCCGCGGTCTCGAGGTTCGAGGGAAGGAACCCCCGCTCGCGCGCAATCGCGAGGCACTGGGAGGCGCCGACCAACCGGTCTTGGAAGTGAGCTACGGCGTCTCGACCCACGCCGGAGACCGTGCCCGCGAGGATGCGGCGAGCGCCGGGCAGGTCGCCTTGCTCGAGTAACCGGAGCGACCGCGCGACTTCGGCTTCGAACGTCGTCGACGCGAACCCGCTCTTCGCGAGCCCAACGAGCATCTCCCGGACGGACTCGGCTTCGGATCGAACCCCTTCGATGTCCTCGAGAAGAAGGGTGACTCGTTCGAGGGCCTCCTGGCTGGCCGCAATCGCCTCGCCGTAGATCCGAAGCCGAAGCGCTTCGCGCGCGCGGTTCATGGCTGCGAATACGTCGCTCGGGTCCCTCCCAAGTCGACGAGCCTCCACGAGCCTCGGCCGGACCTCGTCCAGCACTCCAGCGACGACGGCCACCACGGGGCCCTCCGCGGATTCTCTGGCCGTCGAGCTGAGACCGGGCAGGTCGTAGCTCTTCGCCGTGTTCAGCTGGGCGCGTATCTGCTCCAGCGAGGCCAGGGCCTCGTTCGGGTCCACCCCCTGGGCGCGCAAGGCTTCGAGGGTGTCGTGAAGGGCGCTGATCATCGAGGCAACTCGCTCCCGGAGAAGGGACTGCAGGCTGTCGTTGGCCTGCTCCACCGATGCGACGCTTTGGGGCCAGTCGAGTAGGAACGACCGTTTGTCCGCCTCGAGCGCGGTTTCCAAGCCCCCGGTTGGGGCCCCGAGTTCGCGGGCCGCCGGGATCGCGCGTTCGGCATCGCCCCTCACGCCCGAGCGCCGCTCGGCCGCGTTGGGGAAATCCCGCAAGAGAATCTCCGCGAGTAGTCGTTGGGCGGCCTCCGGATTCGCACCCTTGAGCTCAGCCAGCAGCGGTCGAATCTCAGCTTCGAGTGCTTCGGTGAGCGAATCGCCTCCCCCGGCCCATCGAACGAAGGCTTGCACGCGGTCGGACAGGCTGCTCTCGTACGCCTTCTCGAGTCCAACGAGTGCTTCATCGATCGCGGCCAGTCGCTCGAACGCTTCTCGCCACAGGCCTTCTTGGAGCTTCGACTCCGCCTCGTCGAGCAAGGGGCGCGCCTCGGCCGGGAGAGGATTTCCCAGGACGGCGAGCCGGTCGGCCCGCCGAGTCAGCTCCACCTGGCGCTCGGCGACGGGTCCGCGCGCCTCCTCTTCCAGTAGGTTCAGGACCGACTTCGATTGACTTTCGAGCGCCTCCCAGTCGGCCTTTCGTTGCAACTCTCGAAGCGGGGGGATCCGGCTGGCGAGATCCGGAATCGTGATGTCGACAGTGTCGAGAAGCTGGATGCGGGCGTCGATCTCTGTGAGAAGCGCCTCCGCACGCTCGCGCTTCTTCTTGAGGAGCTCCGCCTTTTCTTGGAGCAGCTTGGTGAGCCGGGAAGAGGACAAAGAGCCGAGTCCCCCCATGTCGACTACCTCACCCCCACGCGTCGCGGACCCTCGCCGAAGGGCAATGAAGCCCGCATCGAAAATGATGGCCGCTCCGCTTTATAAAGTGAGACCTCAGTCCAACGATAGAACCGCCCCTGAGGGGGTCACGAACGGGTGATTCGCCGTTTACCCATCGCGTCGAGGTACTGCACTTCGGCGCCCGGCGTCAGCTGTCCCTTGAGGTCGGCTTCCAGGGTTAGCGAGAAAGTCTCGTAGCTCTCGAGGTCCATGAGCTGGACCTCGGTCTCGCTGAGCGAGAGGATCTGGGCCTGGTGCTTCCCAATCATCGGGATCTGTACCTTGTGCTTCACCGGAAAGACCACGCTGCGCTTCGACCCGTCGAACAGACCCATCGCGTCGATACGGGCCTTCGCTTCCCCGTGTTTGCCCGGTTTGGAAGTCTGGATCGAGATGATCCGGCAGGGCTCGTCGTCGAGGAGCACGTAGCGGCCCTCCTTGAGCTCGCGGACTTCGGCGGTGGTCCAGGCCATCGAGGGTTCCTCCGCGCCGCGGACGCGCGCCTCTTGATAAGAGTTGTTGTGGAAGAGGAGCCCCGGCGTGTCGCCCGATGCCCGGAACCATTAAGGTACGAGGCTACGCATCGTTCTCGCCGGGAGTCCATTCGGCGAGGTTGGGGAGCGTAGGATGCGCGCATTGTCGGCCGCCCTCGACGCCCGAGCAGTCGAGGCCCAGACTCGGGAGTTTTGGTCCGGCCGGGGGCTGCCTCCCGGTCCCGCCGATCGCCCGGACCGGGGCGGCCCGCCGATTCACCTCTCGATCGGCGGCCTCCCGCCGTTGGGGGGAATCCCTCTCGCGGCGCTCCATCGGGGGGTCCTCGCCGACGTGGCCACGCGCGCCCAACTTCTCCTCGAGCGGACGGCCACAGGCCCAGTGCTCTTCGGCAGCCGCCCTGCCGAAGAAGTGCCCTCTTCGGCGCCGGAGTTGTGGGAAGGCCTCGGACTATGGTTCGGACGCGGAGCGATGGAACCCGTCGTCCGGTCTGACCTCCATTCGTCGGTCGACCGGATGCTCGGCCGCCTCGCGGAAACGAACGTCCTCGTGGCGAAGGAGGGCCCGCTGCGATGGTGTCCGCGGTGTCAACAGCCGAGGGATCCGGCCTCCATTCTCTACGTCGACGAGGAGGGACCGGCGTACTTGGTTCGGTTCGCCCTCCGCGACGTTCAACCCCGCGTCGACGCCCTCGTGTGGACCGACGCCGCTTGGAAGCTCCTCGGGACCACGGCGGTGTTGCTCAATCCGAAGCTCGTCTATGTGCTGGCGAAATTCTCGCGCCGCGGTAGCGAAGAACGGGTGCTGACGAGCCGGTCCAGTCTAGAGCGGCTGCGGGCGTGGCTTCCGGACAGCGAGATCGAGATCCTCGAGGAACGCCCGGGTTCGGGGTGGGCGGGGACCCCGTACGTCCACCCGCTGGCCGAAGAGTATCCCCCCCTCCACTCGTTGCTCCCTCCCGGCGGACAGTTCCACCCATCGGCCGAAGTCGGCGACAGCGGCACGGGGATCGTGACGCTGACTCCGGCGCATGGCGCCTCCGACGCTCGGATCGCCGAAGCCCTCGAAATTCCGGGCTGGCCGGTGCTTTCGCCGAACGGACTGCTGGAAGGCCAGTCCGCGCACAAGTACCAAGGACTTCCCATGGATACGGCGGAGGCATTCATCTTGCGCGACCTAACCGACAGCGCGCTGATCTTCGCGCAGCTTCGCGTGCGCCACGGAGTACCCCGCTGCGGCGAGTGCGCGAGTGGACTGTTCTGGCGACCAGGCCGGGCCTGGCGCCTCGAGCCGGACCGGATCGATCCCGAGACGCTCTCCCTGTTCGGCCGGTTGCTCCCACGAGAGCCCTTGCCCGTCGCGTCCGAGGTCGTGCCCTGGCCAGTGAGCGATACGCGACCGACCACGGATGCCGCGTTCCCCTCCCTCGAGGAATGCAGCGACTGTTCCCGTCTCGCGCCGACGGGAACGGGCCCGCAGTGCCCCTGCGGGGGGATCCGCACCGAGGTTCGACGTCCGCTCCTCCCGATCTTCGCCGAAGCGATCTATCGGTGGGCCCGCTTGAATCCTTTCCCGCAGGACAACGGTGTGAGCCTCTTCATGCCGGAGCAGCGGCGCGGGCCGGTGCTGCTGACCCACCTGGTGGGGCAGTTCGCCGCCATGGCGCGGCCGGCGGAGACACACCTGACCCTACTTCCGACGGGGTCCGTGGAGGCGGACGACGCCCGTCCCGACCCCGGGGCGCCGGTCGACGCGGTTCGATCCGCGCTCGTCCGGATGGCGGCTCGACCCCGGGCAACGTCCCCTCTCACCGCCGTCATCGCCGAGGAGACCCGGCGATTGCGCCGGTTCTGGGCGGTAGCTTCCCGACTCTCCGAGGCCCTGGCGCGCGACAGCTTCGGGCTGGGCGACCAATCGATTGCTCAGATCCGCGACTCGTTGCCGCCGGAGGACCGTGCCTTCGTTTCCCGGTTCGAGCGGTTGCGGGCCGATGCGCTGGCGGGCCTCGCGGCGGGCCGTTTTCCGGACACGCTGGGCCGGATCTCTCGGTTCGCGGAACACGAGCTACGCGAGAGGTTCTTGCTCCTGGCCCGGAGCCGGCTGGAAGAATCGGGGCCGACTACCGGCAAATCCATGGCGCATGGGGTCCTCCTGCACGTGATCATCGGCCTGGCAGAGCTCTGGGCTCCCTTCGCTCCTTTCGCCATGGAGGCGATCCACCGTACCTTCCGCGACGACGCGCGGAGCTTGTTCGAATCGCCGCTCGCTCCGGTTCGCCAGAGCTTGGTCGACCCCGCCTCGGAGAAACTGCTCGACCTCGTCTCGCCCGTCGCTCAGGCGATCGAGCGCGCGCGCCGACGCCTGGGGGTCCCTCGCTCGGCCCGATGGGCGAGCCTCGTGGTCAATGCGAGGGATGAGGCGGCCGCCAACGAGCTACGGGAGCTGCTCCCCGTTCTCACACGGGTGCTGCCCGTGGCGGGGATCGAGATTGCGTCGCCCGCTCATCCCTGGGAAGGGCGACAGATACGGGCCGAGCCCAACCTGGCCGAGCTCCAACGGGTGTACCGCGCGAGCGCCGGTCGCGTCGCGACGCTGCTCACCCAGATGCCTGGGAAGCGGGTGAAGGAAGGTCTCCGGAACCAAACGCTCAATGTCGTCCTCGGCGGTAGCGCGGTGCAGATACTTCCTTCCATGGTCGGGCTCACCGACACGCTGCCTCCGCGCGTCCTCGTACTCTCGTACCCGAAAGGGGACTTGTACCTTCAACTGCCCGAAGGTATCGATTCCGCAGTCTCGGACCGGATGCTCGGCCTCAGCCCCGAGGCCTATCGCTTGGTCCGAGCGGTTCGTCGGAGGCTCAGCCGGGCCCCGGCGGATGCGAACGTCACCGAGGCCTGGGTCGAGGTCCCCCCTGCGCTCGAAGAGGAGCTCCGCACCCATGCCGTCGCGATCGCTCAGTCCTTGCGAATCCCGCGGTTCGAGGCGCAGGCCACCGGTACGAGGTTCATCTCCGGCGAAACGACGTGGGGACGCACCGCCCTCGGGACCCGCTGGCGGGTGTGGGTGCCGGGTCTGCCGCGGCCGGTCGGCCGTCGCAAGCTTCGAGCCTCGCGTCGCCTCGGACGCCGAGCCCGCCGGGCGGTGCGATTCGAACAACTCGATGAGGTGGGCATCGATTTTCTCAGCGAGGACGTACGCAATCGCGAGGCCTCGGTACGGGCGACCTTGGAACAACTGGACGTGGCCCTGGGCGTCCCCTTCCTGGGGCCTGCCAAGCTCGAGGCGGCCTGGGAGGCCGGTTACCGAGACGTGGACTCCCTCTCTCGTGCCTCGTACGAGGCGCTGGTGCCGATCCCGGGATTCGGTCCCTACGTGGCCCGGGAAGTCGTCCGCCGGTATGGCGGGGCCGTTCCGGACCGAATCTGGGTCTGGCCTCCGATACACGTCACGCTACCGGAACCGGAGCCCGCCCTACTGCCCGAAACGGCGGCACCCGAGCTTCGCCCTGACATCATGGCCCTCGAACCACCCGCTGGGACCGGACCACCAGCGGCACCCGCCGGCAACGGTCCCCTGGCTCCGCTGACCTCCTCCCCTCCGCCGCCACGTCGCCCCGCACTTCGGGTCGTCGCGCCGCAGCCGCCACCCCCCCTCGCTCCGACACCTGCTCCCGAGATTGTCCCGCTTCCCCCGTGGCGGCCTCCTGTGCCGGTGGATGCCGCTGCCTCCCAGGCCTCTGCCGCGCTCCAGGTGTCGACTCGCCCGGGCATCGAGCTCCTCGTGGAAGACACTACGGACACGGCATGGAATCAGTTCCTCGAGGCCGTCTCCGCCGGTCGACGCGGCCTGTGCGTCACCCGGGAGTTCCCCGACCGACTCCGGCGACGAATCGGTACTCGCGACATCACGGTCATCTGGCTCTCCAACGTGGGTCGGCAGAACTCGGTGAAACCGAGCGATGTGGGGGCGCTCGGAACGCTCTTCGTCAGCGCCCTTGGCGAGGGCCATGTGTCGGCCGTGCTCCTCGAGGGCTTCGAGTACCTCGTGACGGTGAACACGCTCGCCCCGGTGTTGAAACTCTTGCGCGAGCTCCACGCCCGTGCCCAAACCGTCGGCACCCCGGTGTGGGTCCCGGTGAATCCCCGGTTGCTCACGCCGGCGGAAGTGGAGATGCTCCAGGGAGCTTTCCCGGGCGTGTCCCACTGAGCCCGCGATCGAGCCACCGTGCGTTAGGCGCCGAGGACAGGCGCTTCGCCCAGGTGTTCCGGAGAATCGAGGTGCTCCCGACACTTGTCCGCCAGCCACTGGAAATGGATCCAGGGATTCGTCGCCGTCTGGAACTGGCCGTGGAGGTGCTCCGCAATGGGGCGGAAGGCGAGCCAATCCGCGACGATCGCGTAACTCATCATATGAGTGACGAGGGCAATGTCGACGATCCCCTCGCGGGTGAACTGGCCGATGAGTTCGTACTGGTACGCGAAGCTCCGGATCTCGAAATCGTCGAGGCTTCCGAAGAACCCGTCCCAGTTCCCGCCCGACCGACTCTCGGAGACATCGTGGAGCTGCTTCCTTCGACGGGCCGTCGCCTCGTGAGTCAACCGCTCCAGAATGCTGAACGCCGCGTCGTTCCGATTCTGGGTCAGGGTCGCCTCGATCAACCGCGCATTCTGCCGGAGCTGGAGCACGATGAAGAACGCGCCGGCCACGACCGCCGCCGAGCTGATCGCGGAGAGGATGAACGTGATCTCCGAGATATCGAGTCCCATCGAGTCCCCCCTTCCCCGATACGGTATGGAGCCTTATCACCGGGGGTGGCGAGTGGCCGGCTACGGACTAGGGCTGATCTGTGGCGAACTCGGCTTTACCGGCATCGGGGTCCCGCATTGGTGACAAAACTTGGCGTCGGCGAGATTCGCCTGGCCACAGCTGGAACAGTACACGGTATTGGGTCGGACTCCCGGGGCCATCGGAGCGGGGATCGATGGGGGCATGTAGGCGGGCATCGATGCCATCCGGCTCCGGGCCAGCTCCAGGGTCGCCGCCATCTCGGGGGGGAGCGCCGGCATCCCCCCACTGCCCATACTGGAGGACATCATGGCGCCGCGGAATGCCGACGCGAGCAGACCGAGCCCGAAGATCACGACGATCGTGCCGATTCCGAGGCCTAGCGGACTGAAGCCGCACCCCCCCGGGGAGGGGAATCCGGTCGAGTTACCATTGGAACCCGAGTTGCACGCTGGGAGACCCAGGAGGTGGGGGAGGTAGACTCCGGCGACAGAGCCTCCCGTCGAGACTAGGTAGATTCCGAACAGGAGGATCACGACCCCCAAAACCATCGGGACCATTCGTTGAAGCTTCATCCCGCGGCGTGACGGTGGTCCGGTATTCTAAGATTCCTATCGACGGCCCACGCGGATCGGGACCCAACCCAGCCTCGTCGAATGGAATCGGAGCGGTGAGCGCGATGAACCGGCAAAAGTCGTGTGGAGTACTCAGCAAACGCGCTCAAGTTGTTAAACAAAGTTTTAGATATATCTAAATAATCGTTGAATCTTGTTAAACGGCGTGCGGTCAGCGACCCCGACGAAGTCGCCCTCGTACTTTCTCGGCGTGCGACTCACGTCCGAGGAGGTCGATCGACTCGACCAGTTCCAGAAGTCGCGCGAAGTCGCGACGCGATCCGACGCCGTGCGGTTACTCGTCCGGCAATCGATCGCGCCGCCTCGAACGGCGCTGGAGTTCCCTGTGAGCCTGCAGGGCGGATTGGAAGATGTCGTGGAGGACGGATGGGCCCGAACGCTCGACGGGGCGGTGACCCTCGTCGCAACGTTGGGGCTCCAGGAGCTGAGCCGTCTCCACGCCGAGCGACTCCCGGCACTCCGCCGGGCCGCTCGGGAGACGGCCGGCCGATCCGAACGGCGACGCCGGGCCGACCGGGAGGGGCGCGAGCTCCTCGATCGCTAACGCACGGTGGTGGGAATGCAAGCAACCGAGCAGCTGGGAATCGCCTGGTCCGAACGCAGTGGATTCATCTGTCGGTCGTGCCGACAAGATGCGAAGCATAATGAGGTGTTGACCATTTCATACTGCCCCATCCATGGGCTGGGGTCCCCCCTCGATGCACTGCCCTGGCGTCCGGAGGCTCGAATTCCACGCGGCTCTATTCCCGCACCGG
Source organism: Thermoplasmata archaeon (assembly GCA_022749815.1). Classification (GTDB taxonomy): domain Archaea; phylum Thermoplasmatota; class Thermoplasmata; order Lutacidiplasmatales; family UBA184; genus JAKIWV01. The sequence continues at coordinate 103,645 of JAKIWV010000004.1, forward strand.
TGATCGCGGGGAAACCGGCCTCACTGGTGGCGCGCGCGTAACCAAGACCTCCGCGCGGATCCGGGCCCTGGGCAGCTACGACGAGCTCGCCGCGCAACTCGGCGTCGCCGAAGCCTTCCTTCCAAACCGACCGGAGGAGCAAGCGCTCCTCCGGCGACTCTCCCACGAGATCTTCATTGCGAACAGCGAACTGGCCGCTCCGGGTCCTACCCCGAAGAGCAGCCACCGGGTCGAGACGCGGCATGCGAGACGTCTCGAGGAAGACACCGACCGGTTGTCGGCGTCCCTGGAACCGATCCATTCGTTCGTGCTCCCCCGCGGGAGCCCCGGTGGTGCCCAGTTACAGTACGCCCGGACCCTGGCCCGACGCGCGGAGCGGGACCTTTGGACGCTGCATGCGGAAGCGCCTCAGCGAGAGGAGCTCCTCCGGTGGGCCAATCGCCTGAGTTCCCTGCTCTTCGCATTGGCCCTCGCAGTCAACCGGACGGAAGGATTCACCGAGATCCCGCCCGACTACTCGGTCTGAACCGGACGGCCGAATCACCGGGGGCTCCGTCGTGGAAGTCGGGATTGTCGGCAAACCGAACGTCGGAAAGTCGACGCTATTCAACGCCCTCACGCTCCTGGACGCGACCATGGCGCCCTACCCCTTCACGACGGTGAAGCCGAATCGGGGGGTCGCGACGGTCCGGGTGCCGTGCCCCCATACTGAGCGGGGAACCCCGTGCACGCCAGGGAACGCCGCCTGCCGGAATGGGACGCGTTGGGTTCCCGTCTCGCTCGTCGATGTGGCGGGGCTTGTTCCCGGCGCGCATGAGGGGCGCGGATTGGGGAATCAGTTCCTCAACGACCTGAGTGTGGCCGACGGGTTCATCCAGGTCGTAGATGCGACGGGCGCGACCGACGCGGAGGGAAGCGCCGTGCCTCCCGGGAGCCAGGACCCGGCCGCGGAGGTGGGGTGGCTCGGCGACGAACTCACCTACTGGGTCGCCGGGCTCTTCGAACGGGAGTTCGACCGACAGGTCCGGAAGGTCGAGCTCGAGGGCGTAAAGGTCGAGGAGTTCCTCGAGCGGCGACTCACGGGCCTCAAGATCACGCCGGCGTCGATCCAGATCGCCCTTCGGGAAGCGCCCATCGACCGAGTCCATCCATCCACCTGGACGACGGAGGATCTCCGAGGGCTCGCGCGAGCCCTGCTCGACGCGGCCAAGCCGCGCAGTGTCGCCCTGAACAAGTGCGACCGGATTCCGACGGAGCGTGCGGCGGAGCTTGCGGACGGATTGGCGCCGATTCCCGCGGTCGCGACCAGCGCGGAAGCGGAGCTCACCCTCCGACGCGCTGCCAAGACTGGACTCGTCTTGTATTCTCCGGGGGATGCCGAGTTCCACGTGCCCGACCCCTCCCGCCTCTCTCCCGCCCAGGCCCGAGCCCTCGAGGAGCTCCGCGCCCTCCTGCGGCGTTGGGGGTCGACGGGAGTCCAAAGGCTACTGGAGTCGATGGTCTTCGAGCGTCTGCGCCAGGTCGTCGTCTTCCCGGTCGAGGACGAGACGCACTGGACCGACTCCAAGGGACGGGTCCTCCCCGATGCGTTCCTCGTTCCCGCGGGCACCCCCGTCCGGGCGGTCGCGTACCGGGTCCACACGGACCTCGGCGAACACTTCATCCGGGCGATTGACGGACGCACCCACCGCGCCCTCGCGGCCGACCACCCGGTCGATCCCGGCTCGGTCCTCCGCATCGTGGCCCGGCGGTGATCGACGGGGTCCGGTCAGATCAATTCCACGCCGCGGGGTGCGGGCCCGACCGCGAATGGGACCGCCCCCGCGCGCGCCAACCGACGCACGAGGTCCGTTTCCTGGCCGGGTTTGGGCAGAGCCACGATCGACCCACCTCCCCCCGCCCCGGTCACTTTGGCGCCGAGGGCTGAGGGGCGGGCCGCCTCCAGGAGGGCTTCCAGACGTGGGTGGGAAACTCCCACCTGTCGGAGCAGCTCCTGGTTCTCCTCCAGCAGCCGGCCGGTGTCGGGACCGTCGTCGCGCGCCATCGCCCGGAGTCCCGCGTTCGCCACCTCGGCGAAACGTCGAAGAAGCTCGGGTCCCTCAGGGGATGAGAACCGCTCTCCCACGGCCCGTACCTTCGGCCCCGTATCCTTCGGGAGGCCGGAGTAGGCGACGACCCACACCCATCCCGGGTCCGCGATCCGGCGAACGACCCACCGTTCTCGGGCCGATTCCACGGTCCACAGCGGCTCTCCAACGGCGCCCACCTCCGTGTTCAGGGTGAGATAGCCCCCCGCGGCCGCCGCCGAAGTGTCGCCGGGACTGCCCACGCCTTGAGCGTTCCGTTCAATCGCGAACGACTGCTGGGCCAGCGTCGCGCGGTCGATGCCTCCGTTGGCCGCTCCCATCGCCGCAGAGAGTCCGGCGACGAACGCGGCAGAGGAGCCCATGCCGGAACCCTTCGGGATGCGAGAGACTGCAGTGACATTGAGCGGAGCTGCCCCGGGCCACAGCTGTCGGATCGCTTCCTGCAAGTACCGATGGGCCGCGACCGGCTCCGCGTGGCCGTTGAGCGCCCATTCGGGGGACGAGCGGATGGCGACTTGAGTGTAGACATCAATGGCGAGGAGGATCTCCGGCTGGCCCCGAACGACGGCGTGCTCTCCAAAAAGGATGCATTTCCCCGGAGCCCGGGCGACCACCGGGAGGCCGTGAGCGGGAATCGGTCCGTCCGTCACCGCTGCCGGCGCTCCCCCGCACGCACGACGCGCTTGCCCCGGCGCGTCGGGACGATGCGCTGCGCCGCCCCGCGGAAGCGCGTGTTCGGAGTCGGGCCCAAGAGCCGATCGAGCAGGACGGCCAGGGCGGCGACCTCACTGTGGGGTTGGGCCCCGACGGCGATATTGTGGTCCGCCAGCCCGAACAACGTGGGGGGCACTTTGGCCCCTCCGACCACGACGAGGAGGCGGCGGCCGTTCTTCAACCGGGGGATGGTCCGCGCGACGGGTTCGCCGTACATCGTCAGATGAATGACCCCGCCCCGATAGTTCTCCAGGACCGGCTTCCACTGCGAGACGCCGACCACCTCAAAGGCTCCTCCCCACCGACGGACGACGGCGGAGATCCGTTCCGCGAGTTCCGGATCCGGGGGATGGAGGAAGAGACGCGACGCTCCCAGGGCGCGGGCGGCCAGCGCCAGGTGGGTCGTGAGCCGGGGGTCTCGGCCCGGCCGATGTCCGATCCGGAGGACCGCGACGTCGGGTCGGTGCCGGCTACGGGCCGGGGCGGGCATGGAACCGTTCGATGCGGTGGCCCCGGTATTCGAGTTTGTCCGAGCGCTTGACGAGTCCCTTCAACCGAGTCGGCGACATCCCGAGCTGCTCGGCGACGTCGGAAAAGAACCGGCCAACATCCCCGACGGCGTCGTAGATCTTCTGCTCGAGCTTGGCGTATTCCTTGTCGTCCATGCTGGCGATCGCGAGGATCTCCGAAACCTCCGCCAGTGGGGCGGTCGTGTTGATGTTGATCGTGCCGTAGTACGTGTGATAGCTCTTGTCCGGGGATTTCCGCCCCTCCCGAGCCACCCACCGGGTGTCCACCAACTTGAGCTTCTCGAACAGCGCGAGGACCTTGAGCCCCTCTTTCCCGAATTCCCGCTGCACGTCGTCGGGCGTGAGCCAAGTTTCCGACAAGCGCTGGAGCAGCTTGAGCTTCAACGGAGTGTCGACGGCGCGCAGGACCGGTACGAGGTCGCTGATCTCATTCACGACCTTGATCCGATGCATTCCCGTGGCCATCATGTTGGTTTTACGACTCCTTTGAACGGGCGTTTCCTACGCTCCGGACTCTGCCTGTAAGGCGCGGCGGTATTTCCCCCAGCGGTCTTGAGGCGAGAACCGGGCCGGGTGCGGCGTTCGGGTCTCCGAGTGGTCGGCCGGGCAGGTTGAGCCGAGGGTGTACCGACCACAGGTCCGACAGACATGGAGCAACGACTCGGTCACGAGCGGGTGAAACTCCCCTGGCCCCCGGCCTTGGTGATCTTCGCCAGCGCGGCCTCGGTGGCCCGCTTGAGTACCTCCTCGACCTGCTTGTACTGGGTTCCGGTGACTTGCAGGCGGTACCGGGGGGCCCCCACGTACTGTACGGTCACCGATTCGGGGTCCACTTCCTCGGCCGCTCGGAGTGCGGTACGGACGTCCTGTACGCCCTGAGGGGCCGGCGACATCACCTCGAGGGTGCCGCGGATCGTGACCCGCGGCGGGGTCAGATTCTCCTCGGCGACCTTCAGAAACGCCGAGGCCCAAGGGGTCTTGCCGTACTGGACGGGGAACTTCTTCGGCTCCGCGGACGCGACCTCAAAGGCATGGAAGAGGCTTCCGTGGTCCTCGACGAGCTTCTCGGCGAACAGAGCGTACGTGGCGTCCACCTCGATCCTGAGCCCCTTCGCCACGATCGCCAGGAGTCGCTGGGCGCGTTGCTCGTTCTTCCAACTCTGAATCTTCTCTCGACGTTGGTGCTCATTGATTCGCTTGAGGGAGAGGTCGATCTGACCCTTCCCGGTGTCGATGTGAAGGACTCGGCCGACGATCTTCTGTCGCTCTCGGATGTGATCTCGGATGTACTTGACCCAGCCCGTCGCGACTTCCGACAAATGGATGAACGCCTCGCGGTTCGCATACTCGTCCAGTGTGACGAACGCGCCGAAATCGCGGATCTGGGTCACAGTGGCGACGACGAGTTCCCCTTCTTCCGGGAAGTCTCCCCGGAGTGGCACTCTCAGACCCCCCCTGCCTAGGCGGAGGCGGGTCGGACGAACACGCCACGAAGGTGCGCTTTCCCGCCCGTCGGGGTGGCGAGTGTGGCCCCGCAGACCACACAGTTGACCGTGGTCACGGGTCGGCTGAAGATCGTTTGTTCCCCGGAACAATCCGGGCATTTGACGATCCAGAAGGGAGCCGCGGTCATCGAGGGAACCTCTACTGGGCCTCGGTCAGCTCAAAGGAGCTCGCTCGCCAGCCGACCGGTTGAACGATGTACTTGCATTGACGGCAGCGGAAACGCAACAGGACTCGCCGGACGGCTTTGGCGCGACCTTCGGGCTTCGGCCTCGGGAAGCCACCATACCCCCGGGTCGCGCGGCGGAATCGCCGCTGCCCCCACTTGAGCTCCGAGGCTGGTTTCTTCTTTCCTTTCTCGACTTCATGCGGGGTGTGCTTGTGGCACCTCGGGCAATAGGTCGAGATGACCTTGGGGTAATGCATCGAGGCGCGCGGAAGTCGGCGTATTATATAGGGTTACGGAAGCCGCGAGGGGGTTCTCGGGCGAGAAGAGCTTACTGCCGAGGTGCTTCGACGGTCCGTCGCTGCGATGCTTGAACGTCCCGGAAGTGTCCAATCGATCGAGTCCACCCTCCGGCCCATGGAGCGCCGGCTGGCACAGTTCGACCGGACGATCAGTCGGACGGAGTTCGAGCTCTATTCAGGCCGGTCGAGCCACGCGCCGGAGCGTTGGATAACGACGCGAGCACGGTTCCTCGGACGTGAAGAGCTACGGGATTGGGTGGAGTCGGCCAAGAGTCGGGTCAATCCCGACACGGTCTTGGGGCGCCGCCTGGAGTTGCTGAATCGCCTTCACTTGGATGCCGCCTCGGAACAACATCCCTCGATCGTTCGACTCCGGACCCGGCTTCAACGACGTATCATTGCCTTCCGCCCCCGGTTCCAAGGCCGTCGTGTGAGTCGGGCGCGGATCTACGATGAGCTGCGGTCCAATCCGGACGCGGCGGCGCGTGAGGAGGCCTACCGGGCTGAGGACGAGCTGTCCCTCCGACTCGAGCCGGCTGTCCGTCAGCTGGTCGCCCTCAGGAATGATCGGGCCCGGGCCCTCGGGTTCCGGGACTATCCCGAACTTCGACTGCGTTTCGAGGGGCTTTCTGTCTCGAAGCTCATGAGCCTGTGCCGGGCCACGGCGGCGCCGCTTCGGACCGCTATCGGGGCGTGGCGCGGGGAGTTCCTTGCCGCGACCGGCCGGAACGAGTGGTTTCCGTGGGACCTGCGATTCGCGCAAGAGAGACGGGCGGCCTTGCCGTTGCGGGCGTTCCCCGGACGGTCGATGATTCCCGCGGTGCGAGCCGCCCTCAGCCTCTGGGGCCTTCCGATGCGGCGGCTCCGGATCCGAGTGAGCCGACGGGATATCCCGTTCGCCGGGCTTACGTTCGCGGTTCGGGTCCCCAGCGACATTCGGATCCTCATTCCCCCCAACGGGGGATGGGAATGGTATGTCGCCGGATTCCACGAATTCGGGCACGCCGTCCACTTTTCCCTCATCCGACAGACCGGACACCTCCTCCGGTCTACTGACGTCGGTTTCTCCGGTTTTGTCGAGGGAATCGCCGACCTCTTCGAGGAGCTCGCGCTGAACCCACGCTGGCTGGAGGGCCGTCGAGGGTTGAATTCGTCGACGGTACGAGCGTTCCGCGTTGGCCGTTCGCTTGAGCACGTGGTGAGGGCCGCGATCACGTCCAATTGGGTGGCCACCGAGCTCGATCTGTATCGAAAGCCGCAGGCGGACCCGGCTCTGAAGTCCTCCCACCGACTTCGGGAGCAGTTCGGCTTCGGAACGTTTGTCCCCCGTTCGTTTCTCCAGGTTACGTACGTCACGCATCCGGTCTACGACCAGAGCTACCTCCTCTCCTTGCTCTTCCGAAAGCAGCTCGTGCACGCGCTCTCGGAGCAGGTGGGGGACCCGTTGTGGCCCAACCCCCGAGCGGGCCCCTGGCTCGCCGAAAAGTGGTTCGCGCCAGGCGCCCGGTTCGATTGGATCCCTCGCGTACGCGAAGTCACGGGGCGGCCTTTTGGCGCCGGAGCTTTTCTGGAGTCGGTACGCGGCGGGGAGCCGTAACAAAGGCACCGGTCGCGCCGTTTCTCGGCGGTGGCGGCCTAAGCTCTTATGTAGAGGAGCCTGCTCGGCGGCCACGCATCCGACGAGCAGAACATGGCGGAACGCACGGCGGTGGAGGTCGTTACCGAGGCCTTTTCGAAAGCGCCGGAACGGAAGTTTTCGGAAACCGTCGATCTGTCGATCAATCTCAAGGACCTCGACCTGACCATCCCCAAGAACCGCATCGAAGAGGAGCTCGCTCTCCCCAAGGGCCGCGGGCGAACCACCCGGGTCGCGGTGTTCGGAACCCCGGAGATGTGCCAGAAGATTCGGGGGGTCGCGGACCGGGCCATCTCTCCCGCCGAGATGGACGACCTCTTTTCGAACAAGAAGGCCGCCAAGAAGCTGGTCGAAGAGATCGACTTTTTCCTCGCCGAAGCGCCATTGATGCCGACGATCGGCAAGCGCCTCGGCGTGGTCCTCGGGCCCCGGGGCAAGATGCCGCGGCCGGTTCCACCGGGAAGCGACCCGTCGAATCAGATTCAGGCGCTCAAGCGCTCGGTTCGCGTGCGATCGAAGAGCAACCGCACCTTCCACGCCGCCGTCGGGACACGGTCGATGCCGGCCGCCGACGTGGCGCAGAACATCGACGCACTCTTGGCGCGGATCGTGGGCAAGCTCGAACGCGGGCGGAACAATATCGAGTCCGTGTACGTCAAGACCTCGATGGGCCCGGCCGTCCGGCTCTGGTAGGGAAGGACGAACAATGCCGGGCCGGCCCTCCGTACCCCCCGAGAAGATCGCCCGCGTGGCGGCCCTTCAACAGATGCTTCTCGGCCACCCGCTGACCGCGCTCGTCGGCATCCGCGGGGTTCCGGCCGCCGCGCTCCAGAACATGCGGCAAAACCTGCTCCAGCGAGGACACCCTCTCGTGGTCGCTCCCAACAGCGCCATCCGGCATGCCCTCGAGCAAGCGGCGAAGCAACGTCCGGCCCTGCGCCCCCTTCTAGAATATGTCACGGACCAGACCGGCCTCATCGTCGCGGACGGGAATCCGTTCTCCCTCTACCAGGAACTCGTTCAGACCCGGTCGGCCACCCCGGCGCGTGGGGGCGCCATCGCCCCGAACGACATTGTCGTCCCCGGTGGCGAGACGGCGTTCAAGCCCGGTCCCATCGTGGCAGAGTTGCAGCACGCCGGCTTCCCTGCCGTGATCGAGAAGGGCAAAGTCGTGCTCAAGCGGGACGCCACCATCGCGAAGGCTGGGGACGTCATCTCGGCCGAAAAGGCGAATCTGCTCACCCGGCTCGGCATCTTCCCGCTCGAGGTGGGGCTCGACCTCCGCGCCGCGGTCGAACGCGAGACGTTCTACGCACCGAGCGTGCTGGCCGTCGATCTGACCCATCAACGCGCCGAGCTCGTACGAGCGTACCGGCGGGCCCTGGCCCTCGCCGTCGAGGTTGGATATCTCACTCGGGAGACCCTCCCGATCCTCTTGACCCGGGCCTACCGAGGCGCCATCGCCGTCGCAGTGGAGTCGGCTTACCCGACGGCGAAGAGCCTCCCCGAGATCTTGGCTCGCGCGTTCCGAGAGGCGAAGGCGCTCCAAGCCCTGACAGGAACCCCTGCATCATAGAGGAACCACGGGAGGAAGAACGATGGAGTACGTGTACAGTGCCCTGCTGCTCAATGCGGCCGGTAAGTCGATCGACGAGAAAGGGATCTCCGGTGTGCTGACCGCCGCCGGGATCGCGCCGGACGCCGCACGCGTCAAGGCGCTCCTTGCCTCGCTCGAGGGAGTGAACATCGCCGACGTGCTCGCCAAGGCCGAGACGGTCGCCGTGGCGGCGCCCGCGGCCGCTCCCGGCGAGAAGAAGGACGGCAAGGGCGAGAAGAAGGAAGAGAAGAAGGAAGAGAAGGGAGTCTCCGAAGAGGAGGCCGCCGAGGGTCTCTCCGCGCTCTTCGGTTGAGGAAGCCCGCTAGTTACCTCGGCCCGCCGTTTGCCTTAAGACCCTCCGCCGGGTAAACCCCGGCGGAGGAACCCTGTTCCTCACCCATGACGCTGCACGAGCACTGCGGAGTGGTGGGGGTCTCGCTCTCCGGAAAGGGAGCGGCCCCCTACCTCTACCGTGGGCTCCGCGCGTTGCAGCACCGGGGCCAAGAGTCCGCGGGCATTTCGACCGCGTCCCATGGGACACTCCATCACCGGAAAGGGATGGGGCTCGTTCACGACGTCTTCAGCCGAGAGCTCCTCGAGAGCCTCCGCGGGCCGGTCGGCATCGGCCATGTCCGGTATTCCACGACCGGTACTTCGGATATTGAGAATGCCCAGCCCTTGATCCTGAAGCTGCGCGAGGAGGACGCGGCGCTCGCCCACAACGGCGAAGTCGTCAACTACGAAATGCTTCGCCGCCGGCTGCTCGCCCAGGGGGTCGAATTCTTGGGCAGCGCGGATAGCGAAGCGATGGCCCAGCTCATCGCGCTCGAGTACGGACGCACCCGCGACCTTGAATCCGCTATCCGAAAGGCGATGAGCGAACTCGTCGGTGGCTACGCGGTCGTGATGCTGGTCGGGAACCGGCTCGTCGGATTCCGCGACCCGATGGGTATCCGGCCGCTGGTCCTGGGCACGCTGGACGGCGGCTACGCGGTGGCAAGCGAATCCGTCGCGCTCGAGTTGATGGGCGGCGCGCTGGTCCGGGACATCGCCCCCGGCGAGGTCGTCGTCATCGAGAAGGGAACCTCGCTCAGCAGCTCTCGGTACGCGGGCGCCAACGAGCGGGCCCACTGCATGTTCGAGTGGGTGTACTTCTCCCGACCCGATTCGGTCGTGGAAGGGCGTCTGGTGTACGAGGTACGACGGAAGGTAGGGGAAATCCTGGCTCGGGAACGACCGACCCAGGCGGACGTCGTGATTCCGGTCCCTGATTCGTCGCGGCCCCAGGCCCTCGGGTTCTCCGCCGTCGCGGGGATCCCCTACGCCGAGGCGCTGATCAAGAACCGCTTCGTCGAGCGGACGTTCATCCTGCCCGACCAGAAACGGCGCGAGGAGGAGGTCCGAGTCAAGCTGCATCCGGTTCCGGGCCTGATCCAAGGGAAGCGAGTGGTGCTCCTCGATGACTCGATCGTACGGGGGACTACCTTGCGGGAGATCGTCGCGATGGTACGAAAAGCGGGTGCCTCGCGCGTCGACGTTCGGATCGGGTGTCCACCGATCACCGCCCCGTGCTACTTCGGCATCGACATGAAGGACCGTCGCGAGCTCGTCGCCTCAGGGCGCGACGAGGACGAGGTCGCGCAACAGATCGGGGCCGACAGCGTCCACTACCTCTCGATGCCCGGCCTGGTCGAGGCGATCGGCATGCCCGAGGAGCATCTCTGTCTCGGTTGCCTTACCGGCCGGTATCCCGTGGATGTTCCCGAGGAGCGCCGGCGTTTCCAGAAGGTGCTCGAGGAGTTCTAGGGCGTGCCGGAGGCACTGGTCCAGTCCGGCCGGTGGCTCCGGTGGGTCGCGGAAGACGGTCGGATCGTCGATGAACGGGCGGTAGAATCGAACCCCGGGCGGGCGGGCGAGCTCCTCGCCTCGGGGCTTGAAGGGGTTCCTCCGACGGTCGAGGCATGGGTCCGAGTTCACGTCCGGGCCGTCCCCCTCTTGGTGAGTGACCTTCCGCTGCATGACTGGCTCACCCTCCGGGGGATCCCATCCGAACTGCTCGGAGCCGGCGAGCGTCGTCGCGTCCGCGAAGCATCCTTCCAACCGGACCGGGCCGAACGCGCGCTCCTGCTGTCCGTGGCCCGTCACCGGCTGCAACGGGCGATGCGGGCCCCGGAAGCGACGCTCGCTGCGCTCGCCCGGGAGGAGGAACGCGTCCAACGCGTCCTGCGCCGGGAGGTCAATGCCGCCGACAGCTGGGTCTCGGTGGGGGCCCCGGCACTTTCCGAATACGCCCGAGTTTCCTTGGGAACCCGTGAGCAGATCGTGCGTCATCTTCGGGAACTGACGAACGCGTTGGAGGAACAGGCCCGGAAGGTCGCCCCGAACCTCTCCGTCGTGGTTGGCCCCGTCGTGGCGGCTCACCTGATCGCAGCGGCCGGCGGGCTCGAGCCGCTGTCTCGGATGAATTCCTCCCGGATTCAGCTGCTCGGGGCACGGCGACGGTTCGGGCCGGGCCGGACCCCTCGGTTCGGGATACTCTACCACACCGAGGGCATGTCCCGCGTTCCGCCGGCCCGCTCGGGAGCATTCGCCCGCTCGGCGGCCGGGCTGGCCGCCATCGCCGCGCGAGCGGATGCTACCACGGGTCGGACGATCTCGACGGAGCTCGTGCGCAGGCGGGACCGCCGCATCGCCCAACTTCGAGGACGGGGCCCGTGAAATCGACCGGTGCAGGGGAGTGGGGCCGACTCTCGCCCCGCCTCCATGCCGTCCGCGAGGGGGACCGGTCGGTCCCCGCCACCGAGGCACTCGGCGATCCCGCCGCGGTGTATGGGGAGCGGCTGATTCCGCGACCCTCCGGGTGGTGGCGCCGATGGGACCCCTACCGGAGCAAGCTCTCGTCGGCGCTGGTCAAGGGGTTTCCGGGTCCGGTGCCGCAGCCGGGGGAGCGCTGGCTCTACCTGGGGGCCGCGACGGGTACGACGGCTTCGCACATCGCCGATCTGGTCGGACCCGACGGGGCGGTCTATGCCGTAGAAATGAGTCTTCGCCCCTTCGCGCGGCTTCTCCGTCTGGCCGAGAAATATCCCAACCTGTTCCCGGTACTCGGGGACGCTCGGCGACCCGAAGCGTACTCGGCGTGGGTTCCGCCCGTGGACGGCCTGTACTCCGATATCGCGCAGTCCGATCAGGTCGGGATCGCCCGGCGAAATGGGGAGCTCTTTCTGCGGCCCGGCCGACCTATGCTGGTCATTTTGAAGCTCGCTAGCTTGGGACGGGGTCGCAATCCGGACGAGTCCGTCGAACGAGCCCTGAGCGAGCTGAGGCCGTTTCGCCCAACGTCTCCTCCGCTGGCGCTCGAACCGTTCCATCGCCAGCATCGGTTCCTCGCGATGGGCGGGCCGACTGGGGCGCTCTCATTCTCGGGAGGGAAAGTCCCTAGCCGGCTGCGGTCCGACCGCGTTGCACCACGACCGTAACGACATCCTCGTCGGCGAGCAAGTGATCGCGGCCGACGGTCTGGCCCGGAAATCGCGCGCTCCGGCCCCAGACGAGCGCCGCCCTGAAATTCCGTCCGAGCTCGAGGGGCAGTCGCGCCAGCAGGTCGCTCACTCGGCTCCCGCCCCGCAGGATGAGCGGCTCCACGCGGTCCGCTTCACCCCCCGGCGGCCGGAGATAGACCCGGATGAACGCGAGCGCCCGAACGATCGACAGCACGAGTTCGTCCAGGTTGTGGCCCGACTCGGCCGCGATGAAGATGGGAACGAAGGGCTTCGTCAAGTCGCGGAGCTTTTCGCGGTCGGCCGGAGTGAGCAGGTCCGACTTGTTCACTACTAGGATCGAGGGCACGTACACCCGGCTTCCCGCCAAGACATCGATCAATTGCTCGGCCGTCGCATCCTCCCGGAACACGATCGCACCGTTGTGGAGTCCAAACTCGCGCGCGATGCCGGTCGCTGAGTCTTCGTCCAATCGGGTCAACTTCACCGTGCTCGTGACCGTGAGGCCGCCGCGGGTGCCCGGCGTGACCACCACCCGGGGGCGGCGTGCGTTGACCCGGATGCCCGCTTCCTCAAGCTCGGCCCGGAGTCCTCGGAAGTCGGGATGCTCCTTGTCGATCAGGAATAGTATCAGGTCGGCGGACCGAACCACGGAGAGGACCTCCCGGCCCCGCCCTTTCCCCCGCCACGCGCCGGGGACGAGACCGGGCATATCGAGCACCTGGATCGACGCGCCGGCGGCTTCCAGCATGCCTGGGATGATCGACACCGTCGTAAAGTCGTACGCCGCTGACTGGCTGTTGGCGCCCGTGAGATGGGTCAGCAGCGTGGATTTCCCCGTGGAAGGGTAGCCGACGAGCGCCACGGTGGCGTGTCCGGATTTCCGGACGGCGTACCCGATGCCCCCGCCCTTTCCCCGGCTGCGCTTCTCTCGTTCGAGCCGCAGAAAGGCGATCCGCGCCCTCAGCCGTCCAATGTGGCCCGAAGTGGCCTTGTTGTTGGGAGTGCGTCGGATCTCGTCCTCGATGGCTACGATCTGCTCTTCGAGCGTCGCCATTTGGGACCGACCTGCGGGCGAGGACCGGATGCGCTACTTGACGGTGACGCGCCCACGGTACGTCCTCGAACGCTGCGGGACCCTCGCAGTTCACCGTTCATCACCGCCCCTAAGTCAAACTTCCCGGGCCCACTGGCTGGTCTCCGGAGGTACGCTGGACCGTGTGACGAACGATTCACGAACCTACCGCTTCCGCCCGGTGCCCGCACGTCCCCTTCCGGAGGAGACCCGGCTCTTCACCGGGCGAATGCGCCGGGCGCTCCGAGCGGCCCACGGACTCGGCGTGGCGATCCGGCTGAGGTGGTCGTCGGACCCAAACGCCGCCGTGACCGTGACGGTTCCCGCGCCGGTCGGGACCCGGTGGATGCAGTTCGGACTCGCCGGAGCCTACGAGCTCGGACAGTGGCAAGCCACCGAGGGCGGGAACCCGACCGAACGCTTGGGGGAGCGGTTCGTCGTAACGGTCCGCGGTGCCTCTGAGCTCCCTTTCCCCTCCGCCGTCGACGTGGCGCCGTGGTCCGAGGCGGTGCTCGCGGAGCTCGGAGCGATTCGCGCTGAGACTGTCGTAAAGTGGGAACTGGTACCGGATCCGACGGTCCCTCCGGTGACCCGACCTCCGTCATCAGCGTCTCCTCTGCCGATTGGGGAGCTCCGGTTTCGCACGTTGCCGGAACGGGTGTTGCAAGACAGCGCGGAAGCTCGTCGCACCGGGCTCCGATGGCGGGTCGACGGGAAGATCAGTACCGAGGCGAGCGAGGAAGGCCGCGAAGCCGGCCTCCGAATCGCCGCGCTGCTCGAGAAGGCATCGCATCTCGACGGGGGAAACGGATTCAGATGTCGGCGTGCGAAATCTCCGCTGTCGAGGCTCACGTCGGTGGTGGTCCTCTCGGAAAGCGAACTGGTCGGACTCTTCCCCCCTTCGGCCTCCACTGCGTTTTCCTCACGGTCTGAGGAGGCCCCCGAGGGACCCCACCTGTGGCTTGGAAGGGACCTGCGCGGCTCGGTAGCCGGCCTCCCACTCGCACCATTGGAGGGCCGGCACCTGCTCGTGCTGGGGGAAACCGGTATGGGGAAGAGTTCCCTCGTCGTCCGATTGGCGTGGCAGGCGGTCCACTGGGGCAATGTGGTATTCTTCGACCCCGTCGGGGACACAGCGCGGGAGTTCCTTGCCGGCCTGCCGGCGGCTAGAGCCCCCACGGTGTCCTGGGTCTCTCCCTCGGTCCCCGGTCTGACGTTGAGCATTCTCGGCGAAATCGAGGCGAGCAGCGGCGGGAATCCCGGGCGTCGTGAGCGAATGGTCGGCGACGTGGTCTCCGCCCTTCGGAGGGTCCGCGCCGCGAAATACGCCGATTCGCCGTACTGGGGACCCCGCCTGGAAGAGATGCTCTCCCAGGCTCTTCACGCTGCGAGTCTCTGGCCGGGCGCGTCCCTGGGGATCGCCGAGCGATTGCTATCCCCAGGCGGATTCGCGTCGGGTCCGGTCCCCGAAACCGCGCGCCGGGCCGTCGCGGACGTTCGGCGCCGGATCGAGATGTATCCTCAGGACGGAGATGGCGCCCGTCGGCTGCTGTCCGAGATCACCCGCAGTGACATCCTTCGCGGAATGCTGGACGACGACAGTCCCACATGGTCCGTCGCCGCCTCCTTGGTCGCTGGACAGACGACAGTGGTATCGGGCGACGCCCCTCAGGTCGGCGAATCCGTCGCACGACACCTCCTCGCCGTCGTTCTTGCACTCGTCTGGAACGCCGTTCTGGCTCGGGAAGAGCCGGTGAAGACGTTCCTGGTGCTCGATGAGGCGCAATGGTACGCTCACGAGGGTGTTGCGGAAATGCTCCGGCTCGGCCGTCGCTTCAACTTGCATGTGTGGGCGGTCACGCAGTCGCTGCGCTCACTCACGGATTCCCTCCGCGATGCCCTCATGACCAATTCAGCCGATGTGGTGCTGTTCCGCGGGGCGCCCGAAGAGGTCCGCGATTTTGCCCGCTGGGTGCCCGAGCTGCTCCCGGAACGAATCATGCGGATGCCGAGAGGAGAGGCCGCTGCCCTGATCGGAAAAGGGACCGCCACCCATTGGGTTCACCTGGATCCGCCAAGACCGGGCTCCACTGACCCAGCCCGTTTCGCTCCACTTGCACCCGAGGTCAATTTCCCTGACCCACCCGCAGGAATCGTCGCGCCCGCTGTGTCGCCTTCGGAGTTGAGTGAGTCTGGAAGGACCGGACCTTCGACCCTAGCGGGAAGCCCTCTCGGGGAGACCTTGCGGGAAATGGCGCAGGAATCGGCCACCGGGGCCGAACTGACGGTCAGGCTGTCGGCCCTCCGGTCGAGATGGTCGGGCGAGCCCGCGTTAGCCGAGGGATGGGTACGCCACGGCGGACGGGTCCTCGCATCGGCCGGGATCCTCGTCCGATCGGGGAAGGACCCGGGGGGAAGCTTCTGGGTCCTTTCCCGACAGCGACTCGAGGGGATGCTCGGGACGGGTCCCCCGGGCATCGGGCGAGAACCTCCAAGTGAATCCGGACCCAGCCCGGGACTGGGAGCTCCCCTTCAACCGAAAAGGTAGCGCCCGGACGCCAGGGTCGAGAGTCCACGCGCATCCTGCCTGCCCCGTAACCCGCGAGGTGCACCTGGCTGTGCAAAGGTAAGACGATGGAGCCTGGGGTCCCACGTCGGAGAACTTTACTCTGAAGCCAGTCGCTCCAGCTTTCCCACGGTGTTCCAGTTGCGGCTCGTGCCTCGCGTCCCGAGCTTTGCTTCGATGAGCCCTGCCGTCAGATAGGAGCGGCCGGCGCCGTCCGGGTAGACGATGTAGGCATGTCGGCCGGAGCCCTGGACCCGTTCGCGCCCTCGAATCGCCGCCCGCAGGCCGGCCCAGGCCTCGGGCGCGGGGGCCCGCTTGAGCACCGTTACGACCAGGCGTCCGGGATCAGCTTTGGCCTCCGCCGTGTATGGATTCCCGGCGACGATGCCCCGCCACTCGGCAGCCGAGCGAACGAAGGCGTCGGTCTTCACCCCGAGCGTCTGCAACAGTTCTGCTTCGAGCAGGCGCTCGAGGCGATCCGGGCGCGCGACGTCGTGGTGGAAGACCACATTGCCCGATTGGAGCAGCGTCTGTACCTGGGTGAAACCCAGTCGGTTCAGGAGATCGCGTAAGGCCGCCATGCGGACCAGGTTGTAACCGGCCACGTTGACGGCCCGAAGAAGCCCGACATAGACCCCCATGTCCCGGTTCGCATCCCTTCCCTATCGACCGTCGGTGCAGCGGAGACAACATTTTAGCATCGCCCCGGCTCTCGCCGCCGTGAGCGGTACCCGCGCCGGGCCCTCTCCCGTACAAGAGGAGTCGACGTCGAACCGTTGCGCCACCGGCATCGAGGGTCTAGACAATATCCTCGGGGGAGGAATCCCTCGCGGAAACATGGTTCTGATGGCCGGTGGCGTCGGCACCGGCAAGACCACCCTCTGTCTCGAGTTTCTCGTGCGGGGCGCCGAGAAGGGCGAAAAAGGGCTGTTCATCTCCGTGACGGAGGCCTCCACGAAGTTGTTGCAAAACTTCACCACGTTCGAGTTCTTCCGACCGGACCTGGTCCAACACGAACTGATCACAATCGTCGACCTGCCGATCATCTACGAGCGACTCGGCCTCAATCGGGAGGAACTCAAGCCGGGCGAGGTGGATATTCTCGTCCGAACGATCCAGGACCTCGTGCGGGAAAGCGGGGCCCGCCGGGTGGTCGTCGACTCCTTGACCTCGGTCGGCTTTCGAGTCCGCAGCGAGGAGAAAGCCCGGGACTTCATTTTGAAACTGGGGCAGGCATTTTCTGACCTCGGCACCACCTCGCTCATGGTGGCGGAGGTCGGCGCTGTACCGGGGGTCCATTCGTTGTACGGAGTCGAAGAAGCCATCGTGGACGGGGTCGTGATGCTCTCGAACGTCCGTCGTCGCGGGGACCTGCTCCGCGTCCTCCAAGTGATCAAAATGCGGGGCACCGTCCACTCGCGGGCCCAGTACGTCATCGAACTCACGCCGATCGGGATGCTGATGGCCCCATTCCTGAAGGGCGGCCGGCTGGAGACTTGAGCCGGTCATGGCGCGGGACTCGGACATCGCCGACCGCCTCCGGTCGTTTGGGGCCGGGGGAACCGTGGCGCTGAAACTCGGCTCACGGGACTACGCCGACAATTATCTCGCGGCGCTCGGGCTCACCGTCCGCGACCTGGGCGGCGAGTCGAACTCCCATACCATCTACGTCTCGGTCACGAATCCGGCGTCGTTGGTGTGGAGCCTTCTCCAAGCCCTCGACATCCCGTCCGGCCGGCTCTCCTTTGTCGATGCGATCTCGCATCTCATGATGAGCTATCAGAGCGTCCTGCCCAATGCTTCGTACGTCGAGAGTCCCACGATGCTCGAAGGGATCATGCTCCGCATCGAATACCTCCTGCGGAAGCATCCGAGCCAACGGAATATGGTGATCATCGACTCGGTCAACTCCCTCGCGGTGCACAACTCAGCCGACGTGCTGTCCGAGTTCTTTCATATCCTCGTTAACAACCTCAAGACACGCGCGGTGCTCACCATACTGTTCTCGACTTCGGACGTGGAAGGCACGGAGCTCGACCGCATCCTCTCGCTGGTGGTCGACGAGTCGTTCACGTTAGGCGGCGGCCCGTGACCACATCCGACGAGCCGCTGCTCGGTATCCCGGACATCGACGCGGGGCTCATGCCCTACCTCCCCCCGGGATGTCTCATCGTCGTCATCGGTACGCCGGGCTCCGGGTCCCACCTGCTCGCCAAGCAGTTCGCCCAGGCCGGCATCGGCTCGACGCCGGTCCTCTACTACACGACGTCCGAGCGAACGTCGGACGCGCAGGATGCCTTCCGCTCGTTCCATTGGGACCCGGAGCCGGTCAAATTCGGGAACCTCTCCGACGACTACTACCGGCGGGTGCTCGAGCCCCAGATGGAGGTTTCCCGCCTTCGGGAGCGAGGGCTCCGTTTGGAGGACCTCCGGAATGCGCGCCGTCCGGAGGTGCCGCTGGCACCGTACAGCCTCGTCGGCCGATTTCTGAACGATCTTGCCCTCCTCGACTCGCCGTTCCGCCTAGTCCTCGACTCGCTCGACTTCCTCCTCGAACTGCTGGAAGTGCCCGACGTCGTCAATCTCGTCCGACAGATACGGTCCCGGACGCAGCTCGTCGGCGGTAAGGCAATGGTCACCGTCCAGCAGGCCTCGCTCGATAACCGGTCGAGCGCGATGCTCGAAGACGTCGCGGACCTGGGCATCACGCTACGGTCGGAGCCGAACGGCGCTACGTTCGACCACACCCTCGAAGTCCGCAAACTTCGGAACCATCCGGAGCAGACGCAGATCCGGAAGCTGCTCATTAACGACAGCGGATTCCACATCGCTCCGTGAGCCGTTCGGCCTTCACTCCCTCGGAACGAGCGCGTAACCGAACTGTTATCTATCGTCCTCCGCTCTGACGGTGGGAGTTCACAATGGAGGACGTCCTCATCCGCATCACCGAGAAAGTCACGCTCAAGGACCCGGTGCTCATCGAGGGCCTTCCCGGCGTCGGGAACGTCGGAAAACTCGCCATTGACTACCTGAAGGAAAAGCTGGGCGCAACCCCGTTCGGAATGATCCATTCGAAATTCTTCCCTCCGCAGGTCTACGTCAGCGAGGAGGGGTTGATCCGGCTCGTATCGAACGATCTTTCGTACGTACGGGCGAAGGGAGCCGACCAGCGCGACCTGATCCTCCTCGGCGGCGACTACCAGGGGATTACGCCCGAGGGGCAGTACGAACTCACGGACAAGGTCCTCGCGCTCGCCCAACAGATGGGGGTCCGGGAACTATACACTCTCGCCGGTTTCGCGCAGGGCCATCTCGTCGAGGGGCCACGGGTCCTCGGCGCGGCTACGTCGGAGAGTCGCGTCCAGGCGATGAAGAAATTCGGCGTCGTCTTTTCACGGACCGACCCGGGCGGGGGCCTCATCGGGGCGAGCGGTTTGTTCCTCGGGCTCGGCAAGGTCTACGGTATCGAAGGCGTGTGTCTTATGGGCGAGACCTCGGGGTACTTTGTCGACCCTCGCAGCGCCGAAGCGGTGCTCCGGGTGCTGTCCAAGGTGCTGAGCCTCCAGGTCGACTTCACTGAGCTCGAGCACAAGGCCAAGGAGATCGACCGGATCGCCCAGAAATTCCGCGAGGCCGATCAGCCGAGCCGGACGGCCGAGACCACCGCGCAGTCGCGCGAAGACCTCGGCTACATCGGCTGAGCGGCGCTCTCCGCTCCTCTCAGGGTCACGATGGGGCCGGAAGACCCCGCCCCGCAGGAGCCCCCTGCGAGGTCTTCGACGGTCGACCCGGAGGTGGACCCAGCGCTACGGCGCCGCTTGCGGGCCGCGGCCGACGAGGACGGTTTCCTGCCCTTCGATCGGTTCGTTGAGATCGCTCTCTACGACCCGGGGGGCGGGTTCTACGACCGAGCCACCACGCGTCTCGGTCGCTCGGGGGATTTCTACACCGCCGCCCACGTGCACGGGCTTTTCGGAGCCACGCTCGCCGCCCACTTCTGGGAGGTATGGAAATCGAGCGGTTCGCCCAGTCGCTTCGATATCGTGGAGGTCGGCCCCGGTGACGGCACCCTCGCGATGGATATCCGAGAAGCGTTGCTCCAGACCCACCCCGAAACCGCTGGCTGGGAGTACCTGGTGGTCGAGCGCTCGGCGGCCTTCCGGGCCGCCATCGAAGCGAAGCTCGGCCGTGCGCGTACGGGCAGCCTGCCCTGGAGGTTCGTTCCCTCGCTCACAGCAGTCGGGCCGCTCCGAGGAATCGTTCTCGCCAACGAGCTGTTGGATGCGTACCCGTTCCGGCGGTTCATGAGAACTCCTGGGGGTTGGGCCGAGCTCGGTGTGACCGTGCCCGGAAAAGGTCCGCTGACCAGCGCGGTTCGCCCCGCGGAGCGGGTGCGTGAGCTTCCGGACCTTCCCACCGATGCGCCGGATGGAGCCGTTCTAGAGGTCTCGACGACCATGGAGGCGTGGATCCGCGAGCTGGCGGACCTGCTCGTCGGGGGCCGGGCCGTGTTGATCGATTACGGCGACCAGGAGGCGGCGCTGCTCCGGCGCGGAGGCGCCGGCACCCTCGAAGCGGTTCGAGAGCACCGGGCCGTCGACCCGCTTTCCCGACCGGGAACGGCCGACCTGAGCGCATGGGTGAACTTCACGCGAGTCCGTCGGGCGGCCCGGAGGGCCGGATTCCACGAGAGCTTCTACGGTCCCCTTTCCGAGGCGCTCGGCGGCTGGGGGATTGACGAGGTCCGTACCCGGCTCGGGACCGGAATGGATCCAGTCGAGGCGGTGAAGGTGCACCTGGCGAGAAAGAGCTTCCTCTTCGGGTTTGACTCCTTCAAAATCCTCGAACTTTCGCCCCACCGGATCTCAGCGTAGGGCCGGGGAGAAGCGTTCCAGGACCCGGACGGGTTCTGCAATCCGTCCTTCGACGAGCAATCGCGCCACGTCCGCTGGGAACGATACGACGTCGTCTCGGCGGAGCGCGATGCTCTCCGAACCGAGAGCGACCTTGGGGCTGTCCTGGAGAATTCGGACGACCTGAACCTCGTCGCTTCCCGAGGAGGTCACGGAGGTCCGGGGCGGGGCCGGCTCCCTGGCGGCCGAGCGAGCGGAAGTCGAGACGGCTTTCTTCGGTACCGCCGGCGGCGGGCCGACCGGCTCGAGGTACGGAGCCACCTCCGACCGGTGCTGACGGAGGTACGACAGCATGGACTCGTGCAGCGCGCGTTCCTCCGGAAGGGAGTTGGGCAGCTCGCGGGCGCCCCCGAGGCTGGCCTGGAGGGCGGCGGTGAGGATCTTCATCATACGGGCCTCGACGATGTCGCGAGCTGTCTGGACCGCCCGCTGATGCGTCTGACGGGCCAGCTCGCCCTTCCGGCCGGAGGGGTTCTCCCGCAATTCGGTTTCGAAGGTCGACTTGAGTTCAGCGAGGTAGCTGCGAGTCTGGGTGTAGAACTCACCGGGCAGTTTCGAAAGCCCGTGGGCCGAACCCTCGGCGCGCCGAAGCTCAAGGAGCCGGGTGTAGTAATCCGCCATGAGGCCGAGGACAGAGGATAGGGCGGAGGCTTTAGTTCTTCGCGCAGTCGATGGGCGGTGACGGGCCCGGTCACACCCCGCACTGCGAGGCGAACAGTCGATGGACAGGAGCACCGACGGCTGGGAGGAGTTCCGCAAGCTCTGGGACGATTTCTTGCAACGAGCGAACGACGACTCGACGGTCGTCGTCGTGGAAGGCGAGAAAGATCGGCGATCGCTGAAGCGACTCGGCGTCACTGGTCGCGTCGTGCTACTCCACTCGGGCCGGGGCTTGAGCCAACTGACCCGGTCCCTGATGATCTCCGGTCAGCGAATCGTCGTGCTGACGGATTGGGATCGGGAAGGAGGACACCTGGCGCACCGCCTAACCGAGCTGTTGGCTGCCGAGGGGAACTTGGTCGATGCGGAGTTCCGTCGGCGTCTCGCGCGCGTCCTACGCGGGGAGGTGGTCCACGTAGAGGGGCTCGCGGGCTGGGCGCGGCGGACCGCGGAACGGGCCGGCGCTCCGCTCGACCACTGGTTCGGGGTCGACGGTCCGTAAGCGCGGCCCGGCGTGAAGATGGTCCGGCTCAGGGAATGACCTTGACCTGTGTGCGGCGCGTGTCGCGGCGATTCTGTGAACGCGACGGTCGCATGCGTTCGGCGCCCTTCCCCTTCCACCGAAGCCCTCGTCCTTTCGCGCCGGCGCTCGTGAGACCTCGGAACACTCGTCCGGATTGCGCCGGCGAGGCGATCCATGCGATCTTGGGATCGGCGAGAATGGCGGGATGGTGGGGGTCGACCAGAATAATCTCGAAGAACTTCTGTTTCCCATCCTCCCCGACCCAGTACGAGTTGAGCACCTCGAGATTCGGGTAGTGCTTCTGCGCTCGTTCCTCCGCGATCCGCTGGAGGCTCTTGGAGAGGGTCATTCGTAGGATCCCCTTGTGCTTGGGTCGCCGGCCCGCGATGATCGCCCTCTTCCGTTGGCCCCCGCGCCGGACGCGCACCCGGACGATGATGAACCCCTCCTTGGCGCGCCACCCGAGGGCACGGGCCCGGTCCAGCCGGGTGGGATGCTCGAGCCGGTTGACGGTCGTCTCCCGGCGCCACGTCAGAAGGCGCTCATGACGGAGCGCCGCCCCCTCCGGACCTTGGGTGACCCGGAACGAACGGGCCGCGTAACGGTAGGCCGATGAGGACATGGAAAGTCGGCGGGGGACCTGTGCCCTGTTTATAAGGCTACTGCGAGCGGGGGCCCCTCCGGCCGTCCTTCGGGACAGAATGGCGCGGTGAGTGAACGGTCTGAGACCGGCGCCTCCGGACCCCCGGTCAATCCACGAACCCTTCGACCGGTCCGAGGAAGCTGCGGAGCTTCCAGTACGTTCGCAGGAATTCGTACCCCCGGCGGCTCAGCTGCCAAGAGGGCGTCGTGTCCCCCGTGCGAGTCACCAGCCCAAGTTGGACGAGGAAGTTCACCGCCCGGTGGGTCCGGTCCACGGGCATGCCGACCGCATAGGACAATCTCGTGATCCGGCAGGGGGAAGCGGTCCGCCGAAGGACCTCGAGGAGCTCGGCGTACAGATCGAGGGGGGACCGGCGAGCACCCAGGGGACCCTGACGATCGGTCCCGTACAACGGCGGCGCGGCCGGTGCGTCATGGGCCGGTTCACTACCTGCCGGGAGGTCTCCCCGATGGCTAGGCATCAGAGCGGAGCTGGGGGAAGCTGGGACACCTTTTGCGGAGTCTGGGCGAATCGCGCCCCTTCGCCTCGCAGCGACCGGATGTATTGGGTCTGGCCCGCTACTTCCACCCGAGACTCGGCTTCAATCTCCTCAGCGTACACGTTGTTGGCCTGAGCGCGCGACTCGAGCCGAAGGCGTCCGGCCCAGACGTCTTCAACGACGGCTCGGTCACCAATGGTGACCTCGCGCGCGACGATCGGCCCGCGAACGGTGCTTCGGTCGCCGACCCGGAGTACATCGGCCTTGACCCCCGAAGTGGTCCGGATCTCGTCTCCGACCTCGATACGGTCGGTCACTACTACCCGTTCGGCCGACAATCGGCCACCGACTTCCAGACGCCGGGCCGAGACGGCCCCCGTGACTTCGGTGACGCCGCCCACCTCGATCTCCTCGCCTTGGAGCGAGCCGGCGGAGAGGAACCCACCCACTTCGATCCGCGCGGACCGGAGGAGTCCAGCGACCCGGATCCGCCCGCCGATTTCGGTTCCGCGAGTAGCGATGAAATCCGCGTCGCAGTCGATCATCCCCCCGACTTCGACGGACTCGCCTTGGGCCGACGCCCGGAAGCGCCCCATCCCCCCGATCTCGAGGGACCCGAAGGACAGCGGCGCCGTCGTCTCGAACTTGCCCCCGACCTCGATGGACCGACGAACCGTCCCGCCGCCAATCAACACTCGACCCCCCACGTCCAGGGTGGTGAGGTCGACCGCCCCGGTGAGGTCCGCGGATCCCCCGACTTCGAAGCTCTCGGCTTTCGTGGTACCCGATACTTCGACGTGGCCTCCGATCTCCACCTCGGCGCATTCCAGGTTGCCCCGGACCGTGACGCCCTTTTCGCCGGTCAAAGAGGCGGCCTTCAGGTCCCCTTGGACCTCAAGCCGGGCGCGCCGGAGCAGAATGCGGCCATTGGCGACCACCGGTCCCCGAACGATCAACGTGCCGTCCTCGATCCGGAGATCCCCGCAGCGGAGTGATCCTTCGATGGTCCCCGAGTCGCGGCTCGTCAAGGTGCCGGTGACTTCGATCCCTGGGCCCCCGGGCGGGGGCTGTAGGAGCCCTCCCGGCGGCAGGTCGTAATTGCCCTCGACGCGACCCGTCGGCATCTCTGTACTCGTCATCGTTGTCGTACGCCCTCTGCCAACGTCCTAGTAGATCATCGTCCCGGCGCCCGGGAAGGCGAGAACCCGGATCCCATAAGAATGCGCGGAGAAGGAATCCGGGATCAGTGAAGCGGGCCGGCCGGATCTCGCCGGGGGGAGTTGGGGGGTTTCTGCGGCCGTTCGTACGTCGGAAGTTCGTCGGTGGTTCGTTTGCTGCATGAGGCGACCCTTCAGGTCACTATTCTCCGGGGGGGTCAAGGGGCGGACGCACCCCGAGCACTCACTTCGCGTGAGCTTGAGGCGCCCAGGGAAACCGGGCCACGGGGGAACGGACCACCTTCGCGGTACCGTGGCTCTCCGTTGAGACGGCTCGACCGAGGTGGGTCTCGAGCTCTCGGGTGAACCGATCCGCCCGGCCGAATTCGGCGGTCGGGAGCACCGAGGGAGCTTCCCAGAAGATGGCGGCTCCTCCACTGGTCGGGGCCACTCGGAACCGAACTTTTCGGAGGCCGTCGGGTACCGCAGGGTTCATCCGAGCGAGGGAGCCGTCGATGCGGGTCGCGGCCGGTTCGGCCATCTCGGTCTTCTCGACTGTGAAGCCGAGCCCGGAGAGGTAGTCCGCGATATAGCCGACGAAGCGCTCCCGCCCGATGCCACGGACCCGGAGCCAATCGGCGGCTTCAACCATGCCCTTTTTTCCCGATCCGGTCGACGCTTCGCACGAAGCCGAGCATCATTCGATACTCGTGCTCGGTGGGAACGGCGCGGCCGAACAACCGCCGGAACAGCAGCATGAGGCCCCGGCGCTTGTGCCGGGGGTAATCCGTCCGGGCCATAAGCTCAGCGAGTCGCTTCAGGAGGAGTTCCTTCTCACGCCCATCGAGCGCGAGCCGCTCCGGAGCAGGGGTACTCTCCTCCCATTCCGCCCCCTGGCCCCTATGGATCGCATAGAGCAGGATGCCGACGGCGTGTGACAGATTCAGGGTGGGAAATTCCCGCCGGGCCGGGACGTGAACGATCAGGTCGCAGCGGCCGAGTTCTTCCCGGTCCAGCCCGTTGTCCTCGGGTCCGAAGACGAGCGCGAGGCGCCCGTCGGTCGCCCGTACGATCGCTCCGAGCCGTTCTGGGTCGATGGACCGCCGGAGAAACGCAGTGGAGCGGCCCAGGACAAGATCCGTGGAGCCCACCACCAGATCCGAGTCAACGAGAGCCTCCTCGAGGGTCGCCACCGTCCGCGCGGACGTGAGCAGGGGGATGCCCCCCATCGCGCGCCGGCGCGCCTCCGCTCCCAGAGAGGCTCTCGGCCGAACCAGGGTCAAACGCTCCGCGCCGAAATTCCGGCCCACGCGGGCGACCGCACCCACGTTGCCATCCTCCTTCGGGCGGACGAGGACGATATTCACCCGGGCCGTCAGGACGCGGTCCCCTCCGACAGCAATCGCCGGACCATCCAGTCGACATCGAACGGTCTCAGGTCCTCGTACCCCTGACCGACCCCGACGAAGACCAGCGGCTTTTTAGTGACAAACGTGGCGGAGAGCGCTGCCCCGCCCTTCGCGTCCGCGTCGAGCTTCGTGAGGATGAGTCCGTCGATCCCCAAGGCCTCTTGGAACCGCTTCGCCTGTTCCAGCGTGTCGTTCCCCGTGAGCGCGTCGCCCACGAACAGCGTCAGGTGCGGTTGGATCACTCGGCGGATCTTCTTCGCTTCCTCGACGAGGTTCTCGTTGGTGTGTTGCCGCCCGGCGGTGTCCACCAGGACGACGTCGAGACGGCGCGCCCGCGCGTGGGCTACGGCATCGAAGGCGACGGCGGCCGGGTCGCTTCCCTCCTGTTGTCGAACCACTCTGATCCCCAAACGTTCCCCGTGGACGAGCAACTGCTCGATCGCCCCCGCCCGGAAGGTGTCACCGGCCGCGATCACGACCGACAGCTTCTGGCCGCCCAGCCAGTGGGCCAGCTTGGCGACGGTCGTAGTCTTGCCGGTGCCGTTCACCCCGACGACGAGGACAATGTACGGTGGGGGGGTTTGAGCACGAACATTTCGGACCAGGTCGATCGGGGGTTGGCTTAGGATGGACCGGACGGACGCTTCGAAACTCGCCCGGATGGCGGTCTCAGCGTCAGCGCCCCACTTCAGCTTCTTACCGGCCAACTCCTTACGGATATCTTTTCGGATGCGCTCTACAACGGGCAACGCCACGTCCGACTGGAGGAGGGCAATCTCGAGGTCTTCCAGGACCGTCTCGATGGTTTCGTCGGTGAGCCTGCGACCGAATCCCTCGGTGATTCCGGGCTGACTCGGAGACGCGGTCGCCGCCGGAGCTCCGGTCGACGTGGCCGGATTCGGCTCGTCCTGTTTCGACGGACCGAACAGCCGAGCCTTAATCGCGGCCCACATCGCTGTCTGGAGCGTCGGCGCCCGGCCGCTCCGCTCCTTGGCTGAGCGCCTCGAGACGACTCGAAAGCACCGTAATGCGCTCCTCGAGCGCTCGCATTTGCGTCTCGAGATCTTGGCCCGCCTGGTCGAGCCGTACGAGCCGCTCGGCGAGTACCTCGCTGGCCTTCGCCCGCTCCATTTCTACGACGATGCCGCTGCCAATGCCCAGGAGGACGCGTTCGCTATCCCGAGGGGACCCGCGGACAAATGTGTCCCCGCCGACCGGCAGGAGGAGTTCCATCTCTGGGGCGGGGCGGTCCAAGCCGTCCAATGTTTCCCGGCCCCTTAGATGGTCCGTTTTTGAGGCCGAGATCATCTGATGCTGCTGCAACATCTGCGAGAGCTGGTTCCGGTACATGTCGAGGCGCATCAGGTCGTCTCGGACCTGCTCCTCGGTGACCGGACGAACCTCGCCGCGGGGGGTACTCATGCGGGGGCCGGCTCCACGGAAGCGATACGGATCAGCCGCCGGGGAAGGCTGTGACAACCGCCGATGACCGACACCGTCCACTCCCGCGCCGCGTCCGCGGTCGAGGCTTCGTGCACCTTTGCGAAGGGCTGCCAGCAGTTTCGCCGGGCGTAGAACTCACCAGAGATTTTCCACGTCGGCACTACAGCACCTAAACGGCGATACCACCCGGGGTGCGTACATTAGCCCTTTGGGTCGCTCCCCTGATTCTCCGCCGGTTCGGAGGTTGGAGGCGGAACTTTCAGGGGCACTGCGAGGGCCCGCTCGCGGAGTTGCAGCCAGCGTTTCTGGCGTTCTTCGAGACGGGCGGCCGCATGTTGGGCGGGCGGCGCGTCGAGCACCTCCGACGGACTTACCTCGGAGAGAGGTTCGGGCGGCGCCGGACTAGGGTCGTCAAGCGTGCGCCGAGGGGTAGCGGGGTCCGCGGTCATCCGGCGAGCGCGGTGATCTCCTGCCATCGTATATCCACTTCCTCGTCGGTGAACGCAAGTGTGGGCGAGAAGAGGACGGTTTCTCCCCAGGCCTGGCGGGCGGAGGGGAACTCGTCGACCTGCAAGGGGAGTACGACCCCATCCGCACGGGTCTCCTGGATCAAGCTTCGCATGGTTTCGGGGGCCGCTTCTTCTCGGGTCCTCGTCACACGGGCCATGGGGTCGAAACGAGTCAGGGTGCTTCCTACGAGTTCCTCCCCCGCGCCCGCTGCGACCAACACGACACGGCAACCGCGCTTCATCATCAAGAAGGCCCCCACGGCCCCCCGCCGCCCATCGACGAGGGCCACTACCCGTCCGGCGACCCCGAGAGGAAAACCGCCGGGCCCCTGAACTCGGTTCGAGTAGAGGTAGGTCCTAGGGCCGCGCACTTCGACGAACAGCTCGACGTCGGGGCTATCGAGATCGACCGAAAGGGCGCGTTCGGGCCATTGGGCCATCACTCGCGCACCGAGGTCGCGGGCGAGCTCCTGGCTCGTAAACGAATGACTACCCGTTCGGCGCGCGCGGATGGCGAAGGAACTCTTGGGGGTGAGGAGCGGCTCCGCCCAAGAGATAACTCGCGAGCGGATTCCCTCTAGTTCGGTCGGGACCTCCTCAACGGGGCTTACCGACGTAACTCCGAATACCCGTCGGACGAGCCGGAGCGCTTCGCTGGAGTCGTCGGTCTCGACGTAGAGGTGCCCGTGGTCGGCGCGCAGTCGACAGGAGCTTCCTGCGTGCAGAAACTGGTCCATGATGTTGCGTTGGAGGGTGCGCTCGAACTCGCGGCGGACCGGGGGGGACTTGAGCGCGAGTTCGCCGTAGCGTACGAGAAGTGTCGGCATCCGGGAAGAACGGTTAAGACCGACACGCCTCATCAGCGTTCGGGACCGGACGATGCTGGGAGCAGACGCGTCGGCCGCCGGCGGCTTGTGGGATCCGTGGCTCTCTATTCGTCAGCATATCGTCCGCGAGCTCGCTCTCCGGTTGGGGGCCCACGGATACCCCGAATCGGCCGATGCACTGGAGCGGCAGCTCGACGACGCGCCGTCCGGCGTCGCCGACTTCGGATACGCCACCCATCGGGCCGCCAAGTCGGTCGGCACTCCGCCGGAACGGCTGGCGACCGAACTGGCGGCGGATTTTCCGCTCGGCGGGGGATTGGCCAGGGTTACCTCTGAGGGCGCTTACGTCAATTTCCATGCGGATACGCCCCGCCTGATCGAGAGCACCCTCGAGCTCGTGTTCGCCCGGGGCCCAGAATATGGGCGCGGTCCCCCGAGGACCGAGAAGGTCTGCGTGGAGCACACGAGCGCCAATCCGACCGGGCCCTTCCACGTGGGTCGTGTCCGGAACGGAGTCATTGGGGACACGATGGCCCGGATTCTGCGCGCGGCGGGCTACCCGGTAACGACCGAGTACTACGTCGATGACATGGGTCGTCAATCCGCAATGATCACCTGGATCTGGTCGATGCCGGTCGATCAGTGGCCGCCCGAGGTTCGTGAGGGGGCCCGCCCGCCAGAGGGCGTTTCGGCCGCCACCGAAAAGGCGGATCATTGGTACGGCCGGCCGTACCGGTCCGTGAGCGAGCTGCTCAAGAAGGACCCCCTCGCGGCTCAGCAGGTCGGAGAACTCGTCCGGCAGGTGGAGTCTGGGAATTCTCCGGCGCGCCACCGGGAGATCGGCGAGGCCGTGCTGAAGGGTATGCTGGCATCCCTGGCACGGATCGGCATTCGATTCGACGAGTTCGTGTGGGAGTCGACCCTCGTCCAGGACGGCTCGGTTGGACGAGTGATCGAGCGCCTCCGGAAGGCTCCGCACGCCACTGTCGAGGAGAACGGAGCCTTGGCTCTCGACGCCCGCGGCTACGGGTTGCCGAAGGAGAACGCCACGATCGTAGTGACCCGGGGGGACGGGACTTCCCTATACCCCACCCGGGACGTGGCATACCATCTCCAGAAGTTCTCCCGCTTCGCCCGAGTCATCGACGTTCTCGGGCAGGACCACCAGCTTCACGCTCGAACCCTCGTAGCGATGCTCACGGAGGTTGGGGAGGCTCGCCGCCCCGAATTTCTGATCTACCAAGACATCACGGTCCCCGAGGGTGGACGAATGTCCACGCGGAAAGGCAAGGCCGTCAACCTGGACGACCTGCTGGACGAGGCAGTTGAGAGGGCACATGCGGAGGTGTTGAAGCGGCGGGAAGACCTCTCCGAGGATCAGGTCACCGAGATCGCGCAGCATGTCGGGGCCGGCGCGGTGCGCTTCCATGTGCTTCGGATCGCCCCCGACAAGCCCGTCAAGTTCCGTTGGGAAGAGGCGCTCTCTTTCGAAGGCCGCAGTGGCCCCTTCCTCCAGTACTCCTATGCACGGGCCGCGAGCATCTTGCGGAAGGCGAGTCGCGAAGCTCCCCCGTATCCGTTCGAAGCGACCGCCCTCACTACGCACGAGGAGACTGAGCTGGTGAGAGCGATCGGGCGGCTGCCGGGCACTGTTGCCTACGTGTCGCGCACGTCCCATGTCCACACCGTGGCGACCTACGCTTTCGGCCTGGCCGAGGCGTTCAACCGGTTCTACCAGTCGGTCCCCGTGCTCCGAGCCGAGGAGCCCGCGAAGTCCAGCCGACTCGCCCTGGTCGCCGCGACCCGTCAGACCCTGGGCAACACTTTGGACCTTCTCGGCGTCGAGCGACTCGAGCGGATGTGACCGTCGGCGAGAAGCGGATCCGGAATCCCGGCGCCGTCGAAGCCCCGCGCCCGGAGGGCGCACGAGTCGCAGTGGCGGCAGGGGGTCCGGCCCCCCATGTAGCAGCTCCAAGTCATCCCCCACGGTACTCCGAGGCGTTCCCCCAGTCGGACGATGTCGGTCTTGGACAAGTGGAGCAGGGGGGCCTCGATTCGGAACCGCCGTCGGCGCTCTACCCCGGCCCGAGTGGCTAGTTGGGCGAGACGTTCGAACGCGCGGAAATATTCCGGACGACAATCCGGGTAGCCCGAATAGTCGATCGCGTTGGCCCCGATGTAGATCGCCTCGGCGTCGATGGTTTCGGCATATCCCAGAGCGATGGAGAGCAGGATCGTGTTGCGGGCAGGCACGTACGTGGCGGGTATCCGCCCGGAGCCCCCATGGGGACGGGCCCGTGGCAGGGCTTTCCGGGGATTCGTGAGCGCCGAGGCGAGCAGCGGGGCGAAGGGAAGCTTGACGACCCGGTGGTGAACAACGCGGAAGTATCGCGCGAGTTGCCGGGCACTTCGGACCTCGCGTCCATGACGTTGGCCGTAGAGCATCGTCAGACAGTGGACCCGCGGGAAGTTCTTACGGGCCACAGCGAGCGCGGTCGCGGAGTCCATTCCCCCCGACAGCAAGACGACGGCGATGCTGCGCCGCTCAGCAGTGGTCATCCGAGACCCGACCCCAGCACGGCGAGCAAGGCCCAGGCGATGAGCACGGTAAGAAACATCGCCGCCAGGTTCGTGCCCCCCTTGGTGAGCAAGTGTCGGTTCTCGAGCGTCTCGCCGATCGCGCTGTCGACCTGACACCCGAGGAAACCGGCCAGCGTCACTCCGAAGATCATGGTTCCGATGGGTGGCACGGGCAGATCGAACAAGTAGAACAAGAGCCCAGCCAGCACTGCGGTGGTGAAGGCACCGACGAGGGCCCAGGCCTCCCCGAGCGCGGAGACCCCGCCGTTCGTTCCAGGCGTAACGACCTTTCCAGTCAAGAGGCTCCGGGCGCGTCCGGCGAGGACGCCGAACTCGCTCGCGAACGTGTCCGCGGCCCCAAAGGCCAGGGCAGAGGTGTAAAGAAACGCCGTAGAGGCCGTCGGCAAGCTCGCCGGGAGGGCCCACCCCACGGCGACGAGGCCGGTGGGGACAATCACGTGTGCCAGGACGTTGGTGACTCCGCGTTCTCCGTGCGTCCCCTCCTGCACGTTCTGTCGCCGCTTGTCCTCGAATCGGAAGCGTGTCGCGAGGACACTGGCCACGACGAAGAGGACCAGGAGCGCTAGGTACGGGAAGCCGCCCACGATCACGATGAACGAACCGAACAACGTCGCGACCACTCCGGCGAGAAGGGTGAGCGCACCCGCCCGGACAGCACCGGCGGCGAGCACGCCCGTGACGGTAACGCCAAGGACCGATTGAAAAAGTGGGAGCATCACGAGAGGCTCCGCGCGGGGAACCGGGCCACCTTTAGAAGCTTTCTACGCGTGGCAACAGTGGCGGCTAGCCCCGCCGGAGTACCGCGGCCGCGGCCGCGCCGAACGTGGAGACCCGGGCGTCCGGTCGGACGTGGCGCTCCGCTAGCTCCTGGTTCACCAGATCGTCGTGGGCGACCTCCGGGACCAGCACCGTGAAGAGTCCGAGTTTTGTTCCGGCTTCCACATCGGCCGACCGGTCCCCGATGATGGCGCTCGTCGGAAAATCGACCGCCCAATCTTCGGCGGCCTGGAGAAACAAAGCGGTGCCCGGCTTACGGCACTCGCAGCCTTGCTCGGGGGTGTGAGGGCAGTGATAGAACGCGTCGATGGACGCTCCGTACCGTCTCAGGCGTTCGTTGAGCTGCCGGTGGATCTGATGAACGGTCGCCTCGGAGAAGAGCCCACGTTCGACGCCGGATTGATTCGTCACGCAGACGACGAGGTACTCGTGCTGCCGCAGCAGCCGTAGGCCGTCGCCAACGCCCATCGACAGCTCGGTCGCCGCGGGGTCCGCAAGATAGTGAAGATCGGGCATCAGGGTCCCATCTCGGTCGACGAAGACCGCGCGTCGACGAGGCCGAGGTTTCTCGGACGGGGCGGTCACGCCCCCGGGGGCGACGGGGAACTCTTAACAGTTGACACTGCGGCTTGGCGAACGCCCATGAGACCGGCCGCTCCATCGATTCTCGAAGCAATCGCAGATCGCTGGCGCACGGCGGTAGATCACTCCTCCGCGGGGGAACGTCGGATCAGTGTTCTTTTCTCCGGCGGACTCGATTCGTCGCTGGTCGCTTTCGCTTTGCGCAACCTGGCGGATCTGGAGTTGGTCACTGTCGGAGTGGAGGGCAGTGCGGACCTCGCCGCTGCCGAAGAAGGGGCCCGCCTACTCGACTCGGCGTGGACCAGCCGAATAATCGACCGGAACGATGTGGAGCGAATCCTCCAAGAGGACAGGACCGAGCTCGAGCGAACCGCGCCGGTCTCCCGAGCGGTACTCGTGAGCACTGCTCTCGCCCTGGAGGCCACGGGCTGTGGTCACGTGGTTTGCGGTCAAGGCGCCGACGAACTGTTCCTGGGGTACGCGCATTTTGAGCGTCTCACCCCGCTCGAGGCGAGCGAGCGCCGTCGAACTGACCTCGAGCACCTGATGCAGGACGACTGGCCCCGATCGATCCGCCTCGCCGATCGCCGGAGCAAGACACTGACCTCGCCGTTCCTTGACCCCGACTTCTTCGATTTCGTGAGGGCCCTCCCCGTTGACGAGCTCGCGGCGGGCCCGGAGCGGAAGGCGACCCTCCGGAAACTTGCCGAAAACCTGGGGCTCCCTGCGAAACTGGTCCACCGTCCGAAGAAGGCGTTTCAGTATGGGAGCGGGGTCGATAGGCTCCTGCGGTCTCTCCGCGACCGAGGTTGAAATTCGCGGTCAGTCCAAGAGCATCCGTGTCCCCGTTTCCCCGCGCATCGACCGCGAGAGGGAGGGGGGGTCCGTGATGATGACGCGACGTCCTCCGGCGCGTAGGAACGAGAGGCCTGCCTCGACCTTGGGACCCATACTGCCCTCGCCGAACTCCCCCCGTCGAAGGTAGACATCCATTTCCGCGGCGTGGACTTCCCCAAGCCACTTCTCCCATGGCTTGCGGAAGCCAATGGCCGCCGCCGGGACGTCGGTGAGAATCGCGAGCGTATCGGCCGCTAAAGCTGTCGCCACGAGCGCAGCGGTACGGTCTTTGTCGATCACTGCCTCCGCACCCTCGAAGATCCCCCTGCGTCGCTCGATGACCGGCACACCGCCACCACCTGTGACCACGGGAACGATGTGAGCCCCCCACCCAGTAGGAAGGAGTTTCCGCAGGGCTTCCCCTTCGACCCAACGAAGGGGCCTCGGCGACGGCACCACCCGACGCCAACCCCCCCGCGCTCCGTCATATACCATGTCCCACCCCTCCCGTTTCCTGAGCGTTCGCGCCTCGACCTCAGTATAGTACCGTCCGACCGGTTTGTTGGGGTGCGAGAACGCTCGGTCCCGTCGGGAAACGACGGTACGACTGACCAAGGCGAGCACCGTGCGGGGAACCTCCGCGCGTACTAACGCCGCAGTCAGTTCTTGCTGGATCAGATAGCCGATCTGCCCCTGGGTCTCAGCACCCAGAACGTCCATCGGGCGCCGAGGCAGCTCACGTTCCGCGAGTTCGTTCTGACGCAGCAAAGTACCCACCTGGGGGCCGTTGCCGTGCGTGACGACGAGTTCATATCCGTCGGAGACCAGCGAGGCCAGTACCTCGGCCGTCACGCGCATTTGCGCCACCTGCTCTTTCCAAGTGCCGCCGCCACCAGAGCGCTGGAGGGCGTTGCCGCCCAACGCGACCAGAACGCGACCCATGCTGAACCGCGTTCGTCGCCGAGCCCCGGGCGTGTAATAACCCATCCTAAACTCGTCCAATCGACCGGTTCGACGCTCTCGAACCGCGGCTTCGACATCACCCATATATAGCCCGGTCCGGGTCCGCCGCCCGTGACGGAG
Source organism: Thermoplasmata archaeon (assembly GCA_022749815.1). GTDB lineage: Archaea > Thermoplasmatota > Thermoplasmata > Lutacidiplasmatales > UBA184 > JAKIWV01. The sequence continues at coordinate 137,784 of JAKIWV010000004.1, forward strand.
AATCCGGGGGAGCTTTTTTGCCCGCTGGAGTTCCGATACGGCCGCCCCGAGGTTCGGGCGCTCTTCTCTCGCGAGGTCCGGCTGCGACGTGCCTTGCGCATCGAGGCCGCCCTCGCCGAAAGCGAAGCGGAGTTGGGGATCGTCCCCGAGGACGCGGCGCGGGCGGTGGCTGCGGCCGCGCACGGATCGGCCGTCACGCTCGAAGAGGTAGACCGGCTGGAGCTGGAGCTCAAACACGATGTGATGTCGATCGTTCGAGCCCTCGCGGCACAGGCGGGCCCGGCCGGCCGCTGGGTTCACTTTGGAGCGACGTCTGGAGACATCACCGATACCGCGCTGGCGTTAGAGCTCAAAGACTCGGTCCGCGTATTGCGGGCCGACCTCACCGAACTCGCGGGAATCCTCACAGACCTGGCACACAAGTACCGGGCCACACCTCAAGTCGGTCGCACCCACGGTCAGCATGCGGTGCCGATCAGCTTCGGGTACAAGATGGCCGTCAGCGCGGCCGAAGTGCTCCGCCATCGGAGGCGCCTCGACGAGCTGTGTGTTCGGCTCTGTGTGGGAAAGATGTCCGGCGCCGTGGGAACCGGTGCCGGGTTCGGCGCTAAGGCGGCGGACATCGAGGCGGGCGTGATGCGGCGCTTGGGTATCCAAGCCGACGAGACGCCCACCCAGATTGTCGGCCGGGACCGGATAGCGGAATTCACCAATTGGCTCGCGTTGGTCGCCGGAACTGCGGAACGCCTCGCGACGGAGGTGAGGAACCTCCAACGCACAGAAATTGGGGAGGTCCATGAGCCATTCGACGAGCAGCGGCAGGTGGGAAGTTCCACGATGGCCCAGAAGCGAAACCCGATGCTGTCCGAGAACGTGACCTCGCTGGCTCGCCTGGTCCGCGCGTTCGCGCTACCCCCTCTCGAGAACATGGTTCAATGGCACGAGCGGGACCTGGCGAACTCCGCGAACGAACGCGTCGTGCTCCCACACGCAATCGTCCTCACCGACGATATCCTCCACAAGTTGATCGATATCCATGCGGGGCTGCAGGTGGACGCGGAGCGAATGGCGTCCAACCTGGGCCTCAGCGAAGGTGGCGTGATGGTCGAGAATCTAATGCTCGCGCTGACCGTCCGGGGCGTGGCCCGTTCCGACGCGCACGAACTTCTCCGGAACCTGTCCCGCACCGACCCCAGTGGCACCACGCTGGCCGTCCGAGCCCGGTCCGACGGAGTTTTGCGACGACACTTTTCAGAGGCCGAGATCGACCAGCTCCTCGACCCGGTCGCCTACGTTCGCGCGGCCGCGACGAAGACCGAACGAGTCGTCGAATCGCTACGTCGTGAGCTCGCATCGTGAACACCACCGCCGACTGGAAGGCGGTCGTCTTGGTTCGGCGCCGGACCCGGGCGGAGGCGGACCGGGTGGCCCGCGCCCTGGCGCCCGAGGTATCTCGCGAAGTGCCGCGCGCCCGCGCGGAGCTCTACCGGCCGGATACGCGATCGGTGGCGCTCCACATCACCGCCGCCGACACGAGCGCCTGCCGAGCCGCGTTAAACACCTACCTGGGTTGGGTGGGCCTCGTTCTGGCCACGGAACGGGCCGTCCAGGCTTCAGCGACTCCCGGAGACCGCGCGGGCCAACATGTGCCCCCGAAGTCCTTATGACCCGCAAGTTTCCTGAGCCCGAAGATGGCGCTGCCGGCGAAGCTTCAGAATGAGATTCGGCAGTACCAGCGGCTCCAGCAGGACCTCTCCCAAATCAGCCAGCAGCGAATGCAGATCGACCTCAAACTGCGCGAAACGACCCACACTCTCGAGGAGCTCAAGACCGTGGCCGACGATGCGGTGATCTATCGACCGATCGGTGGCCTGCTGGTCAAAGCCCAGGGAAAGAAGGAGGTCGTGGATCTCCTGACCGACGATAAGGAGACACTCGAGGTCCGGGTGAAAGCCCTCGAGCGGAACGAGAACCAGCTGAAGGAACGATACACCACGATGACCAAGGAATTATCCGACGCGCTCCAAGCCGCCGGCGTCTCTCCCTCCGGCCCCTCCCAATAGATCCGGGCGTGACCTCGCTCGGCTCGCCTATCAGAGGGACCTGTGGACGAGCTTTTCGCCTACCTGCTCGAGTAGTTTCTTCGCCCCCGGGCGCAAGTTCTTGCTCATTCGGATCTGCTCGAAGGCGCGGCCGGACAGTTCAGCGATTTTCTCTTCCGAGTGGGCGAGGCTGCCCGAGGACTTGAGAAGCTCCTGGGCCGCGCGGACCCGGGAGGCGGGGGCCGCTGGGTTGCCCAACACTTCCTGGAGCAGCGCACGGCCTACCGGACCCGTCTTCGCCCAAGCGGCCACGACGAGCAAGGTGCGCTTGCCCTCCACCAGGTCGTTTGCGCTCTTGCCGATCTCCCCGTCGGCAAGCCCCGCGCCCAGGACGTCGTCTCGGAGCTGAAAGGCAACGCCGAGGTCGATCCCAATCGACCCCAGCTCGGTCAAGAGCCCGGGAGAGCCTCCTCCGAGGATCGCTCCAATCCGAACAGGCCCCGCGACGGTGTACTCGGCGGTCTTGCGCCGGTGGACCTCCATCACATCTTCTTCTCGAACCCGGTCGACTGGAAGGACGCCATTGCGCACGTCGAGCAGCTGACCGTACGCTGTCTCGCGCGTCATCCGAACGTATTCGGCTAATGCCTCGAGCCTTCGACGCTCGGGAACGGGGGAGCGGAGGAGGGCGTCGACGGCGAAGGGTTCTTGCAGATCTCCCAAAGTGATGCCCATCCCCGTGCCATACTCGGCGCTCGAACCGAGCAATCGGTCGTCACCATGCCGCGTGGCCATGAGCCGATGGACCGTGGCACCCCCGCGCCGTTCCTCCGCATGGTCGATGATGTCGTCGTGGATGAGCATCCAGCTCTGGAACTGCTCGATCCCTGCGGCGGCGCTCAACGCAGGGGCTGGCTCTCGTCCGGTCGCGATGTGGTACCCTGCAAGAACCAGAAGGGCGCGCAGACGCTTGCCGCCGCGCAGCGTAAACTCTTCGAGCACTGTGAGTGAATCAGCCGCCAGCTCACTCCCGGAGGCCTCGCGCGCCTCACCGTACGCGCGAGCGATCTCTTGCTCGATCCGGGGGAGCCACTTGGCGAGGCGCTCGAACTCCACAATCGTCGACCTGCGGAAGCGGAGTATATCTAACCTCGGGACGTGGCGGGAACCATGTCGTCCCCTGCGTTTAGCGAACTCGTCGGTCGGTTGACGGAAGCGTTCGGGCAACAGCTCGACGCCGTGCGACCGATTCCTGAAGGGTTCCTCCTGAAAACAACGGACGATTTTCTCTATGCCTTCTTGGAGGACCCGGCGCAGGTCTCCTTGTCGGCAGTGCAAGGTCTCCTCCGCGAGGTCGTGGACCGACCGTCGCGACTGGTCGTGTTCTCGTCCGGCCGGCTCCCCCTCGCGTTGACGGCCGAACTGATTCGCCAGGGCGCTACCGTTGTGGATGGTCCTCGGTTCCGTGAACTGGTCACCGGCCTCAACCTGGGGGGATACATTGGCGAGGAACCTCGGGCGGTTCCCCCTCGTACCGCGGCCCGCCAGCTCCCCAGCGCGCGTCAGCTGGACGAAGTGATCAACCGCGCCCGGACCTGGCTCGACTGGGGTGTCCCAGCACTAGCGCTCCGCTTCTTCCGCCAGGCGATCGAGCTCAAACCCGAATTCGCGCCCGCCCGAAACGGGGTGGCGCGGTCGTTCCTCGCGCTGGGGTTGGTTCCGGACGCGCAGCGGCTCTTCCGCGAGGTTCTGACGACCTCCCCCGACAACCTAGAGGCGCGACTGGGACTGGCCGCCGCAGCCGGAGCTTTGGGGAAACCGGGTGAGGAGATCGCCATTTACGAAAAGCTCATTGAGGAGGACCCGGACCGCATGGAGGTCCACGCGCACCTCGTTGCCGCGCTGGTCGAGGGGGGTCACTGGTCGGAGGTTACCCCCGAATTGGAAGTGATGCTCCGTAAGACTCCGGAGGATGCTCGCCTCCGGTTCCTACATGGTGCGGCTCTGGGGAAGACGGGTCACGAGACTGCCGGAAAGCTCGAGCGGGATCGGGCTCGGGGACTCGGACTGGAGTTCGAAACCGAGCGAGCCCTCTCCCAACATCTGGGGCTGCCCGAGCCCGAACGTCCTTCCGGCACCGAGCCTGCCAGGCCTGCTTCGGCCTCCCGCGGGAGCCCCACCCCTCCGGCACGCCGGCCCCCTTCGACGCCGGCACGTCGGAAAGCTCGAAAGACCCGAACAGCCCGCGTCGCTCCGACCCCCCGTCGCTCCCGGCGACGTCACCGTAAGGCTAAGTAGCGACCATCCCCGGACCTCGCCGTGCTAGCCGGGCATCGAGGGCCGCAGATGACACGACGGAACTGACCGTCTGGAGGCACCGATGTACCGCCCGAACCCGAACTACACCTACAGCTACACTGTGGGGCCACCGCCGGTCTCTGCCCATCGCACGAGCACGTCCCCGACCGAGCTCACCCATCTGTGGATCGCATTCGCCGTGCTGACCCTCGACCTCATGCTCCTCCTGGGGGGCCCGTCGTTCTTCCGGGGACCGGTGCCGCTCCTCGTCGGGATCGCCGCGTCGGCCGCGTTGACGGGATTCGTGGCTCATGAAATCGCCCACAAGGTGTCCGCCCAACTTCGCGGCTACTCAGCTGAGTTCCGTTTGTCGCCTATCGGCCTCATCGTGTCGCTCCTCACCGCCTCGGCCGGGTTCCTGTTTGCCGCCCCCGGGGCCACCATGATCGTGGGCATGGCGAACCTCCGGGATTGGGGTCGGACGAGTCTGGCCGGACCGGCGACGAACTTCGCCTTCGCGCTGGTCTTCCTCGCGGCCGCACTGGTTGCCCCCTCCCCCTCGGGGGCCTCCTCCCTTCCGGCGAGCCTGCTCTTCCTTGCGTACATCAACGGCTGGTTCGCGGCATTCAATATGATACCGTTCGGGCCCCTCGACGGGGCCAAGGTTCTACGTTGGAGTCGACCGGTTTGGGTCGGTAGCTTCCTGGTCTTCGCCGCTCTGGCAGGGACGCTCTTTTACCTCGTCAACTACGGCGTTCTTCCGCATCTCTGAGGCGCCGTAGATGCCATCGGGCCCGGTCGAAGAGTTGGGGGCAGATCGGTTCCAGTTCGACCTCGACTTTCGCGATGTCGAGGGATTGATCGCTAGCTACGCGGTCCCCGGGCCGATCGGGTGGACCGTCATCGAGACGGGCCCGAGCACGTGCCGCGAACGACTCCTCCAAGGGTTGGCGGTGGCCGGAATCAATGCAGCCGATGTGGCCCGCGTCCTCGTCACCCACGTTCATCTTGACCATGCCGGCGGACTCGGGAGCGCCGCGGAGCTGTTCCCCCGCGCGAGGCTCTTCGTGCATCGAGAGGGCCTCGCACACATGTTGGATCCCTCGAAGCTGGTGGCGAGCGCTCGGCGGGCCTGGGGGGCCGCGGCCGACCCGCTCTGGGGACCGGTTCTCCCGGTCCCCGCGAACCGACTCGTCGCACTCTCCGGAGGAGAGCGGTTGACAATTTCGGGTGGCGAGCTGCTCGTAGTCAACACACCGGGACATGCGAGACACCACCTAGCATTCTTTGACGAGGCGACTCGGTCGCTATACACCGGCGACGCGGCGGGGGTGCACCTGACCGGGACGGACCGGGTGAGACCCGCCTTGCCCCCGCCTGACCTCGACCTCGAGGCGTTGCTACAAAGTGTCGACCGCATGCGGGAGCTGGAGCCCGCTCGATTGCTCTACACTCATTTCGGTCCTCAAGCGGAAGGAGCCCGCGCCTTGAGCGAGTACCCGCCCGTCGTGCTCAGGTGGCGCGATGTAGCATTGACAGCGGCGAAGGAGGATCCGTCCGTCGAGAATGTGTCGGCGGCGTTGCAAAGGTCGGAGGAGGGGGTTGACCCAGGTGCGCCCGTGTCGGACCCACGACCAGATCTGATCTCCGGCACGGCGATGGCGGCGCAAGGGCTTCTTCGGTACTTCCGGATGCGGGGATGGATTCCCTGAACTCGCTCCACGGCCCCGGAAACTCCAAGCTGGCCCCGGCGCTGGCCTTGTTCGGCGCCAGGATAGTCTACGCGTTTAACTGGTACAACGTGGGGGCCGTCCTCGCGCTCATCGGGGCCTCCCTGAATGCCAACGCCGCCCAGCTCGGCCTCGTGCTCGGGGCATTCCTCGCCGGAGTAGGGATCTTCCAGATACCGGCGGGTATCGTGGACCTGCGATGGGGGGCCCGGCGGACGGCCCTGACCGGACTGTTGGTGATGGGTCTCGCGGGTATCGCCTCCGCGTTTTCGACCCGGATCCTCGACCTGGTTCTGCTCCGGTTTCTCGCGGGCGTCGGAGCTGCGTTCTTCTTTTCGCCGGCGCTCAGCCTAGTCGCCTCGTACTTCCCGCCCGGTCAACGCGGCCCCGTGATCGGGCTGTACAACGGCGGGTTCAGCCTGGGGGGTGCGGTGGGAGTCACTGCCGGAGCCGCCGTTGGCTTGCGGTTCGGGTGGCAATTCGCCCTAGGACTCGGGGGCATTGCGTTGCTCGCGCTCGTCGCCTTCAACTGGCACGTGCTTCCTCGCGAGTCCGTTCGCCGGTCCGCCGCTGAGCCCGATACGGTCCAAGCAGCAGTACGCCGGATCCTCCTCTCGCGCTCGATCTGGGCGTTGGCTCTCGGGCTGACGGGTTTCTGGGCATCGATGTACATCGTTGCGCAGGACTTTGTCCTGTTTGCCCACAACGCCTGGGGCACCCAGACCGCGGCCAATCTCACCACGGTGTTCGTTGTGATGTCCTTTCCCGGAGGTCCGCTCGGTGGCTGGATCGCGGAGCGAGGCTGGGATCGTCGGACGGTGCTGGCCTTCTTCGCCGTCGCCTGTGGCGCGCTCGTCGCCACCATTCCATATCTGGGGCTCTATCCGACCGCCATTGTGTTCGTCGTCATGGGCCTGTTTGACGGGATCGTATTCGCAGTGCTCTATCTGATCCCTTCTTACCTGGCCGAAAGCCAAGGTCACGGACTCGCTTTGGGTATCGCCTTCGTGAACTCGGTCCAGGTCCTGCTCGGAAGTGCGGTGGCAGTCGGATTCGGATTCGTTGCCGTGGCGGCGGGATTCACCGTAGCCTGGCTTCTCGTAGGCGGGCTCGCTGTAGCGATGATTCCGCTCGTCCTTCTGGTGGCCCCTAACCGAGCCGGAGTTCCCCTCCGACCCAGTACAGGGGAGACCACCACCTGGTCCGCGCCCATTACACCGCGGTGACCGTTACCAGGTTCGTGGGTCTCCCCTCGACCGGATACCCCGCGGTCATTACGAGGGGGCACCCCGGAGGAAGCGAGAAGACGCGTCGGCAAGAAAGTTCTGCCAGCCGGCGGAGTTGATCGAGGGAGAGCCGGGGCGGGGAGGGTTCTGTCTGGACGCCCCAGGTCAGCGCGAGACTTCGTCGGGTGGCCTGCGACCGTGAGAGGGCTAGGATGGGAACGGCGGGGCGCAACCGCGAGACCAGCCGTGCCGTGCGTCCAGAGTGTGTCGGGACGACGATGGCGCCGGCGCCGATGGTTTCCGCCGTTCGGACGGCGGCGTCGGCGACCGCCTCGTCGATCGGCGTGGGGCCACCCTTGGAGTGTGGAATCCGGAACCGTTCGCGGTCAATCGCTCCCTCGGTGGCGCGGGCGATTCGATCCATCCAGGCGACGGATAGTGCCGGAAACGCGCCGACCGCGCTCTCCTCAGAGAGCATCACTGCATCTGTCCCGTCGAGGATTGCGTTCGCCACGTCGGTGGCTTCAGCGCGTGTGGGCCGGGGGGACGATACCATGCTGATCAGCATCTGAGTCGCGACGATGGTTTGCCGGCCGGCCCGTTGGCCGAGCGTCACCAAACGCTTCTGCTCTAGCGCCAGTCGTTCGAGGGGTACCTCGATCCCGAGGTCGCCGCGGGCGACCATGATCCCGTCCGATTCGCGAACGATTCCCTCGATGGAGTCCAGCGCGGCGGCCCGCTCGATCTTGGCGATAATCCCCACGGGTTCCCGGGTCATCTCGGCAATGACCTGACGCGTCCGGCGGACGTCCGCGGCGCTGGCCACGTACGATAGGGCAACGAAATCCACCTTCTCCCGCAGGGCAATGGCAAGATCGACCCGGTCCTTTGATCCGAGCACGTTCCCCCGAAGCCGAGCCCGCGGCAGGTAGATGCCCTGGTGGGAGTGGACGGCTCCTCCCCGGACGACCCGCGTGACTATCGAATTTGACGCGATCTCTTCGACGCGTAACTCTATACCCCCATCTCCGAGCAGGACAGGATCTCCTGCGCGGGAGGAGGAGAAACGAGGGATCTGTACCGGCAACCAGTCCGCGGTTCCGGGGACGGGACTCCTGGCCAACCGGACCCGGTGCCCCTCCGCGAGCACGACCGAGCCGTTCTCGACGACCCCAAGTCGGAGCTTGGGACCCTGCAGGTCCGCCACAATCGCCACGTCACGGTGAATGGAATTCGATGCGACACGAGCGCGCCGAATGAGCCGCCGCTGTTCGACGGGGGTGCCATGGGAGAAGTTTACTCGGAAGGCGTCCGCGCCAGCTTCCAACAATGACCGGACGCTACGAAGGGAGGAGGATGCGGGTCCGAGCGTGGCCAAGATCCGGGTGCGGCGGAGCCGATGTGCCCCGCTCGGGTTGGATTCCGGCATTACGTCAGCGAGTCAGGGGGACTCCTTCGAGTCGATTGCCGGGACCTTTTAGTATCGCCCCAGAGTGCGTCCGGCCGCAGCCCCGTGGTGTAGTGGCCAAGCATGCTGGCCTTTGGAGCCGGCGACAGCGGTTCGAATCCGCTCGGGGCTATTGTTCGAATCCGACTCGGGCTATCCCTCAGCGACGCCCATTTCTACCGAGACTGGGGGAGTCGCACAAGGGGTCCCTTACAGCGACAAGCACTTGCAATACTCTGGCATTCGGGCGAATCGTCATATCCAAAGGGACTTCTTGATCTGGCGGGGCTATCAGTGGCACGCCAGAACCACTCCGAGAACTGAGAACATCGAACTACCGGAAACCAGTAGCCGGAGTCGGTCTGCTGCTCACCTTTCTGGGCGGATACTATCTCGGCGTACCGATAATCTTCGCAGGCCGGCTACCCTACAACCCCGTTCCGTACGCAGTTGTTCTTGTGGCAGGGATCTGCTTGATTGTGGCGGCGTGGGCTCCTTGGTTTTGGGGAGAGCTTCCTGGGTGACGGGCACGATAACCCCGGAGATTGGATCACATTACCTGGGGTTTCTCAACCGTCCTCTCAGACGGCCGTCGTGGATGGCGAGGTCAAGTCTTTACGTGGCCTTCCCTCGTTCAAGCCTAAACGAAAGGATTAACAGTCCTCCCAGCCTGCTTCGCTTCCCGCACGGGCGACTCCTATTGATGAAGGTAGGTTGATGACGGACCGGGCCAGCTCCCGTCGACGGGCCCGAGGATTGACGTCGGTCGGGCTGGGCCTTGCGAGCGTTCTCATAGCCCTCCTCCTCTTGCCCTGGCCCTCGGCCGTCGGGTCGCCGGCACCAGCCCGCGCCACCCCCAACCTGGCGTTCGCGGGACTAGTCTCTAAGATTAGCGTCGGAGCCGGAGTCCATTCCTCCCCGAACAGTGCCGCAGGACCGAGTTATACTGTGGTCAGAGGCGGGATAGGCGGGTGGGCTGTCCAGAACAACAAATCGGGTTCCATTACTGCGGTCACGTTCTTGTTCGTTCAGCCAACCGTCACGTGCAATGCCACAAACAAAGATGGGCAAGACATTGACTTCGTAGGGATTATCGCTAATGCTGACTTCTCAGCGGTCGCCGGCGTCGGAACCGGAGCCGTCTGTCACGCTGGTGCAACTTCCCCCGTGTACTATGCAGCATACACGCGGCAGGCGAACGTCACTTGCAAGCACATTTTCGACGCGTGCGTCATCCGTGGTATGATCATAGCCCCCGGGGACCTAATCGCGGGAAGAATCAGCTGGGACAGGGGCAGCGTCGCCCTGAAACTCGTCGATGTGACGACCGGTCACTTATTCGCCCTCCATAAGCAGAAGATTGCCGGGTTGAAACCCGATTTGGGAGGTTGCGTGTCTTCGCAAAATATCGATATCGCGAAATACAGCAGGGTGACGTGGGCTTGCTTTCCGACCATTTCTGGCAAGACAAGACCCATAGGGATGTTTTCACCGGCCAATCAACTTCTCAAGCTGATAACAACGGATACGCCCGGCACTGCAGATGTCGATAGGATCTCAGGACTCCATCACCGTGGGTCCACATTCACGAACACTTGGCTCAGGAGTGAGCCGACCTAGGCCTCCCGAGCCGCGTCCCTGAATCGGTTTTCCCCAAGGGGACAAACTTGGAACCGCTCAGGCGCTCCTCGCGGTTGCCCATCGACGCCACACGACCTCCTTCAACGGGTAGCTTGCGGAAGGGGGCGTCTCGTCAAGCCTTACGACCGGTCAACAGCAGCGCGCCACCGCCACCTTGGAAGAGCTCGATGGCTTCCTCGGGGACCTTCGCGGTTCGTGCGTACCCCTCGAGGTCGGGCTCATCGACCTGGACGTCGACGAACCCCGCCTGGTGGCCGATCTGTTCGAACTCCGCCTTTTCGAAGAACCGGATCCGGGACGCAAACGGTTCCGGGGCAGCCGGAGTACCTTTGAGAGCAGCCGTGCCGCCGAACACGGCGATTCTTCCGCCCGGTTGAAGGGCCCGCCGGATCTCCTTCAAGGCACCCACGGGATCCGGCAGGAACCCGATTACCCCTGTCATGACCGCGCACGTGAACGTCTCGTCGGCGACGGGGAGCCGGTCCGCCTCTGCCTCGAGAACCGTGAGCACTCCATGGGCAACCGCCATTCGGTTCTGTTCGATCGTCAGTCGGACCATCTCAGGACTGTGATCGACGGCCGTGGCGCGACCTCCGCTCTCCAGCGCCTTGCGCATGAACGCCCCGCCTCCGCACCCGACCTCTAGGAGGTTGTCATCGGCTTTGAGGGAAATTCGATCTAGGATGAGAAGGAAGTTTGGCCAGTGGAATATCGGGTCCGCATAGATCGCCCGAGCCCTTGGACCCGTGGGACGGCGGACCCGGCGGTCGGTCAGCCAGTTCCCCAACCCGTCGGGAGAGATCGCGTAGAAGAGGGGCGCCAGCAGTCCGCTGCCAAACCAGCCGGCCAAATCCTCGACATCTTCAGAAAAAACTCCCCCCCACCCACGAACCTCGAAGGTGATTCGGGTCCCGTCGGAGATGGCGTCGAACCGAAGCTCGACGTTTACCTGTTCATCCGCTTTCCACGTCGCAGGTCTCCATTCGAGAATGAGCCTTCTCCCGGGCTCCCACGCGGTAACCTTCGCCACGACCTCTCCTCGCTGGACGACGCCACCTTGAGCTCCGGTCCTCAGAGTGGATCCTCCGCGCGAAAGGCCATCTTCTAGCTCGGCAAGAACCGCCTCGAACGCCTCAGAAGGTCCGAGAGGAACCTCCAGTGTCGTAGTCATCGACTGTAATGCGCCCATTCTGGTACCTCGCTCTGCGGAACGTCGAGTTCGACTGATTACTTGAACCCGTACGGAAATCGGTCGTTTGATTGACTGCAGGTTATTCAGAAAGGAGTCTCCGTTTCCGGAGAGCCGACCCTTTGTTACGGAGGGGTCTCCGTAACGACCCCCCCCAGACCTCTGATGGGGCTGGAACCGCCCATTTCCCTGCGCCAGGCGCCCTGCGTTTGATGATTCAGAGCCCCTGCAGGATCGAGCACAAGGGGTCGCCTTTCCATCGCCGCGGCGTTCAGTCCTGCAGAGGGTGGGGTATCCCTTTGTGATGTGACAGCAAGCGAATCCGCTTGGGGCTAGATATCCTCGGTCTCTCGTGGCTCTCGACAGGCCGCATCGAGCGCTCAGGGATTCCGAGCCGGAAGAACTTGGAATCCGGCCTCAGAGAAATTGTGGTCGAACGTGAAGGCGCGACCAATTTCGAGCTCTCGCATCAACACAAAGCTCGTGCAATCCGTCAGGCTCCAGCGCGTGTCCGCGTGAGCGAGCATGAGCTCGACCGCATGATCGAAGTCACGCTCGGAGACCCGCACCATCTGCAAGTTTGACGAGCTCGTCAGAAGGTCTCGCAATGCACGAACGGGGCCGATTCCGAGTCGCATGCGAAGCAGGGTGTAGGTTACATCTAGAACGTAATTGGTGGCGAGGATTCTGCCGAACTCCCCCTCGGTGACACGCGCGAAGAGCCTGAGGGCGTCCCCGTGGCGACGCTCCCGATTGTCCGCGAGGGCGTACCAATCGCTGGAGTCAACCAGGATCATTCTGACGGTCCGTACAGGATTTCGTCGTGACGCTCGGCCACGCCCGTCTTCGGTCCCTTTCGCCGAATCAGGGGGAACCCGGTGAAAATCGGGTCGGTCGGGTCGACTTTGTCCGGCAGCAACTGGGCTCGGATGGCGGCCCGGATCCAAGCCTGCATCGTCTTTCCTTCACCTCGTGCCTTCCGGCGGAGTAGATCATACCCTGCTTCCGGGACTCGGGTCTGGATCAACTTCATACAATCTGTAATCTGTTACAGACTACAAGAACAGCTTTTCGCCGCGAAACCCTCGTCGCGAGAGAACCGCGTTGCGACGTTGAAGGGTGGCGCATGAAGTCCTACGTATCAGCCGTTTACTCAGCTGGGGCTGGCCCGGGAAGCGTTCTTCGTGCGGGGCGTGGCGAATCGACCGAGCATGAGACCAGTGCTGTTGGGAAAGACATCCTCGATGTTTCGGGGCCGACGGTCGGCAAAGACAACGTCGGGGTGGTTCTGTACTCCATACTGCACGAGGGTCGCGAGGATTGGCCAAACCTGGAGGCCCTTTTCGGTAAGGCGATAGGACCCGCGCTTCGATTCGCTCGTCGGCGGCCTCTTCTCGATCAGCTCCTCGGAGGCCAACTGACGCAGCCTCAGGGAGAGAGTCCGCTGGCGTAGCCCCGGGTTGTTCCGGAGGATCAACGTGAACGAAGCGCCCGGGAAAAAGGCGATGTCCCTCAGGACGGTCAACGCCCACTTGCGTCCGAGCGTGCCCAGGGTCGCGGCAATCGGACAGTGTTTCATCGGGATTGCCGGCGCTTCTGGTGCGGGTTCCGCCGCGGGCTCAAGAACGGAGGGCCGGGACATCGGCATCGACGACCGGGAGGTCCGCTGATAAGCCTTTCTTCGGCGTGCGCGCAGCGGTATACTTTCCTACCGCGTGGGCTCCGACCGAACCAGTCAGACGCCGGGAGATAGACCCCGCTGGGGACGCAGGAACTCACCGTGGCGTATCCGTCGAGGCTCTCGGGAAACACTAGCGCAACGGCGACCAGGATCTCGACTTCCGGCACGACTTCGATGTCTCGAACGAGGGTCTTTGTCCAAAGGGGGTGGATGGCACGAGGTGGCCGCACGCCGGCTCGGGGCGTGCGATGGCCCCCCGGCTACCCCCCCGTCCTAATCGCGAAGTTCAGCCCCCGCTTAGCTTCTCGACCTCTTGATCCGTGAACGCTCTGAGGGTAGTTGAGTCGATGTTACCCGTCGCCCCCGCGGCGATCAGGAATCTCATCGCCAGTTGTTCCGTAGGGGCGTCGATGATTGTGACTACATCGTATTGACCCATGGTCATGTAGCTGGAGATTTTCAACCCCAGCTTCCGGAAATCATCCCACAGCTTGTCTCTCCGCTTTCGGGCCTCAGTCATGTTCCCCTTCGCCAGAGCCGTCAGACGGCCCAGCATGACGTACGTCGGCATGGCTCGCCGGGAGCAGTCCTCCGGGCTGTAAACCTATCGGGCCCCCCCCCGAAGCTGGGCACAGGTCCTGTCCCTGACCGGTATGGGGCCTGGGAACGCGCGGAGTGGCCGGCGGTCAGGCCCGTCGATGCCTCCCCGGCCGTTGCCCCAAGACTGATCGAGGGTGATCGGGGGGGCTCAGTGTCAAATCGCAATTGGATTCGGAAGTCCTGGGGGGGGGCCTTCCACCAGTTGCCACGGCTTCAGCGGAGTCCGAGACGGCGCATCTGTCCTTCGAGATTTCCTCTCGCAGAGATTCGGGAAGAACAGCGGCACCGGACTGTTCGGAGCTTGCGCCAAGCACTACGGAGTACGCACCAAAACGTGGCTATACGATGGGGTATCAGCGGTTGGCAATGGGGGAGTCCAAGGCATCGCCGAGCGCCGCACGCAGAACGCGCGTACGCACGGGCCTCACCGTCTTCCTGGTCGGAATGCTCCTGTTCTCGGCGTACGGCTCGCTCACCCCTTCGAACCTCCGTTGCGCTCTCCCCGGTCGAGTGGATTGCGCGGGTGGCTTGCTAGGCCCCACGGTCGCTCCCGTGAACGCAAGCTTCACGCAGTGGTTCAATGTCACGATGCCTGACTACAGCTTCTGGATCATCAACACCGTCACCGGCGCCAATGAATCGAATGCTTGGTACCTTTTCGAGGGCTGGACCGTCCACATCAACGCCACGAGTTGGCCCAATAACCCCGCGTTGGGCGGAACCGCTTATCATGGTCTCGGCGTCGAAATCAACGCGACCGGGACGCAGCTTTTGGATCTCGCCGCCCCCACCGGAGTCTGGGTCACGGGTTCCTTTGTCGCGCCGACCGCCCGCTATTCCGACCAGTACATCTGGTGCACCGTTCAGTGCGGTCCCGGCCATGGAGGCCAGCACGAAAACAATGTCTTTGTCGTGCCATCGACGATGGTTCCCACCGTCACACTGGCCGCCAACCGGACGACGGGGAACCCGCCTCTCGCAGTCTCGTTCAATGCCTCAGTGACGGGAGGAACGGCCCCGTTCACCGAGTCGTGGGCGTTTGGGGACGGCAACTCGACCTCGGGCACCCTGACCACGTCCCACACATTCGCAGTTCAGGGAAACTACCAGACCACCGTCACCTTGACCGATTCGAAGGGGTTCACCTCGAGTCGTTCGCTGTGGATTGATGTCGGTGCGTCCGCGCCGATCACGGTGAAGGTCGTAGGGAACCCCTCGAGCGGCGCGGCTCCGATGGTGACTCAGCTCAATTCGACGGTCAAGGGCGGAGCTCCGCCCTACACCTATGCATGGACTTTCGGGGATGGCGGCGGCGCGACAGGTTCCTCGCCGACACATGTATACGGAGCGCCCGGAGTCTACGCTGCGATCGTGACGGTCCGCGACGTACTGGGCCATTCGGGCGTCGGTTGGGCTTCAATCGCAGCCCACGCCGCCGCGGGACGTCTCACAGTGACTGTCGCCCTTAACCCTTCGACCGGAACGGCTCCCTTCGCGACTACGTTCACGGTGACCATCTCGGGGGGCACGGCCCCCTATCAGACGCAGTGGCTCTTTGGGGACGGGACAGTCGGTAGCGGCTCCCCGGCGAACCACGTGTACAACACGACCGGCCTATACGAAGTAGTCGCTCTCGCCTCGGACTCCATCGGAAACACCGGCTTCTCTGTGACCGCAGTGACGGTCGGGGGAGCGGCGGGCGCCGCCCTATCGGGGCAGCTCGAGCTGCTCCCGAACGCCGGCAGTGCCCCACTGACTGTGAACGCTAGCATCTCCATGTCCGGCGGGACGGGAACCTACAGCAATACGACCTGGACGTGGGGCGATGGCACTAGCGCGACGGGCCGTGTCCTCTCCCACACGTTTTCGGCCGCCGGCACGTACAGCGTCAGCGCGGCCATCGCGGACACCGGCGGCGGAGGTGGGGGCGGAGGCGACGACGTCGCGGCCACCATATATTCGACAGTTCACGTCGAGGGTCTGAGCCTCCAGATCGCATTGAACCGGACCATGGCGGACGCACCTGCGATGGTCGGCGCCATTGCGTCGATCGTCTCCGGTTCGGGAGTTTACAACACCGTGACATGGAACTGGGGCGACGGAATGAGCTCGACTGGAGTGGCCGTAAACCACACCTATGCCCCCTCGGTCTCGGGACCGGTTCAAGTTCAGGCCACCGTCCAGGATTCGGCCGGGGCCCAGGCCACTGCGTCGGCCAACGTCACCCTCTCTCCTCAGCTCTCCGGTCGGCTCGCCATTCTGATTCCGCGGCTGACCGGGTTCCCGATCCCTGTGAACCTGACCCTGACCCTTGTCGGGGGCACCGGAAACTACTCGAAGACCTCCCTGTGGAACTTCGGGGACACTGGGAGCGTTCGGGGCGCCAACGTCCAGACCCACGTGTACCTAAAATCCGGGCGCTACCAAGTCGCCGTGCAGGCTAACGACAGCAGCGGCAGCGCGGTGACCGTGACCGGGTGGGTCAACTTTACGAAGGGCGGATCCGGGACGACTCACCCACCCCCGACCTGGGTCTTCAATGGCCTGCCGGATCCGGACGCGGTCGCCATCGCCCTGATGGGCATCATCGCCTTCGCGGGCCTCCTGCTCCTTTACCGGAGCCGGGCGCGGGCCGCGAAGAAGACATCGCCGGCGATCAGAAAAGCGCCGGCCAAGGACGCACGATCCTCCTCTCCCGGGGCGGACGGAAGGGAGCCCTAACGGGTACCGTGATGGCCGCAGCGACAGACTCAGGCTCGCTCGTTGCGGTCCGAGGGCGCCCCTCGGCGCGTCCCTTGGAAGAGATCCCCGGTGAACTCGGACGGTCCGTTCTCCTGCTGGAGTTCTTCGCCCTCGCTTTGTATTGGATCACCCCGGCGCTGTACAGCTCCTGGAACTACGCAGGGACCTGGTCCGACCTCGGCTACGTCCTCTTCGTCCCGTTGATGGCTACTCTGTCGCTCGCGGTCCTTCGTCCGCTGCCCGCCCACCTCGCACGCGTGTGGGGCGTTCGTCGGAACCGCTTGCTCTTCCACGGGCTCTGGAGCGGAACCCTCGTGGCCGGCCTGGTGGCGACGAGCTTGATCCAGTTCAGCGCCGCCGGAGCTTCCGCCGGCTCGGGCGCACCGCTTCTGCAATGGACCACAACCTACACCCCGTTCGGCGCGTGGCCGGGGATCTCCATAGACCTCGCCTCCGCCGGCGTCTTCATTGCCATCAATCCGCCGATTCTCGCCCTCCTGGGGGTCGTTTCGGTGCTATGGGCTGCCGTCGTCGTGCTCCGCCTGTCGCCCCCCTCCCTGACCTGTACGACTCCGCCAGCTCCCGCAAAGGGGTGGCGTTCCAAGGTCGCGACGCTGGCCGCATGGGGGCCGGTGGGATTCATCTCCGGCTGTCCGGCGTGCTCGCCCGCCTACCTCGCGTTGGTCGGTCTCGTCGCTCCCGGCACGGCTGCCGCTGGGTACGCCGCGGAGCCACTGGTCCCGTGGATTGGACTCGCCGGTTTGCTCTTCCTCGGCAGCCTGGGGCTCACCCTGCTTCTTCTGCGCAGGATAACCGCGTCCGTCGTTGAAGCCCTGCGGCCGGACGAGGCGGAGGTCGGCGCCGAATGATCAGCGGGGGCCTCGTGCCTCACCTCCACTGCCGTCGATGCGGCCGCGAGACGGGGTTGGAAGGCATCTGCTCGACATGCCCCCCCGGAGCCGCCTCCGCGTCCGTCGGGGCACGGGCCGCAGCCACGATCCCCGCCGGCCCGATGATTCGGCCGGCGGGAGATCCGGGGCGGGTCCCGGTGCCTGCGGCCGCGTCGGGTGCGCGCGATGCCCGCCCGCATGCCTCCATGGCCCCACTCGCCACTCCTGTTGCCCCCTTCTCCGGTGCGTCGAGACCGGCTGTACCGCTCGCCCCCCCGAGCGCCGTTGCACCGTCGGCCCCCTTCGTGCCGGTTGGTACTGCCCCGTCGTTGACCGCCCCCAAGGCTGCTTTCAGCGTCCGCCCTCGTGCGGACACCCTCTCGGCACGAGCCCCTCCACCGGTTCCTCTGCCTGCCTCGGTCGTCGTGAGTGCGGCTACTCGCATCAGCCCAATCCCACCGCGTCCCCGCGTCCTCCCGCCGATGGTGCCGCCAACCGAAAAGGGGGAGGCAGCTTCCGAGCAATCCCCGATTCCAGTGGTCAAGGCCAATCCAGCGGCGAAGCCCGCTCGGAGGGGGTTCCGGCCGCTCGACATCTGGAAGCGCTACCTCCCCCCCGTGCGGCTGGTCTGGATCTTCCTCGGCGTTCTCGCGTACTATGGCGGTGGATTCCTGAACGCCGCCAGCGCGGAGCCGCTCCTGGTGCTGCCGATCGTGGCGGCCCTCACCGACCTGGGGTTCCAGAAGGCCCGGTTCCCGCACATTCGGTTCCCAGACGCCGCGATTGCGATCGGTTCGTTCATGATGGTGCTCGTCTGGCCCGGCACGATCAGTATCGTGCTGATCTCCGTTATGGTCGCCGCCGTCGGCTTGCGCCATCTGCTTCGGGTCGGAGGGCATCCCCTGTTCAACCCCGTGGCCTTCGCGCTCACGGTCGGATTCCTCGCATTCGGCGTCCAGACCTCCTGGCGAGTGGGGATCAATCTGGAGGAACAACTTCTAGTGGTCGCCCTCGGGGCCATTCTGATCGTCAAGGCGCGCCATACCTGGCGATTCCCGGTCTACTTCTTCGGGGTCTTCATCCCGATGAGCCTGGTCGTCGCGGCCATTCTGGGCGCGGCGTCCATGTGGAAGGAGGTTCTGTTAGTCGGTGCGCTGAGTGCTCAGTCGGTCTTCTTCGGTTTCTTCATGGTCAGCGAACCGAGAACCGCCCCGTCGGCGCGTCCCATCATGTCCGTCTACGCGATGATCGTGGGCGGTGCCGCGGCCCTGTTTCCGCTCCTCTTCCTGAAGCTGCCTCTGATTTCAGGGCTCGGCGCCATCACGCCGTTTCTGGCGCTCTTCATAGGGAACGCATTCACGGTCCTTGCTCCGGGGGCTCGCGGGGCCCGGGCGCCGTCGGCGGCTCCGAAACCGGCGGGAATCGTAGCGGCCGCATTGGTTCGGGCCACGACGAGCCCCCTCCGGCCGGGCTTGGCGGCGTCGACGCGGGGTACCCTCGCGCCGCGCATCTCGCCCCGCGCACTCGACCGGACCTCGACGCAAGCTCTGGTTCGGGTTCCTCCTTCGGAGCGCGGAGAGGCGTGGTACGTCCCCTAGGCCTTCCGCGAAACCGGCGAATGCGCACCGGGGTCGGTAGCCCCCCGACGAGGGTCCGCGACCCTGACCGATCGTGTGGGCCGCGGTCAGGGCATCCCGGGCTGAAATCCCGCGGGCGGAACTTCTTCAGGTTTTATAGGCCAGGAAGCCTGAGCGCCTGAATGGGCGTACCTCAGGTGCGTGGAGAATGAAGGTCCTGGCAGTGCTATATCCGGGCGGACCCGCTGCGAAGAACACGCCGGAACTCCTCGGCTGCGCCGAGAACGCCTTGGGCCTCCGGCCGTTCCTCGAGGGGAAGGGCCACGAGCTCGTCGTTCTCACAAACAAGGAAGAGCAGCTCGACGCGAACCTTCCGTCCACGGAAGTCCTCATCACCACCCCGTTTTGGCCGGCCTACGTCACGAAGGAGCGCATCGCGCATTCGCCGAAGCTCCGACTCATTATCACCGCCGGCGTCGGTTCGGACCACGTAGACCTGGCCGCCGCCGCGGCGCGGGGGATCACCGTCGCCGAGATCACCGGCTCGAATGTCGTGAGCGTCGCGGAGCACAGTATCATGCAGATCCTGACGCTCGTCCGGAACTACCTCCCCGCCTACAAGCAGGTCCTCGAAGGACGGTGGGACATCGGCGAGGCCGCCGCGCGCTCGCACGACTTGGAGGGAAAGGTCGTGGGCATCGTGGGCGCGGGTCGCATCGGCCAACGTGTGGCGACGCGTCTTCGACCCTTCGACGTGAAGGTGCTCTACTACGACTTCCGCCGGCTGACCACGGTTGAGGAGGAGGTGTTGGGTATCCGGTACGCGCTCCTCGATCAGCTGCTTCCGCAGTGCGACGTCATCTCGATCCACTGCCCGCTGACGCCGGACACCGATGGCCTGTTCAGCCGGGAGCGGCTCTTCGCGATGAAGAAAGGGGGGTACCTCGTGAACACCGCCCGCGGCAAGATAGTGGATACTCTGGGGCTCGTCGAGGCCGTGGAAAAGGGGCATATCGCGGGGTATGCGGGAGACGTGTGGTACCCGCAACCCGCTCCGCCCGACCACCCGTGGCGCAAGATGCCGAACCACGCCATGACGATCCACGTCTCCGGAACATCCCTCGAGGCCCAGAAGCGGTACGCGGATGGAACGCGCGACTGCCTGTCGCGCTTTCTCGAGGGAAAGCCGCTGGAACGAGACTACCTGATCGTGGACGGCGGCAAGGTCGTGAGCCCGAGCTACAGCTTCGCGTTCAAACAATGACCCCGAGGACCCCGCCGACAAGGGGCCGGGAGTTGAACGCCAAGGAGGGGTCGCCATGGCGCTGAGAAGTTTGGACATCGAACAGCGCTACTTCGTGGCCGCGTCCCCGTCGAAGGTTTTCCGTGCGCTGACGGATCCTTCAGAGCTCGTTCGTTGGTTTCTGTAGTCGGCCCGCATCCGCCCAGAGGCGGGCACGTCCTACACGTTCCGCTGGCGAAGTGGCTATTCACACACCGCCGAGGTCCTCCGCGTGACCCCGATTCGTCGGCCTACGCTCTCGTGGCCCAACCTCGTTGGTCGGGTCACCCGTTTGACCCGTGTCACGATCGAACTTTCTCGTAAGGGACGCGGCACGCTGCTCCGGGTCCACCACGTAGGGTACCCGAGCCCCCTGCGCCGGTGGGCGACCTACGGCGGAACGGGGTCGAGGTGGGCGTATTTTCTGACGAACCCCAAGTCGGTCCTCGAGCATGGAACCGACCTGCGGTCACCGCACGATACATGACGTGGTTTCCGCGGGGTAGGTCGGGGCGACCTCCCCCGGTCGGAACGGGTTCCCCGTACGGTTTTGGCCTCGGTCGGGTTGCGTGAGTTGGAGACCTGGACGTTTGTGACCCCCCCGCTTTGTGAGCTGGTCGCCGGTTCCGTGGCCATCGTAGCCGCCCTCGCCCTCGTGGCGGAGGGGGTCTCCCGGCTGGTCCAAGGGGTCGGCATGAGGGCCGGACTCAAGCCCGCGACTCTAATCGCGATTCGTGACGCGGTGCGTGTCCTTTGGATCTTGATTGCTGTCGTCGGGGTTGCGTACTACACGAACCTAGCCTCGGCGCTCGCGGTCGTCGGAAATACGGAGCTCTTGAACGGGCCGTTGGTCAACCACACGGCGACCGAGCGGTTGACCGCCCAGTTCGGGCTCTAGCGCGGGTGGTGCCATCTCCCTCGTGACCACAGTTAGATAGGGCATGCAAGTGGGGGGCGCCATGCGCCGTCGCGTCGTCGGGCCCGCGGTCGGACGGAGGGGAACTCCCCCAAAGATCCCGGTCTTTCGCGGGGTGCGTCCTGGGGCGACCGAAGGGCGGACGATCGACCGGATGCGACTCGCCCGGCTGCTGGCCCGCGAGCTCGTGCGCTTCGAGGACGCCCATCCGCGCTCCCGAGAATTGTTCGAGCGAGGACGCCGGTCGCTGCTCGCCGGCGTGCCCATGAATTGGATGACCCGCTGGGCTGGTCCGTACCCTATCTTCGTGGCCCGCGCCGCCGGAGCCAGGATCTGGGATGTGGACGGGCACCAGTACGCAGACCTCTGTCTGGGAGATACCGGG
Source organism: Thermoplasmata archaeon (assembly GCA_022749815.1). Taxonomy (GTDB): domain Archaea; phylum Thermoplasmatota; class Thermoplasmata; order Lutacidiplasmatales; family UBA184; genus JAKIWV01. The sequence goes on from JAKIWV010000004.1 coordinate 159,430, forward strand.
TCGATGTTCGGCCACTCGCCCCCGGCCGTCGTCCGGGCCGTCCGTCGACAGCTCGACCGCGGAATCACGACGATGCTCCCCTCCGAAGACTCCGTGTGGGTCGGGGCGGAACTGGCGCGTCGGTTCGGCCTTCCGTACTGGCAGCTCGCCATGACCGCCACCGACGCGAACCGATTTGCGATCCGGATCGCGCGAGAGGTCACCGGTCGGCCGAAGATCCTCGTGTTCAACGGCTGCTACCACGGTAGCGTGGACGAGACGCTGGTTGTGATCGAACAAGGACGGACCGTCCCGATCCACGGGAGCATCGGACCGCCGGTCGACCCGTCGATCACCACTCGAACCATTGAGTTCAACGACGTGCCGGCATTGGAACGGGCCCTCGCCCCACAGGATGTGGCTGCCGTGCTGGCGGAGCCGGCGATGACGAACCAGGGAATCATCCTGCCGGAACCTGGCTACCACGATTACCTCCGATCACTGACCCGACAGTCCGGCACACTGCTCATCCTCGACGAGACTCACACGCTGTGCGAAGGGCCCGGAGGGTACACTCGGACGCACGGGCTTTCCCCCGATCTCATAACACTAGGTAAACCCCTGGCGAGTGGCATCCCCGCGGCCGCTTTCGGAATGGCCGAGGAGATTGCAGGTCCGACCCTGCCCAAAGTCCGGGCGGACAGTGCCGACGAGAGTGGAATCGGGGGGACCCTCTCCGGGAATCCGCTCGCGGCGGCCGCAATGCGCGCGACGTTGCAGCACCTGATCACGCCTGCGGCGTACCGTCGGATGATCCCCCTGGCCAAACGCTGGACGGCGGGGGTTGAGCGCACGATTCGTGAGTTGGGGCTCCCATGGCATGTGACTCGTTTGGGAGCGCGCGCGGAGTACCGGTTCCGCCCGACGCCGCCGCGGAACGGGGGGGAAGCGATGGCCTCGAGAGACGCGGAACTCGATCGTTTCCTTCACTTGTACGCCTTGAATCGCGGGATCCTTCTCACGCCTTTCCACAATATGGCCCTCATGTCCCCGAGCACTCGAGCGGCCGATATCGATCTCCACTCGCGAGTGTTCAATGAGTGTGCCCGAGAACTCGTCGGGTAGCCGGGGGCGAGAGTGGCTCGGGTCGTCCCGGACCCCCGATCCGCGTTCGCGGCGAAAACGAGTCGGGGGGGCCGATAGTACTCGTGGGGCGATCACCCAAGGTCGCTGGGCTTGACCTCGCGGGATCTCCGGCACGGAACACGGGGTATTGTGTCCTGGCTGGCAGGACGGTCATTGAGGCCTCAGTACTTCACACCGACGAAGAGATACTTGCGGCGGTGGAGAGGACCGACCCGACGGTGCTCCTGATCGACGCTCCGTTGTCGCTTCCGAGGGGCCGCCGCACAATCGACGACCGCTCCGGTCCGCACTTTCGCGAGTGCGACAGGGAGCTGAGGCGATTGGGGATCCGCTTCTTTCCCCTGACGCTCGGTCCGATGAGGATGTTGACCGAGCGGGGCATGCGCTTGGCGACGCTTCTGCGTGCGCGTGGCCAGTGGGTGGAAGAGGGATACCCCGGTGGGGCGCAGGATCTCCTCGGACTGCCTCGAAAACAGGAAGGAACCGACCTCCTTCAACGGGCGCTGCGAAGGGCTGGGGTGGGGGGCGAGATTGCTCGTCGAACTCTCAGTCACGACGAGCTCGACGCGGTGACCCTCGCCTGGGTGGCCCGGTTATTCCTTGAGGGGAAGGCCCACGCTGTCGGCGATCCCGCGGAGGGAGTCATGGTCCTCCCGGCCGCCGGTCGTTCTCGCACCGGGGGCAAGCGGCACCCCGTTCGAGGGGGGGCCAGGGAGATTCGCCCTCTCCTGTGAACGAGGCCCAAAGCAGTTTGGCGGTGGGCGTTTAAGAGGGACCCGCCTCCGGCTCTCCATGCCGAAGGTAGAAGTCCTATCTCTAGAGAACGGCCCTAACCAAATTCTGGTGGACGGCCAGCTCCTTGTTGAGCTGTGCCGGTGCGGGCACTCTTCTACCAAGCCCGTCTGCGACGGGACGCACGAGGAGGTCGGGTTCCAGGCGCCCGCCGCTCGAACGAAGGTTCTGGAATAGGAATCAGGGATCCGGCCGCTCGGACCCACCCCGAGAGGAGTACTCCCGAAGCGAGCCCTCGGCGTTGAACGCAAACGCACACTCGTAGCGCGTACCCGCGCGAGTCGCCAGGCAGGTCCGGCCACGGCGGTCCCCCGCGACCTGGACCGAATCGATCCGGTCCCATCCCGTCTCCGACTTGATGCGTGCGACGAGCTGCCGGAACTCTCTCAGACAGATGTCGCAGCAGAAGAACAGCCGCTCGCCGTCCACCTCCGCCCAGAAGTCTCCCCAGCTGGAGTCACACAGGGCGCAGCCAGAGTAATTAACTCTCAAACTGCGCCGCCCGCTCGAGTCGAGCGATCAGATAGTCGTCGAAGAGGTCCGCCGACCGAAGGAAGGTGGCCTGGACCTCCTCCACGCGATCCAGTTCGACAGCGAATCGGTCGACGAGCGCTAACGCCTCGTCCGAGTGACCCGCGTCGGCCTCGTATCCTTCCCGCAAGAACGCCTTCGCCGGAGCGTTCACCTCCGTCCCGTTCAGGATCCGCGGGTCGAAGTACGAGATTGATGCTCCCTCGTCCACCAGGTTTCGATTCGCGATTAACTCGAGGCTGTGCATGCCGGCAACGGCTTCGACCCAGTGCTCCTCGGTAGCGATGCGATTCCACTCCTGAATGGCGGCCGCGGTCGAGGCGAGGGGTGGGGTATTGAGGATCTGGGCCCGGCTGACCCCTAGGCTCTCCCCCATCTGAAGGAGGAGCTCGTAGTGGGACGGGGTAGGCGTTCCGAACCCGCCGAACTCCGTGTTCAGGTTGTCCAACTCGTATCGGGCGACCTCCGCTTGGTCCGTCCGCGCCATGATGTATGCACAGGATCGGACCCACTGCCGGAGGAAGTGCTGGTGCTCGAACACGTATCCCAACAACGTAGCGCGCGAGGGGTGCTGTAGTGCCGCCGGGAAGGGGTGGGGTGGCTCGCCGTAGAACTTCGAGATGAATCGGGACCTGATCCAGGCAGATAGGGGACGGGCGCCGAGGTCGAAAAACTGGTGGATCCGACTTTCAAGGTCGTCGAGGGGAATTCTCTTGCGAGAGATATTCTGGTTCAGCCACCGCACGTGAACGGCGTCGCTGCGTTGGGCCCGCTCCGCCAGATGTTGGGCGAGCGCCGCCCAGTCGCCTTTCGGGAAGGCCGTCAGACAGGCGGGACACTTCGTCATCCCGATCGCCGTCCGAGTTCAGATGGGAAAGTCGGCCGGGACCCGCGCACGTAGTCGTTGGTAATCGGGGTCGGATCCATATTGTGCGCGCATCTGAAGCAACGTTTCCTTGACGTCCGCGGGCGTCCTTCCTCTCGAGCTGGCCACCATGCCGATGGTTCCGTCGAAATCCTCGTGGCAGGCCTCGAAACAGTTTCCCATGCCGGTCAAGAGTTCTCTCTCGCGGGGATGCACGGGGCAGACAGGGTCGAGCAATCTAAAACGGTGACTCGGACCGGGGGCCGAGAGAGGGGGGCCCGGACCCGAGGTGGCGAGGCCCTACATGCCGAAACGATTGATTAGCCCGGGGGCCTGTCGCGCTCCGGAAGGCGGTTCGCGTGGCCAAACAAATCCGACATGCAGCAACGACGGTGGCACTGAAGCCGAAGAGAGTAGACGTCCTGAGAGTAGTGGACGGCCGTACCGCGAAAGAATACTCGATTCCAATCCAGCTGGGGGCCATTCACGCCCCCGACCTGCGTCAGATCCGAGTTTCCGACGAAGACTTCGGCTTGATGAGCTACGACCCGTCGTTCCTCAACACCGCCTCGTGCAAGAGCAGCGTCACGTTCATTGATGGAGCGACAGGGACGCTCCGCTACCGGGGGTACCCGATCGAGGAACTGGCAGGGAAGCGCAACTACCTCGAGGTGGCGTATCTGCTGGTCAACGGTCGCCTGCCGGGGAAGAATCAGCTCGCGGACTGGCTCCACAACATTACGTACCACACGATGCTCCACGAGAACGTCAAGAAATTCATGGACGGGTTTCACCACGACGCCCACCCAATGGGAATGCTGGTCAGCACGCTCGCGGGACTCTCTACGTTCTATCCCGAGGCGAAGGAGGTTCAGAATGTGGAGTTACGACAGCGCCAGATTCATCGACTGATCGCCAAGATGCCGACGCTGGCCGCTTTTGCGTATCGGCATTCGATTGGGATGGCCTACATCTACCCCAGCAACGACCTGGGTTACGCCGAGAACCTCCTCGCGATGATGTACCGTCCGTCCTGGACTACGGACTATACCCCGGACCCGGTCCTATCGAAAGTCCTCGACCTGCTGTTCGTGCTCCACGCGGACCATGAGCAGAACTGCAGCACGCAAGCCATGCGAACGGTGGGCAGCTCCCACGCCGACCCGTACACCTGTTCCGCCGCGGCGGCGGCAGCGTTGTACGGTCCACTCCATGGCGGGGCCAACGAACAGGTCATCCAGATGTTACGGGAGGTGGGATCGAAGGAGAACATCCCAAAGCTCATTCGCCAGGTGAAAGGCGGACGACGCCTTCTGATGGGGTTCGGCCACCGGATCTACAAGAATCGGGACCCCCGGGCCGAGATCATCAAGAAGGTCGCGGGCGAGGTGTTCGCCGTCACCGGCCGCAACCCCCTGCTCGATGTGGCGCTCGAGTTGGAGAAGGTGGCCGAGTCCGACGACTATTTCATCAAACGCCATCTCTTCCCGAACGTAGATTTCTACTCGGGGATCATCTATCAATCGATGGGATTCCCCGTCGACATGTTCCCGGTGCTGTTCGCGATCCCTCGGATGTCCGGATGGCTGGCGCAATGGCAGGAGATGCTGCTAGATCCGGAGCAAAAGATCTCGCGCCCACGGCAACTCTATGTCGGGCCGCGGGTGCGGCACCTGCCCGCCGCCCCCAACCCGACGCCGCCCGGATAGAGCGGCTGCCTGCCCGGGGCGCTTGGGCGACCCCCAATTACTGGACAGTGATGGTCCCGGAACGGCCCATTGAAACCTGGAGCTTGCCCCGGAAGTCCTTGACCCAACCATCGGTGATCTTGACCTTCTGACCTACGGCGTATTTCGTGATATCCTCGCCCCAAAGGGTGAGCGTGATCGTCCCGGTCTCGTCCTTCAAGGTCGCGTCGGCGACCTTGGAGGGCCCTCGCGACGTCGTCACGTCGCGGGCATCAGAAATGGCCGTGATAGTGGCTTCGATCGTCGCGTTCGCGTTGGCTCGGAGGGAAGAGATACCTGCCATGGCGGGGGAGGCCATTCCCGTCGTGTTTAAGCTTCTTGCGGCTCCCCTGAAAACCCTCTCCGGCGCGCGGGCCGACCCATTCGAGAGTCTCTTCCGGTGCTGGATATCGGCTGGCGGGCAGCGACCCTGACAGGGTCTCATGCGAGGGCGATCTCGGAGGTTTTGTGCGGGAGCCAGGCTTGGTGGAAGGCCCCACGCCGCTCGGGCGCGGAGGCGCCGAACCCGGTCTTCAGCGCCGGCCGCCATCCTCTGTGGTCGGAGCTTGTGGTCGAGTCGCGCCAATGGGCCGTTCTGCAACTCTTCGGTCAGCAGGTGGCATCCCAGGGGGATACCCAGGAGCCACCAAGCGCGGTAGATGTCGGCGCCCAGACCGTCGGGAGACGATGCAAGCCGCTCTGGGTGGACAAATTCTTCAACTATTGGGCGAAGGCTTGCGCTGGACGTTCGCGCCTGGCAGGTGCCCCCCGGCCCGAGGTCGGGTCCACGGCCCACGGCGGACGCGGTCGTGGAATTCCGGTACCGGGACGGCCAACTTGAGGCGCGCACGAGCCAGGACCAGACCCGGAAGGAGCTCGCTTGCACTTCGATTTCGTTCCGGACGGGCACGGCAACCCGCTCTGGGCCGACCCGCTCCGACCATCGAATGGACGGCGGGCCCTCCATGACCTAAGCCGGCCGAATTGTTCTGATAAACACGCTCTGGGGAAGCGGGGGTTCGCGCATCACCGTCTGTTTCGGCCATTCTCCTCCGTGCCTCGTCCGACCTGTTCCGTTCCGTCAAGCGATACCCCCTTCCGCGGGCCCTCCGTCGCACGAAATCGTCTCGCGCGCGCCCGGCGCCTAGGTTTTTATCCTTATGGGTGCGTATTGCATCCCGTAGATCCCCCGCCTTGAGCGGTGGACGACTACTGGGGGGAAGCAGCCACCGTGACAGCCGACCATTATCGATCTCTTCCGTGGGATAGAACTGACTCCCGTCCTCTCTCTCGTTACTCCAGCCGGGTCGGCCCCGTCTGGAAGGCGGACCACGTGTCTGCCGGCCGTTCCCGGGAAATCGGCTGGCGCAAGGTCTACCGCGTTGCTGCCGCACGCGATAGGCGTCCCGGGAGACGGCAGGGTGGACCATGGAGCTTAGCGACCTAGTCCTCCCAGCAGTCGCCCTCGGTGCCACCGCGGTCGGTCTCTTCGGGGCGTGGAGGTTCTACCGCAGGTATTACCGGGTAGTTCCGACGAACCGGGCGCTGGTATTGTATGGCGGCCCGCGCGCGACGTCCGGGTCGTCGAGCCCGGCACCGGTTGACGTGAGAGTCCCACGGATCGTCGTAGGCGGGGGAGTCCTTGTCCCGCCCTGGAGGAACGGCGCGGACTTCCTCTCACTCAGCCCCCTCGACGTAGACCTTCGACTCATTGTGCCTACCTCGGCGGCGGAAGCCGACGGGACTCCGTGGGAGGTCGGTCTAGCCGCTCGAGTGAAGATCCCGACGGAACCCCGAATGCTGTCGGCGGCGGCGGAGAACTTGCTGGGTCAAAGCGAGTCAGAGGTTTGCGCGATGGTCGTGCGGACTCTGGAGTCCGTAGCTCCGGCGGTCATCCTGCGGGAGCTCAGCGCGGATCCTCGGATCGATTGGGATCGATTGGCTGCGACGCTCCAGGCAGCCATCGCGCCGGAGCTAGTCTCCGTTGGACTCGAAGTCCGCACCCTCTCCGTCACCCAGATACGCCGGTTGTCCCACAGCGATTCGGGGGATCGGTCCCTCGTTCCCGCGCCGCCCCTGTCAAGAGACCTCCTCTGGGCGTCGGGGGACCTCGGAGTTAGACTTCGAGGCGTTGAAGTCCGCCTCGATCGGACCGAGAGGAGTCTCGGGCTTCTCAGTGCAGAGGTCATGCGTCTGGGACGGGATGCCTCCCAGTTCCCAGAGTTACCGGCCTTGCAGCCTTACGATTCGACAGAGGACGAGCGCTCGTCCCGTACTTCTAGCCGCGGCCCGAGAGGGCCCGGGGCGGGAGGTACGGGCGGAACGGCTCGACCTCTGTTGGATGCCGAAGAGTAAGAGAGGAAAACCATGTGCCCAGCAGCGATTTTGGGGGACCGAGCCTGCGGAAAGACGACCTTCTTGGGACTGCTCTACGCAGCCCAGGTCAAGTACGGTACGCGCGTAACGGATTCGTTCCGGTTTCACGCTCCGCTGCATTCTCTCCGCTTGATGAGCCAAGTCTACGAGGGAATGAAAGACGCCCGCTTTCCGGGGGCGACATTGAAGGACGAAATGACCGAGATCGGTTTCGTCTTTGGATACCGGAAGCCGCTGTCCGGTCGACTGCCGACCGCGCTGAAAGAGAAGAATTGGGTGAATCCGTTCGCCAAGCTTCAGTTTGCGGCCTACGATGTCTCCGGCGAGGACGTTCAGGAATTCATCGAGACCGGCGTCGCGGCGAGCCCGATCATCCAGCAGCTGCTGAAGGCCCACATCGTCGTAGTCCTCGTGGACTGCAGCAAGATGACGACGGAGATCGATTCCCCCGTGTTCCGCCAGATGCTCAAGTACGACAGCGAGGTCGCCTCGCTCCTGGTCTCCCTCCAGACCTACAAGCGCCAGGAGTTCTCGCGCATGAAGGCCCAGGGACTGAGCGTGGGCAGCCCGGTGATCTACCCGGCCATGGTGTTGTCCAAGTTCGACTCCGTACGCGACGAGGTTCTGGTCAAGCTCGGGCTCCACCGCGGGGTCCCGGCCGGAGACCAGAAGCGTAAGCGCAAGGAGTACGCGGAAGCACTCCTCCGCGTGTTCATGCCGCAAAGCCTCTCTCAGATCCGAGGAGGAAAGGTGGCCGGAGTCAACTTCGACCAGGCCGCCTACTTCTTCAGCTGGGTGCGGACCGAAGTGGCCGAAGCCGGCATGCAGCCGGTCGGGGCGCCTCGGATCGTGCGCAAAGGATTCTCTGCGGAGGGCGGTGCAGAGCCCGACTTCTCCTACGACGACTATGTCGCGTTCATCGAGCACTTCCGCGATGTGGCGAACAAGGTGCCGGATGAGATCGTGGAGCAGGCCACCCTGCAGACCGCGCCTGCTCCGGCATCGGCCTAGGGGACCGGCCACCGATGCCAGAGGCAACGGGCGAGCCCGACGCCGTGGAGGGTGCCGAGGAGACCATCCAGCTCGAGCACTGGATCTACGGTGCCAGTCCTGAGAAGGGGTACGGGACGAAGGCCGAGTCGATCGGCCTCAATGGCCCGCTCTATCAACGGTACCTGGGGAACCACTTCACGCCCGTCCGAGTGGAGAAGACGGCGAGCGGGTCGACCGTCATTGACGCCCGCATGATTCACCCCGCCCCGGCGAACGACGAAGTGCTGCTCTCAGTCCTCGGGCGGGGGATCCCGGACGAGTACAACCGGCCGACGATCGCGAACCATACGGTCGTCCTTCCCGGGAAGCTGCTGCGCTCGGCCCGGCTCTCGTTCAACCTGGCGGAGGCCGCGATCTTGGACTTCGACCGTCGGGTTCCGAAAGCGACCGGCCGGATCGAGCCGTTGTCGGTCCGTCTGCCGGCGGAAGTTGTCCCCCGAGAGCATCCCGGCGCGGGAATCCGACGGCTGATTACGAAGGCAGCGGTCGACACGCTCGTCAGCCGATTCCTGACGGATTCCCACGGACGGGTACTGCTCCTGTGTCGGGGGAGCACCCACCAATACCGGAACGATCTCCTCTACAAGCTCGTGGAGCTCCTTCACGCCGGGGGCGAAATCCCGCTGTTCACCGCGATTAGCGACGCGCCCACGCTGAGTGCGATGAACCACTTCCGGCTGGCGATATCGTCTCGTGGGGTTCGGGCCGACGGAACGTGGACTCTCCTGGACGCGAGCATCGATCAGCCGACTCTACATCCGATTCGGGGTCGGACCCCCGTCTATTCGAGGGTCGCAGAGGCCTTCGGGACCTGATCCATTGATCGCCATCGTCCCGAGGAATCTCGAGCCAACGTCGCGCCAGTAGCCGCGCGGAGCCCCCGATGACGTCCGCGCTGGTGCTCGGCGAGCGGGGGTGCGGCCTCACCACCTTCGTTGGGTTGCTCTACACGGCGCAGGTTCGCTTGGGGACCGAGAACTCGGACGAGTTCCGATTTCATGCGGAGCGCGAGTCGATTCAGCAGATGGAGGCGGTCTACGGTGAACTAGGCGCCGGCCGATTCCCGGCCGCGGACGTGGACTGGGAGCGCCACCCGCTGTCGTTCGTCTTCGGCTTTCGTCGGGGGCATGCCGCGTGGTTGACCGGCGGAGGCGGGTCCGAGGAGGAGGGATTCTCAACGGTTCACTTTCAAGTGGGGGGGATGCCGGCCGAGGCCGTATCCGAACTTCAGGACCACGACGCGGTGCTTGACGCCGCCACTCTCCGCCTGCTTCGAAGCCCCATCCAGATCCCGATCGTCGATGGAGCCTGGCTTGCCCCCGATCGGACAAGTATCGGCGCTTTGCCGCTGGCGCGCTACGACCAGCACCTGGCCGGGACCCTCGACTTGCTGCGTAAGTTTCTGGCCTCGGACCGGAATCGACGGGCTCGCCAGATGTTCCCTTTGTTCGTCGTCACAAAGTTCGATCGCGTGCCGTCGGAGACCCTGAAAGCTCTGGAAGCACCGAGCGGGCCGCCGGAAGGATGGCGTCCGGATGAACGGCTGGCTGTGGGCGACCGGATTCTTCGGGGCTACCTGCCCGCAACGTCGGAGTTTCTGGCCCGGGCGAAGGATGACGGGGTCCGGCTTTCGAATCCCGGGTGGTTCTTCAGCGGGCTTCGCACCGAGGAGCGAGGGGATGAGATCCGGATCGCCCGTCGGCGCATATCTCCGATCAGCGGGTGGGAACCCGAGTACCCTTTCGAGGAGTTCAAGGGACTCTTAACGCGCATCGGCGAACTCGCGGGACGTCTACCGGTGGAGCGGCCCGACTGAACGGCCGCTATGGTGGACCCGCAGGATCAGGAACGGCGCGGTAGCGGAATCCCTCCGCATGTGTGCCTTCCCGGGTCACTGTCCAGCCAGGAAACTTCCAAATTCCACCCTCGGGAACGTACTGTGGATCTCCCTGGCTTAGTTCGCCCAGTTCCGCTTCAATGTACTCGTGGTCCGTGCTGACCTCCGGAGCGATCATCCCCTTCTGTAGGAGTGCGGTCAGCAGGGGCAAACCGGCCGGTCGCCCGCGCCACTTGACGGCCAGGAAGGCCTTGCGGACTTCCGCATCACGGAGCAGCAGCTCTCGCAGGGTCGAATAGGGCGCCCGGCTCCTGTAGTCGCGGGGCGGCGGGTCGAGCCGGCGTTTTTCCCGGCGACTTTCGTCGAGGATTGCGCGCCAGGTCGTTTCGGAGAGGGTCTTGACTTGCCATATCGCGTCGAGGTCGATGGGGTCGCCCTGCCCGCTTGCGGCGGGCTGGGCTCCTCCGGAAACCGCCACTCCCAACGCATCGAGGAGGGCGGAGGGGAGGGCGCCGCTGCGTCGGGTCTTTAGTGCAACGAGGGTAAACGCGAGAGCAGCGCCGGAGGTACCGCCGCTCGGTGGGCGGATTTGAAGTTCCTCGCAGTCCGGATAGCGATTCGGGTGAAGGAGCACGAAAGGCCCGCTCTCGGAGGCGCTGAACAGCGTAGCCAGCGCGTCGGTGACAGTGGCGACTTGCCGCCGGACCGCTAGCTCGCTCAAACGGATCAGCGGAAAGGGGGCATCCGCCTTTCGGGGGCGGGAGGCCAGGTCGTCCAAGAGGGCTTGGGCGACCTCGGCTTGGATTTGCTGGGTCACCGTCCGGGAAACGGCGTTGTCGGCTGTCCGAGACCGCGACAGGCCCCGGCGGACTCGCTCGCGCATGCGGCCCTGGCGAATCGAGCTCTGGTGCAGCGACCAGAGGCGTAGATTGAGCCAGGGACGAAGCCGGCCGCCGCTGATCTTGGACTCGGCAAAGATCCCACCCCACCGATTGGGCATCTGCTCGGCCCATGCCGGATCGTCCGGGCTCCGCCGGTACCAAACCAAACCGAGTTCACGCAGGAGGGCGGACGCACTGAGCGGGTCATCGACCTCGCGTTTCACGCGTTGCATGAGAGCCTCGGCACGCCCCGCCAAGAGCGCGAAGAGCTCCGAATCCCCCTCGCCCTCGGGGAGCAACGGGGATACGGAAAGCTGGTTCAGGGCTTGGATATCAAACCGTTCGGCCGGGTCCAGGGCCAGGAAACTCTGCAGGGATTGGGAGGTGATCCGCCTCCCGATGGGTCGGGGGGGCGTTTCCTTCGTCTCCTCCGGCCGCGAAGCGGCTTGGGCCGGCACTGGAGTCCGAGACCCTGTGGGAGCCTCCTCTCGCGAATCGGGATTCGGCGCGGCCGATCGCTGTGTCGGTGGCGAAGGTCTGTCGCGCCCCTCGGAACCCGGATGCGTCGCGGTCCGACGGAGGGTTTCCACATCGTGCAATCGACGGTGATGCTCCCGCTCGATGCGCAAGCGTTCCTCTGCCCGGCGACGATCCTTCTCGCGCTGGATCCAGTCGGCGTCCGTCTCGTTCACCATGAGGTGGGCGGGTCGCTAAACCCGTCTAAAATGGGGGTGGCCATAGGCATTAATCGTTTCGACGAAGGAGCCGAGCGGAACCAGGGTCGCGCTCCAGGCCTTCGTCATCCAACAGCTCTATACCGGGGAACGTGCTGCAGGGTCTCGGGGACTACCAATGGTTCAGAAAGTAACCGAAGTCGTGGGAAAGTCGACTCAAGGGTTCGCCAAGGCCGCCGAAGATGCAGTAAGGACCGCCGCGAAGACCGTGCGAAACCTCCGGTGGTTCCGCGTCACCGAGCTCGAGGGGAGCGTCAAGGACCAAAAGACGATCGAATACCATGCCACTGTCAAGATTTACTTCGACTTCGAGGAGCCCAAGTAACCTGCCGAGCCCTCGAACGGGCCGATGCGGGGTGTCGGGAGACCCGGGCGGCCTTTAGCAAAACGGTGGACAGGGGCTCCTCGGTCCGTCGTGGACTGGCACCGTGCGCGGAACTTCCGGAGGGAAATTTCGAGCGGCCTCCGAGGCCGTCGAGGCGTTGAGGAGGGACCGCTGTATGGGCTGTCCCGGGGGATTCAGGTAATGAACCCCGGGGTCTCAACGCCCCCGTGGCGTCTTTATCGAAGCCCGAGTGGCGAAAGCTCACACGCCAGGAAGAGGCGGTCATCGTCCGGAAGGGGACCGAGGCCCCTTATTCCGGCGAATACGAGCACACCACGGTAGCGGGAACCTATGAATGCAAGCGGTGTGCCGCACCGCTGTATCGCTCCGAGAGCAAGTTCGACTCGGGCTGCGGCTGGCCCAGCTTTGACGATGCAATCCCCGGCAACGTGCGAAGGGTCTCCGATGCAGACGGGATGCGTGTAGAGATCGAGTGCGCCCAGTGTGGAGCGCACCTCGGGCATGTGTTCGAGGGAGAGCGGTTTACGCCGCGCAACACTCGGCATTGCGTGAACTCAATCTCACTTGTGTTCCGGCCCCGAGAAACGAACCCCCGCTGACCCCCGCCAGGCTGTTCGGGCACTAGCGGCGCGTGAAGCGGTGGACTTTTTTGGTCGCTGCCGCGAACCTTTAGTAGGGTACCGCGAGTCGCAGCGGGCCGGATCCCTCATTTCATGATGCATATCGCGAAGTCCACCGAGGCACACCCGCGTCCTTCGCTCCTATCCGACTTCATCCTAGGAAGTCAGGACGGGCTGGTCAACGTCCTCGGCATCCTGCTCGGCCTGAGCGCTGCGCACGCAAGGCTGCCGCTGATTCTTGTCGCCGTCTTCGCGGCTCTCGGCGCGGAGTCGATTTCCATGGGGGCGGTCGCGTATACCTCGACCAACGCCCGGCGCCGCTTCTACCTCAGCGAAGTAGCACGCGAACAAGAGGAGATGAGGACCGTTCCGGACGCCGAGCGCGAGGAAGTTCGGACGGTTCTCAAGGACTGGGGCTTCGCCGGGGCCGACCTGGAAGACATGCTCGAGCGGATCTGTCGAAATCCTCGGGCATGGCTGGAATTCATGATGTCGTTCGAGCTGAAGCTCGCTCCCGTTAAGGAGAGCCAGGCCCGGGACAGTTTCATAACCGTCGGCCTTGCGACAGTCGCAGGGTCTTTCATCCCAGTTTTACCATTCCTCGTCCCGGGGATCTCGATCCTCGATCGCGTCATCTCCGCGGTCGTATTGTCGGGGATCACGCTCGGTTTCATCGGAGTGTACGAAGCACGAACGACGGACGGCAAACCGTTCCGGAATGCGCTTCAGATGATCGTCATCGGTCTCGCGGCCGGCTTCGCGGGATTCATTATCGGCTACTTCCTCGGCGGGGGCAACTTCCCCGGCGTCCTGTAGGGGGCCGGGCCCGGGGGGCCGTTATTGCCCGGACCCGAACCGGGGGTCATCGGGTCCGTGGTTCCCCGCCGCAGCGGACCGTGGCGCTGACGGGGGGCAGCTTGGGACTCATGCGCCCCTCGCGGGTCCCCACGACGGACGCCCTCGACACGACGATAAACTTACGCCCTCACGGGGTTGGCCCTCCCGTGGAACCCTCCGGCCCTTCCGGCGACGCGACGGTCCTCGCCAGTGCCCTTCCGTCCGCAGATCGACGATGGCTCCATGACAAGTACGAGCGGCTGGCCGCCGAGGAAGCTCAGCTCGCTGCCGGCCGTACGTCGTATTTTGCGGCCATAGGCACTGTCCTGCTGACCGCGGTGATCGTGGCAGTGGCCAACCTGTCGGGGAATGCCCTCGTGCTCACCCTCTTCGTGAGCTTTCTGTCCGCTCTCGGAGTGCTCATCACCTTCGTTTGGGCGGTACTGCTTCACCGAACGAATGACGCGCAGAGCCTATGGAGAGAGGCCAACCTGCGCCTCGAGCACCTCACTCCGCCCATCGAAGGCACGATACCGGCGTCGATCACCTTCAGGTCCGGCGCGGCCCTGCAGGTCAACCTGGCGCGACCCTACGAGGCGCATGCGAGCCGCTTCTCGAATGTACGATCCATCTCGTGGATGGACCGGGTCAATCCGGACCGCCTCGCGGAAATCCTACCCATTACGTTCTTCTGCGTCTGGGCTTCCGCCCTCCTGCTCATCTGGGTCTGGTTCTTGGTCTATCGGTAAGGAACCTCGGGACACGGCTAGACGTCTACTTGGGCCTCGAGGCGACCACGACGAATCGCCCGAACGAACGCCGCGTGGTCGCGCTCGGTCTGGTCCGCATACGCCTCGGCGAACTGCTCGATCGCCCGGTCGAACCCGTCGCGGCCCCCCAGGTACCCACTGATGAATGCCGGGTCCCCGCTCCGCGCGTGGGCTCTCGCCAGGGCCGCTCCACAGAGCTCGGCTTGGCCGGCGAGCGCCTTGGGTCGCAGCGACGCGAGGTTGGTCGCGAACTTCATGTCTCGGAGCTGCCGGAAATAGAAGTCTCTGGACCGCAACGTGCTCCAACCGAGAAAGATATCACTGGCTTCCTGCACCAGGTGTTGCCCGACCACCACGCGCTGGGCGTGGTTCTCGTAGAGGCTGGCTCCGGCATAAGGCTCGAGCGCCGAGGCCGAGGCTTGCTTGAGCTGAAGGAACAGCGGGTCCTCCACGTCCCGGTCCCCCATCAGTAGGAGGATCGAGCAGACCGTACCCACGCTCCCGACCCCCACGACCTTCTGTGCCACGTCGGCGATATGATAGCGGTCGAGCAACATGCGCCGCTCGTCGGGGAGCGTTGCCACATATCGGTCGAAGAACGCCCGGGAGTCCTCGGCATCGGCGGGGTCGTCGTAGTGGACGATCAGCGGCGGGTCATCTGAAATGCGGGGCCGCCCGCGGACCGTTCGGACCAGTTTTGGAAAGGCATGGAGGTCCGTTTGCCGCCGCGCCTCACGAAGCGAGGTGTCGATGACTTTCCGGCCTTCCCGACCGACTTGTTCTGCCACACTCTTGCGGTCGATGTGCGAGTACCAGGTCTCGAGATACCGGGCCCGAGCGAAGGTCTGCATGGCGCGACGATAGGCCGCCACGGCGGTCCGGGCGGCCCGTCCTGTGACCCGGCCGGGGAATCCATTCTGACGGCCCGCAAGGATGACACTCGTCGTCAGACGCTTCACGTCCCATTCCCAGGGTCCAGGGAGAGTTTCGTCAAAGTCGTTGACGTCAAACACCCGATCGCGTTCGGGCGTCGCGAACACTCCGAAATTGCTGAGGTGGGCATCGCCGCATAGCTGGACCCGGCTGCCCGTCGCCGGGGTTGTCGACAGGTCGCGGGCCATTACGCCTGCCGACCCGCGGAAGAAAGCGAAGGGAGACATCGACATTCGGCCGAACCATATCGGAACGAGACGGGGGACTCGGGTCCGGGCCGCGGTCGCCAGCAGTTGAACCGGATCGGGGCGATTCTTTCCGGGCACCCACGCGGCGTGGCTCGACCGGGGGACCTGCGCTCGGGCGGCTCGCCCGTCCGCCACACGCTGTTCGCGCGTACTGGCCACGAAGGCCGTTCTCCCCGCCGAAATCGCCATCTCCCCTCCCTCCTCTCATGCCGCTGGCGTGCTTTTCCCCGCTATCGATCGGGGAAATTTCCAAAGCCTGAAGTCGAGGCCCCGCGCGGCACCGTTTCGGCCAATCTCGGGATGGGAACTTACGCCCCCCCGACAGTCGGCACGGCCCGTGGCTCGGTCGGAGTTTTTGAGGAAACGCCAAAGGTCGGCGGTGTCCGGAAACCTATCATCAGACGGTTCCAGCTATTGATCTCCACGATCGCGATGGACAGCTCCACGACCTCGCGTTCCGAGAACTGCGATCGCACTTGTTCCCAAACGGCGTCCGGCGCGTGGTCCGGAGCGATACGGGTCAGGCTCTCGGTCCACGCCAAGGCTGCCCGCTCCCTATCCGAAAAGGCCGGGGACTCAGTCCACGCATCCAGAGTATCCAGTTGAGCCTGCGGCACTTGAGCGCGCCGAGCTCGCCGAAAATGGAGATCAAGGCAATAGGCACAGCCATTCATCTGCGAGGCCCGGAGCATCACCAGCTCCAGCAAAGGTTGGGGAAGTATCCCGCTGCGTACGAACCGGACGAGCTCCGCTAGTCCTTTGGTCGCGTCAGGGGCCACTACTTCGTAGTCAATTCTGGCGGGCATGGAGGTAGCCCCCCGAGCGCCCTGCCGTAACTTTAGGATTCCGAGGGCCCGTGGGTCGAGTCGGCTCGAGGGGATCTAGGGCGCGTCAATCACGAGCACATCGCCCTCGACGTGTACGGGGTACGAGTGCACTCCAACGGGGGCGGGTCCCCGAGTGACCAGTCCGGTCTGAAGATCGAACTGAGAGCCGTGCCAGGGACACGTCACGGTGATGCCCGCAACCAGACCTTTCTCCAGCGGCCCTCCGCGATGGGGGCAGCGCGCGTCGATGGCGCGGAGCTCACCGCCGACGTTGAATACCGCGACAGGAGTGCCCTTGAAATCGATGCGGATTGCCTCTCCCGGTCGGGGGACCCGAACGCCGGGATAGGGGATGGCCTCCATGGGCACCTTTCCTCATCCCAAGTCGCGTGGCCTCTTGAAATGTCGGAACACGACTGTTGCCGTGAATCCAACGAGGACTTCGGGAGCGAAATGAGTGGCGGGTCGAGCGCTGAGAGCAGAGTAGCGCCCCGGCACCCCGCCGGGGTCCTTACCTGCCCTAGAAGCCTGTGATCGGCGGGTCCACGTCGGATTGCCACAGGAGCGCGTTCATCTCGCCACGGTGCTGAAGCTCTTCCTCGGCCATGTGCAGAAGGAGCACGCGGAGTGAGATCCTGCGGCGACGGTTCGACGGGAGGGTGAATGTCCGAGAGAGGTCCTTGTGGTCGATCTTGGCGATGACTCCCTGGACGAACCGATCCAGCTTACGCTCCTCTGCCATCGCCTGCCCCCTAGTGAGTCTCTGTCCGATCGGGTACTCGATCCACGCGGCATCATGGGAGTAGACCGTATGGAACCACCATCGGTACGCGTCCAGGACATGGAGGAAGATGTCGACCAGAGAAGGATACGAGGCGCCCCGGGATCGGTACCGCTGCTTGATCGGAAGTCGCCAGATCACCGATAGGTACTTCTTTCGCACGCGGGAGTTGTACCTGTACAACGCCCGAATCGTGTCCAGCTCGGATCGCACGCCGGGCATATCCGGCAGTGGTCCATATGCCCTTTGGCTCGGGCACGAAACAGTCCGAAAGCCTTCATGAGCCCCGAAGCGAACGGCAGGGTCCGAGTCGCGGCCAGGGAACCTATCCACCGTTCAACACCCTAGGCCCTGGGCGAGAAAACCCGTCGTGGATCCCGCCATGCGGTCCTCGTCTTCACCGCGCCGGTCTCGAGATCGACGTGCGCGAGCACCCCCGCCGCCCGACCGAGGAAAACCATCTCGAGAGAATACCAAAAGACATCGAATCCGTGTTCCACGACCCGGAGCTTCTCGAAGTGATGGGTCTCGCCGAGGATCCAACTCTGCGCGACGGCTCGCGGGTAACTGCGGGCCAGAGCGTCGGCCCGTGACTCGACCGGTGTGTGATTGGACGAGGTGAGGGGAATCGAGAGAGATTCTGCGTCTGATACAGCGCCACTGGTGAGGTCGTACCGAGCGGTCCGGAGACGGAGGAAGCCGCCGGATTCGGCCCGAGCGACCAGCTGGAAGGCCGCAGGGTTGGACTGTGGGATTACGTCGTCGAACCCCAGACGCTTCTTTGCGATACCGACCCGCCAGCGGGCCGTGAGCCGAACGACGAAGTACACGAAGGCGGCGGCCAGCAAGAGCCAGGCGGTAACCTCCCAGATCTTGACAGGAACGCGACTACGTTCGTAGATCATCAGTGCGTAGGAGAAGACAACGAAGGCCATCGCTCCGAAGTTCATGATGCGGTCCGCGTCGAAGTGGTACTCCTGCTTGGAGAAGGGAGCGAAGATAGGGACCGACCAATGGTCCATGGCATCGAGCATCACGTGGGAAAGTCCGCCAACCTCCAAGGCGATGAAGAAGAAGAGGAGGGACCCTTCGCCGAACTGCGGACCGAATGCCCAAGCCAGTATCTGCGGAACCAGGAACGTCCCGCCAGCCGCGACGAGGGTGACCCCCACGACCGAATGGGACATCCCTCGGTGTCGGAGGAGGGGGAACCGGGTCGACAGCGGGTAGAACACCACATCGGCATCTGGAAGGGCTCCGGCGAAGGCCGACGCCACGACATACTGGAGACCGGCGGGGCCCCAGAGCCCAAACCCAAGCAAGTACCCCAGGAGAATGTGACTGAATGGGTCCATTCGAAGCCCTCGCGGGGCCGTAGGCCGGCCGACGGGTCAAGGTTTCGTTGGGTGGGAAGGGGGGAAATAGGGTGCCGTCCGGAGCCTGATCGCTTGACGGACGACGAGCGCCCCCAGGGCAAGGAAAAGGGCACCCGCTGCGACTTCGACGTACCATCCGAGGGCCGGCCCCCACAGATCGTTCACGGTAAGATTCCCCGACGCCTGTCCCCCACACTGAACCGGGGAGGGTCCACACGAGCCCCAGAAGCTTGATCCCGCCCCCACTTGACGCGGAAATCCGGAGCTGCCGAAGTCGTGGGCTGCCGCGGCCGGTTGGAGAAGACCTAAGCCCAGCCCGGCACCGAGGGCCACGCTCCCCGCGGTCATCAAAGCGAGCGCAGTCGCGAAGACAATTCTCCAATCCGGATGGCGCCGGCGGGTTGCATCGATCAGCAGGGCGAAGCCGACCGTCCCCAACGCGAAGGTGGTGACCGATAGAAGCCACGCCATAGAATAGAGGGCGCCGAGCGACGAAGGCCGTAGACCAGAACTAGCCGAGTACGGCTGGGGGAGTCCGCCGGGGGCCTGCTGAGTCTCGGAGCATATGGGACCCCAGATTGGCGCAGTGATGGGTTGGGTTGTGCATTCGAAGCGGTACTCACTCCCTGGGAAGAATGTGGTGGTGCCGTTCAGGTTGAACGTCGCTTGTGCTGTCGAGTTCTGAATGGTCCAATGGTCCACGTTCGACGAGATCGAATACCATGGCGCAAACGGGGCTGCAAAGGCAAACGCGACAGCGAGCCCGCCGCTGAAGACGAGCGCCCCCCCCTTGAGCCGCTTCCGTCGCAAGGGACCTCCAACAGGTCTTTCGATCGCCGCCACCCAAACCTCAAACGCGCAGGCCGGAACGACTTGTCGGAAAGCGCTGCTTTCGAGTCAGGAAACCGTCCGTTCGGTTCTGAGCGGGTCCCACGTGCGACAGAGCCCTCCCCCGGAAGGTCGACACTCTTGATGGGGGTAACGGGGCGGGACCGAAGTCGTCCCGACGAACGGAAGTCGTCATCCCTCTCGGTGGGTACGGTCGAGGAAGTCCCCCACCCCAAATGGTCGGCCAGTGACTTCGCGCACGCGAGGGACCCAGTCATATCTGGCCCCGAATCGGAACCAGTTGCGGCCAAGCCAGGGTATCACTCTTCGGTTCGGCCAAAACGGACCCTGCACCTGCTCGCGAATTGCCTGACGGAGTTGGGCTCCCAATATACCCGCGATGAGGTAGCTCTTGGAATAGAACGCCGACTCGACCCAGAATGGGTCGGCGAACGAGGAGGCCGGGTGATCGTCGTAACCGAGGGTCGACCGATCGAACCGTTCAAACTCAGAAGTCAACTTTGCGGTGGGACGTTTATAGAGCTGTATCTCCTTCCTGACCCAGTTGGCCGTCAAGGCGCCCAAGCGCAGCTCCTCGTCCTCCATATTGTCTCGGAATTGTTGAACAAGATCGGGGGTGACCCCAGGGCGCGCCCGCAGCCAGGCGTCGTTTGTCGGAATTCTCTCGAAGAGGCCACCTATGCCCTCGTGAAAGCCGGCGTAGCCCGGGATGTTTTCTGGGCCGCGAAGCACATGGGTCGATCCGCGAGTGTACTGGCTCTGAACGGCATGCCCGAACTCGTGCAGCAGGATTGCGTAGTGGAGCCACCCTCCCTTGGGATTCACCGCGACGCGTGTATCGGTCGGGAGCTGCACCGCAAGCGTAATGCCGCCGACCGGGATGGATCGCTGCACAATCGTGAACGGGCGATGAGGTCCGCGGAAGCCCCACGCCCGGATAGTGCGTAGGACATCGCGAACCATTGACCGCCCTGCGAAGGCGGATTTTGGAAGCGGGTTCCGACCCTCGGCGGCTTTGTCGGCGTCCCACGGGTAGAACCCTGAGTTGCCCGAGCGCCTTTGAAACTGGTCCTTGAACCGTCGGAGTGGGGCCCGGGCGGCTGGGATGATCCGGTCAATGAAGCCCTCGAGTTGTGGGAGGGTGAGCCCCTCGGCCTGCAAGCGAAACTCCATGAACGACCTGTACCCGAGTTCCTGGGCGCGTCCATTTCGCGCTTTGACGAGTGTGCGGAGGTCGACTTCGCTCTCAAAGGCCACGCGCTGGAGGGCCTGGTACGCTCGCTCCCGAAGCTTTCGATCCTTGTGGAGGCGTAGGACGTCCCGGACCTGGGCCTCCGTCGCGGGCTTTCCATTCCAGGTCGGGTGGAATGCGAAGATACGACGCACGAGCCGTCCCCGCAATCGAGCTACCGAGGGGTGTTGCTCGACCATCGCGTCTTCGGCAATCCGCCGGAACAGCTCTAGCCGGCGTTCGAGCAAGGGTGGGTTCGGATGGGACTGAGCGTCCCGGAGGAAGAGCAGTAGGTCCCCTCGGCCTACTAGCTTCGAACGGGCGTTGTCCCACGGAGCGGTACCCTTCGATGAGATTCCTGCGTACTGGTTCCACCAAGCCAGGAAGAGTGAGTGGTCGAGTTCCGCTAGGCGGAGCTCTAGACGGTTGAGGTAGCTCGAGACTTCGCGGGGATTCTTGGCCGTCGGGGGTGGGTTCTCTAACGTAGCGTCTCGAAAAGCGACGGGGAGCTATTAGACGTTCCGAGTCGAGCCCCTGGGGCAAATTGGAACGCCTAGAGGTGTCCCGCGCGCTCGCGGGGGCGGGGAGCGGAACGCCGAAGGTCGGGGATCGGCGGTCTACTGAGCAAACTTTCGCTGTGGAAGAGGTCCGAGCGTTCGGCGAGGCGTCGGGGGACAAAGGCCTGCGGCACGTCGTCCCTGATGCCCAGGGCCGGCTGATGGTGCACGGCCTTCTCTTGGGCACTCTCCCGACGAAGATTGGAGGCGAGCTCAACTTCCTGGCGCGCGAGATGGCGTTGGAGTTTCTTCGTCCCGTGCTCACGGGGGACACGATCCCGTGCGATGTCGTGCTCAGGCGTTGGAAAGCGCCGGCTGAAAGACGAACACTCGTGACGGCACACCGGGAGTGCACCAACCAGGATCGGGTCGTCGTAATGCGCGGTCGAGCCGACGGGCTCGTACGCGACCCCAGACTCCCGGAATGAGTGCAGTCCTTCGACGAAGTCTCTCCGCATCGGTTCGGTCGGGACCGCCCTGCTCTGGATGTCTTGAGACCGTCGAAAGCCCGGCGGCCCCCGCAAGGACCGAACCTGGCACCAAGCGCCGTGAGAGGTACGCACTTCGTGGATTCTCAGAAGGGGTGAGCGGTTGACTCGGTCGGAAACACTCATGGGGAGCCCAATGATGGTTGCCGGGACGAGGGCGCATCCGGTGTCGAGGAGCCGATCGAAGCAAGAGCCGTCCGGACGCAGACCTCCCCCTAGCCCCGGGGGGCGGATCAGCCCAGAGATAACAGCGCCGGGCTTCTCCCTCGATTACATGGCCCCGTCGGTTCGACCGGGCGAGGACTTCTACCGATACGCGGTAGGTGAATGGATTCGCAAGAATCCCGTCCCTGCCGACAAGTCAAGGTGGGGAGCGTTTGAGGAACTTGTCCAATACAACTACGCTCGGATCCACCGTCTATTGGAGAACGCGGCGAATTCACAGAAGAAAGCGTCGAATTCAGTGGCGCGCGAGGTGGGCGAATTCTATCTGTCGGCGATGAACACCGCTCGCCTAAACCATCTCCAGCTCATGCCACTCGCCGCGGATCTAGCGCGGCTCGACTTGGTCAGATCGACCGAAGACTTCGTCCAGCTAATCGCCGAGTTCCATCGGAAGGAGATACCGGGGTTGTTCGAGACTCGGGTTTATCCTGACAAGAAGAACAGCGGGTTCTATGCTTTCTATGTCGAGCAAGGCGGCTTGTCCCTACCGGACCGGGAGTACTATCTGGCAGCGAGCTTCGCGCGGCAGCGTACAGCCTACGAACGCCACGTGATCCGGATGCTGGGCCTCGTTGGACGCACGTTGGGCCGGGCCCGTCGCGAGGCGAGCGTGATTCTGAGGATCGAGACCAAGCTGGCGAGTTCCAGCCGTTCGCGAACTGCGCTGCGTGACGAAGAGAAGAATTACCACAAGATCCCCCTCAGGGAACTTTACGCCCGGTATCCGGCGACGCGGTGGAAGAGGTATCTTGCGACCCGGGGTGTGACGAACGTATCGAACGTCATCGTGGGCCAGCCGGAATTCCTCAAGACCCTCGACCGTTGCCTCGGCAGTTTCCCACTCTCGGACTGGAAAGCCTACGCAGAATGGCAACTGGTGCATTCTAGCGCCCCTTTCCTCCACGACGCCCTCGAGCGGGAGCACTTCCGGTTCTTCCACACGGTTCTTCTTGGTCAAGAGAAGCCCGAGCCCCGCTGGAAGCGCGCCGCCCGGGCGGCCGACCAAGCCATCGGCGATGCGCTGGGCCGCCTCTTCGTCGAGAGCTATTTCCCTGCCAGGTCTACCACGCGGATGCGCGAGCTCATCGCCGACCTGCGCAACGTCTTCCGCCGCCGGCTCAACAATCTCGCATGGATGACCGAAGCCACGCGCCGCCGAGCACTAGCAAAGTTCCAACGGTTCACGGCGAAGATCGGGCATCCCCGACACTTCCGGGACGACTCCGCTCTAGTGATCAATCGGGGAGACTACCTCGGGAACATTCGACGAGCGGCGGAGTTCGAAACCCAGAGGAAGATCGACCGGCTCGGAGGGCCGGTCGACCCCGACGAATGGCGGATGACCCCCCCCATGGTAAACGCGTACTTCGATTCGACTCAAAACGAGATTGTGTTTCCGGCGGGCATCCTCCAGCCCCCGTTTTTCGATCCAGAGATGGACGACGCGGTCAATTACGGGGCGATCGGCCTCGTCATTGGCCACGAGATAACGCACGGCTATGACGATCAGGGGCGGCGGTACGACGAGCGCGGAAACCTGCGGGATTGGTGGACGCCCCAGGATGCCCATGAGTTCCGGCGGAGAGCGGCTCGGGTCATCGGGCAATACAATGGATTCCAGGTATCGCCGGGCGCCCATGTCAACGGAGCGTTGACCCTCGGAGAGAATATCGCTGACCTGGGCGGACTGAGCATCGCCTTCGAGGCGCTTCAGCGCCGCTTAGCCAAGAACCCTGACCGCCGGAAGAAGATCGACGGACTGTCCCCGGAGCAACGGTTCTTCGTTTCGTACGCCCAGATCTGGCGAGAGACGGCACGCCCCGAAGACATCCGCCGGCTGTTGACGGTGGACGAGCACGCCCCGGCGAAGTTTCGCGTGATCGGGGCCGTCTCGAATGCCACGCCGTTCTTCGAGGCGTTTGACATCCGGGAAGGTGCTCCCATGTGGCGCTCGCCGGGGGCCCGAGTGGCGATCTGGTGAGCCGCCCACGTCGTGTTCACGAGCTGGCCGTCTCCCGAACCTAGTGCTAAACTTATCATGGCAGGGGGTTCGACTGGCTCCGTGAGAATTTCGGCGAGGGGACGATGAGGAGGTTCTCGTGGAGGTCCGCGACCGTCGCTCTGCTCGGACTGCTCTCCTTACTCTGGTTGGTCCTGACTCTGGCGGCCCTGATCGGCAGCCTCACGGGCGGCGACCCACTGTACACCGCGATCCCCGGGGGCCTCGTGCTCGCGAGCTTGACGCTGTTCGGCAAGGTGTACATCGTCTCGTCGATCCTCATGCCCTTTGTCGTGATCGGGGCAATCTCGTTCGCGTGAGCGTGGCCTCGCCGTCGATCGAACCGAGCCTTTGGAACTTCTCGGTTTGCCCAAGAAGGAGATCTCGCAGCCTGATCAGCGCCGAGTCAGCACCGCCAGGTCGCGGGGAGCTGGGCGACCGCCCGAAGGGGGCAAGAGGATGATAGAGGGTTTCAGCGCGAGGCGGGGCCCGGCCCTTTGCGTCCGCGGACCTTCTCGTCGATCCGGAGATAGATGAACTGGAGGTCCGGTTCCAGTCCTCCGGTGCAGTAGATTGTACCGTTCTGGTACCCGGTGAAAACGCTGCTCCCTAACCGGGCTCGCCAGAGCTCGCTCCCCCCACGGAGCCCGATGTCGAGGCCTCCGCCCACTTTCGACAGCAGGTTGCGGACTTCAAAGGAGGTCGGCAGGGGAACCTCTCGCCAAGTCTTGTCAGGGATTCCGCGGTATACGACACCCGAGGTGCCCGCCGAGCGCACTGCCATGTGGAGCCAGCGCGAGCACCTTCCGGCGTATGAAACGTGCGTTGCCATGGCGAGTCGTGGTTCGCTGCACCACCGCTCAGGTTGGGCGTCGAGCGTAAGCTCGATAGCTCCTGCCAGGATAGTCCCCGCATCGCCTACTGGTGGATATGGTGCGGAGCGTTCGAGCATGACCAGCCCCTCCCTCCCTCTGTGCGAGGCTTGGTTTGAGATCGAGGTTGCGGGAAATGGATTGTTCAGGATCACCGAGCCGCACGTCGATGCCCTGCTTCGCGCCAACGCTTGGCTTCAGATAGGAAAGGACCGGGATCTCCTCGTCGACACCGGAAATGGGCTCGCGGCAGTCCTGCCCGTAGTGCAACGATTGCGAAGGGAGCCCACCAAGCCCCTCGTGGCGTTCGCGACCCACTCCCACCAGGACCATGCCGGGGGATTGTACGAATTCGACGACCGGTGGATCCACGCCGCGGACGCAGCGGCCGCCGCGGCACCCGGCCGATTGCTGTTTCGCGACGACGTCGGCGCGGCCACGCGTCAGTTGATCACAGACGCTGGACTCTCACTTCCTGAACTTCTGATCGAGGCTCTCCCTACCCGAGAGTTCGATCCCTTGGAGTTTCTCCCGCACCCGGCCTACGCCACACGAAAGGTCGAGGAGGGGAGCCCCCTCAGCCTCGGCGACCGGACGTTTGAAGTTCTACACCTCCCCGGACACACGCATGGCTCCGCCGGCCTCTGGGAAGCGAGCACCGGGACCCTATTCTCGGGGGACGCGGTGTACGCCTCGGACCCCCTCATTGACACCACCCCCACCTCCAGCATCCCGGAGTATCTCGAAACTATGCGGCGCCTTCGGCAACTCCTCGTGACCGTTGTGCATCCGGGCCATGATTTCAGCTTCGGACGGGAGCTCATGATCGACCGGTGTGACGGGTACATCGCGCGCCGGTCCGTCTCGGGCCGTAATGCCCGACTCGCCGCAGCTGGACAGTAATCAGACGCCCAGTCACGCGAGCAAGGGAGTCACCGGGGTCAACGGCGGTTCACATCTATCCAGCTCATCTTGGGAGGCTCTTTGTCCCGTTGCCAGTAGATGCCGATGATCTCGCCCAGGTGGTGCGCTTGTTCGAAGCTGGTCTGAAGGACCGCGTCGCCCACTGTGTAGCGCCCTGGCATCCAGGGCGCCCGTACGTGTACGGACAGTTTCGATGGGGTCAGCGTCGCCATGTACCGGTCGATTCCTTGCCACACTTTCCGTGCGTACAGTTCGAAGTCACCCCACGTCGTCGGCTTGCGGCTCGTTTCTCGGAACAAGCTCTCAAGCTCTCCTGTGCGGCCCTGAGCGACGTAGATCATCCAGACCTCGTGCACATTCATGATGTGGCCAAGGGTCTGGAAAACCGATCGATGGCCTGTACCTCGGTCCCTAGTTGCGACCCGCCACGGAAGCCGTCGGGCGGAGCGGACGTAGCGGCCGAACACGGTGGCGTTGTAGGCAGAGAGCCGTCGCGCGGTCTCGACAGTTACCGGAGAGTTCGCGGGGGACATACCGAGCCTCAGTCAGCGCTGGGCCTTAGTTCGTTGCATTGGTGCGGTGCGGTCAGAACCGACCCGAGGTCGGAATGACGACGATTCGGACTCTGGCGGCGTACGAAATCGTTCAGATGTCCTATCCCCGTCCACCCACCGAACGTCAAGAGTTCGGCATGGCCGTCGGGAAGGCCATCGACTCGACGTTGTCCCGCTACAGTCACGAGTTCGACCTGAAGCTCCGGCCGACGGTAACCGCAATGAACCGATTTGCCCGGACCGTGCTCGACGAGGAGCTGCGGGACATCGATCTGCACGTGAACGCTTCGGAGAAGATCCAGGCCGAGGAACAAATTGCGGCGGTTCTCCAAGCGTTCCGCAAGACGGAGGTGTTCGGCCTCCCACGTCCGCGGACCCGTATGGTCTTGATCGATGAACGAGTGGGCGTATACACCCAGCCGGATTACTGGGATCGGAAGTCGCGCTTCTACGAGATGAAAAGTTACAGGGCGGTCCCCCCACCGCCCGACGTCGCGCTGCAACTGCGCCTCTTCCAGCTGGGGTTCGCGGGCCTCGATGCGTTCCTCCTCTGCGTGAATCGACACGCCACCCCGCCCGAAGTCACGGTCACGAGTATCCCGCCCTTAACCCCGACAGAATCCCAGGAGACGCTGAGACTGGTCCTCCGGTTGGGGCTGGAATCCGGCCATGAGAAAATCCTGGAGTACATCGATAGCCCCATGGTGCGGTATTCTGTAGCCTGAGCCGTTCCGCAGAGCACGCCGCGGAGCACCCCATTCCGTTCGGTATCGCCTGGTACGGCGGGCGGCCTTCCGCTCGACAGGCGCCCTTCATAAGCGAGTTCTCGCCACATTTCGGGGGAAGATGGGCCAGCTCCGGGATGCGTTAGGGGCCGTGTGTCCCGACATCGAGGGTCGCGCCAAGGCTCGGCTCAGCGTGCCTTCCGGAGGGGGGCTTCGCGAGTGGCTCCCCCAGTCTTGGGTGTTCGAGACAGACATTGAAACGGCGACCCTTCACATCGACGCAGAGGGGAATGCGACGGCCGCCGAGGGCAGCCACGGCGAAGGCGACATCAATGTCATCTGGGACCAGGGCCATCTCATCGAAGTGCTGACCGCCAAGGTGCGGTCTGCATCGTTCATTGGAGCGAATCCGAAGCTCCGATTCCGGACCGTGAACGGGCAGCGCGCGTTCAATCTTCTTCGCGGGGCCCTCGGGTTGTAGCGGAACTCCGGGGTGAATGAGCGTGGGGAGAAGCAGGTAGCATGCCGATCGACTCGGGAGATGTCGCGTGGGTGGTCGCCGCAACCGCGCTCGTGATGCTGATGACTCCGGCGTTGGGGTTCTTCTATGGTGGGCTCGTTCATCGCAAAAATCTAGTCACCTTACTTGCGCAATGCATGGCGATCTTCTCGCTCGTTTGCGTGGTCTGGGCGCTGTGGGCCTACTCGATTACGTTCGGCCCCTCCTGGCACGGGATCATCGGGTCGCTATCGAAGGTGGGGCTCAACGGGGTCGGCGCCACGCCCAACCCGATGTACGCCTCGACGATTCCCGAACTGCTCTATTTCGCCTTCCAGATGAAATTCGCCGCCATCACTCCGGCCCTCATCATTGGGGCGTTTGCGGGTCGCGCGCGCTTCCGGCCGGTGCTCATTTTCGTAGTACTTTGGGTCACGTTGATCTACGCCCCGATCGCGTCCTGGATCTGGAACCCCGGCGGATGGTTGCATCAGCTGGGCGTCGTCGACTTTGCCGGAGGTCTGGTCGTGCACACTTCGGCCGGTGTATCCGCGGTGGCCGCGGCGCTGGTCCTGGGTCGTCGGACCCCTGCCGAGCTCAAGGAGACCCGGCCCAACAATGTGCCCTTTGTGATCCTCGGCACCGCCCTGCTATGGTTCGGATGGTTCGGGTTCAACGCCGGCAGCGCGCTGGCCGCGAACAATGTCGCCGTGAATGCGCTCGTGGTAACCAACCTAGCGGCGGCCATGGCGGGCGTCACGTGGATGTTGTTGGACTGGTGGCGCAAGGGCCAACCGTCCGCAGTCGGCATGTGCGTCGGCGCCGTCTGCGGGTTGGCAGCGGTGACACCCGCCGCGGGCTACGTCGGCCCGCTGGGATCCCTGGTGATCGGTATCGTGGCCGGAATCCTCTGCTACTCGGTCGCGAATTGGAGGGCCCGGACGCGTCTCGATGACTCGTTGGATGTCTTTGCGTGTCATGGGGCGGGCGGGATGTGGGGAACGCTAGCGACGGGCCTGTTCGCCTCGACTCTTGTGAACCCGGGCGGGCCCAACGGCCTGTTCTTCGGGAACCCGCACCAGGCCCTCGTTCAGCTCTTCGCGATCGCCGTGGTCGCCGCGTTCTCGCTGGGCGGCTCGTATGCACTGCTGCGTGTGATCAACGTTTTCACGCCGTTCCGAGCGGGCCCGGAGGAAGAACGGAAGGGTCTCGACCTGGTCGACTTCGGCGAGGCGGCGTATGAGCCCGGGTGGGGCCCGACCCCGAGTGGCCCGGAAGGCAGTGGGTCCCGATAGACGCCGGGCTGGCCCCCTCGGAGGTGGCTGGCCGTTTCGTCATCTCCCCGGAACCGCTTGACCCCCGGCCCCTTCCCTGTCGAGATGAGTCAGTTCACGGCGGTGGTTTTTCAGGAGGATCGACGGTACCGGGTGGTGGTCGACGGCCTCGGCATGGAGTCCGCCGGCTCACTGTTCGAAGCCGAGGATGCGGCGCGTCGCTTGATAGAACGGCACGTCCGGGCCTCGTACCCCGAGCGAGCCCACGTTCCCCCCGAAGATGCCATCGGTGCGATGAGCTTCCGGTTGGATGTCGTGCGCTCGGACGGTACGCGGGAGCGCAGAGAGCTCTGGGTTCGCAGCCGCCCGTCCCGGGGCCGGCGGGGGGCTCCCTCAGGGGCGACGGGACAGGTCGCTCATTTGAGCGGGGGTTGAGGGGTTGAGCGACGAATCAGTCGGCAGGAGTACTGAGCCAGGCGCCCCCCACGGGTTGGCCAGCCACGGGAGGAGCGCGACGGGGCGTACTGAATGCGTTCGATGACGAAGGCCCCTTCGAACGTTCGGGCGATCTCGACCACGGACGGACGATGGGGAGGACCGAATTTCCCGGTTTCCTCGCGCGCCACCCAGGAGAGGAGAAAGGATCCACCGTGTCGAACGACCCGAGCCAGTTCCTTCGCGTAATCGGGACGTCGGGCGATTGGGAGCGAGTGGAAGCAGCCGACGTCCAAGGCGGCCTGGAAAGCGCCTCGCCGGAAAGGTAGCGCGAGGACGTCCCCCACTCGGAAAGTGGCGGAGAGTCGGGCGCGTTTCATTCTCCGCTCTGCGGCCGCGATGGCGCTCGGGGCGAGGTCCACCCCCGAGGCCCGAAAACCTTGGCGGGCGAGCCATAGGACGTTGGTGCCCGCACCGCATCCCACGTCGAGCACCGGCCCGGGTGGAACGATCCATCCACTGTCGAGGGCCTGGACCAGCCAGGGATATGGTCGTGGAGAGAACCACGGAAGCTCCCGATAGTTCGTGTGGGCGTATGCCTCCTCGAACCCGCGACGGAAATCCGTCGGCAGCCCGCGGGGTCCTCCGCGTGAGCGATGTTCCTTCTGCCCGCGCATGGTATCGGTTCGCGGGACCGCGGGCCCCGCACAAATCCTCAAGCCCCGCGTCTTAATTCGGTTTGCCGGCGCCGCCGCGAAGTCATCCCGCCGGTCTCGCTACGCCTGACGGCTCCCGCCGATACGAACGCGGGTCGTTCCGTCACTCACCCACCCCGGGCCGATTATCCCTGTCCCTTCCGATACCGAAGGCGACCCGGTCTCCACGTGGCGCAGAGCTAAATCCGAAGCCGGTCCGTCCCGGGCGAACGGGAGCGGACCATGGACGAAGTACTCCCGGGGGGGTTCCTTACTCTCAGCGATCTCGAGGAGACTGCCAAGGCACGCTCCTCTACCGAGGTGTGGGCTTACGTCGAAGGCGGGGCCGGCGAAGAGCTCACCGCGAGCGACAACCACGCGGCGTTCCGTCACTGGAGCCTTCTACCGCGCCACCTCGCGGGGATTCGGTCCGTCGACCTCCGGACCTCGTTGCTCGGCCACCCGGTCTCTTCCCCGATCTTCGTGGCCCCTACCGCGTACCAAGGTCTTGTCCATTCCACCGGGGAGGTGGGGACGGCGAAGGCGGCGAGCGCCGCCCGCACCCTCGCGATGTTCAGCACGCTCTCCTCGTTCTCGATGGAGGAAATTGCGGCGGCCGCCCCCACAGGTCCTCGATGGTTTCAGCTCTATCTTCAACCGGACTTCGCCGCGACACGGGAGCTGGTGGGGAGGGCCGAGCGGTCGGGGTACTCTGGCATCGTGCTCACCGTCGACGCGCCCGTCCTCGGGAGCCGAGACCGTCAGACCCGCGACGGTGTGGCGATCCGGTCCCCCGTCCCCCTAGGCAACGGCCCCCACATCGTGCCGCCAGCCCGGATTCCTCAGTCCGATGGCGAGGTCTTCGTGTTTCCCCCGGACGCGACCGCGACGTGGGAAATTCTAGAACGCCTCGGGGGTATCACCCGACTCCCGCTCGTGGTCAAGGGCATTTTGACGGCCGACGACGCCCGGCGGGCGGTGGCGGCCGGCGCGCGTGCGGTCGTTGTCTCGAATCACGGGGGCCGACAGCTCGACCGAGCGGTCGCGAGCGTCGACGCGCTGGCAGCCGTGGTCGCCGCCGTCGGATCGCAAGCGGAGGTCTATATGGACGGTGGAATACGAAGGGGGAGCGATATCCTCGTTGCTCTTGCGCTCGGCGCTAGGGGAGTCGGCGTCGGCCGGCCGGTCCTGTGGGCCCTCGCCGCGGGCGGTGAGCGCGGCGTCTCGAGGCTCCTGTCACTCCTCCAGACGGAGCTCGCGGTCACGATGATGCTCACGGGTCGACGTAACCTGGCCGAGGTCGGCCCGGAGCTGCTCCGGGATCGTTCGGCGTAGCCCGGGCTACCCCACGGCCGGAACTACTATTACTCAACGCTCGGGTAGAGTCGATGTGGCGGGAACTCCAGGAAACGCTGAGATCGGTGTCGGGGCCTTCCTGCTCGCCCTCGTCTTGCTGTACGTGGCGTTCGGAGTCGAGTGCGGCGCTCTTCTCGGATGTTTCGTGGCCCTGCCCGGGGCCTTCTTTACCTTTGACGCCATCTTCCTGGGCCTGATCGTCCTCCTCGTTGGGGTAATGTTGCTCGCGGCCGGAGCTATCCGGCGCGCCCGGGCCCGGCTGCCCGCCCATATCGTTTAGGGCGCGGACAAGAACGGACTCCCCACGCAGGGTCCGGAAAATTCGAGTTGCGACCACATCCTACGGTGGGTTTATTCTACCGGACCCCCGTAACCTCGGCGGTGATGCCTCCCGAGGAGCAGCCTCATTCCCTCGACCTCGCAAGGTTACCGGGGGGTCCGTTCGGGACCTTTCTGTATGGACCCTCCCGCACGGTCCTGCTCCGCGTGGCTTTCGCGTTCGCGAGGGCGAACGATTCCCGACCCTACTGGGTCGACGTCCGGGACCCGAACGAGTTCCTGGACCCGCCGGGACCCGTCGAACTGGGCTGGATCCCTGATGATCATCTCTTTGTGGTCTCCCGATCCGAGGCGAAGCCACAGGATGCGGTGAGCAATCTCGCATTGTGGACGGTGGTCCGCTCTGACGAGCCCCGTTCGGTCATTGGAGGGTTGACGGATTTTCTTCGACTCCCGCCACCCATTCAAGAGGCGTTGAGCCGGTACGGCCAAGAGAGCTTCCGGCCGGTGTTCGTTGTGGCCAACACGGACCGTGTCAGAGAATACTACCCCCGGAACGTCCCCGGGGTCCGAGCGATCATCGAAGCCATGATCCGAGGCGGCGTCTTGCCGATCTTTGCCTCCCAGGGTCTTCCGGGGCCCGGACGGCTGGCCTTCGACCTCGTATTCGAAGTCACCGCGCCGGACCTAGCTCACTGGCGGGAGGGAGCTCTCCGATGTGAGAAGGCCCCGGAGGGCACACCGTTCCAGCCGGCGGAGCGAGTCCCCCTGGAGTCGATGCCGGGCGTGGTCGCGGCTCTCGAGGGACGACCGAACGACCCGGCGGCCCCCGCGTAGCGTCGATCGAGTCCCTTCGGCGGAGGGTCGTACCGACCCGGTCGGGCCCCCTAATCAGGTCGGTGCCCCCTACGGCGTTAGTGAGTCCTGTACGTGCTCTTCGTGTCGATGGGCTCGAGGGGGTGGCCCGAGAGGAAGCCGTCCCGATCCTGATCGATTCGTTCGTGGGGATCTACCGGTGGCATGCGAAACGAACGCTATTCCGCGTGTCGATTGTCCGGGGAGTGCGGGAGGGAGACGACCTCATCGGAGTGTCGATGCTGGAGAATCTCGCCCCCGGCGTGGGGTACGTGTATTACATTGCAGTCGCGAGCGCCCAACGACGGCGCGGGACGGGAAGGCTCCTGCTCGACGACGCGTTGGAGCGTTTCCGGTCGGATCACGCCGAGATCGTTTACGCGGCGGCCGAGGAGGACAATCTCGCCTCGCTCGCCTTGTTCGGGGGGCGAGGGTTCCGGGTGGTCGAGCGCGATGAAATGGGCTACCAAGAGGGGGGGCTCGGAGCGTGGGGGCTCCGGAGCAAGATGATGGTCGTTTCTGGGGAGGTGCTGCTCGGGGTTCGGATCAACCCGCCGGGGACATCCATCGCACTCGTTCCGCCCTTGGGCTAGGGTCATCCGACGGAGACCTGAGCCCGCAGGCCCCGGGTCTAGAACACGTCGCCCCTGTGGCACGCGAACGCGGGACCCCGGCAGACCTCCAGCGGGTCGGACGACCGGGCGCGACGGGTGCTTGGCCCAAGGGGTTTCGCCATGAGAGTTGCGTGCCCTTCCCGGTAGAGCGCATATCCTCGGCCTCGGAGCAGTTCCTCGTGGTCCCGGACGAAAGTAGTGTGCCCGAAGACCAGCCAGCGACCCGCGGCTCGGCGCTCGAGCGCCGCCACCATTGGAACCGAGTGCCGTGCGGCCGTGACGACGACTTCGTAGGCGGCGATCGCCGCCGGGTTCGAGGTAGCAAATGCGTACCCCACCGGCACCGAGCCTTTCCTGAGCAGGTTGTATTCCGAAAGATGGCGCCAGCCCATTTGGAAACGCAACCGGAAGGAGCCGGGGAATCGCGGGATAAAGCCGTGCCGTTCTCGGCTCCCCGCGTGCAGGACGCGATCCAAGAAAGGCACCTCGGCGGTTTTCAGCGTCTCCCAGCCATACCCGTTCGGGACTGGGCGGCGAGCGCTGGGTGGAATTCGTCGGAGAGCCGCCGGGGGTGAATACACGTCTCGATAACCCAGCCGCTCGTACAGCCGATGGGCCCCCCACGAGCGGTGCGTCCACAGAAACGCCCACTTTCGGTCCGAGTGTCTTTCGCGCGCGTGGGCTTGCTCCAGGAGGATCGTCGCGATGCCTCTTTCAAGAGCGTCGGGCCGCGTGGAAACGCCTGTCACGCCGAGCACCGGTTGGGTCCCGGACGCGGTGACGAAGGGAAGCACTATCGTCTCGACTTTGCCGAGAACCTGGTCGCCCTCGATCGCAAACAGGGCTTGGTAGTCCGAGTAAGGGAACCCAAGCCGTCGAAGTCGTCTCAAGAATGACTCGTCTTGCGGATAGTCCCCATCGAGCCAACTGAGCGTGGCGAGTTGTGGCCGGAGAGCCGTCGGGAGATCGGCGAGCTCGACGATCCTCACCGGAACACTGATCCGAGGCGTCGTTCAGCCTTGCGAGAGGTTGCAGGCTACCCTTTTTCGACCTGTTGGAAGTACGCCCTCAACGGCTCCCAGTACGACTTCTTCCAACCACTAGAAAGGTGGCCGGCGTGATCCGGTAGCACCCCGGAATGCACGAAAGTGATCCGGGTCCCGCCCTTTTCGGGCGCGAGTGTGAAAGAGACGGTGGAATAGTAGTCCTCGGGCCAGGTCTCCTCCGAAGGGCGCCAACTCTGGACGATCTTCTTTCCGCGAACGAGCTCCAGGTTCTTCCCATGGATGTACCCTCCCCACACGGTGAACGTCGCGCCGACCTTGGGAGTGATGCGCGCCGCAGCGCCCGTGAAGCCAGAATGGCCTCTGGCCGTCGTCAAAGCGTCGTAGACCTTGACGGGACTCGCGGGCAGCAGTATGGTCTGCCGTATGGTTCGCGTCTTCATCGCTCGATCGAATCCGCCCAGAATCAAGTACGTTGCGGTAGAAGGGAGACGGCGGCCAAGGGACGGCAGGCCGGGCCTAGACATGGTCCGGTCGGGAGGTCAGCTTTTGAGGTCTGTCGGCTCTGCTCCCTCGGTGACCTGTGCCTAACTCGTGTCCTGACTGTGGTTCCGCGATGGAGTTCGCAAGCCGACCCGCACAGATGTTGTCGGGTGCATGCCCCGGATGCGGGCATTCATTCACGCTCCTCGAGGGGGTCGTCGCTCCGGGCCAGCATGCCGGGTTGCCAACCGACGAACGCGAGGAATCTGGGGGGAACCCCACTCCGGCGACTTCGATGGCCGGCCCTCCCTGCAGCGTGTGCGGTGCGGCCTTGACGGTGACCGCGTCCGGAGGCGGTCTGGACGCCGTGTGCTCCGGTTGTAGCTCTACCTTCCAGTTTGTGATTCGATCCGACGCCGAGCCGCCTCCTCGGAGGGCACCGAGTCGAGCTTCCTACAGGAACGAAGAACAAGGTGGATACGGCGCGCCACGAGCGCGTCCCTGCCGGGAGTGTGGAGGGCCCCTGCAGTTTACTACCAGTCCGGAGGGGCTCGTCACCGGGACATGTACTGCCTGCGGAAATCGGTTCACCCTACCGCCACGCCGCGACGACCGCGGTCCGGGTCGAGGTGGGCGACCGGGCGGTCGCGGGGGGTATGCCCCGCGGCCCCGAACCGGAGGCGGATGGGGGCGCGGTGGCGACCGAGCCGGACCGCCGAGATATGGGTCCCGCCCGCCGTCGTTCCGCCGGCGAGAGAGCCGGCGCGACGACGATGAGGATGAAGGATCCGGCAACCGCCGCCGGCGCCGCGACGCGGAATAGAGTCTCGCCTCCCTCTGACCGAGGGCATTGGGCGTTTTCGCGCTTCTCCTAACGCAGGAAGAAGTAGGAACCCTCGGACCTCCCATTCCTACAAAGGCCGGTGAAGCGGGAGCGGAGCGCGGAAGAACGTGGTGGGGAAGTCCCGACAGTGGGGTCCGGAGTTCCTGCCGGTCGATTTCTGGGCCTATCGTCTCGAATACGCCTTCGCAACGGTCGCCATTCTTCTGGCCGTCTTCGGCTGGCGGATGGTCGTCCTCAAGGAGTTTGTGGCGGCCGACGCGATCGCCTTCGTCTTTTGGTTCCTTCTGCCTGACATTGTGGCGTTCGTCCCGATCGGCTTCTCCCGTTCCCCGAAAGGGACCTGGCCGCCTTGGGGCTCGTCCCTGTACAACGTCATGCACAGCTTCCTCCCGTGGGCCGGGGTATTCCTGATCGCGTGGATCCTCTCGGGGGGTGTTGTGTGGCCGCTGCTTGGGTGGGCGGCGCACATCACCATCGACCGAGCGGCGGGATTCCAACTCCGAGCGAAGTCTGTTTCACCCGAGTCGTCGAACCCCGAGTAGACCGTCGAAAGTCAGCGGACGACCTCCTCGACCTCACGGTACCAGGCCTTTGACGTGCCGGCTCGCGCGCGTTTCTCCCACTTTCGGGTCTTGGGTGAGGTGTTCAACCGTTGGGTGAGCGTCGCGAGGCGGCCGCGAACCCGTGCGTGCTGATCGGGATCCAATCGGCCCGCTTGGGCGAACGTGTCCAGGAGCTGTCGGGTCTTCTCGATGTTCTGGAGAGATTCGTGCCAGAACCCCCAGTCATCGCCTAGCACGGCACAGAGGTACTGGTCGTCAATCAACTCCGAATTCGGTGTCTCATTCCCCCGAAGGTCGTGACCCAGGAAGAGGATAATCAGGTCCACGAGGTCCTTGCGGCCGATGTGGTGAATCTGGAGTTTCTCCAGCACGATGTCGGCGAGGGTGATCGTCGGGAAGTCGAGTTCGAGACGTCCGCCGGCGGGCTTCGACCCGAATTGGACGTCGTGGCTGAACTCCAACTTGTCGAGGAAAACGTCGACGTGGAACTTGCCGGTCCCCTCGTAGTAGATGAGGCGGCGGTCCCCAAAGAACCCGTTCACCACGTCGTCGGACTTGAAGTGAAGGTCCTTGAATAGCCCGCTGATGAATCGACTTTGCCGGGCATATCCGGCGAGGTCCAGGTCCGTGAACAGGGGCTTCCCTTCCTCGACGCGACCGAGCCGGCGAAATACCGTGATGCATTCCGGGACATGCACTGAATGGGAATAGATCGCGAGCGAGCCCAGGATGCGCAGTGAAACGTTTCGTTGACGCGCCCCTTCGACGAGCGCGACGGACTCGCGTAGGAACTCCGCATCGCTGAGGGAGACGTAAGTCTGGGGCTCGGTCAACCTCTTGTGGCTCCCGACTCGACAGCGGGAGGAGAGGCCACCCGATGTCTTGGACCCCACGTCACGGTCGAGCCTTCCCCCGCCGGGCCTCAGAGCGTGCGAGCTATCAAGCTACCTTTCGGGGCGGGGCTTAGTTCCGACCAGCGGCCGGTCGAACTCTCAGACTGGCGGTTTCGGCAGAACTAAATCCGACCTCTTTCTACCGTGCTACCACCTAGCAGGGGGAGTTAGGTGGCAGACGCAGACATAGACGCCTTTACGCGGAGGTCAGAACCGGCGACCGGACAGGTGCAGGTCTTCACACGACGGGCGTCGGGGCTCGTCCGCGTGATGTCACCCTATTCGGCCTTCGCCTACAATATTCTGAACATCGGAGTAATCTTCCCATGGGTCTACATCACTACCCTCGCGGTCTATCCTGGCGCGAACGTCTGGGAAGGCATCTTACTCACGGGAGGATTCACAGCGTTTCTGGCGGTCGTATACGCCGGCCTCGCGTCGGCGATGCCTCGGACCGGGGGCGATTATGTGTTCCAAAGTCGAACGTTGAGACCTTGGTTCGGCTTCGCGATCGTGATGACCGTAATCGGCACCTTTTTCTTGCAATGGCAGGCCCTCGGCGGCTGGCTCGTTGCCACTCTCGGCTTCGGTCCCTTATTTACCGGTCTCGGGGTGCAGTACGGCAATGCGACCTACTTGAGCTGGGGGACTTGGTTCCTCTCAGCGTCGGGAGCGTTTTGGACCACGGTTGTGGCCTCCACAATCGCCGCAGCGGTGCTGATCAAGAGCTTCAGATGGTTCGTCCAGGCGCAGTGGGTGATGTGGTACGGTTTCCTGTTGAGCTTCATCACCATGATCGTACTCTTCGTGGCAACTCCAACGACGACGTTTATCTCAGAGTACAACCACGCCGCGTTCGTCATCGCGGGGCCCCTGTCGAGTGGGGGCACTGACTACTACCATGCGGTGCTGACCGCCGCGGGCCAGACCGTGGCGGGACCTCGCGCCTTTTCCATCCTCGGTACTCTGCTCGTTGCGCCGGTGGCCCTAACGAGCCTGGGATGGGTTGGCTACGCCCAAGAACAGGCCGGAGAAATCCAGGGGGCAACGAGCCTCAAGAATCAGATGTTCATCAACGTGGGCGGAGGCGTCACCGCGATGGCGATGATGGCGATCCTCGCCTTCGTCATGGTAAACACCGTCGGTCAGGGATGGCTCTCGGCTGCCTACGGGGGCGGAGCCGGCGCCTCGCCGTTCTTGCCTTACTTCAGTAACCTCGCGGCCGTCCTAACCAGTAACCCGATTGTCCTGATCATCTTGTTGTTCGGCATTCTCATGAACGCAATCCAGGTCGTGTTCAACGTGATCGTCGGATGGACGCGAGTTACCGTAGCGATGTCCATTGATGGGGTGTTGCCGAAGATCGTGAGCAGCGTCAACCCGCGGACTCACACGCCCGTTGCAGCCCATTTGATCTTCCTCGTGTTGGGGGGAGTTGTGTACGCTTGGGTGTACAACTTCGCCTCGATCGGCGGGGTGCCATGGACCACCTACACGCTTGCTGTGACCGCCGTCGCGACGGTGATGTACATTGGCACCGCAGTGGGGGGCGCCCTCTTCCCCAAGACACGTCCCGAAATCTACCGTGTGTCCCCGATTGCGAAATACAAGGTCGGTCCGATCCCGCTCATTACGCTATGCGGAGTAATCGCGGCCGGATTCAGCGTCGCCATGCTGTACTGGTACCTCACGAACCCGTTCCTCGGCGTCGTTCAGGCGGGCAACAACGGGTACTGGTCGATGGGGATCATGGCCGGGATTTTCATCGGCTGGGTTGCGTACTACTTCATCCGTCGGGCGTACCTCAAGAGCGTCGGGGTCAACCTGGAGCTCGCGTACAAGGAAATTCCACCGATCTGAGCCCCGCGGCGCCGGGCGGCCCCCGCCCGACGGGCATCCGGCGCCCCTACCCCGTGGTGAACTGATAGCTCAGTACTTTGTTCTGCTCGAGATTGATGATGGCGCCTCGGAGCGAGCCGGAGCTGTACTCGGAGCCGGGGTCGATCGCCAGCGAACGGCCGATCTTCGCGGAATTTCGGGTTTCATGGATATGACCGTGGAGTGTCAATAGCGGCTGGGTTTCCTTTATGGCGTCCCGGAACGAGGTCGCTCCCACCGGGATCAGGATCTCCTGCCCGCCTTGGGTGACTGGCCGGGGTGGGTCGAAGGTGTTGTCGAGCTTGGGGGCGATATCAAGACCGGTCCCGTAAGGGGGCGCGTGCATCAGGTAGATACAGTGCTCGGGGTCTCGCACCTGCTTGATCACACGGTCGAGCCGAGGTCCGAGCTGGTCCTCGGGGAGCTCGCGTGGGGTGTTCCATGGAGACGGGTTCGTCCACCCGAAGCCCATGATCTCGTGGTCATCGTCGAACCGGATTACTGCGTCATCGATGTACCGTACATGCGAGGTGGAGCGTACGTGGGCGAGGGCCTCCGGCTTGTCGTCGTTGCCGCCGATCCAGTAGCACGGGATGCCCAGGGGGGCCAAGTGCTTCTCGGCCATGTCCGTCCATCGCTGGATCTGGTCGATCATCAGCTTCGTGAACAGCGAGTCGATGCGTCCCGGCTCTGATCGGACCGCCTGATATTCGTCTTCCGTCAGTCGGGCGGCGTACTGCCCCGAGTCGGCGATCGACTGCTCGATGGGCTTGAGCTCGGTCTCCGTGAGTCCCTCGTACGTCTTCGCCGAGAACTTCGTGCGGAAGCGGCCGTCCCTGCCCTGGATGATCGGAGCGATGGTCTTCGCAGTCACGTCGCCGGCAATCAGCAACGCATCGGCCTTGTAGAACTCGGCCGTCGAGAGGAACTTCCGGAAGACTAGCTCCGAGCCGTGGATATCCGCGGCGAGGAACAGCCGCTTGAATTTCTTCTTCGAGCCATCGAACAGGGTCATAGCCTGTGGGTCGGGGGAGTCCTCCGTGGCCGGGTCCCCGAGGTTCCTCCTTTCGTACGGCTTGACGAGTCGCTTGGCTCACCCAACGGGAGTCGAAAGCCCATTAGAGGATTTCGATGCGGCGCCATGGTGCGCGAAGCTTGATGCGACCTATGGGACTTGGCAAGTCGGGTTTCGATGTCGAACAGTGCGGGTAGCGCACCGTCCCAGCCCGCTCAGGAAATAGCGACGCTCGCTGGCGGCTGTTTCTGGTGCACCGAGGCGATTTTTTCGGAGCTGCGCGGCGTTCGCAGCGCCCTCCCGGGATATTCAGGCGGTTCGGGACCAAATCCCACGTACGAGCAGGTCTGCACCGGCCGGACGGGCCACGCGGAGGCCATCCAGGTCACCTTCGACCCGACGGTGATCTCGTTTCACGATATTCTCCTCGTGTTCTTTTCGACCCACGACCCTACGACCTTGAACCGGCAGGGGCACGACGTGGGGAGCCAGTACCGGTCCGCCGTATTCTACCACACTCCCGAGCAACTCCGAGTGGCGGAAGAGGTCGTCAAGGAGATTCGCGACCAGCGCCTCTGGCGCGGCCCCATCGTCACGGAGTTAACGGCGTTCTACGCGTTCTATCTGGCCGAGGATTACCACCGGGATTATTTCCGGCGGAATCCTTCTCAGGCATATTGTCAGATGGTCATCGAGCCGAAAGTGGCCAAGTTCCGCAAACAGTTCGTGCAACGCCTCAATCGGTGACGTGGTCTGGCGCCGCCTGAGGCCTGAACCAGCGCTGAAGGTTCCCTGCGATCTCGGCGATGGCGTCCCATCCTTCCTCCGCGATCCCTCGGTAGTCAAGGAATCCATGCACCATCCCCACGTAGCGGGTGCGGCGGACAGGGACTCCCGCCTGCTGCAATCGATCCGCATACATCTCTCCCTCGTCGCGGAGGAGGTCGTACTCCGCGGTAATCACCAGCGCCGGGGCGACCCGGGAGAGGTCGGGCGTTCCAAGCGGAGCCACCCGATGGTCGCCCCCCTGGCGGGGTGAGGAGAGGTACTGGTCCCACATCCAGGGCATGAACGCTGCCTCGAAGCCGAAGCCGGAGCCATTGGCCGAGTAGGAGGGTGTGCCTGGAAAATAGGCGGTGACCGGGCAGATCAACACTTGGCCGACGAGCGCGGGGCCTCGCCGGTCGCGCGCCTCGACGGCCAGCACGGCCGCCATGTTCCCTCCGGCACTGTCTCCGCCGATGGCGATGCGATCCGCTCGGAGGTCGAACCGTTTCCCGGTCGTAGGCTCCGCGAGCCACCGGAGCGCCTCGTAGCAGTCCTCGAGCGCCGCGGGAAATCTGTCTTCAGGGGCGCGACGATAGTCCACCGCCGCGACAACCGCCCGGGCGCGGGTAGCGATCTCTCGGCACAAGCTATCGTGGGTCTCGAGGTCGCAGAAGACCCAACCGCCGCCGTGGAGATAGATCAGGACGGGGCTGGGGGAGTCGATCGCCTTGGGAAAGTACAGGCGAACCCCTACCTTGCGTCCTGGCAGGATGATTGAGTGGTCCTCCACGCGATCCAATGCGGCCGGAGGCGCTGACAAGCGGTCGGTCTGAGCGCTCATCTCGCGCGCGATGCGGCGGCCTTCGGCCACCGGAACCCGCGTCAAGTCGGGGAAGGAGGCCGCTTCGTAGTCGATTCGTTCGCGGACCTTCGGATGGAGCGGCACCGATGTCCCAACCGGATCGGTCGGATATTCCTGTTGGCGTTTGGGGGATCGCTGGCGAAACGGCGCGGAACGGCAGCCTAATGGCCCTCCCTTTTCTCGACTCAGGCGACCATGGACAGGTACGACGCTGTCATCGTGGGGGGCGGACACAACGGCCTAGTCGCCGCGGGGTATCTCGCGAAGGCGGGGGTCAGAACGCTCGTCCTGGAACGGCGAAACCTCGTAGGGGGTGCTTGCGTGACCGAGGAGCCATGGCCGGGGTTCCGGATCAACACCTACTCGTATGTGGCCGGAATGCTCCGCCCAGAGATCATCGACGATCTGGAGCTACGTCGATTCGGATTTCGAACCCTGGTCTGCTCCCCGGCGGAATTCTGTCCCTTTCCCGACGGCCGTTCGCTGTGCTTCTGGCGGGACGATGAGTCGACCCTGCGGGAGATCGCGAAGTTCTCGCGGCGGGACGCAGCGACCTACCCCAAGTACGTGGAGTACTGGGAACGTACGCTGGACATCCTCGAGCCTCTGCTGCTCCTGCCTCCGGCGCCGCTGCCCGAGCTGCTGGCGCAGTTCCAGAGTCAGGGCATCGACGAGCTCCTCCGCGACCTGTTCCTCCTCAGTGTGGAAGAATTTCTCGATGGGTGGTTCGAAAGCGACCAGCTCAAAGCTTCCCTGGCCATCAACGGACTGATCGGCGAGATGTGTGGCCCCCGAACGCCGGGGACGGCCTATGTCCTAGCCCATCACAATGCCACGATCCTCGACGGAGAGCGGCAGGCATGGGGGTTCGCCGAAGGGGGTATGGGTCGCATCACAGAGGCGATGGCCCGCGCGGCCGAATACTTCGGTGCGACGATCCGCCGGGGTACGGGGGTGCGGCAAGTGCGGATGAGAGATGGCCGAGCGGTGGGCGTGGAGACCGAAGCGGGCGAGGCCATCGAGGCTCGCGTCGTGTTGTCCGGCCTCGATGTCCGAAGAACGATGCTGAAACTCGTTCCCCCCGATGTCCTTTCTTCCGGCGAGCTCGAAAGAGTCCGGCGCTTCCGCAGCGACGGTGCCTCGTTGAAGTTCAACGCCGCATTGAACCGCCTCCCCAACTTCACGGCTTGGAACGGCCCCGGTATCCCGCACACGGGGGAGGTAGAGATCGCCCCGTCCATGGAGTACCTCGAACGGGCCTACGACGCCGGAAAGTACGGACGCTTTTCCGAGCACCCCTACATGGACATCCTGTTCCAGAGCGCGGCCGACCCCTCCATGGCGCCTCCGGGGAAACACACGATGACCTGCTTCGTCCAGTACGCCCCGTATAAGTTGCGGGGCACCACCTGGGATGACTTCAAGCCCGAGGCCGGAGAGATCGTTCTCCAAACCCTCGAGCAATACGCCCCTGAAATCCGGAATACCCTCGAGCATTCGCAAGTCATCTCCCCCGTAGACATCGAGCGAACCGTGGGTCTGTCCGGCGGGAACATATTCCAAGGGAACATGACCCCCGACCAAATCTTTCGCTTCCGACCGCTCATTGGGTGGTCCGGCTACAGGACGCCGATCCCCGGACTGTATCTGTGCGCCGCCACAGCCCACCCCGGTGGCGGTGTGATGGGGGCCCCGGGTCACAACGCCGCCCAGGTGGTCCTTGAAGATCTGCGGGCGTCCCCTTCGGCCGACTCGACGACGCCCGGTTCCCGGTGAGCGGCCCGACCGGTATCCGGGCCTGCTGCCCGGGAGGGCGCCCACCGAAAGGACGATTTCCCGGTTCGTCCTCGGGGCCGCTCACCGATGGTGAATTCTCCTACGCGGCCTCCCGTGGATCGACGCGGTCCTCTCTCCTTCCCGCCTCCGTTGAAGGGCAGTACCGGACAGTTCTCCATCGAGAGTCAGGTCCTACGAGACAACCCCTGGGGGGACCCAACGAATCGGGAGGTCGCGTACTACACCCCTCCCTCCGGCCGGACGGAAGGGCTGCCGCTCCTCGTGCAGTTGTCGGGATTCACAGGGGCCGGCTGGATGGAGTTCCAACGTCACGGACCGTTCCATGAGTCACTCGTCCAGCTATTCGACCGGATGATTCGGACTGGAGAATGCCCCGAAGCGGTGATCGTCGCACCGGACTGTCTCACCACGTTGGGGGGAAGTCAGTACGTTAATTCGGCGGCCACGGGGCGATACGCCGACCACGTAGCCACGGAGGTCGTCCCCCAGGCTCGGGAGAGATTCCGCTCGGGGGCAACGGGCGTTCTGGGTCAGTCCAGCGGTGGATTCGGCGCCTTGCACCTAGGAGTGGAGTACCCCCGCGTCTTCCAAGCGGTCGGCTCCAGCGCGGGGGACGCCGCGTTCGAGTACTCCTACCTGCCCGACTTCCCACAGGCGTTCCGGGAGTTCCGCAAAGCCGGAGGACCGGAGAAGTGGATGGAGCGACTCTTCTCGGATCCTTCCGTCCTGAAAGGTCACTTGGACTCGTCCGGAGCGGCCCTGAACACTCTTGCGATGGCCTCGTGTTATTCCCCGAGCCCGGATCCCGTCGGGAGCTTCGAACTTCCCTTCGAGCTCGAGTCGGGGGCGCTGGATCCTCGAGTCTGGAATCGATGGTTGGAGTTCGATCCGGTGCGACGACTCTCCGACGGACGGGTGCAACACGCGCTGCGAGGGATGAAGTCGGTCCACGTCACAGGGTCCGATGCGGACGAGTGGTATCTCGACCTGGGGGCTCGGATGTTTGCCGTCGAGGCGGAGCGCGTGGGAATCCGTGTGCACCACGACGAGCTTCCCGGAAGCCACTTCGCGCGAAACCCGCGGTTCGCGGCGCTGTACCCTAGGATGGTCAACGCGCTCACCGCGTGACCGGACGTCGGGGGAGGACCTCGAGCGGCCAGAAGGCTGGAGGGAGTGGGTACTCCGGTGGAGTCCAGATGCCGTACTCCGTGATGGGCCGGAACCCCATCTTCTCGTACATGGGACGGCCCTGGGGACTTGCCCACAACGCGCTGGTTCGGCATCCCTGCTCCCGCCCGGCCGCGATCGCAGCCCAGACCACCGCGCGACCTAGCCCCTGTCCCCGCGCGGCCGGTACCGTTCC
The DNA here is from genome assembly GCA_022749815.1 of Thermoplasmata archaeon. Lineage (GTDB taxonomy): Archaea > Thermoplasmatota > Thermoplasmata > Lutacidiplasmatales > UBA184 > JAKIWV01. The sequence goes on from JAKIWV010000004.1 coordinate 203,990, forward strand.
TACGTAGACGATCCCTGCGATGCCGTGGGAGACGACAAGCGTGGCGGTGGCCACGGGCTCTCCTCGGCGGTAGGCCAGGTGGAAGGAGAAGCCGGGATACCTTAGCCACGAGGCATGCACCGGTCCTGAGGGCACCTCGTAGGCCGCGGACGCCGTACGCTCGAAGGTCTGTAATTCCGCGACGGTCCCGACGCGTCGGACCTCGACTCCGTCGGGCACGGGCGGAACTTCCCTGGGAAGCGGGTCGAGCGCCAAGCCGGCGAATCGTCCCTCGTCTCTGAGCCCTCGGTCGCGCGCGGCCCGTTCGAGCGAACGAATCGCTTCGGGGAAGGCGAAGAGGGCCCAGGGTCTCGGGTCCCGGGCGAAAAAGGCTTCGGCTTCGGCGATCACGCTCGCCCCGTCCGTCGCGGGCGCCGTGACGATCGCGAGGTTACCCATGCTGTCGGAGGCCTGGGCGTTCACCAGCACCAAACCAGACCGCTCCACGATGATCCCGCCGGGCGTCGTACGGGCGAAGACCCGATAGGCCTCCACGGAGTTCTCGTGGCATCGGGCGATGAGGGGAGAACTCACTCCAGATCCCTCTCTAGCGGTTGGCTGAGCCAGGAACACGGAAAGCGAGGTGCTCGCTCGGACTTGACGTCACGTCACTGACCTAGCACCGAAAGACCGCCGCTTGCTGCGAGCCTGCCAGGAGAGGGCCTCAGAAGGGGTTAGTCTAAATTCCGGGCGGGGGGCGGGTCGGTTATTCCTTGGCAGCTTGCCAGAGGCCGACGACGTTCCCTTCGCTGTCTCGGAAGTAAGCCGTGAACCCCATCGAGCCGATGGACTGCTTGCCGACGACTGTCTTGCCGCCGTTCTTTGCAATCGACTTCAGCGCGGCGTCGATGCTTTCAACTCCGATCGTGACCACGATGGACTTGACGGGGCCCCCGCGAGCGGCCATTCCGCCGTTGATAGCGCCCGGGTCCTTGGGCATTCCGTTGGCGTCGCCCGGGGTCGTCCGGACCATCGTGTAGTTCATGTCCGGCATGGGTTGCATCTCCCAGCTGAAAGTCTTCTTGTAGAACTTCCGCGCACGTTCGACGTTGTCGGCAGGTATCTCAAAGTGGACCACTGGACCGCTCATGTCATTCCTTAGTCGCTCCACTTTGGGAGCGGGTCATAAGCCTTGCCGGGGGGTGATGAAACAGGACCCCCGACCAAAGGCGAATCCCCGGCGTACTTCCAATCGTGTCAGGGAGCCCCCGAGAAGGGTGGGTCAGGGGGGAGCCCTGTCTGGACCGCGAGCACGTCCCACAGCCGCTGCCCGGCGGTCGCATCGTACGACTCCGGGGAGGAAGCAACGATCCGACAGTGGTCGAAGTACTTCCCCGTGACGTCATGGATCGAGGGCTCGGCCGCGAGGAAGACCGAGGTTCGTGCGCCCCGTTCCGGGCGCATGCCGAACAGGAACGACAGCACGCGGATCAGCACGCCGAGCCCTCCCGGGTTGTTGTGCCCGAATCGGGTGGCCACGAAGCCCGGGTGGAGCGCATTGACCGTCACCTCCGGGGCGGGGTTTCGACGGGCGAACTCGTACGTGAGGAGGACCAGGGCCAGCTTGGAACGGCTGTAGACCGTGAAGCCGGAGTAACGGCGCTCGCCTTGCAGGTTCTCGAAATCCAGGTGCACCCCCTGGTGCGCCGCAGACGACACGTTGATCACCCGGGCCGGGGCGCTCGCGGTGAGGCGGGGCAGGAGGAGCCGGGAGAGGAGGAAAGGCGTCACCACGTTGAGCGCCCAGGTCCGTTCCATCCCCTCCGCCGTGAGTGACCGTCTTGAGAAGATCGCCCCGGCGTTATTGACCAATACGTGCACGCGCGGGAAATCCCTCAAGAGCTCCGACGCCAGCCGTCGCACGTCGTGCTGGAGGAAGAGGTCGGCCAGCATTCCCCTCACGTGGGGGCTCCCCGATTCTTGGACGATCTGTCGGACCGTGTCCGTCGTCCGTTGAGGGTCGCGTCCCACAGCGACGACCGAAGCGCCCGCCCGGGCCAGCTCCCGCGCGGTGACGTACCCAATGCCGGAGGTCGCCCCGGTCACGACGCAGACTCGTCCGGCTAGGGGGGGGTCCGAGCTCCTCGTTTCCATTCTTGGGCCGCCTCCGGGGGTGAGCCCTGAATCGCGCCGTCCAAACGGCCTGGAGCAGAAAAGGTCCCCCGCGCCGGCTTACGCGTACTTGCGGTAATGGATCGTCCGGAGGAACGGATGGAATCCGACTCGCTCGTAGAGGTGCGCCGCGGCCTGATTGGTCTCGTCGGTCGCCACGTAGAGCAAAGGGATCCGTCGTTCGGTCACGTCCTGCAGGAAGCGGTCGACGAGGCGTTGCGCGATGCCCCAGCCCTGAAACTCCGGGCGCACGTGGAGCTCCTCGAGCCGCGCATATTGGTCCGCCCCCTTGTCGAACCACGGTTTTCTCCCCTCGAACCAGTAGAGGAACCCCGCGTAATTGCCGTCCTTCTCGGCAATGAGCAGGCCCTCTAACGGGACCGCCGCGAGGCGTCGCTCATCGGCGAACGGGTCCCAGGGAGTGTCGCCGAGGGGTCCGTAGTGCCGCGTTACTTGGGCGAGGTCGTCCGGTCGACCCGACCGGACCGTCACGCCCGGGTCGGTCGCCATCGATGAGTGCAGCCGCTCGGGGGAAATAGGGGCTACGGCGCCATCCCGACGGTCGCTCACTCTCGGCGATAGACGAGGTAGGCCGCGATGAGTACTGCCCCGGCGATGAGCGCGAATATGACCAACTCCTCGACGGAGTTCATCATGCCGGGAGCAGGACTGACTGCCGGCCCGAGGCCGGCGAACACGATCGCGAGGGTCACATTGGCCCCGGCGACGGACACGGTCCCGGTGTGGTTCGCCGGGTGGAACATGCCGGCATCAGGCACCCAGAAGTGGTACGTTCCTGAAGCGAGATGGGAGAAGGTCAGTCTCATCGCCGTAGTGGTCGCCGGGGTCGCATCCGAACCGTTCAGTGTGACAGACCACGCGCTCCCGATCGGGAGGCCCGTTTCGACGAAGGTCACTGTGTGGCCTTGGGCGACCGGTCCGGCGCTGAATCCGATCGCGACCCCGACGTCGAGGCCGCTGACGACGACAGTGCCGGCGGTGACGTTCGCAGTGTATCCTACGACCGATCCGACCGTGAACGGGAAGCTGCCGTTCGATTCGACGAACAGAATGGTGGAGGACATCGCGCTCTGGGTCGATCCGTTAAGACTGATGGACCACGTAGTCCCGCTTGGGAGCCCGCTCTCGACGAAGCTGACGTTGTAGGTCACTCGTACCCAGTGGATGATCACCGTGACGGGGCTCCCCGCGACGGTGATATTGCCGCGATACGAGTCGGCGTGGTACCCGGGAATCGGGGCGACCATGTACGGGAACGTCCCGTTGGGGGCGGCGAAGTCGAGGAAGACGAAGAACGCCGACTGGGTGACCCCGTTGAACGTGACCGACCAGGTGGTGCCATCGGCCAGCCCCAACTCCTGGAAGTCGACGGGGTAGCCCAATCCGAAAGTGGCGATCTCCCCGATGGGTCCGTGCATCGTGATGGCGGGGGTTGTGTTCGTTCCCGAGTAGCTTCCATTTCCTGATCCATTCCAGCTGAGGAAGGCGTATCCGGCGGCGGGATTCTCGGTGGGATTCACGACGGTGCCGGCCAAGAGCCAACCCGAGTTGGGCGTCACGTTGCCGGCGCCGGCGGGTGTCACGCCCATCGTCAGAAAGAATTGGGTGAGGTACGGCACGGCGACGCTGACGTTGGTTCCGTTGACGACGACGGTGCCATTGGTCAGGGTCGTGAAGAACTGTTCTCCGGGGGTTCCCGACAGGAGAGCGGGGGTCGTGAACCGATACGTCCCGTTCGCGGCGGAGAAACTGATCCCGGTGGTGACGGCGCTCGTATTCGTCCCGTTCAAGTTGACCCACCAGGTAGTACCGGTGGAAAGTCCACTCTCAGTGAAGGAGACGCGGTAGTTGGCTTGGCCGATGGGAGTGAAAGTGATGTGGACGGTGGCCCCACGATTGCCGACCGTCACGTTGCCGAAGGAGGGGCTCGCGGTGTAACCCGCTACCGAGTGGACGGAAAATGGGAATACGCCTACAATCCACGTGAACCGGATCGTTGTTGTCGTGCTCGAGTGGGTGGTACTCGAGAGGGTCACGCTCCAGCGGGTCCCGTTCGCCAGTCCCGTTTCGATGAAGTGGACGGGCTTGTCCCAGAAGGCGCCGATCTGGGAAGGGCCATTCGCGGGGGGCGTATCGGGGTTCGGGTGGGCTGCGACGAACAGCAATGCCCCCGGAATGAGAATCAACAGTGCGACGACGATCAGTGCGACTAGCGCCCTCGGGGATCTGGCCGTTCCTCGTATCTTCTCTCCCCACTCGTTTGCGCCCAAGTCTCGTTCCCCGCGGGCATTTCCCATGCCGCGGGTTCCCCCTTCGACGTACGAAGGGTCCCCGGAACTCGGAATCTCCCGTCACGCCGATGCGGGCCGGGAGGACCTGTTTTCCCGGGCAGGTCCGTAGTTGGGATTTGCGCGACCGACGCTCAGGTTCCTCATAGATAATGGCCCGGTTCGCACCGGAGGACCGGTGCGTCGGAGTAATGGGAAACCCTTCACCCGGTCAACGTTCAGCCTGAGTAGGCAATTCAAATCGGGTCCGCGGAACGCGGGAAGGTCCTTATCTCTCGGCGGGTAGCTCGCGGTCGATTCCATGCGGGAGCGAGTGCGCAGCATCTTCCGTCGGCTATCTCCCAGCCCCGAGGCCTTGATCGTCTCGAATTCCGAGGGCCCGCATATCGATACGAGCTTCTTCTACCTCTTCGATGTGCCCAGCGGCTCGTTCGAGGGCTCGGCGATCATCGCCCGCTCGGACGGTTCTCTCACGTTGCTCACGTCGCCCCTCGAGGCCGAAACGGCCCGTCAAGCCGCCGCGAAGGATCCCTCGGTCGAAGTCCAACTGTGCCCTCGCATGGAAGACCAGATTCGGGAGCTCCGCCGACTGGTCGATTCCAAGGCCCGCGTGGCGCTCAACTATCGCGAGCTCACGCACGAGGCATTCGGTGCGCTGGCGGAAGCGCTACCGGCGGCCACATGGCTGGATGCCTCGGACGCGATCCAACGGACGCGGAGGGTCAAGGACGCGTCCGAAATCGCGCGGATCGAGAAGGCCGGCGCGATTGTTTCCACTGTCGCGACCGAGATTCCGTCTCTGCTCCGGGCCGGCCTCACGGAGAGCCAGCTGGCCGGCGAGCTCGAGTATCGGATGACGCAGAATGGCTCGGCCGGTAGAAGCTTCGCTACCATCGTCGGATTCGGCCCTCACTCGGCGGAGCCTCATTTCACACCCGGGAAGCTCGGCCTCAAGTCCGGAGATTCCATCGTCTGCGACTTCGGGGCGCTCTATCACCGATACATCAGCGACCTCACCCGTCCGTTCCACTTTGGGCCCTCCGACCCCGAGATGCGGAGGGTCCACGCCACCGTCGCGGAAGCACAGAGTGCCGCCCTCCAGCTGCTCCGCCCGGGAGTGCGGGCATGCGATCTGCACCAGGCCGCCCAGGACGTTGTCGACCGGAGTCCCTGGAAGGGGCTGTTTACTCATCGACTGGGACATTCCATTGGCCTGGCGGTCCACGACGGGTTCAGCCTCAATCCCGAGACAACCGAGCCGCTCGAGACCGGCGAGACCGTCACCATAGAGCCCGGTATCTACATCCCCGGAAAGGGTGGAGTCCGCATCGAGGACGACGTCGTGGTAACCGACCATGGGTATCGGTTCCTCACTACGGCGTCGCGCGAGTACCTAGGTCCGGACTCCTGACCGCCGCCAACTTCGGGCCGGAAAATTTCGGCCGCCGGGCGGTTAAATAGGGGGCCCCGCTCGGCGCCCGGGAGTCGCGGCGATGGGGATCGAGGACGAGCTCGGCCCGCAGGCCGTCAAAGTCTACAAGGCGATGAAGGACATGGGCTTCGCCGCGGAAGACAAGATGGGGACCGCCGAGCGGGTCACCATGGGCACGAAGCTCCCGAAGACAATGGTCATGAACGCGTTGCAGGAGCTCCAGACCAAGGGCTTCGTTCGCCGAAAGGTCCGCGAGAAAGCCGCGGGCTACTATCTGGTGAAGTAGCCGAACCGGCTCAGTGCTCCGCGGGGTCGGAGCTCGGGCCGAGCAATCGTTCGAGGAGCCGGCTGGTCGATCGCAGAGTGACCTCGGTGACCGCGCTGACCCGAGCCACTTGCGCTCGAGATCGTCGCTCCCCGTTCCGTTCCGCCGCGATGTAGATCAGGGCCGCCACCAGACCGTGCGCAGAAAGTCCTGAGACCTCAGGGCTGGTCTCTGCCTCCTTGAGCATCGATTCGACCGAAGACCGAATTTGGGGCGAGAGGGCGAGTTCCTGGGCGTAGCGAGCGAGGTAGGCCCGTGGATCCACGGAGGGAACGACGGCGTCCATTCCCCGGCACGCGACCTTGAACGCGCGGCCCACCTCCGAACGGCGGGCGCCGAGCACCTTCGACACCTCTCCGAGCGTACGGGGAAGGGCGTACCGACGGCACGCCGCGTACAGGGAGGCGCCGACGGCCGCCACTTGGCTCCGGCCCCGGAAGAGCCCGTGTTGGGTGGCGTCACGGAAAAACCTCTCGGCCTCCGAACGCACTACGGGGGGAAGCGCTAGCCGGTCCCCGGCCATCGCGATCGTGTCCCGGGCCTGTGATCGCTCGAGGGGATCCTCGACGGCCCGAACGGTTTGGCGTTGCATGACCCGACGGAGGTGCTGGAACTCGTAGCGACGCTGCCAGCCCAGAGGCCTTCCTTGACCGTCCCTCGTTCCCTTGAGAATGGTCCCCAGAGAACGTCGGGAACCTCCGGGCGTCGTGAAGGGCCCGATGCCTCGGCCGGATCCTTGGGTGCCAGGGGAATCTCGGAGCGGCGGGCCCGGCCCAACCAGCTCCGAGCCAGCGAACACGAGACCGCAGTCGGCGCAGTGTTCTTCGAGGCTCGTCGGGTCCTGCACCCGGCGGCCGCTACCGCACATGGAGCACGTCGGTGGATCGTTCACCGGTCCTGTCGCGCTTTCGCGCCCGTCCGACACGATACCGGTGCGAGGCCCTGGAGGGTATAAATAGAACCGACCAAGGCAGAAACCTTCCGCCTGAGGTTGAAACGTCCGGCCCCCCCTTCTCCGGCGGGCGCGCCGGTTCCCGGGGGCGAAGCTGGCATATCGGCCGTACTGCTCGTGCGGCCATGGTGCTCGTTCCGGACTTGCGGTTGGTCGGCGGGTTCCGGTTTCGGTGTCTGCCCGGATGTGGACTGTGTTGCTTCACAACCCCCGCCGTAGCCCCCTCGGAGCGCCCCCGATTGATCCAGATAGACCCGGAGGTTCCGCTCGTGGAGGGCTCGGGCGGCTGGGCCACCATCGCGAGTCGTCCGGAAGGCGGCGCGTGTCATTTCCTACAGGACCAACGGTGCGGTTGCCACGCCGCGCGACCGTCCACATGTGCGGAGTTCCCGCTGACCGTTCACGTCAGCGAACGGGTGCAGGTGGCCGTGGTGCTCACGTGCCCGGGGGTAGACCTGTCAGGTCTCGCACATTGGGCGGACGGCACCTACCGTCAGGACCTGCACAATTCCCTGACCTCGGAGCTAGAAGCCGTCGCCCTTGAGATCGCTCGCGCAGAGGCCGGCGGCGAGCTTCGTTCGGCCAATGCGCAGCGCCGCAAGGTCGAGCGACGACTAGCGAGCACGGGACGGTGGCAGTCCGAAGAGCAGGTCCGACGGCTTCTTCGCGGGCGAACCAGCATCCTGATTCCTTCCGATATCGACGCGGGCGCTTACCCCGACGCGGAAGATGAGCTTGAAGCGCTCCCGATGTTTTTCGAGCCGACGAAGGGGCGTGTGGCCTGGCGAGCGCATCCCGCCGGGGTTGAGTTCCTCACCCTTCGGGAGTCGGGAGGGATCGAATCCCATCTCGAGGTCCTCGACCCTCCCCGCCGCCCCCCCGAGCTCCTGTCCTCGGCGAAAGCGTCGCTCGCGGGGTACCTCCACTACGTGCTCGAACGGGATTCGACGATCGGTGTCGCATACTACAGGCTGTTGGGCGGCGCTCCCGGGCTGCCGAGCGAGCTCGTCGCTCAGGATCTACGGTTCGTGGCAGGCCAGGTCCTCCGAATGGCAACGCTCCGGCGAGCGCTGGTCTCCGGCCGGCGCGGCGCGCTGACCGCGAGCGACATCGAGAACGGAATCCGAGCCACCGACATGGACATCCTCGACCGACCGACGGTCGGCCTTCGACTGTAGCCGGCCCGCCCCGTCCGGGAGGGTATCATTCCGCGCGCTCGAAGTGTATTTCCGTCCTGATGCTCCTCGGGAGCGCCGTGCGCCCCTGGCTTGTGGTCATCGGCCTGCTCTTGCTCACCCTGGCGGCGGGCCTAGCCGCCTCACTCTACTTCGCCGCGCAGGGGAACCCGACGACCTCGACCACCGATACGGGCCCCACGACCTTCCTGATCGCCCCGAACGAGACGCAGACCCTGCTCATCTTCGGATTCAATGGAACGTCGGAGCAACTCAACCTCAGCTGGTCCTCGACCGGTGCAATTCAGTTCGTGCTGCAATCCCCCGCCGGATGTTCCGGGAGCTGCTGGACTACGTCGACCCTCGCAACGTGGCCGTCGAATTCGTCCGGGAACTGGAAGGGATCCGGCCCCTTCCACTACCCGCTCCTCTGCCAATTGAAGAATCTCGGGTTGCGGTCGGCGAGTGCCAGTGTCCACGCTCGCACGACAGCGACGAGTGCGACGCACCCCTCGCTCGGATTTGAGGTGATCCTCGGAGCCGGCGCGGCGGCCTTGTTCGCGGTCGGCGGCGTGGCGGTCTTTTTGGGCCTCTTCCTTCGAGGAAACCCCTACGGCCCTCCCCGTCCCCTAGCGCCTCGGTCGGCGGAGGATGTGGAAGAGCTCATGAGAAACGACCGACCCGGTCACTGACCCCAGAACGGCTGCGTGGCCCGGCGGATCTTGAGCACCTCATCCAGGACGGCGCGTTCCGTGTCCGACAGCGGGCGGTCCCGGAGCGCACGAGCGGAGGATTCGGGGATCGTCACGTACAGTACGTCCCCCTCGAGGAGGGTGCGCCCGACGGTGGCGCCCTCGATCGAGGCGGCGAGCTCGGCCCCCTCCTCCGCCTCCTTCACCGACTCGTTCTCCCGTTGAAGGCTGCGGAGAAGGCCGACCTCCTCACCACGGATCGACATCAGGCGAACCCCGGGCCGGAGCTGACCAGAGAGGACCCGGATGCCGACGACCGCCGGCTTGGATCGTCGGAAGACGAAGCCTGGAAGGATCTTCAGCTTGGCCGGATGGACGATCTCCTGACGCAACTCGACATCGAGTACCCGCTGGCGCTCCTCCCGCCACTTCCCGTACGCCTCGAGAAGCTGGTAGATCACCTCGCCCGAGAACACTCGTACTTGGTCGCGAAGGGACTCCGGGACGGCATCGGGAAGGACGGGCACGTTGAACGCAAGGACGGCGCGGTGGGTCGCGTCCTGGACATCGGCCATTCGGAGCACCATCGGGCGGTTGACGGGACCAATCTCGGCTACGTGGACCGGTATCGTGGCCGCCCGGCACTCGAAGGCCAATGCCTCGAGGCCGCCCAGCGTATCCGCCGCGAGCGCCACCCCGCTTTCCGCCAGCTCGGCGACCGGTTGCGCTTCTCGCGCGAGCTCGGAGAGAACCGCGGCTCGCTCCTCGGGGCTGCGAACGACTTTGATCAGGCCGCCGGGCAACGCCTTGTCGACCTCGGGCGCGACCACGAAAACGCCGGCAGCGGCCGACACCTCGGTCGCGCTCTGGAGCCGCTTCGAGGCCGCTACGCGACGCGTCGCGGTGGGCGGTGGCCGGTAGAGGCCCCGGATCCTGCTCGAGAACGGACCCGAGGTACCGGTGATGACGATCTCGTCGCCCACGTGGAGGCGACCCCGGTACACGATCACGCTCGCGACGGGACCAAGACCCCGTTGCTCGGACCGCTCGAGCACGGTGCCCTCGCCCACCGCGTCGACGAGCGCCAGCTCCTTCTCCAGAAAACGCTGCGACAGGCCGACGACCAAGGCCACGAGCTCGGCGACCCCGACGCCGGACTTGGCCGAGACCGGTACTATCCCCACGTTGTGCGTGAAATCACTGACCCGGTCGTAGCGCTCGCTTGAGAAGTCCAGCCGGAGCAGCTCCTCGACCACCGAGTAGAGGTGGGTGTCGAGTGCTGTTTCATACTCCGCACCGCAGCGCTGGAGCTGCGTTTTGAGCGAGGCGTGGGCCGCCGGCTCCCGCCACCCGGGCACGAGATCCATCTTCGTGAGCGCCACTGCGAACGGGGTCTTCTCCCGGCGTAAGATCTGCACCGATTCCCGCGTCTGAGGCATCACTCCCTCGTTGACGTCGACGACAAGTACGGCCAGGTCGGCCAGCGCACCGCCGCGGCGGCGCATCAGCTCGAACGACCGATGGCCCGGCGTGTCGATCATCAGGAACCCCGGGATCGCCACTTGTTCGGGAGGGAGCAGTCCGTGGGATAGCCGAAGGAGGGTCTGACGGGGTACCTCGAAGGCGCCGATGTGCTGTGTGATGCCGCCGGCTTCGTGGGCGGCCCTCGTCGCGCCGGTGATTCGGTCGAGGAGGGTGGTCTTTCCGTGGTCCACATGACCGAGCAGCGAGACGATGGGCTGTCGTAGGTCGGTCACGCGGGCCGAGACCTGGCGAGTCGCTTTACCGTTTCGCCGGCCCGCGGTGGTCCCCCTCGGAAACGGGTCTACGGGGGCTCCGCCGGAACTGGCGGCTGAACACTTCTCCCCGCGGGCGGCAGCCGAATATACCGGTCGAGCCGGCGCTGTCGTCCGGTGCGCGGAGTCAGTCTCCCGAGCCGGATCGAGACGAGGCGGACCCTGCGATTGCGGCCCGCGCGCTCCTCCCGCATCAGCTCACCGAGCAGTCGAAGCCCCTCACGGAGGACGGGCTCGCTTCCCTCTTGAGCCGCACCCAGGGAGCGACCGCGTTGCACCTGCTGAAAATCCTCCCACCGGAGCCGAATCGTGACGGTCTCGTAACGCAACGCGTCGGCGTGGACCGATGCTGCGGCCTCCCGACCCAACGTACGGACAATGTCGTCCAGGGTCGGGACGTCGCGGGTATCCTCGGCGAGGGTGCGGTCGGCGCTTCGCGACTTCGGAGACCCGACCTCGAGCTCGCCGGTCTCGTGAGGGGTGCCCGCGGCAAGGGCCCGGAGCTCTTCCCCAAAGCCTCCGAGCCGGCGCAGGACCGGTCGGGGGGCGACCGTGCGAAGGTCTCCGATCGTCTGCACCCCCAAACCCTCCAGGAGAGCCTGCGTCTTCGGACCCACGCCGGGGATCGCGCCGACCCCGAGAGGCGCGAGAAATTCGGCGGTCGCCTCAGGAGCGACGACGCAGATGCCCCCCGGTTTGGCTCGGTCGGTGGCGATTTTGGCAACGACCCGGTAGACCGATGCACCGATCGATGCAGGAAGAGAGAGTTCAGACGAGAGACGTTCCTGGATCGCGGCGGCCATGGAGCCCACCGCTTCGGGCGACGGCAGGTCAACAATCACCGCCGCCTCATCGATGCTGAAGGGAACCACATCGCCGCTGAACTGACCGAGTACACGGCGCACTTCGCGCGCAGCGGCCTCGTACTTGGAAAAATCCGGGGGCACCCACACAGCAGTGGGACAGAGAGCATGGGCCCGAGAGACGGGCATCGCGCTCCGGAGCCCGAATTTTCGCGCTTCGTAACTCGCCGATAATACCACGCCGCGGGAGCGACCCTCCCTAGGGTTCGGACCCACGGCGACGGGTTGGCCCCGAAGGTCCGGCCGGTCGCGCAATTCACAAGAGACGTAGAACGCGTCCATGTCAACGTACAAGATCCAGCGCATCGTTGGCTGAACGAACGTCGCAGGCGCTTAGCCTCAGGGGGGAGGCAATGAAACGGTGGGCCGAGCCCATGAACGGACGACATCGGCCGACCTCGACGTCGACGGACCGAAGCTCGGGGCTCGTGTGGGGCGTTCACGAATCGTCTCCCAGGAAAACGGAAGGGACCGTACGGTCAGAGTTCGATCCAATGGGTCGCGCGGCCAAGGGCTCGTTCGTGCGCCTCGCGCTGGTGGGTTTTTGATGGCGACTTGTCTACGGAGAACAGATGCCACGGCCTCGCGCACCGATCCGGGCCCGATGGGTCCAAGACATGGCGGAGAACCGCGACGCCCAAGACCTCCGCGAACAGTTGGGCCGGAAGGACCTAAACGACGACCCGGGAACGCGCGACGTCGACAACGACCCTGGCCGACGGGAACTCGAGAAGCTCAGCGCGAGACCGACGACGCCGCAGGTCCTCGGTGTCTCCAGCTCGATCTCGGGAGGCCTCTCCTGACCAGGGCGCCCCGGCAGAGGGCCCAGCGCGCTCAAGAAGGTCCCTGCGCGACGCAATAGCGGGCCGGGTGTTGGCCGACCCGGTGGTGTCGGATGTTGACCTCAGGTTTTCCGTTTCATCCCCGGGCAAAGACTCTCGGGGTTCGAGGCGAGACTGAAGTACCGAGTCCCGGAAGGGAAGCTAGAGAAGGCCCTCAACTCTCCCCCTGTCGCCCGAATTGCTAATGTTACGCCTCGAACTCCTGTCGCCTGCAGGGAATCCTCAAGATTCTGAACCAGGGATGGCCGGAGTTCGATGAAGGTCGCGGAGCTCGTAGTGAAGGCCCTCGAGAACGAGAACGTGTCGACGGTGTTCGGGATCCCCGGCGAGGAAAACATCGAGCTGATGGAGGCGCTCGGCTCGAGCGCGATCCGGTTTGTCCTCACCCGGCACGAACAAGGGGCCGCGTTCATGGCGGACGTCTATGGCCGGCTGGCCGGACGGGCTGGCGTCTGCGTCGCGACATTGGGCCCGGGCGCCACCAATCTCGTCACGGGAGTGGCGGACGCGTACCTTGACCGGGCGCCGTTAGTCGCGATCACAGCGCAGGAGGATCTTTCGCTCATTCACCGGGAGTCGCACCAGTACATTGACGTGCTCCAGCTCTTCGACCCGATCACGAAGTGGAACGCTCGTATCGAGAACCCGCGGGTGACTGCGGAGGCGGTCCGGAAGGGGTTCAAGATCGCGCAAACGGAGAAGCCCGGACCGACACATCTGGAGTTGCCCTCCGACATCGCCGAGGCGGAAACCGCCGACCATCCGATTCCATGGGAACGCACCCGGCGCCCGTCGCCCGACCGACCGAGCCTAGACCGGGCCGCCGAGCTCATTCTTCACTCCAACGCACCCATCCTCCTTGCCGGGAACGGGGTGATTCGCGGCGACGCTTCTACTGAGCTCACGAGATTTGCCGAGACACTTCGGATTCCCGTCGCGCTCACGCTGATGTGCAAGGGAGGCATTCCCTGGGATTCCCCGATGAACCTGTTCGCCCTCGCGCGCCCGGAGCTCGACTACCGGACCCTCGGCTTCGATCAGGCGGACCTCGTGGTCTGCGTCGGCTATGACCTGGTCGAGTACGACCCCAAGCACTGGAATCCTCGAGCGGACCAGCGAATCGTTCACATCGATTTTACCCCCGCTGAGGTCTCATCGCACTATGTTCCTGCGGTCGAGATCGTCGCGGACATTCGCGAGTCCCTTCAGCTGCTACGGGAACGAATCCCGACCCCCAAGGACGACCGCCGGGTCTCGTCCCTCCGCGAACCCCTTCTCCTCGGACTCGCAGAAGGCCGCGACCTACCGGACGGACGATCGGACCCTCGCCGCATCCTGCACGAACTGAGAACGGCGCTCGACCCGGAGGACATCGTCATCAGCGATGTGGGGGCGCACAAGCTCTGGCTTGGCCGTTTCTTCCCTGCGTACCGACCAAACACCGTGATCATCTCCAACGGGCTCGCCTCGATGGGGATCGCGTTGCCGGGGGGCGTTGCGGCAGCGATCCTCTACCCCGGCCGTCACGTGGTGACCGTCAGCGGCGATGGCGGTTTCCTGATGAACGTCCAAGAGCTCGAGACGGCACGCCGGGAAGGTTGCCCGACGACGAACATCGTGTTCCGGGATAACGGCTTGGGGAGCATCCGCATCAAACAGCTCGCGAAAGCCGGCCGAACCTTTGGCACGGAGTTCGGGAACCCGGACCTGGTCCGGCTCGCGGAGTCGTTCGGTGCTCGAGGATTCCGGGCGACCAATCCGCGCGAGTTTGCCAGCCTCCTGCACGAGGCGATCGACTCGAAGGCTCCCTCCGTGGTGGACGTGCCGATCGATTACACGGCGAATCCGTTCTAAGCCGTACGTGTCGACCGTTCGGGAGACTCGATGCCCCGCGCTCCTTTCGGAATTTCGATGGGCGACCGTCCACCTCCTCGTCGAGCAATATAGGACCGTAGGGCCGCAGGCAGGATCGACTGATTCTCTGCCGCCCCCGTCGGGCAATTTTCGTTAGAGATCCTCCCACCGGCCGTCCCCGGAAGAGTCTACCTGAAGGCACCGGTGCATCGGACATGGAACCGGTGTCGGAGGCCGTTCGCCTATACCGGAGGGGCATCGAACGGGGGGGTCTCAGAAAGAACTTCCGAAATCGACGGCCTTCGCGTCGACCCGAAGGCCGGTCGGGGTGATCTGATAGGGCTGTACGCTCCGGCTGTGCGCCGTCCGTCGCATCTTGAGCACGCGGAGCGCGAGCCCGACCCGATGCCCGTCCTGTGCCGTGCTGTAGCCGAGCAGAATGACCCCGTCGGCCACGTATTCCGATAGTCCGTCCCGGCTGGTCTCGGGATGGAGGGGATTGGCCTCCGCAGTGAAGATGGTGGTAGCTCCCGCGCCGCGACACGCTGCGGCCAATGTGAACAATGTGTTCCGGCGCCCACTCTCGGTATCGCTCAGCATGTTGAGGAGTGAGACGGAGTCGACGACGATGCGCTTGACCCCGAAGCTCGCCAGTTCTTTGGGAAGCTCGCTCTCGATCCGGTGGAGGTTCCGGTCCGTCTCCTTGGGGTCGAGCCGGAAGAACCGGAGCGACTGCTTCTGGAGCGCCTCCTCGACCGGCCAGCCGAACTGCCGAGCGGAATCACCCAGCGCCTGCGCATCCTCTTCGAGCGAGAGGAAGAGTCCCTTTTCCCCTTCGGCCAGACCGGCGAACAGGAACTGAAGGCCGAAGCAGGTCTTCCCGGTTCCCGCGAGGCCGGTGAGGAGCACGACATGTCCCGCCGGAAACCCTCCGCCGAGCATCTCATCCAGCCCGGCGATTCCGGTGGTCACTCGCCGGACAACCTCAGATCCGCTCATACTGGGTGGTCACCAGTCCTGTCAGCGCGCTGACCCGTATCACGAATCGTCCCTGCTGCTCGTGGGGGACGTGGGCAAGGACCGGCATGAACTTCTCGATCAACATCGTCCGCTGGCGGCTCGAGCGCATTGGATGGCTCGTCCAGGTGAACGAAAGCACCCCGTCCACCGAGTCCGCGAGCGCCTGTTCCGTGGCCGTCGGTGCCACCCCCCGAGAGAGAAGGAGATAGATCACGCCTCCCCATTCTTTGGCCCGCCGCCGCAGGCCTTTGACGAGCGTCAGGATCGCTTCTGTGTCCAGGCTCCGCCGAACGAGGAGGTCGGTAAGGGAGTCTACGATCACGACGTTGCCGTTTCCGTCTTTCTCTACTGCGCGGACAATCCCCTCGAGGGGATCGCTGGCCCCCAGAGTGGCGCCCGGCTCGGCGAGTTGCGCCAACAACGGCGCCGACGTCTGCGCCCAGTTCCGGGGGACTACGGTGTCGGAGAAGTAGATCGAGGAGAGGTCGTGGAATGTCAAATGGCGAACGAACGAGGCGTAGTGGCTCGGCTCGAATGAGATCTCCACCTCGCGAACGACCTGTTCCTCCGATCGGGTCAAGCTGACGTAGACGACATTGGCCGGGTAGACGAAGTTCCCCTTGACGCTCCCGAGATAGAAGCGATGGAGACGTTCTGCATCGAAGGAGAACATGAGGTGCGTGGCCGATGTGAGGGCGAACTCTTGGTGCCCAGCGCCGGCTTCCCCCACTAGCAGGACCACGGAGCCGACCGGAAATCCCCCCGCAACGGAATCGAAATCCCCCACTCCAGTGGGGATCCGGACATCCTTCGGTGAGCTCGTGGCGATCCGAGGGGACGGAAGCGAGGATAGGGGGACCGGACTCGCTGAAAGCTGGGCGGTCATTCGGGTCCCGGAACCAACCCGTCGACCGCGGGGCCCGGTATTAGAACCCTCTTCTTTACTGGCGCGTCGGCGCCGCTACGGAGGCTCCGAACGGGCTTCGGCGCCCCGCTTCATGAACTCGCGCAGAAGCACGGTCGCATAGGTTCCTCGAGGTAGATTGAACGTGAATCGAAGCGCGAAGTCAGACCCCGTTGCGTCCGATTGGATCAGTATGGGCGGAGCCGGGCACCAGAACGGTCGCCAGTTTCCGGAACTCGCCAGGTCCGGAGTGGCGGGCAAGCGGAACCCGTCTCGACTGGCCTCATCCTCCTTCAAGAGCGCCTCGAAGAGCTCTCCTCCTTCTCCGCTGAGCAAGGGCGTGGCATAACCGACCAATGGTCCCACCAGACGGGCCTTCCCCTCCGACACGAGAGTACGGGCTTCTGGCAGGTTGTCGGTTGTTACGGGCACGGGATCCTTCCCGGGGAAGGTGCCATCCCGTGCGATGCGCAGGAGCCAGTCGCCGGCCTCAGGGTGCAGTAGGGAGAGGCCGGCTCTGTACCTCCGGGACAAGTACCGATTGAACAGATGGGCTTGGTACGCGTGGACGAACAGGGTCCGGAGGGGTCGGCCGAGGGCTCGGAGCGCTCGCTCGGAGGAATTCCCCCGCGCCAAGTGATCCAGAAGTTGACGCTCGAACCGGAGCGCGGGAGGGAATTCCTCGAGTGCACGTACTGGGTCGTGGTGCGCCGCGTAGGCGAGACGGGCGGCTCCGCCCAAGGGCGTCTCGCCGGGCGGGATGGCACAGAGATAGATCTGGACCGCCCGGTCCACGTCTCCGCGCACGAGGGCCTGCCCCACAGAATGAGTGATCGGGCGGACCTCGCCAAAGCGCTGAGCGCCGAAGAAATTAGGGAACCCATGCTCGGCGGCGAGCTCGGAACGGATCTGCTGGCTTCGTTCCACGGCCTCCGGGGCACTCCCGGGGATCTCCCGAAGACGGAGGTCGAACCGGTTGCCATAATGATGGCCGAGTACCAACTCTTCTCGGGCGCGGTAGGCCTCTCGGACTTGGACGTTGGGAATCGCGATGGCCCCGGGGGCGGGCAGTGGGCCGCGATACGACAGGATCCGCTCGGCGACGGCTCGGCGGTCCTTCGTGCCGGCCCATCGAATGGCGTGGGCGGGCAATCCGAGCTGGTGTGCCAGTCGGGCCGTGAGCTCGTGCTGCTCCCACCCTCGGCTCTCGACTCGAAGTATCGTGATGGGGCCATTGGGGTCGGGCACGGGGTAGGCGGACAATTCTTGGACGTTGAAGTCGGTTGGATCGCGCTTGAGCCGGCCTCCGAGGCCCCGCGCCTGGGTGCTGTAAAACTCGAGCCCGAGGAAGCGTTCATCTTCCGGCGGGACCCATCGACCTAGCGCCACGGACACGACGGGGCGTCACCACAAGGGAGATAGCCCCACCGTACGGTCCGTACGCGTAGCGACATGATTCGAGCCACTGCACGCGTTTTGCGCAATGTCATCGAGATGGAGGTCGGCGGCGAGGCCTGGAGCTGCCAGCCGGTCGCCGAGGGGACCGGGGGCAATCTCACGCGCCGGATCGCGTTGCTGTTCTCGACCCGTTACGAGACCACCCGGGCCAGCGACGGCGGAGCGGTTCACTCCACCGTGACGTACCAGCCGAAGAAGGACGAGATCCTCATCCAGGTGGCCGAACAGAAGTGGCGAACGAAGTCGACCCTGTTCGGCCCGATCACGTTCGAGTATGGCAACGCCGGATTCACGATCACCGAGAAATTGACGGGCCGGTTCGGAATCATGCGCGGCGCGGAGCTCATCGCTTCCGGCGAGCTGCTCTTCCGGACCTGCGTGATCCGCGACTACCCCCCCGAAATGGAGGGCTTCCTCGCCAACCTTGCCCTGGGGTACTTGATCCGGACCCTGTGGTGGGCCACGCTGCGATAGCCCCGGTCGGGGGTCACGGGGAAGCGCCGAGCAGGACGCTCACGCCGAGGAGCAGCAGGACGCTCAGAGTAAGTATCGTAAATGGACGGTCGCGGGCCGTCGCGAACATCGCGGCGGAGAGCATCACCCGGACCAGCGGGGTCGCGATCAACACGAGGAAGCCGAGGAGAAGGACGTCGGCGGCCTGACCATGGGCCACGCCTAGGGCGACCCCCGACAGAGAGAACGGAACGCCCTGGACCGTTGCGTTCGCAAAGGAGGCGGCGGGTCCGAGGACGAGCAGCCCGAGACCGAGGAGGATCAAAGTCGCCGATGCTCCGACCCCCCACCGCAGAGTGAGGGAGATTAGCCGCGGCAGAACCGGGGGAACGTTGGAATCGTCTGAGCGAGCTGGTCCCGTCCCTCCCTTCTCTGCGCGGGTCAATGCAACACCCCCGTCCCCCGCAGGAGCATGACCACCGCGGCGAGGAGCAAGATCGCCACAAACAATCCCTTGAGCGTTGCTGCCGGCGCGGTCCGGTGCAGGCGGGCCCCGGCGAAGCTCCCCGCGAGCACTCCGATCGCCACGGGAGCTGCCAGCCCGACCGCGAGGTGTCCGAGGAAGAAGTAGACCAGGGCCCCAGCGGTTGCGGTCACGCCGATCATGAAGTTCGACGTCGCGCTCGCGATTCGGACAGGCACATTCATGAAGGAATTCATCGCCGGGACCGCGAACACGCCGCCGCCGATTCCAAGGAGGCCGGACACAATCCCGGCGAATCCAGCCACGAGAAGCCCGGGCTTTGTCCCGGTTACCCGGTACTCCACCCAGGCCTTTCGAGCGGTATCGAAGTATCGGCCGTGGAGTTGGAGCCGATCCGCCCACGGGTCGTGCGGGGGGTTTGAACTGACATCGGAGGCCCGGCTCCGATACATCAGCACGGCCGCTAGGAGAACGACTGGGACAAACGCGAGGGCGAGGACTTGGGGCCGGCTCGCCAGCAGCGTAACAGCTACGAGAGCGCCGGCAATCCCCCCCACAACCGTCGCGACCTCGAGAAACATGGCGACCCGAAGGTCGCACACGCCCTCCCTCAGGTAGGTAGCCGCCGACCCACTCGAGGTACCGATCACGCTGACGAGGCTGGCCACGATCGCGGCCTGGATATCAATTCCGAACAGCACCACCATCGCGGGGACAAGGAACACCCCCCCACCGAGGCCCAACAACGCTCCCGTTAGACCCGCCGCGACGGCGATGAGCGTCAGGAGACCGACGAACTCTAGGGGCGAGATCGCGAAGGAGAGGAACACCAACACCGCGTTCGTGGGCTAGTCGAGGTGGTTTAGAACGCCGTCGGTCATTGGGCTCAGCACCACGGGAACTACCGTCGCCGATTCTCCTTCGCGGGTCGAAGGGCTCCCCGCCGTGGCAGCACCCGGGGGCTTACCGCCCGCGTCGTGCCGAACCGGCGTCGGTGGGCCGTGGAGGATACCGCGAACATGTGATAGGGGATGGGCGCGAGCAAGGCGGCACCGATCAGAACGACGATCGCGGCCGCCACGTACGTCAGGTAGACCCCGAAGGCCGAGTAGAGCAAGGCCCCGGCGATCGTACCGATCAGTCCCCCGAACCCGGCGATCGCATTGTAGAGTCCCAGAGCTCGTCCGCGGCTGGCCCGGCCGGCGAGGCGCACAAGGAACAATGTACTCGCCGTACTCATGAACGCCCACGTGACGCCCATGAGTGCGTTGAGGAGGGCGAGCCATCCGACGAGGGCCACGGACCCCGTCCCGAAGGCCACGGTGAAGACCACCGGAAGGAAGAGGGGGATCAAGGCAAACCGCCCAACGAGACTCCCGAGGAAGACCAGCTTCGGTGAGTGCCACTCTACGGCCTTGCCCGAAGGGAAAAACAGCACCGTCGACGCGGCGCTCGATGCCAGGTAGACGATGAAAACTTGGGAGTCCTTCAGCTGGGCCACTTGGACGAGATATACCGGAAACGGTCCATAGAACAAGAAGAACCCGACCGACATGATCGCCAGAGATACGAGGAAGAGCCACTCGCGCCCGGGGAGCGGTTCCGCCGGGGCACGGGTCAGCTCGAGGATGCTCGTGACTCGGCGGCGGACCCCGCGGAAACGCTCCACCACCCCCCGTTGAAGGTTCAGGAGCTCCGCGACGGTCCGTCGTTCGATTCGGTGGAGCGGTTCCTCGATCCAGACCCATGCAAGGATCGACGAAAGCAGCGCGAGGATGCCCGCCACGATCAGAAGCGAGGTCAGGGCGCGAATCAGGATCGAAGAGGCGGATCCGGGCCCGAACGCGAACAGCCAGACGAATCCAAGTCCAAGTCCAGCCGTCGTTCCGATCCCTGAAATAAGCTCGAAAAGGCCAATGTCCTGGGGCCACCAGCGTTTGTGTCGAGTCTCCAGGAGGAGCATCGTCCCGATCGGCGCGCTGGCGGCCGCGGCGAGGCCCTCGAGAACGTTGAGCCAGAAGTAGGAGAAAATGTCGTTCGCCAGAGCGATCAAAATGAGGGCAACGCCCGTCGCCAAGAACGACCCGACGAGGAAGAACTTCCGGTGGGAGATCCGGTCCGACAGGTTTCCCCACAGGATCGTGAACGGAACCTGGCTGATTCCGCTCGCCGCGATGATGAGAATGACCACTATGGGCTGGGCCCGGAAATGAACCAGGGCGAGGAGCGGAATGAGCGGCGTGGCGATTCCGTCAGAGATGGAAAGGGGCAGGTAGGAGAAAAACCACAGGTCGTTGGACGACGGTCGAATGGAGACCCGGGTCCTGACGTCCAAGCTTCTCCGCCCCGTCCGATTCCCGGCAGGCCTTCAGTCCGGGAAAGGTCGCTTAAAGACTCGGTCGCTCTGGAAACGTTGTGGACTCCGACCCCCGTCCGAGGGCCCGTACAATAGGGACCTAGCCGGGTGGGACGCCCACGGCCGTCAGGAGCTCAAGAAATTCGCCATCGTCGATCCATTCGACCCGCAGATAATCCCGGAGGAATCCATCGGTGACGCCCAACCTTCGGGCCTCGTCGACGACAAAGCGATACGCCTCCACCTCGGTCGGTCGCCGTACGTAGCTAACACGGCCCTCGAAGAGCTTCGCGCCGCCCTGCCGTTGCTGAACGTGCCGCAGTTCGTGGAAGATATCCATGAAGAGCGTGAACGCGGGGCTTTCCCGAAGATGCCCCATGCCCACCACAATGCAATCAGCCCCGGGCGCCACGACCGGATTCCAACGGCCCCGGGCGGTGGGAGGAATCTCCCACGGTGCCACGTACATCCACACATCCTCTTCGACGAGCTCGATTTCGGTCGATTGCAACAACTCGGCACGCTTCTCCGCTTCCGGTTGCAGATGTTCTGCCGTCGCGAGCAGGTCCATACCGGGGAAAACTTCGAGAATCGGATGCCGGCCGCTCGGAAGCATCCGTTCGATACGAAACCCGGGTGGAGGTTCGGGAACCACGAACGACGGTGGTTTCTTTGCCATCGCGTCCCCCAGCCACGGTTCTGTTTAAACTTCGCGTGGGTGTCGCGCGACGGCGGGAGCGACACCGTCTTTGGGTCGCACCGCTTCGCCGTCTTCGCATGCAACGGGGACGTCATGGCGCAAGCCGTCCCATCCGGGTGGCGGGGCTCCGGCTCGGTCACTCGACTGCCCCCGACGGCTCGACGGGAGTGACAGTCGCCCTCTTTCATCCGCCGGCGGCAGTAGTCGTGGATGTCCGCGGCGGGGCTTCGTGTACCTATGATACAGCCTCGCTCTCCGTGGAGGCGACATTCGGCCATCGCTGGGGCCTGTTCTTCGCCGGTGGCAGCGTTCACGGATTGGACGCAGCTCGCGGCATCCGTACGGCCTTGCTCTCCCAGGGCGACGGGTATCGCCCATTCCGCAACCCGAATCGGATCGTTCAGGTTTCAGGGGCCACTTTGTTCGACCTCCCCTCCGAAGAAGGCCCGATCGTCGATTATCTCCCTCTCGGATTTGAGGCCGTGAAGGAGAGCTCTCCCTCGCGTGTAGCAGTCGGCCGCGTCGGCGCCGGAGCTGGCGCAACGGTGGGCAAGTATCTCGGAAAGGCACGGGCCATGCCCGGCGGCCTCGGATACGCCGCCGACTCAACCGAGGTTCTCGGCGCAGCGGGGGCCCTCGTGGTCCTGAATTCCGTCGGCGCAGTCCGTGACTCGGATTCGGGCCGCTGGCTCGCTGGCGCCCGGGGCCCCGGGGGCCGAGTGGTTCCTCCACGAACTCGCGGACACGGTCCCGTGTCGGCTGCGACCGGAGCGACTCGGGGAACGAATCTGGTTCTGGTCGTTACGGAAGCGCCCCTCGACCGGAGTGGGCTCCACCGGGTGGCCGTCCAGGCGCACGACGGACTCGCTCGTGCCGTCACTCCAGCGCACACCGCGACCGACGGGGACGTAGTCTTTGCCGCCACGACTGGGTCCAAGGGGCATCCCCCTCGCGAGTCGTACCCCGGCGCGACCGCGGACCGTTTGGGAGCACAGCTAGCCACACTGGTCGCCCGGGCCGCTGTGGTCGCCGTTCGCCCCTAAGCGGGTTGAGACCGTTCCGTTCCGTGGGGCGACCTGCGAAGCGATGTCCCCCGCAAGCCTCGGATCAAGTCGATCCGCGTCACGATGCCGAGCAGCTCCCCGTGGCTTAACACCAACACGGCGGGGTACCGAGTGAGGATCGACGCGAGCAGGTCGGCCGGAAAATCCTCGCCCACGAGGGGGTAGGCGTTTTCTTGTACATCGCGCACGCGGACGCGACGACCGTTCGGTTGGGCGAGGGCGCGGAGGAGGGTCGACTCCGAAACCGCTCCGGTGACGCGGCCGGATTCGACCACGGGCAGCTGGGAAAACCCCCCCTTTTCCATCGCTCGCGCGGCCTCACCGACGAGAGAGATTCCGTCCACGGTGGTCACGTCGCGCTTCATCACATCTGCCGCGCGAAGGGGAGGGGAGGCGTGCGACTCGAGCTCCTCGAGATGAGAGAGGATCTTCTGAACTAGCTCGTAAGAGGGCCGGATCTGGCCCCGCTCGATTCGAGAGATCGTTGCGTCGCTGCGGCCCACGGCCCGCGCCAGGTCCCCGAGGGAAAGCCCAAGAGAGGCCCGACGTTTGCGAATCTCGGCCAAGGAGTCCATGGCGCAGGGCTACCGCTCTCCCATACTCCAATTTTGCCTCCCCGCCGATTCGAACTTTCTCCCCCCACGCCAACCATGCGGATGGCTCGACAGGGGCGAAACTTACAAGTTCGCCGAAGCCGTTCCGGGTAGAGAGGCCTTGTGACGGCTCCACCCCGGCGGATCGCATGGATAGTGGCCCCGCCGGAAACTTGCTGCCTCTGCAAGGAGCCTCTCGCGCGCGGGTCAGAAGTCAGTTCGTGGAACGGCGTTCCGGCCCACCGTGAATGCGTCCGCATTCACCTGGTCCAGCGCGACCCGGCCTTTCGGGACTGGACCCACGAGGGGGAGTCATCGGAAGAAACGCCCGACGCCCCCGACGAGGCCACGCCGCGAGAAGATGACGACGAGGACTTCGGCTGAGCCGCTCTTATCGACGGTGTCCTCGACCGAGGGGAGAGCCCCCTTTTCGCGCCCCCGCTGTCACAATCATTAAGAACTGACCCCAGTATGGAATTCGACCGTTTCCCCTCGAAAAACCCATAGAAATCCAGGAAGTACCAATGCCCAAGGTTGTCATCACCTGCGACTGGACGATGATGAGCAATCACCACGGGAAGGAATTCCTCGGGTTCGGCACGACGACGCCCCCCTATCTACTTCCGGAGGCGGTGTACCAGAAGCTCTTCTACCCGACGATGCCCGTGGACGAGCACGGGTACCCGCTCCAGGCCCCCTACGGCATGCGGAAGATCGAGGCCTCCCTCCTCGACGCCGGGGTCGACGCCCGAATCGTCCACCCGAGCTACTTGGACCGGTACATGCCGGGCGAAGCCAAGCTGCTGATGATCTCCGGTCACGATTTCTTCGGATTGAATCCCCCGTCCTCCACCTTCGGCGGGATCATGCGGAAGGAGACCCTCAACTGCACGAACTTCAAGCGCATGATGACCCAGCCCCACGTCGTCGAGGCCCGACGCCAAGGGATGAAGATCATCGCCGGCGGACCTTGCGCATGGCAGATCTCTCCGCCGACCCAAATGAAACTCCCCTGGATTGGCGAGTTCGTTGCCTCTTTCGGTGGAGTCGACTGCGTGGTGGAGGGCGAGGCGGACGTCTACGTCCGCGAGGTAGTCCAGAAGGCGCTCAAGGACGAGTTCCTCCCGCCCCACGTGATCCTTCCCCCGAAGAGCGCCCCGAAAGTCGAGGAGATCGCCAACATCCGCTATCCGAGCGTCTGTGGCCTAATCGAGATCGGGCGAGGCTGCTGCCGGGGCTGTTCGTTTTGCTCCGTTACGCAACGCCCGACCCGCTGGTACCCGCTGGACAAGATCGAGGCGGAACTGAAGGTCAACGCGGCGATCGGGATCAAGAAAGGGATCCTTCACTCGGACGACGTTTTCTTTTACGGAAGTCCGAATGTCATGCCCCACGAGGAGAAGCTGATCCCCCTCCTCCGACTCGCGAAAAAGCACTACATGCAGGTCGGTTGGAGCCACGTAGCCGTCGCGTCGCTCATGACGCGGCCGAAGCTCATCCCGAAGTGTGCCGAGGTGCTCCTGGATGAGAACCAATCCTGGTGGGGCGTCGAGATCGGTGTGGAGACCGGAAGCCCCCGGATGATCACGAAGGCGATGCCCGGCAAGGTCGCGCCGTTCAAGGCCAGCCAGTGGCCCGAGCTCGTTGTCCAGGCCGCCGGGCTCCTGAACGACAACCACGTCTACCCCGCTTGCACCTTCATTGTGGGGCTCCCCCAGGAGACCGAGGACGACGTGCTGAAGACGATCGACCTCCTCGACGACCTGTGGGATTTCAAGGCCATCCTCGTCCCCATGTTCTTCGTCCCGTTGGGCCACCTCAAGACGAAGGATTGGTTCAGCCGCAGCATGCTCTCCGATGTCCAGGTGGAGCTCCTGAAACGCGCCCTGACCCACGGCCTCCGGCACTCCCCCGCCATGCTCCGGGACTTCTTCGACCTCGAGGGGCGGAACACGAGCCTCTACCGGGGGGCCTTCCGCGGCTTCATCGCCTTCCTCGAGTGGATCGCCAAGTCGAACGGCCTGTGGAGTGAACCAAAGGGGGTCGCCCCGAGCCTGGTCAGCCCTCTGGCGTATCCGGACCGGATTCCGCTGCCGACAATCCCGCTGCGCGAATAATACCGGCCGCCCGGCTACTCCGCGTTGTCCCGGAGCGGCGGAGCTTGGGTCAGGTCGGGCCGACGCATCGGCCGATGGCGATAGACTGGGGGAGAGGAGTCCACGGCTGTGCCCCCGACCCCTTGAACGGCGAGGTGGGTCTCCTCTCCGTTTCCGTCGTACGCTCGCCAGGCCCCGGGTCCAAAGGGAAAGCCCACGATCAGGTGGCGGCGGCCCCAGTGACGAAAGAGCATCAGGTCCGCTTCGGAAGGATGCAGCGCCCCGGAGGGATGCGAGTGGATCGTCCCGACGATCCCTAGGTCGACCGGTAGCATGTAGAGTTGGAAATTGGCATGCCGTTCCCCCGAGGTCGTGCCGGGAACCAACAGGAGGTCCGTGATGATCCCCGGTTCCTCCGAACGTAGGACCCCTCCGAATTCTTTCGGGTAGCTCGAGTGGGCGCATGCCAGGGCAGAGTCCAGGCATCCCCGGCTGATCGAGTTCGGGGTGGAGCCGAACCGGGGGCCGCCGGGGGGCCGCTTACGGGTGGGCCGGAACATCGGGGCCCTCCAGGTTCTCCCGCTCCGACCCCGTAACCCCCCACGGAAGGATCCGGGTCCCATAGAGGCGCGGGAAGTACCGCGATGCGAACCGAACGAAGACGGCCTTCCGTGGGGAGCGGTAGCAGACGACCTCGGAACCTCCGGGGAGTCGAGTTTCGCTCTGTCCGTCTACGACGATCACCCCGTCCTTGTCCGGGGTCACGAGACGGACCGTGATGGTGTGGGCGGGTTCCACGAGCACGGCTCGGGGGGCCGTCTGGAACGGGGCGAGCGCCGTAATGACCAGCGCCTCCAGGGTAGGCTCGATCACCGGTCCGAGCGCGGACATGGCGTACGAAGTGGAACCGGTGGGTGTGGCCACGATGACGCCATCGGCGCGAAGTCGGCCCGCTGGCTTCCGGTCGATGCTGATCTCGAACAACCGCATCTTGGCCACCTGCGAGGTGTGGATCACGACCTCGTTCGTCGCATCGGCGAGGGGGGTCCCACCGACCTGGGTCGCGATTCGCATCCGCTCTTCACGAAAATAATGTCCCCGGAGCAACCGCTCGATGGCGCCGTCGAATGCGGTTCGATTGTCCCCATCGACCTCGGCGAGGAATCCGACCGTGCCCGCATTCACGGGAAGGAGTGGGGCGGTCGTGCGTTGGAGGGCGTAGAGGAACGTGCCGTCGCCTCCCAGGGCTACGAGCGCGTCGGCCTGGAGGCGGGCCAGGGGCTCGCTTCCTCGAGCGAGCTCAGGGACGATCTCTGCCGTCTCTGTCGAGGCCACGACCTCGGCGCGGTCCCCGACGAGCGTCCGCAGGTGACGGGCGAGGTCGAGGGCCTTGGGCTTGTTCGGATTCGCGTGGACGCCGATCCTCACAAGTACCCCTCCGACACCGCGTGAGCGGAGAACGACGGGTCGCCCCATGCGAACACGCTGGTTCGCTGCTCGAGGCTCAACGCGAAGGCTTCGATGGGGTGTTGGGCGGCGTCGCTGACCCCGCCGCCGGACTCGCGCACGATGAGATACGCCGCGGCGATGTCGGTGACCCGCAGGTTCCGTCCTTCGGTGTCGTTCTCGAAAAAGTAAGCATCCGCGCTCCCCTGCGCCACCATCACCAACTCGAGCGACGCGCATCCCAACGATCTCACTCGTCGGCCCTTCTCGGCGAGATGGGCGGCGCGGGCGGTTGAGTGCCGGCCGAGGTTTACGCAGAAGAGCTCCGTGCGGGGTTCCCATTTCCGGCTGTGCAACCGGTGGCCGTCCCGAAAGGCACCCAAACCTCGTTGGGCCCAGTGCGTCACACCGTTGTCGAGGTTGTGGACCACTCCGACGTCGATGTCACTGAGCGTCGCACGACCGAGGGCCAGGGAAACGGTGGACATCGGGAACCCACGCAGAGCATTGTGGCTTCCATCGACCGGGTCCACCACCAACAGACGGGCCCCGCCACGGTCCACAAAGCCCGCCTCCTCGCTCAGGACGTTCCAGTCGACCGACTCCTCCTCCAGGCACGCGAACACCTGAGCCTCTGCGATACGATCGAGCTCTTCCGTTGGACTTCCGGCGGCTCCCATCGCCACGATTTCCGCGCGGTTAGGAGAGGCACCCGATTGTCGGACGGCGTGACGCACGGCGTAGGAGATACGAAAGAGAATCTCGAGCTCCTCGGACCGTGTGCGGGACACGCCCGCCCGGACCAGGGGCGGATTAATAGCAATGCCCCGGGCGGATCGAGGCCGCCCGAGGCCGTCCCGCGTCCCCCGAAGCAGTCGTTAAATCCACCGCCCAGGTCGCCGGGCGAATGGAACTACAGTTCTTGGGAGGAGCCTCCCAGGTGGGTTCGCTCGGGTTGGTCGTGCGCGATCAAGGCCGGACACTTCTCTTTGACTATGGCCTGACCCCGAGCGATCCGCCCCAATACCCCCGGCCCGCGCCCTCCCATCTCGATGCCGCCTTCCTATCCCATGCCCACTTGGATCATTCGGGCATGACTCCGGTCCTCTCTCGACTTCCCCACACGCGGGTCGTGGCGACTCCCGTGACGGCCGAGGTGACCGAACTGATGGCGCGCGACACACTCAAGGTGGCGCGGCTCGAAGGCTACCTCGAACCGTACACCTCCGAGGACATCCGGACCCTTGGCGGCCGGTTCTTCCCCGTCGATCGTCGGGGCACTTTCCGGCAGCACGGCCTCGAGGTCGAACTGTTCCCCGCCGGGCATATTCCGGGCGCGACAATGTTCCTGTATCGAGGGGAGAAAGATCTGCTGTTCACCGGCGACTTGCAAACCATCCCAACGCACCTGGTCGATGGAGCGCGTCCGCCGGAGTGCGAGATCCTGGTCATCGAGTCCACCTACGCGGGACGAGAACACCCCGACCGCCGGGCCACGGAGGACCGTTTTCGCGCCAAGATCGAGGAGACCGTGGACCGGGGAGGCAAGGCCATCGTTCCGTCCTTCGCCGTCGGTCGGGCCCAAGAGGTGATCATGGCGCTCGCCGAGACGGGCTTCGAGGTGTGGATGGACGGGCTCGCGCGGACCGTCAATGGGATCTATCGCGCGCATCCGGAATACCTTCGGGACTCGAGAAAATTCCGCCACGCTTTGGACAACGTGCACCTCGTGGAGCACGCCTCCCAACGTCGCCATGCTCTGCGCGAAGCGGATGTGATCGTGACGACCGGGGGCATGATGGACGGGGGTCCGGTGCTGTACTATGTGGGGGAGCGGTACCAGGATGAACGCACCTCGATCTTGTTGACGGGCTACCAGGTCGAAGGATCGAACGGGCGACAGCTCGTCGAACAAGGCACATTGACGATCGACGAGGTGACGGTCCGGCCGGCCTGCGAGGTAGATTCCTACGACTTCTCGGCGCACGCCGGACACACGGACCTGGTGAACTTCATCCGGAAAACCAAGGCCAAGAAGGTCGTCCTGATGCACGGCGATCACCGGGAACTTTTGTCCACGCCGCTCCGCGACGAGGTCGACGTTCTCCTGCCCGAAAATGGGCACCGTTACTCGATGTCGCCCGATGGCTCCGCAGGCACCGGCACGGCCCGTTGAGCCAGCAGTCGCTGCAGCTCCTTCCGCAGCGCGTCGATCCCGACCCCAGACACCGCCGAGACCGCGAGTCTGTCGGAGTTCGACCGGCCGAGATCGGCCTTGGTCTCGACAGCTACGATGGGAATCCGTGGGAACTCGGTCTTCCAGCGCTCAAGCAAGCGTTCCTGGTCCACGAGCGGGTACCCGCTGGTCCCCGACGGATCGAGGACGAAGACGATCACCGTCGGGTTGGTTCCTACGACCGCGAGAGCTTCCTGTTCCGCCTCGTTAGCCCGCGCGGCTCGACCGAGCACGCCCGGCGTGTCGACCACTTGGAGCCGGTCGAAACCGAGGTCGGTATGACCCACGACGATGGCTCGCGTCGTGAACGCGTACGGAGCGACCTCGGGCTTGGCGGATGACAGGCGAGCCACGAGGGAGGATTTGCCGACGTTCGGGAAGCCGGCCACCACCACCGAGGGAACCCCGGGGAGGACTTCGGGGCGATCCCGGCGGAATCGGACGATCTCATGCAGCCGTTCGAGGTCGGGGTCGATTTCCTGTATGTAGCTCGCCAGGCGCCCGTACGTCCGACGGACCAGATCCCCGAAATCGTCCTCCGTAGCTAGAGTGGAAAGTCGACGCTCCTCGTCCTCTAGAAGTCGACGGATGCGGCCCTCGGCAGTACGCAACCGGCGCATCGATCGTTCGAGGGACCCCTCCGGGAAGTGCGTGTTGAGAAGTCGATGGTCCAGCTCCGAGAGCGGCGGGGTCGTGGCCGATTTGCCGAGGCCGCGGATCAGCCGAAGGACGATCGCACTGCTCCGCACGATCCGGAGTTTCGCATTCCGCCGCGATCGGTCAAGTCGTGTGGTCCCGTGCGCCGACGCACGATGGGCCTTCCGGAAGGCCGCGTCGAGGATCTCGACGGAGGGGGGCGGCCGGCCCTCCGTGATGGGTCGCACCCGCGGCCGAACTCGGGGTCGGAGCGGATGGCGGACCCGACGGGGGTACCCCGCACGGCGCGGCATTACGGGCCCACAGACAGGACCCTTAGAACGATTTGGAGGGCTCGGGAACCGATGCGGCTCGGGGCGGGACGAGACGGTCCGCAATCCTTTAGCCCGAACATCTCTCGACCCGTCCCCGGGGTTCTAGAGATGCCTCGGTGGATTCCGTCCGGCTCTCGTGAGGAATCGACTCTCCTACGGGAGCTTGGCCTTCCCAGTACCGAAGCTCTATTTGCGGACGTCCCGAAGAAGCTCCGAGTCGGGCGGATGGGGGTCGGCCCCAGCCATTCCGAGCCCGAGGTGGTGGCGGCGATCGACAAGATCCTGGACCGGAATCGTCCGCTTTCAAAGTTCGCTTCTTTCCTCGGCGGCCGCGTGGCTGTACGGTACGTCCCTGCCGCCGTCGACGCCCTGCTGTCGCGGAGCGAGTTCTACACTGCGTATACGCCCTATCAACCCGAAGCGAGTCAAGGGATGCTCCAGAGCCTGTTCGAATTCCAGAGCCTTTGGGTAGAGCTCACTGGAATGGACGTGGCCAATGCGTCGCTGTATGACGGAGCGACCGCCATGGGGGAGGCCGCCTTGCTCTGCCGGCGCATCCACGAGGGCGACCGGTTTCTGATACCCGCCAGCCTACCCTGGGAGGAGAAGAGCGTCCTATCGAACTATCTGTCCGGCAGCCGGTCACGACTCGAAGAGATCCCGTTCGAGGCCCGAAGCGCGCGGCTCGACTTGGAGGCGGTCCGGGCCGCAGTCGCCCGCCCGGGCGTCTTCGGCATGCTCGCTGATTTGCCGAACGGCTTCGGGGTCGTCGACGAAGGGCTGCTCGAGCTGAAATCGATCCTGGGCGGCGTCCCTCTCGCAGTCTCTGCGGACCCCCTAGCCCTCACGGTACTAGAGCCGCCCGGGAGCTGGGGGGCGGACATCGTCGTCGGAGAAGGCCAACCGTTTGGAATCGCTCCGGCGGCCGGCGGGCCGCTCCTCGGACTCTTCGCCTGTCGATCCGAGCATGCTCGGCTGTCCCCGGGCCGCATCGTCGGGATGACTCGGGACGCCCACGGGAACCGGGCCTTCGCGCTGACGCTCCAGACCCGGGAGCAACACATCCGGCGTTCCCGCGCCACCTCCAACATCTGCACGAACCAGTCCCTCCTCGCACTCGCGTTCGTCAGCTATGCGACGCTCGTCGGTCCCCGCGGCCTTGCGGAGCTCCAGCGCTCCCTCGCGGAAAGGGCTCGAACACTGGCCACGGCCCTCGGCGCGGTCGAAGGACTCGAGGCGCCGAAATTCGACGCCCCGTATCTGAGCGAGTTTACCGTGGGGCTAAGGCAAGGTTCTGTGCCCGAGTTCCTCGACCGATTGCGACGGAAGCGGGTCCTCGGTGGCACGCCACTCGCGGATCCCCGCCTCGGCGCGACGAGCCCGCTCGACGCCTGGTTCCTGACCGCCGTTCACGAGCTCACCTCAGAAAAGGACATCCAGAAATTCGCCCGGGCGGCGCGGGCAGCCATACCCAAGGGAGGGCCCGCTGTATGACATTCCGGCAAGCCCGATGGGACGAGCCGCTGTTGTGGGACCGAGAGCCCTCCGACGACGACCCGAGGCCCGTCGGCGAAATCCCTGGACTTCCAACGGCGATGCGTCGGAAGGCACGTGTCGATTGGCCCGAGATCTCGGAGCTCGAGGTCGTTCGCCACTTCACCCGGCTCTCGCAGATGAACTTCGGGATTGATACAACGGCCTATCCCCTCGGGTCGTGCACGATGAAATACAATCCAAAGGTTCACGAAGTGCTGGCGCGGCGCCGGGGCGCCACAGATGTCCACCCCTACCAGCCGGAGGAGACGCTCCAGGGCTCGCTCGAGCTGTTCTGGCGGCTCGAACGAGCCCTCGCGCGCATCACGGGATTACCCGAGGTCTCGCTTCAACCCGCGGCCGGCGCCCACGGGGAGTTCGCGGCTCTCCTGATGATCCGGGCGCACTTCCGGGAGAAAGGAGAACTCGAACGGCGCACCGAGGTGATCCTCCCGGATACTGCTCACGGAACGAACCCCGCTTCGGCGGCGATGGCGGGTTTCCAGATCCGGGAGATCCGCTCCAAAGAAGGGCGCGTCGACCCGGGGGAGCTCCGCGCCGCGGTCAATGACCGGACGGCCGCCTTCATGTTGACGAATCCCAACACCGCCGGCCTCTTCGAGCCGGACATTTCCGAGATCGGCGAGATCGTGCATGGTGCCGGCGGCATGCTGTACTACGACGGGGCGAACCTCAACGCGATTCTTGGGATCACGAGCCCGGGCCGGATGGGCTTCGACGTGGCCCACCTCAATCTCCACAAGACCTTCTCGACCCCGCATGGGGGAGGGGGTCCTGGCGCAGGAGCTCTCGCGGCCGGGGAGACCCTCGCGCCGTATCTCCCGGTTCCTCGCATCGTGAAACGAGGCCGCAAGTTCGCGCTGGACTACGACCGTCCGCACTCGATCGGCAAGATCAAGACGGCCTTCGGCAACTTCGGGCTCGACCTGCGCGCGTACGCGTTCATCCTCGCACATGGGGAAGAAGGCCTCCGCCACATTGCCCATCGGTCCGTGCTGAACGCGAACTATCTCGGGAAGCGCCTCGGCACGGTCCTGCCCCGACCCTTCCAGACCCTCGTGAAACACGAGTTTCTCTTGAGCGGCGCTCCGCTCCGGGCGCGGGGCGTTCGGACCCTGGACTTGGCCAAGCGGCTCCTCGACGAGGGCATCCATGCCCCGACCGTCTATTTTCCCGCGCTCGTGGAAGAGTCCCTGATGATCGAGTTCCCCGAGACGGAAAGCCGGCACGAGCTGGAGCGTTTCGTCGAAGCGTTCACTCGGGCGGTGAACGACACGCCAGAGAACCTGCACGCCGCCCCGCATAATCTCGCCGTCTCCCGGGTGGACGAAGTGGAGGCGGCCCGACACCCGGTCCTCTCTCGGAAGGACCAGCGGGCGGCCGCAAAGCTTGAAGGCGCCCTGCCGGATGCTGCGCCGCGATGAAGGCACGCATCCGACGGATTTTCGAGAAGTTGAGCCCCGAGGCAGATGCCCTCGTGCTCCTGAACTCAGCCAGCCCTCACATCGATTCGAGCTTCTTCTATGTGTTCGACGTTCCCAGCGGTCTCTTCGAGGGCTGTGCTGCGGTCGCGCGCGCGGATGGATCGCTGACGGTGCTGACCAGTCCGCTCGAGGAAGAAAGTGCGCAGCAGGCCGCCCGCCGGGACCGGGACGTCTCGGTCGAGGTCATCCGGGGCCGGGAAGAACGGGAGAAGAGGCTCAGCGAGCTCGTCGACGCCAAGAGCCGCATCGCGCTCAACTTCCACGAACTCACCCACGAGGATTTCCTCAGCGTCTCCTCCGCCTTCCCCCAGGCCGACTGGCGGGACGCCAGCACCGCGGTTCGAAAGTGCCGGATGGTCAAGGACGCCGCAGAGATCGAACGGCTGCGGCGCGCGGCAGAGATAGGGTCCCGGGTCGCCCGAGAGATTCCGTCGCTCCTCCGACCGGGCATCACCGAGCTCGAGCTCGCGGGCGAGATGGAGTACCGAATGGCGCGCGCGGGGGCATCGGGCCGGAGCTTCGAAACAATTGTCGGCTTCGGACCGCATGGCGCGGAACCCCACTTCTCCCCCCAATCGTATGGCCTTGTACCCGGCCAGTCCATCGTGTGCGATTTCGGCGCCCTCGCGCAGCGCTACGTCAGCGATATCACCCGTTCCTACCACTTCGGGCCGACCGACTCCGAAATGAAGCGCGTGCACGAGAAGGTCGCCGAGGCGCAGAAGGCGGCGTTGGACCAGGTCCGACCCGGTGTGCCCGCCAAGGAGGTCCACCTCGCCGCCGCTCGCGTCATCGATGCAAGTCCGTGGAAGGGGCTTTTCAATCACGGCGTCGGCCATTCGATCGGTCTGGCCGTTCACGACGGTTTTGCGCTGAACCCCCGGGTCGAGGAGCCGCTCGAGGTTGGGATGGCGATCACCGTCGAGCCGGGCATCTACATCGCCGGCAAGGGAGGTGTCCGGATCGAGGACGATATTCTAGTGACGCCTGCCGGGTACGAGTTCCTCACCACGGCGCCTCGGGAGTATCTCGAGGTTTCTGCGTGAAGATCGGCGTCCTTACTGGCGGCGGAGACTGTCCCGGCCTCAACGCCGCCCTCCGGGGCGTGGTCTACCGGGCCCACACGCACGGGCATCAGACGATAGGCTTTCTGGACGGGTGGAAGGGAGTTCGGGATGGACTCAGTCGACCGCTGACGCTCGCCGAGATGGTGGGAGTCACGGGCACGGGTGGCACGATCCTGGGAAGCTCCCGAACCAACCCGTTCCAGAAACCCGAGGACGTCGTGAAGGTCGAGGCGTCCCTCATCTCGGCCGGTGTGGACGCCCTCGTTGCCATCGGGGGGGACGACACGCTGTCCGCGGCCCTCGCCTTGCACCACCGAGGCGGCAAGGTGGTTGGCGTGCCGAAGACCATGGACAACGATGTCAACGGAACCGACTGGACCTTTGGTTTCGACTCGGCCGCTTCGGTCGCCATGGAGGCCGCCGAGCGGTTGCGCGACACCGCCCGGAGCCACCACCGGGCGATCGTACTCGAAGTCATGGGCCGGCATGCCGGGTGGGTGGCGCTGGCCACCGGCCTCGCCTCTGGGGCCGACTTTACGCTGCTACCGGAAGAACCCTACGACGAAACCCGGCTCTTCGCCCACGTTCAACGGGCGGTCGAGGCTCGGGGGTACGCCCTCATCGTCACCTCGGAGGGGATCGAGGTCGATGCGGAGAAGCCTTCGGCGGGCGCCCGGGACGAGTTTGGGCACGAGCTCCTCCGAGAACGGGGAGTCGGAGCGTTCCTGGCCAAACGGATCGAGGTCGGTACGGGGGTCGAAGCCCGGAGTGCCCAGATCGGGCACATCCAGCGGGGCGGCCCCCCTACGCTCTTCGACCGACTCCTCTCGCTCCGGCTCGGCGCGCAGGCCGTGGACCTGGTGCTCGAGGGACGGTTCGGCCAGGTCGCTGTACTTCGAGGGGAGCAGGTCACGGGCATTCCTCTCGAGGAGGCGTTGAAGAGCCCCAAGATCGTGAACTCGAGCTGGCTCGACCTCCTGCACACCTTCGATGCCTAGCACGATGCCGGTCCGCGCGCTCTGGTACTCCGGTGGCCGGTTGCACCTGATCGATCAGCGGAAGCTTCCCGGCCGGAAGGTCATACTGCAACTTTCCAAGGTCGAACAGGTCGCGGAGGCCATACGAACCCTGACGGTCCGTGGGGCTCCTGCCATCGGGGTGGCAGCCGCCTTTGGGATGGTCCTCGCCGCCCGAGGGGGGCGATCGTCCCGCTTCGCGGCCAAGCTCCTCGGGTCGACCCGACCGACGGCAGTGGACCTCTTCGTCGGGATCGACACCGTCCGCGGCGTCTGGGACCGAGGGGGTGATCCGTTGGCGGCCGCCGAAGGCTACCGAGAGCGGATCGTCGAGCAATGCCACCAGATCGGGGAGGCGGGGGCTTCGCTCTTCGAACGACGGCCCCGCGTGCTCACCCACTGCAACGCGGGCGCTCTCGCGACGGTCGAGTGGGGTACCTCCCTTGCACCGCTCCGGGTGGCCCGGGGCCGGGGAGCGCCGATCTTCGTCTGGGTCGACGAAACGCGCCCGCTGCTCCAGGGATCCCGGCTCACGGCATGGGAGCTGCGCGAGGAGGGCATCCCGCATGCGGTCATCGCCGACAATGCCGGGGGCTACTTCATGCGGGCGGGCGAGGTCGATGCCGTAATCGTCGGGGCCGATCGGATCGCACGGAACGGCGATGTTGCGAACAAGATCGGGACGTACGAGAAAGCGGTGGTGGCCCGGGAGAACCATCTCCCCTTCTATGTAGCGGCGCCGTGGAGCACTTTCGACGTCCGTCGGAGCACCGGTCGGGCGATTCCTGTCGAGGAACGTGCGGAAGGAGAGGTGCTCGAATTTGCCGGGCACCGCACCGCGCCGTCCGGTAGTCGGGCCCGGAACCCTGCGTTCGACGTGACGCCCGCCCGGTACGTTACGGCATTCATCACTCCGGGCGGCGTCGTCCGCCCCGCGGGGCTCGCGCGAGCGCTCCGGTCCCGCCCCGAAGACGCGCGAGGGCAGGGTTCGTGGTGATCCGGGAACAGGGCGGAGCGTGCGTTCCCGACGTGGAGGTACCGGCCGATCATCTCGCCCGCTACGAATGGGCAGGCCCCCAACTCCAGGACCTCCGCGTTCTCGATGCGGGGTCAGGGTACGGGTACGGCTCCGACTATCTTGCCGCCCACGGAGCGCGCTCCGTCGTAGGAATCGACACGGACCCCCAGGCGATTCGATACGCCCGGGGCCATTACGCCCGGACCGGGCTGCAGTTCGCGAGGGGGAAGATCCAGGCGGTTCGCGCCGGCTCCTTCGAAGCGGTGGTCTCGTTCGAGGTGCTGGAGCACGTCCACGACGGTCCCGCCTACGTGTCGGAGCTTGCTCGACTACTCCGACCGGGGGGGCTCCTGTTCCTGTCCACTCCGAACCGATCCTTCACCGAACGCTCGTACGTTGACGGGCGTTCCCCCAATCCGTACCATTTGCGAGAGTACTATGCGGCGGAGGTCACCGAGATGCTCCGCCCGCACTTCGCTTCGGTGAGCTGCTTCCACGAGGAGAACCCCGAGTCATTTTGGACCTACTCCGACAACTGCTGGGTGCCAGCCTCCTTGCGGCAGCTCGTGCCGAAGCGGGTAAAAGCGGCCTGGCTCCACGGCCGGGGCGTCGAGCCTGGAGGAACTCCGGGCCGTTTCCACTTCTCCGAGGTCCAGGATCCCGCCCGGTTCCCCGCGAGCTGGGGAGCGCAGGTTTACCGATGCCGGAGGTGACCGTCTGCGCCTCCAGCTTCCAAGCGGCGTCCTACATCGATCGCTGGGTCTCGCATCTCACGTCCTTCGGACCATTCGCCATCCGTCAGATCATCGTAACCGACAGTCTCTCCTCCGATGGAACGCCTGACCTTCTCCGGGCCCGCGGCGCCGAGGTGCTCTCCGAGCGCTGCACGCTGGGGGTCGGACGGAATCGGGCGATCGCCGCCGCGCGGACCCCCTGGGTCCTCGTGACCGACGTCGACAACGAATTCGACCTCGCCCGACTCTCCGAATGGACCCCCCGCTCCGGGCGGATCGGCGTCGCGATCGACTCGGACCACCGCAACTCGTGGCTCGCCCTCGGTCCTCGGGAGTTGTTCCTGAAGCACCCGTTCGTGGACCAGGGAGGCCCCGGTAGCGGCGGGGGCGCTGAAGACCTCTGGTTCTTTGCCCGGGCGCCGGCGGACTTGTACGTCATTCGGGGTTTAGGGGAGGACCTCAAGCGCGGCCGCTCCGGGGTACGAAGCTCCGACGTCCGCCGTCTGGTCCGGTTCTATAACCGCTGGTTCCAGCGAGGACTCTCGGTTCGGGACGTGGTCCGGATCGCCGGAAAGCTCGGCCGAACCCGGGCCGGCTGGCGATACATGTTCTCCGACCTGCTCACGCTCGGATTCCATGTCGTCACGTTCGGGTGGTCGGGTCGCTCCACTGAATTTCGGGAGTGATTCCCGGGCCCCGCGGTTCGAGCCCGGGAAGGTCGACGCCCTGGTCGGGAGTTTCGCCGCCGGGGTTTCCCGCGCCGGCTTCGAACCCGAGTTCCAAGCTCGACAGGCTTAGATCCTAGACCGCTAGACTACCAGGGCACCGCCGGGCCGCCGTATCGGTGGAGAGTATTGAACCTTCTGGCCTTGGGCCCCCCCCGAGGCTCCTCTGGGCACCTCGACCGCGCCGGATTCGAGTGGAGCCCTCCGTTTATCTACCGGAAATTTCCGTAGCGTCGATTCCCGGGGCGTGAACCATGGACCGCGTCGAAGCGTGGGCGACCTTCGTGTTCGTGCTGGTCGCCGGACTCGTCTTGTTGAGCGTGATGGGCGTTCTAGTGGGCGCCTGGCTCGACCACACGCTGAGCGGGCTGTTCCATACGCTCGGGGCGCCCCTGCGGCTAGATCCTTGACGACGAGTGGCGAGCGAACTGTCCGTGCTCCCGATCGGTGGCGGTGCTTCCCGCAAACCCTTTTAAGAGGGGCCGGACTCTGTTTGTTCGAATGCGTTTCACCCTGGTAGGGGGCTAACAGCCCTTCCCGTCGGTTCTCGACCTTTTTTCTTCGGCCGACCTATGGACCTCTACGACGCGATACGGGCGTCCCGCTCGTGCACGACGTTCCAGACCCGCCCGGTTCCCGAGGAGAAGGTGCGGGCGGTCGTGGCCGCGGCTCGGCTCGCCCCGTCGCAGAGCAATCTCCAGCCCTGGCGGTTCGTCGTGGTGCGCGGCGAAGAACTGAAGCGCCAAATCGCCCAGGCCTGCCCTCGGGGGAAGATTGTCGCTGAAGCGCCTGTCGTGATCGTCGCGTTCGCGCTCGAGGACGACCTCCCGATGACCGTCGGGGGTTACATCTCGACCTACCCTCTCGACACCGCTGTGGCGGTGCACCAACTCCGATTGGCGGCCGTAGCCGAGGGCCTGGCCACGAACTGGATCGTCGACTTCCACGAGGACAAGATCCGACGCGCGCTGCAGATCCCGGAGGGGATCCACCCGATCGCCGTGATTCCGCTCGGGTTCCCGGCCGAGACGAACGGCTCGGCGCCCTCCGAGGGCCGCAAGAGCCCAGACGAGATCATCGCCTACGACCGGTATCCCTGGTAGGCCGATGGACCTCGCGTTCGTCTCGACGAACGTAGGGAAGTTCCGAGAGGTTCGTTCGATCCTCGGGGAATACGGCGTCCGGGTCCGATGGGACCGACGAAGACTGCCGGAGGTCCAGGCCGACGACCTGGCCTCCGTCGTCGAGGCGAAACTAGCGGACGCGGCGAGGTCAGGCCAGACCGTCCTAGTAGAGGATTCGGGCCTGTTCATCCCCGCGCTCGACGGGTTCCCAGGGGTCTATTCAGCCTATGCCTTCAAGACGATCGGACTCCGCGGGATGCTGACGTTGACGCGCGGTCGGGCGCGGGGCGCAGTGTTCCGGACCGTCGCCGGGCTCGCCCGCGGGTCTCGCCAGTGGACCGTGTCGGGTGAGTGCCGAGGACGGCTCGCGGACCGGCCACGAGGAAGGAACGGCTTCGGGTACGACCCGATCTTCATCCCGAACGGAGAGACCCGCACCTTCGGGCAATTCGACCCCGTCGAGAAGAATCGACGGTCGCACCGCGCCCAAGCGATTCGTCGGGTGGGACGTCTACTCCAAACCCTCGGGTGAACTTCCTAGGAACAGGTCTCCCCCGGGGAATCCCGGGGGAGGGGGAAGGGGTTCGGTCGAGCCGGACGACGGGAGAACCGTTCAGTCCTCGCCGAAGTCGCCGCCGCCCATGCCGCCGCCGGGACCCCCCGGACCGCCGCCGCCCCCGCCCGGGGGTGCGCCGGTCTTGGACGCGATCACGTCGTCGATACGGAGGATCATGACCGCCGCATCGGTCGCGGACTCAATCGCCTGGCGCCCGACCCGGATGGGCTCCACGACATGAAGGACCTTCATATCGTCGACCTTGCCCGAGTGGACGTTGACGCCGGCGAACTTCTTGCCGCTCTTGTGGGATTGGCGCAGCTCGATCAGAATGTCGATCGGGTCCAGACCCGCGTTCTCGGCGAGGGTACGCGGAACGCTCTCGAGCGCCTCCGCGAACGTCTCAAACGCCATCTGTTCCCGGCCGCCAACCTTGGCCGCCTCGTCCCGCAGATGGAGGGCAATCTCCTCCGCGGTGGCGCCGCCTCCGTAGACGATCTTGCCGTCCTCGACGGCCACGGCGACCACGTTGAGCGCGTCGTCCATCGAGCGCTCGATCTCATCGAGTACGTGCTCGGTGCCTCCGCGCAGTAGGACCGAAACGGCCTTCGCGTTCTTGGCGCCGGTGACGAACGTCAGGGTATCCTCCCCGATCTTTCGTTCCTCGACCATGCCCGCGGTGCCGATGTCCTCCGGAGACAGCTCGCTGACCTTTGACACGATGCTCGCGCCGGTGGCCTTCGCCAGCTTTTCCATGTCGGACTTTTTGACCCGCCGAACCGCGTAGATGCCTGCCTTCGCCAGGTAATGCTGGGCCAGGTCGTCGATGCCCTTCTGGCAGAAGACGACGTTGGCACCGGACTTCTTCACTTGGTCGACCATCCGGTGCAACATGTTCTCCTCCTCCTGAAGGAAGGCGTTCAGCTGCGACGGTTCGTTGATCTCGATCTTGGCGTCGATCTCGGTCTTCTTGATCTCGAGCGCGGCATCCAGGAGGGCGATCTTCGGGGTCTCGACCCGCGGGGGCATTCCGGAGTGGACCTTTTCCTTGTCCACAATGACGCCCTCGATGAGTTGGGAGTCCGTGATCGAACCGCCCTGCTTTTTGACGATCTGAATGTCGTCCAAGTCGACCGTATAGGTTGCGTCGTGCTTCTCGGCGACGGCCTGAACGGCCTTAACCGCAATGTCGGCGAGGAGGTCCCGGTTGAACGACACCGATTTCGAGGACATCGACGTTACGGCGACTCGCCGCAGCGTCTCAGGGTCGTCGATCTTGACCGGTTCCGAGAGACCACTCAGCACTTCCAGGGCCTTTTGGGCGGCCAGACGGTAGCCGTGCGAGATGATCGTGGGGTGGATGTTCTGCTCGATGAGGGCCTCGGCACGCTTGAGGAGCTCCCCCGCGAGGATGACCGCCGTGGTCGTTCCATCGCCGGCTTCTTGGTCCTGAGTCTTGGCCACCTCGACCAACATCTTCGCGGCCGGGTGCTCTACATCCATCTCTTTGAGGATCGTAACACCGTCGTTCGTAACGACGACATCGCCCATCGAGTCGACGAGCATCTTGTCGAGCCCGCGCGGTCCGAGGGTCGATCGGACGGCGTCGGCGATCGCCTTTGCGGCGGCAATGTTGTTCGCGAGGGCGCCGCGTCCCCTCTCTCGCTTGGTCCCTTCCTTCAGTATCAGAATTGGTGTCTGTCCCGTCAACATGGTTCTCTTTCCTCCCGAGATTCCTCTCGGTCGTCAAGAGCACTGAATATGCACTTGTATTTAAAGGACGTGCATCCCGGGGGCAACGGGCGGCTCCCCAGTGCGGTGGGGCTACTTTCCGAAGTTCCTACGGCGGAGTTGAAAGGCCCGTAGTGCCCGCAGGAAGTCGGTCTTCGTTAGTCCCGGCCACAGGACGTCGGAGAAATAGAGCTCCGAATAGGCCACCTGCCAGAGGAGGAAGTTCGAGATCCGTTCCTCTCCGCTGGTCCGCAGGACGAGGTCGGGGTCGGGTAGATTCGCGGTGTAAAGATTCTCCGAGACCTTTCGGTCGTCGATATCTTCCGGGCGCAAGGTGCCGGCAGCGACCTGTTCCGCGAGGCGCCGGATCGCTTGGACGATTTCCTCTCGGCCTCCGTACGCGATCGCCACGTTGTAGAAATAGTCCGAGTAATCCTTGGTCGACTCCTCGGCGAGGTCGATCGCCTCCACGACGTCGGCCCGGAGCACCGCGCGATTTCCGATCGCGGCCACATGAATGCGGTGCTTGTGTACGCGAGGGTCCCGTGCGATGTCGCGAAAGGCGTCCGCAAAGAGGTCCATCAGCTGGGAAACCTCCTCGGCAGGCCGATTCAGATTCTCCGTCGAAAGGGCGTAAACCGTCAGGATCCGGACGCCGACCTCGAGACACCAGTTGAGCAGCTCCTCGAGCTTCTCCTTCCCCTTGAGGTGACCTTCCTCGATGATCAGCCCATGGGATTGGGCGAACCGCCGGTTCCCGTCCATGATCAGGCCGAGATGATGTGGGACCGGGCCCTCGCGGATCAGGTCGAGCAGGCGCCGCTCGGTGCTCTCCCTTAGAGCGTCGGCTAGAATGCTGGAGAGGTAAGGGGGCGGACGATGGGGTTCGGTCTCCGCCCGGTGTTCGGGAGACACACGGATTGTATTCCCCCCCGAGGTTAAGGGTTCTACCTCCGGGGCAACCTCCGTGTACCGGAAGCTGCAGACTCGGTCGGCGGATCACGGCCCGCGGATCGGCCGGGCGACCGCAAGGTAGTTGAACGGGCGAGGCGCAGTTTCGTCCATCGCTCGCCCTCAAGGGCCAGGTCGACCGCATGGAGCCCCGTGAACGGACCCGCTTGCACGCGCGAGATTGGTTCCGGGGCTTTCGGGAGATGTATGACTCCTCCGCGGGGAGCCTGCTCACCGAACTAGGCCTGTTTTACGACCGCCACCGAAAATTCGTCCAGTTCGGACAACGAAGTGACCCGAAGAATCCGGAGTATACCGACGAGGAATGGAACCGAGTCATGACAACGCTGTTCGGGCAGATGGCGGAGGGCCGCGGCCTAATTCAGGCCCCCGATCGGGAGGACCGGCCCCAGTTGGTGTGGTACCTTCCTGGAGTCACGGACCGACCGACCGTCATCATTCGCGCCGCCTCGGACGCAACGGATGCCATCCTCACGCGGGATCTACCCGACCTGTCTCGGTCCGGGGCCGAGCTCGCGGTCTTTCTGATGTACCCCGACTACCCGCTCCCCGAAGGGACCTCGACGATCGACGAGGCGACCTCCGCTTGGGAATCCAGGCTTTCCCGCCGTCTGGAGGAGTTGCAAGCCCGGCATGAAGTGCTGACTTTGACCATCAGCGCCTACTCGTTCGACCTCCCTGCTCCGTGGAGGGCGTTCCTATGGGATCCGGATTCTCGCTCCCTTCAAGAAGCGAAGTAAGACCCCGACCTCGCGCGAAAGCGCCCCATACCGCTACCTCCACTCGCGGATGCTTCGTCCCGAAGATCGCACTTTGCCGAGTTTCAATCGGTACCCCTCGACCGCGATCCCCCTCGGCCAACTCACGGGCCCGAAACGGAACAGCCTCCCCGGCGCGCCACCGGTCCGCGATTTATCTATCCGAAGAATCGAGGGGCATATGACCCGGAAGGACAGCCCAAACGCCCCAAGAAGACTGCCCACAATTCGCACCGCTCGCGTCGGGGACGCGGACCGGATTCGCACGATCTACAATGAGGCGGTTCAGTCGACCACCGCGACGTTCGACACGGAACCCAGATCCCTCGCCGAACAGGTCTCATGGCTCAAAGATCACGATGGCCGGCACCCCGTTCTGGTCGCCGAGCTGGGGCCGACGTTAGTCGGTTGGGCGGCGTTGAGCCCTTGGTCGGAGCGGCAAGCGTACAACGGGACCGCCGAAATTTCCGTGTATGTCGACCCGGCCTGGCGGAATCGAGGGGTGGGTCGAGCACTGCTAACCGAGCTTCTCGCCGAGGGGTCCAGATGCGGGCTCCATCTCGTCCTCGCCCGAATCGCGGAGGGCAACCCTGTAAGTCGCGCATTGCACGTGGTGATGGGCTTCTCATCCGTCGGCGTCATGCATGAGGTCGGGAACAAGTTCGGCCGGTATCTTGACGTGGAGCTTTTGGAACTTCGCCTTGCGGCCGCTCCCGCCCACCGCTGACTTCGCGCGCCTTCGGGAGAGAGCTCGCGAACGACGCCATTGGCTGGTGCGCACAGTACGACGCGTCTCTCCCCGTTAACTCGAGGAGGCGGTGGGCGGAAAGGGCTAGGGTTTTCGGACTGCTCCGTACACGCTGTGGGCCGTCCGGAGCTTGAGCGGATGAAGATCCTTTTCACGACAGAATGCGTCAAACGCGTCGGACCAGTTGGTATCGTCCGAAATCAACAAGCCGTCCTGACGGAGGTGGGGCCAGACGGCGGTGTACTCGAACATCTGATGCTGGAACGAGTGCTCGGAATCATGGAAGAACACGTCCACATTTGGGAGTCGTGCGAGCAGCGAAGGCAGCTCCACCTTAGCATCTCCCTCGATGAGGGTCCACGCGGACCGGAGGAACTCGGGCACCAGGTATCCGGTGGACAAACCGGCGGGGAGATGGGTTGCATCCCGTCGACCATCCGAGGTGGTCCACGGCGCGTGAAAGGGCAGGTCGATCGAATAGAGGTGCCCCGTTCCATTCCGGTGAACCGCGTCCAAGATGACTCGGGAGCTGCCACCGCTGTGGACGCCCGTCTCAACGATCACCTGGGGGGTCATCGCCCGCGTCACGCAGTATAGGAACGCGGTGCTTGTTCCCGCGGGGGGCCACAACTCTCGAAGGTATCCCCGGACCTTCTTCGTCGGTTGTCCGGATAGTCCCGAGATGACGGCCGGTAATGAGAGCTGCGAAAGACCTTCTCGGATGGGCCACAAGGCGTCCAGCATCGTAGGTCGT
Source organism: Thermoplasmata archaeon (assembly GCA_022749815.1). GTDB lineage: Archaea > Thermoplasmatota > Thermoplasmata > Lutacidiplasmatales > UBA184 > JAKIWV01. The sequence continues at coordinate 248,403 of JAKIWV010000004.1, forward strand.
CCCATCCCAGTTCTCTCAGCTCCTCTCGGAATCAGCTCCCACTAGGGGGAGCCATTCGAGCCGTCCTAGTGGGGGGCGGACGTCGCCCGGGGAGTAAATACCTCTCCCCAAAGGCGAGTCGAGAGCACACCGTCGAGCCCCCGATGGTCGCCAGGTCGGTCAATGTGGGGAAGCGGGCGGAGACCCGTGAAGTTACCTGTGATCGAGCTGCTGACCGGAAAACCCAAAGCGACGAGCGGCTCGCGTCATTGGGCCGATTCCCGTTTCGATGCTACAAGGGGCGGCACTCAAACTGGCCTCATGAAGAAATGGGACCACTCTTGGTCGATTCTTACCAATGTCGAGCAACTACCCTGGCCGGTTTTCTTCAGCGGCAATCACTTCGTTCAGCCTCGAGCACCCTGAATATTTCGCCAATCTGCTCCGGCGAGTCGCCCCGAGGGGCAGATACCGAGCCACTTGCTGATTCCAGCTCCTTCAACAGTGGCGCTTCTGTCTTGCCGACGTCCGTCCTTGGGGGACGAACTACGAGTTTGGGGTGGGGGGGCAACACCCTAGTGGCATTAATTCAGGCGGTTCGCGATTTCGAGCAGACGAATGGTTGGATGACAGAACGTTTCCGCGTTTTCGCGTTTGACAGCTTCCAGGGTCTCCTAGCGCCCACGTCGACCAAGGACCAACATCCCTAAGGGAGGCGTGGTTGGAGATCCGGCGATTTCGCGCACTCCCTGGCTGACGTCCAACGAAGGATCGCGTCGCAACAACCGGATCTTGGGCGCATGGACCTCAAATTCATCCCCGGGCTTTGCGAGAATTCGCTGACCGTCGAGTTCCGGGAAGAGCTCCGGCGTTTCCCTCCGACTCTGGTCAGCATCGACGTAGACTTCCACAGCTCTACACGTACTATTCTCGAGTGATCGGGGCCCATTCTAAGGAACGGAACACTGTTCTACTTCGACGACGGCTGGAGTTTTCGAGGAGACCCCGAGAAGGGCGAGCTGGCGGCCATCAACGAGTTCAACCTGAAGGGAGACGCGTTCCTCGTCCACTATCCGGTCGATGCTGCGATGAACCTGGTTTCTCCACGCTACGCTTTCTCCCGCAAGAAAACCAGTCCCTCACGCTCCGGATGGTCCCCGCCTGTTGCGCGCGTGCTTCTGCGAGCACTACGGGCGGGAGCTGGCTGACGGCCGCCACGTCAGGCGGTTGCCACTCGGGGAATCCGCGACCTGCCCTGACAGCGCCGCCATCAGACGATTCGGATCAGATGATACGGGGCTCCGATGTCGGACTGAGCCAGAACCAGAGGCGGGGTCAGCGGCTGAATGCCGTACAAGAACATTCGGCCGCTTCGGGTTTTCATCGAGATCCGTGTCGAAGCAATCGCCTGGAGGCTATGGAGCAGGGGGTCCGACGGTGGCCCGATCATCACAATGTGTGTCGAGGAATCGGCGAGCGTCCTCTGAACGAGGCCGGGGAACGTCTCCGGAGTGTAGGCAGCCACGGCACCGGCCGATGCGGCGCGCAGGCCACTGAGCCATACCACGGCGAGGCTGGGGATCCCGGCGGCGTTCCCTTCCCGGAGGAACTTACTGGCTTCCGGCATGCGAGTTGCCATCGGAGGAGCCTCGGTCGCCGGCCCCGCGACCATGACCTTGTCTAGCATCTCGTAATTCCTCGCATTGGGGGCCAACCCGGAAGGTGCATACAACCGGACATTGGAGACGAACTGTTCGGGGGAAACGATGGGCTGAAACGCCTCCCACAGATCACCCGGCGAGAGGCTCGGGGGCAGAATCGCGAGGACACGGCCATTGAGGGTCAAGACCTGGCTCTGGAGAGGCGACACCAAGAGTCGGACTGCCTCGACCGGGACGTCGGGGTCGGCCTCGATCAGGCTTGTCCGGCCAAGTTGGAGTCGCCCGAAGTGGGTCGCATAGTCGGTAGAGCCGGGCCAGATCCACCCGGGCTTGGGGTCGGGTTCCGGCTGTGGGCGCTCGAGCCGGGTGCGAAACTCTGGGGGCATCGGCGCGATGCAAAGGAACCTCCCTCCCTCCAGGGTGTAGGGGTACCAAGCATGGTTGACCCTGACCCCACGCATCTTCTTGAGGTGGGACCAACGCTCTAGGTGGTTTTCGTTACTGGACACGACGCAGGCAACGACACCGTCGACCAGGTAGTCGAGTTGCGTCGGACCTTCCCTCTCGACCACCAGGACCAGGTGGGCCTTACCCCGACCGAGGAGTCCGAGCATCAGCCGCTCAATCTCTTCCCTGTCCGGGTACCGCGTCGCGTCGGCCTTCGCTGCGCCCAGGAAGTGCTCGACAAGCGCGTCCCATGAATCGACGACAACCATGCCAGGGCTTCCCGGCCCTATTCGCGAAAAGGCCTCGATCAGAGAATCCGGGAGCCAGAGCTTTTCGAGCTCCGAGTCCCCCGCGGCTGGTAGCACTAACTTGGAGCTCGCTTCCATCGCCCGGCTTTTTGCGTCGACACGGGAGGAGCTGGCCAAGGATTCTATGATCTCAACCGGACCCTCGACGTCCGTGCGAAGCCAAGGATAGTCTTTCTCGATCTCCTGGCCGGTCACTCGGCTTGTGATGAGTATCCGCTTCCCTCGGAAGGTGCTGAGAAGGGTCAGGGCGAGCGTCGACTTCCCCGCGCCGGGTTCGCCTCTAATGAGCATGGATCGTGGGGGCTCTCGAAGGCTGAACTCGACGAGTTCAGGCGGCAGGCGAAGGATTGCGCTCAAGTTGATCACACGGAACGGTATATCTAACGAGCAAATCGGCGATGTACTATTTCAGAGGCACGGAGACACGGAGGTCATCGTCAGAACAAACGACTTCTCGGGGTGGGTCCCGAGCACAGGAAGGGGGGCCACATTCAAGCCCCCAGTGTGCCGCTTCCTCGGCCCTTCCAATTACGGAGACGGGACCACACCGAGCGCACCGGATCGGAAGCTCTAGGTCGCAACACCCATTGCCTGGGCGCTGGTGGATGCCCCAGGTCGAGACGAATCTCGGGACCCCGCCGGGAAAGGTTCAAGTCTTGGCGGACTCCCGGACGGCGGGGCCCATAGCTTAGGTTGGCTGGAGCACCCGGCTGATAACCGGGAGGTCGTCGGTTCAAATCCGACTGGGCCCATAATCACTCTCTTATAGAACCCAGCC
>JAKIWV010000005.1 GCA_022749815.1 Thermoplasmata archaeon
CTTCGACTCAGCCTCGACGAAGTCGAGCACCACGTCGCGGAGCGCCTTGTCGCCCATCTTCGCCAAAGCCTCAGGGCTGGTCTTCATCGCCCGACAGAAGGCTGCGAGCCTCCGGGCGTAGACGTCCGCAGTGGCTCGACTTCCCTGGGCGACGTTTCGATGCCAGCGGCGGCGGTCCTCGCCTTCCGCCAGGAAGGGCTCGAGGCGTGGGGTGCGATCTGGGGCCATGAAGAGGCTATGGGAGGCTGGGTTCTAATAGCTTATCATCTTAGACCCGACTGGGCCCACTTCTCTTGAGAGGACCGCGCTCGCCCTCAGACTTCCTCGAAGGTTGACTTGAGAAACCCCGGGCGGACAAGACTTGAACCCCTTCGTAATTGAATCCCACTAGGCCCCTGGATTGTGGGGGGATCGACTTCTTGACTCGACGGGTCCCGGCTCAATCTTCCAGCCCGCGTCTCCGTTCAAGCCGCCGAACCACTAACCCGATTCGGGAATCTTCGGGCCGTCTACGGCCCGTCGTCGGCCAATGAGTAGACCCGCTAACCCGACGGCAAGAGCCACGCCGCCAAACCCCAGCGCTACCGCGACGCCCGGAGTAACGAGAGGGGCCGGCGGTGAGCTTGGACCCACCGTGACATTGGTCTCCCCCGTCGCCGATCGCCCTTGTGAGTCGGTCACGGTCACGAGCACCGTAAAGCCCCCTGAGTGCGCGGGGGTGCAGTCCAGAGCAGTGGTGGACCGGGAGCTACACCCCGGGGGAAGGCCCGAATAGGAGACCGAGAGGGGGACCGCCCCCCCAGAAACTATCACGACGAATGCGGTCGACCCCCCGAGCGTGATTGAAGTGGGGTCCGCAACGACGCCGTACACGTGAGGCGGGACGATCGGCAGGGGCCCCACCGAGAGGTTCGCCTCACTGTTGGTTGACCGTCCAGTGGCATCGGTCACTTTCACCGCGACAGTATAGTTCCCGGCCGACGTGGGACTGCAGCCCAGTGCCAGCGTGGAACGGGAGTTGCAACCCGGAGGCAAGCCAGAGTAGACCGTCGTGAGAGGGCGGGTCCCGCCCGATACGAAGGTGTAGAGCACCGTGGACCCGCCAATCACAATGGAGCTTGGGTCGGCAAGCATACCGTCGATTGTCGGGGGAGGTGGCGACGTAGGGGTCTGGTTGACATACACCGAGCTCCAATCCGCGGAGTTGGCCCCCGTCGCCGGCGGTGTGTCCACGAACTGACCGAGGAACAGGTAGTACGCGCCCAAGCCGATGTAGTAGGATACAGTCCCGACGACGGCGGATCCCTGTGCGACGCTCACCGCCGCCACTCCGGACGCGTTGACATCGATGCTCAAAGTATACCAGGTGTCGAGCGACGGAGTCGCGTCCAAGACCCTAACCCCGACCCACGGGAGGCCCGGTCCAACCGATGTCAGAGCCCCGATACTGTAGTACGGATTGGTGGCATTCAGGTCGCCGACCTGGTACATCCCCTGGCCGGCGTTTGCGGTCGTGAGGGCGAAAGCGAAGGTGTTTCCATGGGATGCGGTCGCCATGACCGTGGCCTGGGCGTCGAACGGTGGCAAGAAAGTCTGCAGCGTTTGCACGGCGTCGAACGTGTAGTCGGCGGTGGCGCCGCTCAGAGACATTCCTTGGGCCGACGAGAAGCCCAATGAGGGGGTCACGGGGGAGAGTAGCGAGGCCCCTTGATACGTCAGCATAGCGGTGGCTGCCGGACCGTTCGTCACCCACGCCGAGGAGTTGAGCGAGGAATCCGTGGTGAATTTATCCACGAATTCAACGACGCTCGGTCCAGCGCCAGACGTCGCCCTCGCGGAGGCGGTCGGCGTGGCCATCCGCTTGGCCGGCATCGCTGTGGAGAACGTCAGACCGCTCACCGCGAGTATAAGTAGCGCCGCGACCAGGACCGCAGGAATCGACCACCCCTTTCGCGCCTGAAGCCCGCCGGTCTTCAAAGTCCGTCGCCATTCCCGAGAGAAGTCTGCCGCTATTTCAACCCGTGGCCGAGGGACGACTCCGGCGGGCGCGATGGGGCGTCAAGCGGGGCAGGTGAGCAATCGGCCCATCGAGTCCGGTCGGTCGCTGCACCTGAGCGAGGTTCCGGAGATTTGGCCGCAGGCCTTTTGCACTGACCCCGGATTGTGGGTCCGGAATCAACGTGCCCCCGTTTACTCCCTATTGGAATGCTCGCTTCCTCCCGGTGGCTTGGCAGAAGCTGCTCCAGGCGATTGAGTATCGTCCGCTTCGGTCCTGGTTCTATTTCATCCTCCAGTATCAGGCCTGGGCCCACTCCACTGGATGGGGTCCGTTCGGAAATTATTACGAATTTGGCACAGGCGAAGGCTTGAGCCTCGCTCAGTACGCGGACGCGCTACGGACCTTCTGCCGGCACACAGGCATGCCGCCGAACCGGTTTCGAATCGTCGGGTTTGACACTTTCCAGGGTCTCCCGCCCACCGAGAATTACCGGGACGCGCACCCTGGCCTTCCTCCGGGCAGGTTCGCCGGCTCGACCAGCGAGATCATGGAGCTCCTACGCCGCAAGCGGGTAATCACCCAAGGAGTTGACGTGCGACTCGTGGAGGGCCGATTCGAGAAGAGCCTCACCCCCCAACTGCTTGAGCCGCTCCGCGCGTACCCGCCCTCACTAGTAAACATCGACGTGGACTACTACTCCGCCACCTCAGTGGTCTTGAACTGGCTCCGACCTTTGCTCTCGTCGGGAACTATCTTCCACTTTGATGATCTGTGGCTCTTCCACGCGAATCCAGCCTATGGAGAGCTCGCGGCGATTCGCGAGTTCAACGCCCGCGGAGAGGGCGCCTTGGAGCCCTTCCCTTTGTTCGCGTCGCCGGCCATTGCCGGCCATGCCTTCATGTTTCATCGACCCGAGTTCGAATGGAAACGAGATGAAAAAGCGCCGCCTCCGCCAGTCTGACCCTATCGGTAGGGGGCGCTGCCTCAGTGGTCCGCTTTCGGTTCGTCGACGGTTCGGCAAAGGAGAAGGTTCCTGCAGCCTGCTGTCGCCCTTCGGAACCAAGGATTGCGTTGCCGACTGGGGAACCCAAAGAGACATGTGACTCTCGTCGTTGGGCCTGTGTTCGTTTCGCTATGAGTGTTGGACAGCCTCCATCCTGGCTTCGTGCGGCATTGAAACCTCTGTTGGTCAATCGTTACTGATGTCGGGAACGCACGCGGGCCGGTTTTCTGCAAGGGGGATCGCCTCGTTCAGCCTAGAGCACCCCGAGTTTGTTGCTAATCTCCTTCGCAGAGTCTCCCCGAAGGGAAGCTACCGCGCGACGTTCTACTTTCTCCTCCTTCAACAAAGGCGCTTCTCTCTCGCTGGAGTTGGTCCGTGGGGGTCATACTACGAGTTCGGGGTCGGCGGAGGCGACACCCTGGTCGCCTTCGTTCGTGCGATTCGCGATTTCGAGCGGACGGCTGGTCGCCTGACAGACCCATTCCACGTCTTCGCGTTCGACAGCTTTCAAGGTCTCCCAGCGCCCACTTCGACCAAGGACCAACACTCCGACGGTAGGCGTGGCTGGAGATCCGGCGATTTCGCTCACTCATTGGGTGAGGTCCGACGCAAGATCGCTTTGCAAGAGCCGGATCTGGGGCGCATAGACCTCAACTACGTCTCCGGTTTTTACGAGAATTCGCTTACCGCCGAACTCCGCGGCCAGCTCCAAAGGCACCCGCCAGCGATCGTCTTGATCGACGTGGACTTCTACAGTTCTACGCGTACGATCCTCGACTGGTTGGGGCCGATTTTGAGGAGCGGAACGCAATTCTACTTCGACGATGTCTGGAGTTTTCGAGGAGACCCCGAGAAGGGGGAGCTAGCTGCTATCGCCGAATTCAACCGGAAAGGAAACGGATTCCTGGTCAATTACCCGGTCGACGCGGGGATGAACCTAGTTTCGCCCCGCTATGTTTTCTTCCGCGAGGAAACTGGTCCCTCGATGTCCTGATTGATCTTGCTTGACGCCGAGTTCTGCCCAGCGAATCTCCCTGGGGTGGGAATGGGGGGTTGAATCAAGGACGTCCGCTGGGCCCCGACCCAGGCTCGGGAACTGGGTCCTCGAGGGATAGCGAGTGTTACCCAAACCCATGCGGTCGCGGGGATTCTCGGGGGGTTCTGAGCGTGGCTAGTACTGTGCTCCGCGCCAACGGGCATTTTCCTGCTCCACGGGTACCGGTCGTTTCCCATAGCACCGTTTCCCCTCTGGCTCCTCCTGTTGCTGGTCAGCGTGATTTTCCTCGCTGTCGGCGCGGTCGCCGCGACGCGAGAAACGACGGCGAGCATAGTCCGCCGACCCGATTCGCCGACAGGTAGCGGGCTAGGCCGTCCATTTGGGCCAGGGCTTTTTCCTCAGGGAGGGAGGCCCCGACCCGGGCTCCGAGTTGCTCGTGCACTTCCGAAGCGCCCCTGGAATTGGAGCCGTGCACCGATGCCTTTCCCACACCCGAAGTGTTCTGGATCGGGAGCCTACGCCACTGGAGCAGGCCTAGCAGCGCCCTCCCGCATCTCGCCCCTTACGCTTCCCTCGGGGCTCGTTCTTTTGGCCCAGTCGGACGGGGTGGTGCGCCGGGTCCACTCCTTGACGGACCGGCGGCAATCCGACTCGGTTCCACGACCACGTTTGCGCGACGGGGGCCGACCCCCGTCACACTAGTGCGACACGAGGCGTTCCCATCCGATCCAGCCGCGGATTCCCACTCCTCCGCTGTTGGTCCTCTGAGTGCGACCCACTAGATCGCTGGGACACAGGGCTCGGATCAGGTGCTGAGCCGGGCGACCGATCGACTGCGTAAGGGGGAAATATACCTCGAGGTGGTCGACCCTCTCTCGCGCGGCTGGTTGCGCATGGGGTTCGGGAAGGCGATGTACTCGTGGTCGAACTCCTTCCGTTTCGGGCCTACCACCCGGCGGACCCCGCCGCTTCCGAGCTGATCAGTCCGGTCTACGACACACTCTCCGACGCGGAGTTGCGCCGGTTCTCTAGGACGCCTCACAACGCCGCCGGTTTTGTCGCCCGACCCAGTACGCTTACGTTGGCGGAATTTCTTCAGAAGGCTCCGGACCGGCTCCGATCGGCCTTTCGTGCCGGGGCATATGTCCAGGACTCCAAAGCCGCCCTGTACGTCTACGGGATCCGGTACTCTCCGCCCCCCGACGTCCTGGAGGCGCTTCCGCCGGACAGCCGACGGTCCGAGTACCTCCTGCTCGGTCTAGTCGGTGCGCTCGACCTGACACGTACGCCCGAGGATCTAATCGCTCGACACGAGGACGCCTTCCCTGAACGGATCGAGGAACGAGTCCGACTCACCGAGGCGACGGGCATGCACTTCGCGCCGATAATGGCGGGGTACACTCTGCCGAGCCATGCCATCAACGACCTCCTCGAAAAGTGCCTAGGGCTGGATCGTCGAGGGATGTCCCTCGAGGGAACGGCCGCTCCGCTCGTCCGGGCGACCTTGGACGGCACCGAGCATCGCCTCTGGCGGTTGGAGGACCCAGACGTCGGCGGCCAGCTCGCAAGAATGCTCGCACCCTTGCGGATTCTAATTCTCGACGGCCATCACCGCTATGGGGCGGCGCGCACGCTCTTCCACCGGGATCGGCCAGGGTCTTCCCCACTGGTCATGCTGGTTGAAAGTCGGGACCGCGCGCTACATCTGCTTCCATGGCACCGAGCGGTGGCCCCAGGAACCGTCAGCACCGAGGCTTTGGTGGCTCGCGCGGGGTCCCGGTTCGTGTCGGTCCGACCTCTTGCTTCGGCGGCGTCGATTCCGGAACTGATCGAGGAGTTGGGCCGCATGTCCCGCCGCAATTTCCGGGGGTTCCTGGCGGTGGGGCCCGCCGGTGTCTGGGCGTTCCGAGGAACCGACAGCGCGGACGGCGGGTACGACTTCGACCTCCTTCATGGCTATCTGACCGAAGAGTTCCACGGAGATCCGCACGACTTCGGGGTGTTCAGGTCCCCCCGGCAGGCGATCGAGGCCATTCAGAGCCCCTCGGGCGGTTGGTCCGGAGGAGTCGCGTTTCTACTTCCGCGACTTCGGGAAGAAGCCATCGAGGAACGCGCGTTCTCCTCCGGCCGAGTAATGGCCCACAAATCGACGATGTTTATTCCGAAGGTGGCCGAAGGCGTCTTGTTCGCGCCCACTCGGGATCTCCCGCGGGAGGGACCCGGTCGCTGAGGCTCAAATCCAACCGAGCTGACTTATCTCCCAAACCGGTGCAGTCGCCGTGAGGGTGCTCTTGGCCGGGACGGGGGCGCATCCGATACCCCCGAAAGGCTACGGCGCTGTGGAACGGATCCTCTTCGAGTATGCTGCTGCGCTGCGGCGTGCGGGGAACTCAGTGGACATACTGGACCGAGTGTACGAGGGTGGTTCACTCGCTGAATACCGGTTCGCGCTCCGTCTTCCGGCCCTCGTCCGGCGAGAAGAGTACGACATTCTACATGCCAGCACTCCTGTCGTTGCAAATCGCCTCGCCCTCGCTGGGCTTCCATTCGTATACACTTCCCACTCGCGCCATTGGTTCTGGCGCGCGACGTGGCGGCATCGGTGGGGAGCCTGGCTCGAACGACGGGCCGTTCGTCGCGCGGCGGCGACGGTCGCATTGACCGTAGAGGTCGAGGCCGCCATGCGCCGGACGCTCCCTCAAGGATGGCCCCGTCCGCTCAGAGTGATCCCATTCGGCGTCGACACGTCTGAGTTCGCGCCCGCGTGGGACCGCAGAACCGGACGGAAGGCCCTGGGAGTGGGCGTCGTCCTCCCCCTGAAGCGCTGGGAGGTCGCCGCGGCGGCGTTGCGAGGCACCGGCCTGAAGTTGCAGATCGCGGGGCCGATACCGGACCCTCCCTACGCCCGGCGCGTGCAAGCGGCCGGCGACGCCGTTGAGTTGCTCGGCGAAGTGGACGACGTCCGCTTGAGGAAGCTGTACTCGGAAGCGGACCTGCTCGTTCATCCGAGTGTGGTCGAGGTGCTCCCTCGCGCCGTTCTCGAGGCGATGGCCTCGGGATTGCCGGTCGTCGGCTCCTCCATGGTGGGGTCCCTCTTCCCGAACGGTCGCGGCGGGCTCGCGGCTCCGCCCGGGACGACGGCTGAGCAGCTGACCCGCTTCTTCCATGCCTCCGTCCTCCGACTCGCGGCCGACGAGAGGCTCCGGCGGGAGATGGGCGAAGCGGGAAGGCGTCGGGTGATCGAGGATTTCTCCTGGGACCGGATCGCATCGGCGCACTTGGAGCTGTATAGCGACTCCGGACTCCGAGCGAGTTAGCCGACCTGAATGCCGGCGAGCGTGATGGTGAAGGGTCGCCTCTCGAGGTCGTGGGCGGACCCACGGAATCGGACGACCTTGATTTGGCGGACCGACTTGTCGCCCACCCACTTTCGAGTGAGGAGGATCTCCCCCCGACTGAGCATGATCTCCGGGGTGAGGATCCGCGGGTTGGCCGGGGCGGAAGTCAGTAAGGCCGTGACCCCCTGTTCGCTGACGAAGCGGAACATCGACTGAACCTCCGTCCGTTCGGCCTGGGGGTCGCTCGACGCTTTCAGCGCGAACTTTCGGAGTGAGGTGAGTGAATCGATGACCAGGCGTTGGTATTGGCCCCCGGACATCTGCTGCCGGAGCTTCAGGTAAACGCTCTGGATCGATATCTCGTCCCCCGAGTCCGCCAGCCGACGCCCTTCAGCGCCGAGCGTGGCCATCGATTTCAGATTGCCAAGCGATCGGATTTCCTGGACGTCGGCCAAACGTCGCAGGCCGTGGGTCCCCGGATTCGCGTCAAGAGTCCGGATCGCGGAAAGGTCCCAGCCAAAGCTACGGACGTTTTCCATGATCTCCGTCGGCGGTTCATCGACCGCCACGAGAAGGACGTTCTCGCCGTTCCGGATCCCTTCAAGGAGGAATCGAAGTCCGAGCAGTGTCTTGCCGCTCCCGGTCTCTCCGGTGACGAGGTACGGGCGCCCGGGGAGCAATCCCCCGCCCAACATCCGGTCGATCCCTGGGACTCCGGTCGATACGCGTCCTTCGGCGACCACCGGGTTCAGCTCTCCGCCGGAGGGTCGGGCGGGTGTTTCGCGGCGGGCTCGGAGGATCTCCCCGCGGGGGATGCCGGGACCGCGGTTGCGGAACTGTTCGTCGGCATCGGTCCTAGGTCGGCACTCGTCACCGGCGGCGCCTTCCGTCGCCGGCGCGTCTGACGCTTCGGCGGGGCGATCCGCGCCCCGCCCGGTGCGCTGGACTCGGGCGGGGGGGTCGCGATCGCACTGATGGGAGAGGATGGAGCCGCCGCCGGTTCCGCGACTCGAGTTCGGCGGCTTCGTGGGGAACCGGCGGCCGGCGTTCGCCTGGTTTTCGGGATCGCCAGGTGGGGTGGGGCAGGAGTCGTGGTGTCCCTTGTCCGCATACCGGCAGGTCCTGCCGTGACTCCGGGCGGGACCGGGGGACTCGGAGTGAGGCTCGTTCCGGAAACACCGGTCGTCAATCCCGGGCCGGTTTCGACAGCTGGCATCCTCGGCGGCTCAGGTGCCGGGGGCGGGGCCGGCGTGCCGACCGGGGCGGCACCCGGAACGGCAGGAGAGAGCGAAGTGCCCCGCTCACCGGCGACCTCCACCGGAGGCTTCGGGAATGAAGCCGAGATTTCGGGAGGGGGGCGCAATGGCGGTACCGGCTCGGCGGGTTGTAGCTTCACAGTAGGAGGTGTAGCGGCGGCCGGGAGCGATTCCTCCCTCCTCACCTGGGCGGGCGCAAGTGGGGGAGTCGGACTCGGCGTTTGGGGCGGAGGGGCGGGCATCATATCAATGGGTGGCCGCGCGACCCTGACGGTTGCGTGCGCGACGGGGGCCGTAGGCTTGGGAGCCCTCCGGAAGAATCGATGGACGAGTGTCGGCGCCGGAGGTCCTTCGATCGGTGGGAGGGGCGGCCGGGGCGGCTCGGGGACTCTCGGCCCGACTACGTTGGCGATCCGGGGCGCCTGCGGTGTTTCGGGGGGCGGGGGAGGCAACGTCAAGGGCGTGACGGGGGGGACGGCGGTGGGACCGGTTTGATTCACCGGTGGAGGGGCTGGGGGAGGCGGGGGGATCGGCACGACCGACGGGGGCATCGGGGCGGGGCGTTCGGTGGGTGTCTCGAGGACAGCGGCGGGAGTCCGGGACTGTAGGGGAAGCGCTGGCGCCGTCGAGCCCAAAAGGGCCGGCGAGGGGATTGGTTCGGGAAGGGGGGGTGGCGGCAGGGACTCGACCAAAGGCGGCATGGCCGGTGTGACCGCAGGTTGCGAGGACGGCATTGTCACTGCAACGGGCGACCGAACCGGCGCGACCCGGGACGGTACCGCGGCGGGTTGGCTCGCCTTCTCGGCGGCTTCACTCACTTGATACTCGTCGATGAGCCGGTCGGCCAATGCCCTTGTCTCCCGGAGTCGTATCAGCGCATCCTCGAAGCGATGGTCGGCGAGGGCGGTGAGGACGAAGCGAACGCCCTCGTGCATGGGGGTGACGTCGACTCGAACCTCGACGAGGTCACGGATGTCCTGGTCGAGGTTGAGCACCGATCGACGGATTTCATAAGCGACTTCCTCGGGCGGGACACCCAACACTTCTTGGGTGTCGGCCTGCGCGGGGGCCGCGATACCTCCGGAGGAAATCGTGACGCTCAGATTGATGTCGAGCCCATGGGGGGACATCCGGTATGGGTGCAGGTGGATGTCGTGGGCACTGCCCCGGAACTTCTCCACGCCGATGGCGTTCTGGGTCTTGCCCTCCGCCTCCCACCGGAACAGTCGTAACTCTCCGCGCGCGAGGAGATGCTCCTCGGACTGTTCGTCGGACGCCGGCACTTCGAGGGTGAGGAGGGTCGTGAGTCCGAGATCCGAGAGGAACCGTAGAAAGGTCTGGGCCCCCTGGGTGAGGTCGATGCCGGGCATGCAGAAGAACTGGAGCGCGGTGAGCGAATCGATCACCATTCGCTTGTAATGTCGGCGCCGGACCTCCTGACGAAGCGTCGGCTGGAGCGAGGTCATTGTCACTTCGACGCTCTCAAATTCGGGGGTCTGACGGATCGTGAGAGGCACCTGGCCAAACCGAACGGCCTCTCGAACGGAGGCAATGTCCTTGAACGGCGTCCGCTCGTACCGCATCACGTCGGGGACCGCGTCAAACACGTAGATCTGCTCGAACTCCGGCCCCATCGCTTGGTGGTTCTGCCGCACTTCGTTCGGGGGTTCCTCGAGCGTCACGAACAACACCTCCTCTCCCCGGCGGATGCCCTCGATAAGGAATTGCAGAGAGAGGGTCGTTTTGCCGGCGCCCGGAGGTCCGACGACGAGGTAGGGACGGTGGGGCAGGAGCCCCCCGGCGAGCATCTCGTCGAGCTCGGGGATGCCCGTGGAAATGCGCTCTAACGGCGGAACGGTTCGAGCATCAGTCGCCACCACATTCGACACCCTCCCCGCATCGGACCGGGGCCGCCGGCCGCATATCCGTAAGAGAGAGAGGGGACGAAATGCAGATAGTCGTTTCCGTCCGTGCTCGCGGCTCTTTGGGGCTTCGGCCACGTCGCGGCAAGCCGAAATACCGGGTCCACGCAATGCATCGGCATGGCTACGTCCCGCGCGAGCGGATCGGCGCAGATGCGCGAGTGGACCCGAGCGTTTCCCGCGCAACTTCGATCCGGCTTCGCCGCCGGCCGGGCCCTCGAGTTCCGATGGCCCCGCGGCGTTGACCGGAGCGTGGTCGTCGGGATGGGAGGCTCCGCGATCGGGGCCGACCTGCTCCGCTCGCTCACCGATGCGGAGACTGACCTTCTCGTGCAGCCCGTCCGGGAGCCGACGCTTCCACGGTGGGTCGGCCCGTCCACGCTCGCGGTGGCGGTCAGCTACTCCGGGGACACCTGGGAGACCCTCGCGGCGTTTGATGTTGCGGGACGACGAGGGGCGCCGCGCGTCGCGGTGAGTTCCGGGGGACGCCTCCAGCAACTGGCCCGCGCGGAAGGGGTCCCCCACCTGATGGTTCCCCCGGGGCTGCAACCACGGGCGGCGCTGGGCTCATTGCTCGGGGGACTCCTCGGCCTCTTCGACCCGGCCTTCCCCGCCTCCAATCGGGATCGATTGGACCGGGCCTCCAAGGTTCTGTTGATGGGAGCGGACGAGCTGGGGGGAGCCGCAGGGCCACCGACGCGACTCGCGGCCCGAATCCGCGGGCGACTCCCTTGGATCTGTTCATCGGAGGAGCTAGCCCCGGTCGCCCGCCGATGGGCCACTCAAATCGAGGAGAACGCGAAGCGCCTCGCACATTGGGACGCGCTCCCGGAGAGTCTGCACAATGTGCTCGTCGCATGGGACGCGCTCACCCGGCGGGAAGCGGAGCGTTACTTCGTCGTTCGGCTCCAGGGAGCGGGCGATGACCAAGCTCTGCGTGACCGGTTCGAATATCTATCGAAATTGCTCGCTGGGCGCAAAGTCCCGGTCGCTACCGTCCGGTTCGAGGCCTCCGACCGTTTAGAGCGTACCCTCTCGGCCATCCAGTGGGGGGATTATCTCAGTCTTGCGCTGGCGGAGTTGGGCGGAGTGGATCCCTTTCCGGTCGAAGCAATCCAACGAATGAAGCACCGACTCGAGAAGGACCACAAGAGCCGGAACACTATCGACGACCGGTGAGGTTCTTATGTCGCGCCTTCTTGGCCGCGTCGGGTGCTGAGGTAGCCTAGCTCGGCCAAGGCGCCAGATTCGAGATCTGGTGGTGCGTATGCATCGCGGGAGTTCAAAGGGCCCTCGGGGAGAAGCCCGACCGCCGGAAAATCTCCCCCTCAGCGCCTCCCCCGTCGTGCGGATCCATCTCGCGGTCGCGCGGGCGGGACGGTCCGACCAGCACACGGTGGAAGTCGCGAGAGGCACGCCGCTTCGCGTCGTTCTCCGGTCGATCGGGCAAGCAGTCGAGGGTAGCGCGGTTCTCCTCGGGGGCCGGCCGGTGCCGCTCGACCTCCCGCTTGAGCGGAACGCTCGATTCACAGTGATTCCGACCTTCTCGGGGGGCTGAACCACCTCTGACGTGCGCCGGCCCCGGTGCGAGGGCTCTTAGGGAGCGCCCGGCATTCTAACCCGTGGTGGAGGCGCTCGCGGGGGGGATGGTCGGACAGTGCGCGATCTGCGAGGCCACTGTCGCCGGCGAGGCAGACAATTGCGGGTCATGTGGATTCCCGATGGCCATGTCCGACCTGGCCGCCCGTCTCATCGTCGAATTGCCTGATCCCGCGACGTCTCCCACGGTCCGGCCACCGGACCCGGACGGCGCCGTCAAACCGCGAATCGGGGATCGGACCAGTGGGGGAATCGGCCGAGACCCCCAGCTCGAGGTCGTTAACCGGATCGCACGGGACGTGAGCCATGCGGTTTCGCTCCTCCAGGACCTGGGAGGGGATGGAGGCGACGTCGCCAACGAGCTCGCCCAGGCCGCGTTCACGGAGGCCGAGGGACGGGTAGGCGAGGTCCTCGTCCTTCTCCGCGACGCCCAGGGCCGCGTCAGCATTCGTCTCAAGGAACAGTTCGATTCGCGGGTGAAACAGCTCGAGGATCGCCAGACATCGATGATCACATCGGGCGTCTCGATCAACCTCGCGGCCGAGATCGACCGGATCCGGACTGACATGCGGGCGGGCCGTCGAGAGGCCGCGCTCCAACGCATCGATATTGCCGACCGGACGCTGTCACGTATGGAGAGCGACTGGCGCGGGCTGCAGGGTCTCCTCCGCCAGATCGAAGCCCTCCGCGAGGCCGCCCGACTTCTGGAGTTGGACGTCGCCGAGTCCGACGATTCCCTTCGACAAGTCCGCGTCATCCTGGCCCAACCCGCGCTCGACATCGGCGGACTCGACCACGCCGCTGAGATGGCGGCGGAAGCACTGATGCGGCTCCACGACTCGATCCCCATCGCCGTGGAGGTGGTTCTCGACCGACTTTCGGGGGAGGTAGGCTCGTGGCCGGCGGGGTACGACGGGCGCCGGCGCGCGTTCGAGTTGGATCGCGAAGCCCACAAGCTGCTAAAGGCGAACCGTCTCGCCGAGGCGACCCAACGCACCGTCGAACTGCGTCAGTTGGTCACCTCGACGGGAGTCCCTCCGGCGCCCCCGGCGAGGGAGGAGACCCCCTCGCCGCTTTCCGGGCCCGCGCATTCCGACGTGTCGGCCCCCGGCGGCGCGCGGTCCGTGGACCGAACCGCTCCCCGCAGAGTCGAACGCATCGACCGGCCCCCGCCCCAGCCCCGACCGCCGCTCCCGAGGGGGCCGGCCTCCTCGGGGCCGCAATCTCACCCTCCGCCGGACCCGACCGAGCCTTCTCCGACCGCCGTGATACCGCCCGCCGCCCCGGCGCCTCCGAAAGCGGCTCGACCGGCCGGGGACTCGGTGCGAGGACTGGTCGGTCAAGCGCGGGCGTTGGCCGCACGAATCCAACAACTCCCCGGCGACAGCGACCTCGCGCGGGCCGCGGCGGTCGAGATTCGGAACGCCACGGAACTCTTGCGGGAACGTAAGATGGATGAGGCCGAAAGGACACTCGACGAGCTGAAGGAACGGCTAGACCGCTCGCTGTTGGAGAAGGGAGAATGACCGCGGGCCGGCCAGCAACCACTGCCTCGGCCTTGTCGGGCCGCGTCCGCGAGATCGTCCGGAAGGGAGATTCCCTAACCGCGGAAGGAATCCCCTACGACTCCGCCACTCTCGTCGGGGACGTCAAGAGCCAGATCGCTAAGCGGGACCTGGCGGGCGCGATCACTACAGTTCGCCGGGCGGAGGCGCTCCTTGACAAGACGCTCCGCGACTGGATCTGGCTCAAGGAACTCCTCGCTCGAGTGGATGAACTCCGCGACCTTGCGCGCAAGAGCGGAGTCGACCTGGAAGTTGTCGACCAACGAGTCGGGAACGCTCGCCAGACGTTGCTGACGCTGCCCCTCTCCGAAGGGTCGCTCGAGAAGGCCGCTGCGAGCGCCTCGCTGGCCCTGGTCGTGCTCAACGACACGCTTCCCAAATTCTACACGCAGGAGTCACAGCAACTGGCTCGGTCGATCCACGACGCGCGCGAACGGGGCGAGGATGTACGCGAGTCGGGGGTCCGCCTCGCTCAGCTGCTTCAGGCGTTCCGCGAGGGTCGCTTGGCGGAGATCGGACAGCGGTTCATCGACCTACGTCGCGCGGTCACCCGGATTCCGAGGGCTCCGGCGGTACCCCCCAAGGGGCTGAAGCGCGAAGAGGAGGAGATCCTGCTCGAGGCCCGGAATCTGGCCCGTCGGTTGAACCGGATGAAGTACCGGGCCCGCGACGCACAGGGAGCGGCGCGGTTGATGACCCAGGTGCGCGCCGCCCTCTCCGAGGACCGCCGGTATGGAAGCCCCGAGGAGGAGCTGGAGGAGCTCTGGGGCGAGGTCGACCGGTTGGCCCGGGAGCGGACGGACGCCCTTGCCGACCCCCCCACGGTCGCAGACGGAGAGCCGCTCACTTCCGAGCCATCCTCCTCGGAGCCGGCCGTCAGCTACTCCTCATCCCGCCGGAGCCGACGGCCCCCCACGTAACGCTTTAATACCCATCGCAAGTAGTTTATACCCCTTGTCTCGCCGGGAGAGCCGCGGCATTGGTCGTGGTCGTGACGTCGGTGTTGTCACCGCAATCACCCCCACAGGTCACGTGACGGTCCGGACGGCGGGCGGGTGGGTACCGGTCGAGGGAACCCACGTGATCGATTCGTCAGGTAGCTTTTCCGGTCGCATCGTCCGCGTCTTTGGCCCGGTCGCACGACCCTACGTGTCGGTGCGACCGCGCCGGCCCCCGCGCGAGGCCGAAGCGGCCCTGCTTCTGGGAGCTACACTCGTGGCATCGGAGGGAGTTCACAATGCAGGGTGACGACGGAACGCACAACGAGGCGAAACCCACCGACCGGCCGAGTGACGTCGTGGTCCCGACCCGTTGCTCGAACTGCGGCTCCACCCACCTGACCCGAGACTACGAACGGGGGGAGCTCGTCTGCGACGAGTGCGGCCTCGTGCTCGAAGAGGCGATGATCGACCAGGGGCCCGAGTGGCGCGCCTTCGACGCCGAGCAGGGCGAGAAGCGCACGCGCACTGGCGCCCCGACGACTCTTACCATCCACGACAAGGGCCTCTCCACGGAGATCGGGTGGAAGAATCGGGACCCGTACGGCAAATCGATTCCCACGCGAAATCGGGCGCAGCTGTACCGGCTGCGCAAGTGGCAGCGGCGCATCCGGGTGTCGAACGCGACCGAGCGGAACTTGGCCTTCGCTCTCGCCGAGCTCGACCGTCTTGCGTCGAGCATGGCGCTGCCGCGAAACGTCCGGGAGACGGCCGCCATGATCTACCGAAAGGCGGTGGCAAGAAACCTCATCCGGGGCCGCTCGATCGAAGGCGTGGTGGCGGCGTCCCTGTATGGGAGCTGTCGTCAGTGCAACGTCCCCCGTACCCTCGACGAGATCGCCAGCAAATCCCGGATCGGCCGGAAAGAGATCGGCCGCACGTACCGCTTCATGACGCGGGAGTTGAAGCTCAAATTGCTCCCGACTCGGCCCCAGGACTACATCCAGCGGTTTTGCTCCGAGCTCAAGCTCAAGGGAGAGGTCCAGACGCGCGCCAACGAGATCCTCAAGCTCGCGACGGAGCGGGAGCTGACGAGTGGTCGGGGACCGACCGGCGTCGCGGCCGCGGCGATCTACATCTCCTCGGTCCAATGCGGCGAGCGGCGCACTCAGCGCGAGGTGGCCGAAGTCGCGGGGGTTACCGAAGTCACGATCCGGAACCGGTACAAGGAGCTCACCGAGAAGCTCGGCCTCCGCGTGATGCTATAGCGGTCCGGCCCTTCGGCTCGACGCACGTCGAGAATCGGCATGACGCGGCTGATTGCCCTCGGAGTTCTAGTGTCGGGCGAGGGCACCACGTTGGACGCCCTGGCCGAGCAGGCGGCCGGGGGGCACGTGCCGGCGCGGGTCGCCATGGTGCTGTCCGACCGTCCTTCGGCCCCCGCCCTCGAGAAAGCCCGACGACGCGGCCTCGTGACGGCCGTTCTGCCGCTCCGGCGCACGCCCGCCGACGAATGGGCCACCCAAGCGACCCGTCTGCTCTCGAACGCCGGAGTGGAATTGATCCTCCTCGCGGGATTCCTCTCGATCTTGCCACCTTCGTTCGTGAAGAGCTGGGAAGGTCGGGCGATCAACCTTCATCCGTCGCTCCTGCCGCGTCACGGCGGCAAGGGATTCTACGGCGACCGAGTTCACGCGGCCGTGCTCGCCGCGGGGGATGCCGAGACCGGCGCAACGGTCCACCTCGTTACCGATGCGGTGGACGGGGGACCGATCCTCGCCCAGCAACGGATCCCCGTCGAACCCGGGGACACCACCGAGCGACTGCGCCTGAGGGTCCGGGACGCCGAGCGCGTCGCCCTCTACTCCGTCCTCACGCGATTCGCCGAGGGGGAGTGGCCGTTGCCCTACCGTGACCCGTCCGGGCGGACACCCTCGCGGCGGTCCGGCCCCGAGTCACCCTCGGGGCCATCGGCCTGAAGTTCGGCGAGCGTCGTGGGGTGGGGCTCGGGCACCGGTCCCCGCCAGACATGTCGACTCGTTTTGGGGGGAAATAGCGCGCCGGCGCGCGCCCGCCGGATCACGTCGTCCTTCTCCAACGGGGGACCCTTCCCCCACCGGCCGAGAGCCATCGCGGGGTTCGAGTAGTCGACCACCCAAGCCGGTACGCGTCGCACCCCCAGGGTCCGCAAGGCGGCGTACCGGTGGTGTCCGTTCAGGATGACTCCCTCGGCCCGGGTCACCCAGATCGGCTCCCGCACAAGCCCGCGCGTTCGGATCTCCCGGGCGAGGCGGCCCACGTCGGCCTCGTCGACCTGCTCGTGCGGAAGGAGCGATGTCACCGGCACGAGTCGAAATTCGGGGGGCCGCGTCACGAGGCCCCGCGACCTTCCCACAACGCGCGAACGGCACGTCGCACGAAGACCCCCGTCATCCGCTTCCGGTAGTCGGGCGGATACGCCGTATTGTGGACGGGGCGGACCGCCGCTTGGATCGCGGCCGCCAGCTCTCGGATCCGATCGTCGGTGAACGTGCCCCCGACGAAGCCCTCGGTGATCGAGCGGAACCGGCGAGGGTACGTTTCGAGGCCGCCGGCAGCGACCTCGAGGGAACTCAGCCGGTCCCCGTCTCGGGTGAGAGCCGCCGCCAGTCCTAACTCCGGGAAATCGAACGACGGCCTGGGTCGGAGCTTGAGGTAGGTGCTCCGGACACGACGGGCTTCGGGAGGAAGATGGACCGCGACCAGCAACTCGCCCGGACCCAGCCGGTGCCGCTGGATGCCGTCTCCGTCGGCGGCGTAGAGCTCGTCGAGGGGGAGCCGTCGGTTCCCCTCGGGAGCCGCCACCTCGACCGTGGCTCCGAGCACTTGGAGCGCCGGAGCGAGGTCGCCCGAGAAGGTGGCGTAGCACTTCTCCTTCTGCGGGACGACGTGGCAGCGATCTCCGTCGGCTTTGAGGCAGAACCCGAGGCTGGCCCGCCAGAAAAAGCTCTGATTGAAGAAGAAGCACCGCGTTTCGACCAGCAAATTCCCGCCGACGGTCCCGCTCGCCCGGACGAGCGGCGTCGCGACGCCGTGCACGGCCTCTCCCAGCGCGGGGTACCAGCGGGCGATCTCGGGGTCGGCGTCGAGGTTGGCGAGCCGGGTCATCGCGCCGATCCGTTCGGGCGTGTACCCTTGGAGTTCCCGGACCTGATCCAACGCGATCAGATGCGGTCGGACGTTGAGGTGCATCTTGTAGTTCGGCAGCAGGTCCGTCCCTCCGGCGAGATAGTCGAAACCTGGCCCGAGGTCGCGCGCCAGGCGGACGGTTTCCTCGACCGACTCCGGCCGATGCAGCTCGAACGGATCCAGGTGCATTGGTCCGGCCCCGACCTTAGTGCCCTTTCCAGACCCGCGACTCGGCCCGGCGGCGGTCGAGCCCCTTGAGGACCCGGTCGGGAGTAACGGGGAGGTCGTAGAACCTCACCCCGACCGCGTCGTAGAGAGCGTTGGCGGCCGCGGGCAGCGTGGCGACCAATGGGCCTTCCCCCGCCTCCTTCGCTCCGAACGGTCCTTCGGGATCGTCCTCGCCCACGAGGAGACACTCGACCTCGGGCATCTGGTGCGGCATGATGATCTTGTAGTCGAGCAGGGACGGGTTCATGAGCCGCGTTCCGCGGTAGTCCATCGATTCCCCCATGAACTGACCGAGGCCCATATGGATCGAGCCCTGGATCTGGCCTTCGACGGCGAGCCGATTGAGCGGCCGGCCGCAGTCGAAGGCCGCCCAGACCTTCTCCACATCGTACACCCCGGTCTCGTCATCGACCGCCACCTGGGCCACGTACGCCGCGAACGAGTAGGCCGGAGCCGTTCCCGCCCGGGCGCCTTTGAACGTCCCTCCGACCGGCGGGGAAATGTACGCGCCGGTCGACTGCACCGCGCCGGTGCTCTGGATCGCCTGGTGAAGGGCCTCGAGGTAGGTCGCCCCGATGTCGGGACGGTGGACCACCTCGTACCGTTCCACGCCGACGCGCAGCGCGTCGCGCGGGTACCCGGTCAGCTGATGCGTCGCGTCGAGCAACCGGTCCCGGAGACCTTCGGCGGCCTTGCGGGCCGCGTTGCCCATCATGAAAGTGACCCGGCTGGAATAGCTGCCGATGTCGACCGGTGTCACGTCTGAATCGACCGGGCTGATGTGTATCCGGTCGAGGGAGACTCCGACGACTTCCGCGACGATGGCGGCGAGGAGGGTATTGGAGCCCTGGCCGATGTCGGCCTGCATGCAGTGCACCGTGATCCCCCCGTCCATGTCGGCCTTGAGGTGGACGGTGCACTGCGGCATCTTGGGCGTGAAATGGATCGGGCTGTTCGAGCCCGAGATGTAGAACCCGCAGCCTAGGCCAACGCCGTGCCCGTACGGGAGTCGTCTCCATTTCTCGGCCCAGCCGCTGCGCTCGCGAACGGCCTCGAGGCACCTCAGGAACGACGTCGAGGTCACCCGGAACTCGTTGACGGTGGTGGAGTGAGGGGGGAGCGCGTTGCGGCTCCGGAGGTCGAACGGGTCGAGGTTCAGCTTCTCCGCCAGCTCGTCGAGTCCCACCTCGACCGAGTAGCGGATGTTGGTGCCGCCGTGGGCACGCATCGCGCCCGACGGAGGTCGGTTGGTGAACACGCGCTGGCCCTTGTACCGGAAGCTTGGAAGGGCGTACGGGCCCATCGCCATGACCCCGTTGTAGTACGTGGTGACCGTGCCGAACGAACTCCACGCGCCGCCTTCGATGAGGGCCTCGATATCGTAGCCGAGGAGCTGTCCGTCCGCCGTCGACGCGATCCGGACCTCGTTGAAGGTCGGGTGGCGTCCGTGGTTCGTGAGGAACACCTCGTCCCGGTCGAAGAGTATCTTCACCGGACGACCCGTCTCCAAGGCGAGCGCGGCGCAGGCGATCTCGTGCGGAAGCGGGTCGGATTTTCCCCCAAAGCCGCCCCCGACCTCTGGTTTCACGACCCGGATCCGATGCATCGGGAGCCGGAGCACCTCCGAGAGCGCCCGGTGCAGGTAATGCGGAACCTGGGTCGAGCTCCACACCGTCAGCCGACCGTCGGGGGTAGCCTCCGCCACGGTGCATTGCGGCTCGGTGAAGGCGTGTGTCACGCCCGCGAACGAAGCGCGTACCCGGACCGTTGCGGCGGCGTCCCGGAACGCCGCGTCGACGTCCCCGAAGTGCTGGACGACCTCCTTCTGGATGTTCGAGTGATTGAGCCCCTTCTCATGGATGGGCACGTCGACGCGAGTCCTTCCTACTCGGGGGTCGGAGTACTCGGGAAGGAGTTCCACCTCGATCTCCACCAGCGCAAGCGCCCGCTCCGCCGTGAGCTCATCCTGCGCGGCTACGGCGGCGATGATGTCGCCAATGTAGCGGGCCCGATCGACCGCGATGGCGGTCTCGTCCTTTGTGATGGGAAGTACACCGAACGGCGTGGGATACTTCTCGCCGGTGAGCACGGCGAAGACGCCGGGAAACGCCCGCGCCTTCGTCACGTCCACGCGGAGCAGCTTGGCGTGGGCCCACGGCGCTCGCAGGAGCTTTCCGACGAGCATCCCAGGCCGCTTGATGTCGTCCGTGTACTCCGACCGCCCCGACACCTTGAGCGGACCTTCGATGTACGGGATCTCCCGCCCGAGCAGCCGGAGTTCAGGAGATGGAGCGGCGGTCATCCTAGGCCGTTCCCGCCGGCCGCGCGGCCAGGATCGCCTCAATGATCTTGGAGTAGCCCGTGCACCGGCACAAGTTCCCCGAGATCGCGTCCACGACCTCGGCGCGGGAGGCGTGCGGATGATCGCGCAGGAGGGCCACAGCGCTGAGGACGAATCCGGGAGTACAGAATCCGCATTGGGTGGCGCCGTGCTCCACGAAGCTTTTCTGTACTCGATGGAGCTCCGTGGCCGAAGCGACGCCCTCGATGGTGGTGATCGCCTTCCCCTCCGCCAGGACCGCGAGCGTGAGGCAGGACAGGGTCGGCCGCCCATCGAGAAGGACGGTACAGCACCCACAGGTTCCGAGGTCGCATCCACGCTTCGTGCCGGTCAGGTTGAGGTCCTCCCGAAGCAAGTCCAACAGGATTCGCTCGGGCGGCGACGGAACCTCGACGGGCTGACCGTTGATCGACAGCCGAAGCACGCGTTGGGTACTCACGTGGATAGCTCCCGGGTCACATTGGACGTCCGGTGAGACGCACCCCGCCGCGGCACCGGCCCTCGCATCGATCGCACAATCTCGGCGACGACGCTGATCGCGATCTCCGCTGGACTCTCCGCGCCGATCGGGAGACCGATCGGTGCGTGCACCCGTCCGAGCTTGGCCGCGCTGACCCCTCGGCGTCGGAGGTCCGCGAACATGTGCGCTCGCTTCGGAGCACTCGAGATGAGACCAATGTATCCCGGGAAACGATCGAGCGAGAGCGCGAGCAGCTCTAGATCTTTCTTGGCGTCGTATCCAAGGAGATAGAGGTGTGAAAACTCCGCCGGGTCGAAAACCGCCCATACCTCCGACGGGGTCACGGCTTCGCGTCGGTCGGCCTCAGGGAACCGTTCCGCCGTTACCCACTCGGGGCGGTCATCGGCCACGCTGTAGTCGTACTCGAGCCGAGGAAGGAAGTGCGCGATCGCCTCGGCCACGTGGCCCCCTCCCCACAGAAGGAGGTTCGGTCGCGCCGGCACATACTCCACGGCGATGTCGACCGAGCCTCCACAGAGGCTAGGCAGGCCGCCGGGCTTCCACGCTTGAAGGTCGAAGTGGTACAGGTCGCCCTTCCGGCTTGCGAGCGCAGCCCGGACATGATCCTTGACCTGTTCTTCGAGTCCGGCGCCGCCGATCGTTCCGAGAAACGTACCGTCTGGACGCAGAATCATCGCAGCGCCGACCTTCCCTGGTACCGAGCCGACCGCCTTTACGACCGTGGCTCGCACGAACGGTTCGTGGCGGTCCATGAGCCGAACAACCTCCCGGGCGACTCGGCGATTCACAGACGCCTCTCCGTGGAGTCAAATTGGGCCTGGTAACGTCGAAATTCTTCCTCGGTGTCGATGTTAGCGCGTACCCCGGGATCGTCGACGGGGACCCGCACCACCTGGGGGCCGAACACGGGGAGGAGGGTCCTTAGCGGCACGGAAGGACCCAACAGGCGGAGCCGCGGTAGGACCGATGGCTCCAGCAGCACCGGGTGACCACCGACTCCTTCGAACGTCGGAATGAACCAAATTCCCATGGTCTCGCGGTCCGCAACGGTCCGGAGCCGACGAAGGGTCATAGCTTGAACGAACGGATGGTCGACCGGCCACAGGAGAACCCGGGTGAGCGCCCCTACCTCTTCGAGGCCCTTCTGAATTGATCCGGTTCGGCCCGACGCCCACGCTTTGTTCTCGATGACTTCGGGGAAGGGCGAAGTAAGCACCGCGCGAATTGCAGGGGCATGGGCGCCCACGACGATCCGCGGAACGAACCCCTCCTCGCGGCTTAGGCGAACCAGCCGAACGACCGCGGGCTCCTCGCCAATCTTTACGAGGGCCTTAGAACGGCCTCCGAACCGCGCGGAGGCTCCGGCGGCCAGGATCAACGAAACGGGGTCTGGGCTCATGGTGACCCTCGTTCGGACATTGCGTCGGCCTTTAGGAGGAGGCGCTCCTTCGGATGGTGCACGACGTTCATCGCATTGCCCGCCCGAACGACAAAATCGGTCGTCGAGTCCGGGCGCCGACTTTGACTCAGTCGGTTTAAATAGGCCAGCCGGGTGGCGCCGCGCGCATGCCACACCCCACGGACGTTCCCCCCGCGGTCCTTCTTCCGCGCCTCGCCCAGGAGCTGGAAAGCCGGAAAGCCGTGCGTCCGCCCGAATGGGCCGCGTTTGCCCGAACAGGGGTGCACACCCAGAACGCTCCGTACCAACTGGGGTGGTGGTACCTTCGCAGCGCCTCGGTCCTCCGGAAGCTCTACGTCCGGGGCGCGAGAGGAGTTCAGCGCCTGTCGTCGGAATACGGCGGCCGCCGGGACCGTGGGTCGGCTCCCTATCATGCGCGGAGCGGATCTCGGTCCATCTTGCGAGAGATCCTCCAGCAGCTCGAGGGGGCCGGGCTCGTACGCAAGCAGAAGAACGGCGGACGCGCTCTGACCCCCGACGGGCACCGGCTGTTGGATCAACTTGCCAAGGAGCTGCTGAAGGGACTCGCCGCCAAGGACACCCAACTCGCCAAGTACCTTTGAAGCGTACCGAATCTTACCGACAGTTGAGGGGCGATGTCCTACCAAGAGGATCCCGAACTCGCAGCCCTGCGTCAACGACGCCTCCGAGAGCTGCAGGAGATGCAGGCGCGGGCCGGGGCGGGAGCCGACCCGATGGGAATGACGGCGCAGAACGCGGAAGCCCAACGGCGAGAGGCCGAGCGATTCGAGGTCATGCGACGGCTTCTCACGCCGGAAGCGCGGGAACGGCTCGCGCGCATCCGTTTGGCGAAACCCGACGTCGCGGCGTCGATCGAACAGCAGATCATGAGTCTGGCCGCCTCCGGCCGTCTCCAGCGACAGATTGACGACGGCACGCTTCGTGCGCTGCTCGAGCGTATCACGCCGGAAAAGCGGGAGATCCACATCACCCGTCGCTAACGGCCTGTAGGGAGGAATCATCGATGGCAACACGTCGCAAGAGCTTGGCACGAAAGATCCGCATGTTCCGGCGCGTCAACGGCAACCGACGGGTCCCCGCTTGGGTGATGCAACGGACGAACCGGTCGGTGACCCGGCACCCGAAACGGCGGAGCTGGAAGCGCGGACACCTGCAACCGTAGGAGCAGTTCGATGGCACGCACCCCGGACAAGACCCGAACTGAAGAACTCGAACGGGAATTCGTGGTACCCCTTCGCGCGAGTAAACACCAGCCGGCACGTCATCGCCGCGCCGGACACGCGCTTCAGACCGTCCGTCGATTCATGGTCCGCCACATGCATGGTGCACCCGAGAAGATCTGGATCGACCCTCGTCTCAACACGTACATTTGGCAGTGGGGCGCCCAGCACATTCCCTCGAAGATCCGGGTGAAAGCGATCCGGTTCGAGGACGGCCTGATCGAGGTCGACCTCGCCGAGGAATCGTAGGGTTCGGGGTCGGAGCGACGGAGTGCCGGTCAACCGCCTGTCGATCGCCGGAAGTCCCTACCTTGGAGTGTACCTCAGAGTCTCGGACCGTGGTGTGGTAGCGTCGCCGTCGCTCTCGGAGGCCGCCGGCCGCGAAGTCGAGCGTCTGTTCGGGGTTCCCGTAATTCGGACCACTGTGCTCGATTCCGAATTGGTGGGGTCCTTTCTTGCGCTGAATTCCTTCGGCGCGATCGTCGCGGAGGAGCCCGACGCCAGAGAGCTCCAACGACTCGATGCGTTCGGCCCGGTGACGGTGGTCCGGACGCTCCAAAACGCGCTCGGCAACAACGTTCTCGCGAATGACCTCGGGGCGCTGCTCCACCCCAGCTTGTCCGATGCCGCGGCGACCCGGATCGGTGAAGCGCTGCGCGTCCCGGTCACGCGGGGCACCGTGGCGGGTCTGGGGACGGTGGGGATGGCCGCGGTGGCCACCAACCGGGGCGTCGTAGTGCATCCTCGGGCCACCGACGCCGAAGCCGCAGTACTCCGGGAGACGCTCAAGGTCCCGGTCCATCGGTCCACGGCGAACTTCGGGGTCCCGATTGTGGGGGCCTGCGTAACGGCCAATTCCCGGGGGATCCTCGCCGGATCCCTGACGACGCCGGTCGAGTTCGTCCATCTCCAAGAGGGATTTCAGATCCTGGAGTGAACCGAACCCGCGGCCCGGAGCACAGACCCGCTTCAATCGACGGAGGTTCGCTCAAAAATCGAAACGACGCTCACGCCCTCGAAGCCACACGGGCGGTACAGCTGTTCCCCGAGGGTTACGGAGCGGGTGGTCAACTGTACCCCCCGGGCGCCGTCATGGACCGCCTCTTCGGTGGCCCGGAGGACGACCGCGGTGGCAACACCCTGTCCCCGCCATTCCGGCGCCGTTTGCACGTGCTCGATGGAGGCGAGAGATCCGATCCGGCTGAGGTCGCACGAGCCAGCCATCGAGTCCCCCATGAATCCCGCGAAGGTCCGACGACCGGGTTTGTCGGCCTGGCTGGAATAGAAACTCACCCGGTCCGAGGCACCCGGGCCCGACTCCCCCCTTTCCTGTTCGACCCGGTAGGAGAGGGTAAGCCAGGCCGGTCGGAGGAACGGGTCCACGCGCCGGACCGTGATCTCGGGTTGGGGCCGCGCCGTGACCACGCCACGGAACGCGAGGAGCCCGAGCGGACGCTCGTGGAAACCCTCCCCGAGGAGAGATCCTCCCAGCCGGCTCCGGACCTCCTCGCCGAACAGCATCACCCTTCGACCTGGGATGCCGAGCGCGCGGAACGTCGGTTCGGCCTGGGCCCGGATCTCTTCCCATTCAACCGGGGGTTCCGTCGCACCGACCAGAATCTGGTTGGCCCAGAGAACGGCCCGGTACCGGGGGTTTGTAACGACACGGGCCCCGCGCAGGCGTCGTACCTTGCCGACCCATCCTCGTCGTTCTCGCTCGGCTTCAAGAAAGTCGACGACCGTCGGATGGGACAAGAACGGCACGTACCCGTGCGCTCCCGTTACGTTGCCCGGCGACGCTTGACGTACCGAGTGCAGTACCCGGCGATCCGATTGGCGAGCTTCTTGTAGACAACGCGCGCGTGGCCGTCGACTTCGACCCGGAGGTCGGTGAGCTCGAGGACCTTCTCCTTGTTGTGCGCGAAATCTCCGGTGAACGCTTCGGGATAGTGTCGGACGAGGTCGATGGCGACCCGTTTGATGTAGGTTTGCCGGATGCTCCCCATGCGCGGCGCGCCGACCCACGGTCGGTTTATAACCCTATCTTTGCGACGGGAACCGTTGTCCGAGTGGGTCCCACCGCCGAGCCGGGACCGGTTTCCGACGCGCGGGGTCGGGACAAGAACCATATAGCTTTCGGACCCTAAAACGAAGGGTGACCGGGAGCAGCGAGAACCGCCTCCGGGCCCTGCGCGGTCCGCCGTCGGGTTCCGTCCTCGTTTGATCGTAGGTGACCCCTCGATGTTAGCCGACGATATGGAGCCCCTTCCAGCACCGGTCGTTCGGCCTCGCCACGTCCTCGTTCTCGACCTATCGAAGAGCATGCTCGCCCCACTGCCGGACCCTTCCGGGGTCCAAGGCACGCGGCGGAAGATCGAAGTCGCGCGCACCGCGGTGTATCGCATCCTGGAGAACGCCGAGGCCACCGGAGCGTTCTTCGGACTCGTCACGTTCACGGACAGCGCGCGCGTCGCGGTGCCGCTCACGGAGATCCGACACGAGAACCTTCCGTACATCGAGAGCCTCATCTCGATGCTGACCCCCTCGGGCCGGTCGGCGATATGGGACGGCATCGCGCTCGGAGCCGACCTGCTGCGCAGACCCACCGGCGAGGTCGCTGGCACTCTTGCGCTCGTGACGGACGGGTGGGACAATGCATCGAGCCGGTTCCGTGCTCCGGCCTCGGAGCCCTTGACCCCCGAATCGAGTCGGCGGCTCGACGTGGTTCCCCACATCCTGCCCAACTCCTCCCAACTTACGTTGCGCATCATCGGCATCGGGAGCGGGTCCGAGCGCGACAAGGGCGTCGACTCGGAACAGATGAACGGCCTGGTCGAACAGCTGCGGGGGCGGGCGAACGCGGGCGGCATCGCCGCCGAAGTGACCTACCAAGAAGTCGTTACCAGCACTGACCTGTTCTCCCAGATGGTCAACTCCTTCATCGACGTGGGCTATGAAGGGGCGCGTCCCCTCGAGGATCTCCATCCGGATGAGCTCGCGGAGCACGCGGCGCGGGCCGCGAAGGCGCTGAAAGCACCGGGGGAGCACGCCACCATCTCGCAGCTCAGGAACCGACGGGACCTTCCCTCTGCTCCCGCCGAGACGGGGGCCGGTGCGCTGCCCGCCGATGTCGACGTGCTCGAGCTTCAGGGAGGGACCTTGCCTCCCCATCTCACAGAGCGATACGGTCCTCTTGGTGAAGTGGTCGAGGCGTTCGTCGCGCGGGACTACGCCAGTGCGATGAACCGTTTGTTCCGCGCCCAGTCGCTCCTTCCCGCGCTGAGCCGATATTACTGGGAGGCCCGAATCCACTACGCCCGGGGCGAAGTGGTCGAGGCCGCTCGGTCGTTACTTCACGCCTGGGTCGAAGCCGACCGGCTGCCGGCCGAGGCCCGCGGCCGGATCGGCCGACGGTTGGCGCTGCTCCAAAGCCGCATCCAGAACGACTCCGAAACCGAGACGCTGGTCCGCTTCATGGACGAGACGCAACACCGGCTCGAGCGGAAGGAACCCGAGCTCGGTCGCCTGCTCGAGGGGATCTTCGAAAAGCTCCTCGAGCTCCGGACCACCTACCAACTCGCCCGGGTCGGGGGCACTGACCAGTCCTTAATGCAGGGGGCGATCCAGCACGAGAATTCCGTCGAGGAGATCTTCGGGCTGTTGCAGGATATACGTCTCCGGAACACCCAGCGGGACACGGTCGCCGACGGGGCGCTTGATTTTATGGAAATATGCCTCGCGGAGATGCGCTGAAGCCGCTGTCAGAGGGGTAATCGATGACCGTCAAGACGACGCCCAAAACGAAGGTCAAGCGGGCGCCGCGCAAGGCCGACGAAACCGGCCCCTCCGCTGCCGCCGCGCGAATCGCTGTCGTAGGGATCCCCGCCTCCGGGAAGACGACTTACTTCCGCTTCCTTTCGGGGCACTTCGGCCTGAACTTGCCGATCACCTACGTCCCCGCCCGCGTCGACTCCAACTCCCTCCCGATCTACGGTGACCTCGAATCCGACGTGATCCTCGAAGAGACGACCTACGAGACCACGGACCCAACCGACCCAGAGGGGAGTCTCGAGGCGACGACCCGGTACTACGTGAATCGCCCGATGGAAGACCCCAAGAAACTGTGGGTCGAACTCGCCGCATCGCGCGAAGAGCAGGGCGTCCTCACCAAGTATCCGTTGCCCACGAAATTCAACCAGTTCGTCGAAATGAAGATGCGCTTTCGGTTCGGCAGCAAGGACCCGACAGCGCCCGGCTCCCGGCCCATGATCATGCATACCATCGACGAAGCCGGCGGAATCATCTCGGATTACTTCACCTATGACCGTCTTTGGCTCACGTCGCCCGAGGGTCAGGTCGATGAGAAGACGTGCCGGGTCATTCCTCATTTCGAAACGTGGCGCCCGGACCGGCAAGAACTCTGGCGCCGGGGCCTGACGCTCCTCGGCCGATTCGTCGTGGAAGCCGACGGGATCATCCTCCTGCTCTCTCCGTCGCTCCCCTCGTTGCGGGACCAGGCCCAACAGGTGAACCTGGCCCGCGGGGTTCTCCGCTACGTGAAGGCCCGCAAGATCCCGCTCGTGATCGCGATCTCCAAGGCGGACCTGCTCAAGGACTTCTACAGCGAGATCGACCATGTGCTGAAGGACCGGTCCTACCAGAGCGAGTTCGATTCCCAGGAGTTCTTACTGCGCCGCGACGGGGCGGGCATGGGCACGATACTCGTCGCCCACGAAGGGCAGGGAATCTCCACGAAAGACGACGTGTTCCTGGTCTCGTCGGCGGTCTCGACCGGCGAGGGGCGTCCGCTGCTGTGGACGGATTCCGGGACGGTGGAAACCGGTCCGGCGGGAACGAGCTCCGGGACCCCGGCCCATGCGGGGATACCGGTGATGGTCAACACGCCCCTGCCTCTCGCCCGGATATGCGAACGGGTGCTCTCGAAGGAGTCGGCCGGAGCGAAGTGATGGCATCCCCGGGCCCCAAGGCCGCCGATCCCACCGCCGGCGGGTCAACGGAACCCATCGCGGTCGTATGGTGTCGCCAGGTCGACAACGAGGCCGAGAGTCCCGGGTACACGGCCCTTCCCAACGACTTCACCGGCTACCAGGAGACACTGGACGCGATTCGAATCGTCGGGAACCTGGCCGTAAACATCTCCGACACCCAGGATTACTGGGATCCGGATCCGGCGCTGCCGCTCTCGTACTACCGGAACCTGTTCCTGTACCCTGCGTACGGCGGCACCTACACGTGCCTCGGTCGGATGTTCCTCTCGACCGAGGACCGTCCACGTCTGGGCATGAAGACCCTCGTCCTCGACACGGCGCGTTTGTTGGCGACGCCCTCCTTCGGCGAGACGATCCTTCGATGGTACGAATCGATGGGCGGCGGACGCCACGACCAGCGACCCCCACCGCCGCCCGACCCCAAGCTCTACCCGCTCGTCGGGGAAGGCTTCCTGTTCTACCGGGGTTCGACGGAGCCTGTCCTCTTGATCGCTGCCGACGAATGGGAGGCGACGATGGAGACGATCTTCGACTACGTGCGCGCGCTCCCGGCCTCGCTGCTGACGCTCGGCGCTATCTTGGCCTTCCCGTACTTCCTCCCCGAGCCGAAGACCAACCTTGCCGAATTCGCCGAAGCGACTCCTTTGGCGCTCGCCACCCTCCGGGTTCCTCGAGGCGAGTCGACCGGTGAACGCCATCGGAAGCGGGTCCAGAGCTGGGAGGAGGCCCCTTTCACGCTCTACGACCTGACGGCCGGGATCCCGGCGCCGGCGGGGAAAGGGAAGGAAGTCGTGCCGCTGATCGTACAGTACGTTCGCGACCACGCATCGGCCAAACTATCGCCGGTGACCGAGCGGGTAGACCGCGTCGAGCTTCGCACGTTGCGCGCGCGCCTCGCCGACCCGGATCGACAAGGAGGGAAGGACCGGCGCAAGGAAATGTGGCGTCTCGCGACGGCGATGGAGAGCACCGCGCTCTTGCTCCAACGGCCCCGAGGCCGACGGCTGGAACTCAGTCCCGAGCTCTCTCGGCGAGCTCAGGAGTATCTCCGGGCCCACGCCGGGGAGGAACCCACGGAGGAGATCCGGCCGGCCGACCTTCCTCCGTCGGCCCCGGCGTTCGTGCCGGATGCCCAGGTAGCCGGCCAGCTCCCGCCGTGGTTGCAGCGGGGGAGCGCGCCTCCCCCCGCCCTCCAGCGAGCCAGCAAGGTCGAAGTGATCCCGATGTCCGTAAAGGACGACCCTTCGCTCCTCAAAGTCGCCGAGCCGACGGCCGGTGCCGCCGCGGCGACCGCCGGAGGCGGGGCGCTTCGTCGGCAAGTCGAGGCCGACCTCATGAGGTACCTCGACGAGCGGTTGTCCAATGTGAATCCGGTGCCCCCCTCGACCTGGACCCAAGCGCTCGAGGACCGGCTCGCGACCCGATTCAATTCGGCCGTGGAGCGACGTCTCCAAGAGCTTCCGGCGCCGGTATCGGCGACCCCGCTCGACCCTCTCCGCCTGGACGGGGTCGTCCAGGAACGCCTCCGACCGGCCCTCGCGGACCAGGCAGCCCGGCAAGCGGAGGCCGTCAAGGAGGTGCGGACCGCCCTGGAGCAACGATTCGGCGCGTGGACCGCCGTCCAACAGCAGGCGCTGAGCTCGCTGACCGACCGGCTCCTGGCGCGGACCGCCGAGCTCGAAGCCCGCCTCGGCCAAGACTCGTCGACCCGGATCTCCCAGGCCGAGGAACGAGTTCGAGCCGACCTTCGCACGATCGTGAATCAGGAACTGGACCGCGGTGTGCGGAGTCTCGTCGAACCGAAACTGCAGGATCTGAAGGCCCGCTCCGAGGAGACTCTCCGTCAATCCACATTGGAGATCCGCGCCCAATTGCGGGACTCCCTGAACCAAGCCCTGACCGACGTGAAACAACGGGCGCAAGCGTCCGAGGAGAACCTGCGCGGGGCGCTGGTGGCCCAGCTCGACCTCCACTTGCGCGAGGCCCAGGACCGCGACGAGACCCAACTCAAGGAGCTCGAACAAAAGCTCCGGGCGGCGGGCGAATCCCGTATCACGGAAGCCGAACAGCGGCGAGTCAAAGAACTCCAGGAGATCGAACGACGCCTCTCCCTTCTAATCGACGGGCGAGCGCGCGAGGTACAGGAAAAGGTGTCGGCGGCGCTGCGCGAAACCGAGACCCGGACCGCGGGCCAGCTCGACGAGCAACTCGGCGCGCTGGAAGCCCGCGGTGACCGAAAGGTCGATTCGAAGCTCGACGAGCTGCGCGAATCCGAGATGCACTCGGTCGCAGACCTGCAGGTTCGCCTTCAGTCCTACGCCGACCAGAAGCTCCGAGAGAGCATGGATCGGGAACGGGAAAAGGTCCTCGAGCTGTTGGCTCGCCTGAAAGGCGAGACCGAAGCGTCCCTGGCCCACGCGCTGGACGCCCCGACGGCCGAGCGGATCGCCAAGGACCAGTTCCAGCGCAGCACCGACACCTTCAAGGCGGACATTCAGCAGCTCATCGACCTGCGCGCCATGGCGGTCGAGGAACGGTTCTCCCGGGAACACGCCGACCTGACGCAACGTCTTGAAGGCCTGCGGACCGACGTTGCCGACCGGAGTCGCGACAACACCCGGCTCGAAGACGCCGTTCGGGCCGAGCTGGAAGAGTTGGACCGCAAGATCGTCGTGCTGACCGACCGACTCGTGCCCGTCGTCCGGAAGGCGTGGACCCGTCTCGCCGAGGTCGAGCGGGGCTCCTCGAGCTCGGCCGAATCGGACCTGAAGTACGCCCAGCTGCGCCGGGAGTTCACGCACGACCTCCGGCGGATCGAGACCGACCTCGCAGAACGCACGAGAGAGATCCGCGAGCGCGTGGAAGGCACCATCGCCAACCAAGGCCGAGTTTGGCTTACGCTGGTCCGCCAGCTCTCCCAGATGACCGAGGAGCGACGCGCCATCGAGGAGGCCCGGGCGCCCACCGTTCTGACCCGGCCCCGCGCCAATTCGCCCCCCGACAGCGTGGACCGGGAGCTGGCCTCGCTCTCCGACCTGACGCGTTCGGGTCTGGGGGGGGAGGAGGCGGTTGAAGACGCGCCCGAAGAGCCGGAGACGAACTCGCGCCGGCGCACGCGCCGTCCTTCGGGGCGATAGCGTAGGCCGTCCGACCGGAACGATCCCTCGGCAGGGTCTAGCACCCCGTGGAGGTATCGGGTGCTCTCGTGACGAGGCGTGCGACGCGCCGGCCTTCGGTCGCGGTGCTCGGCGGAACCTTCGACCATTTGCATGTCGGCCACCGGGCGCTGCTCGAGGCCGCTTTTGCTCGGGCCGACGTGGTCAAGATCGGCCTCACGTCGGACCGCTTTGTCCGTTCCGAACGGAAGCCGATCGCCGGCCGCGTCCAGTCCTACCCCGTGCGCCGGCGCCACCTTCGGACCTTCCTGCGTCAGCGGTTCGGCCGCCGGGCCTGGTCGATCGTCGTCCTGAACGACATGTGGGGCCGGGCAGTGGCCCCGGGCGCCGATCTCCTGGTGCTCTCGGTGGAAACCCGCCGAGCGGCGCGACCGATCAACGCCGAGCGCCGCCGACGGGGACTCGCTCCCCTTCGGGTGTACGCCGTGCCACTCGTTCGGGCCCGCGACGGACGGCCGGTCGCCTCTCGACGGATCCGCGCGGGGGAGATCGACGTCGCGGGAAATCCTCTCCGAACGGCGCGCCCACCTCGCCCAAGTGCCGGGCCGGCGAAGGGTTAATCTAAGCTAGTCCGGTCGGACGGGCGATGGAAACGTACCTCCGCGTGAGCTTCCACAGCGAGGGCGCGAAGCCCTCCGAGATCGCGGACCGTCTCGTCGGCTTCGGGTTTGTCCCCACTCAGGGCAACTACGATTTCCTCTACGATTGGCGCGGTCCCGCCACGCCGGACCAACTGCTGGACCTGAGCGACGAAGTGTCTCGGCTCCTTCGGGGCTACCGGGTCATCTTCGAGATCGAGACGGTGTAGCCCGCTTCCGCGAACCAGCCGTCGACCGACCCTGAGCCGGCCGCTCGGAACGGGAGCCGAATGTTTACCACCTACGGCGGTCACTCGAATGTAACCGCCGAGGGTGCCCCGGGGGAATTCGGCCGGTCCCGAGACGAACTCGGCGGTCAAGCTTATGCTCCGCCGGCGATAGAACGTCGCGCCGTGGGGAGCTACAGCGTACGCCCGGCCGTACGGGCCGAGTTGACCGTGGACCGTATCGTCGCCGCATGTGAGGCCGAGTTCGGTTTCGCCGAGCGGTCCGGAGACGCCGTCTCCAGCCGGTACGGAGCGATCGACTCGCTCGTTGTGCGCCCGGGAAAGGGCGAGTTGCTCGTCGAGCTGCGAATGAACCCGAAGGTGGCCAACGACGTCGCCGGCGAAACCGTCCGTCGGTACAACCGGTTCCTCGCGACGCTGACGGGGTACACGGCGAAGGAACGGGCCAAGAAGGCCCAGAAGGCGGCGAAAGCGGCCGCGCCGGCAGGGTAGTCGTGGCCACGCCCCTTCCCGCACCGCCGGGCCCGGAGATCGACTGGCTCCGGGCGGAGGTGTCCCGCTACTTTCCCGTCTACGAGGTCCGGATCACGCCGGTGTCCCTCGTCTTGTTGGTCCACGCGGATGCCACGACCCTCGAGGAAAGGTTCGACGGGCTGCGTCGGGATCTATGGCCCAAATTCTACGTCCCCCAACTACGGTACGTTCAAGGAGAATACACCCTCGAGATAGTTCGGCGAACCGTTCGGCGCAGCTCGGGGTTCTGGGTCAACCTGGCCCTCCTCGCGGCCACCGTCGTTTCCACCGCATTCGCGGGCTCATTTCTCTGGCTCTCCTACGTGGGCAGCGCTACGTTGGTCCCGGCGGACTTCCTGTGGGGTGGACTCTACTTCGCCGCGCCCCTGCTGGCGATCCTCGGTCTCCACGAACTTGCCCATTACGTCGTGGCGCGGCACCATCACGTGGAGGCCTCGCTCCCCTTCTTTCTCCCGGTCCCGCCGCCCTACCTGATCTTCGGCACATTCGGCGCCTTCATCAGTCTCCGCGAGCCAATCCCCTCGCGGAAGGTCCTCTTCGACATCGGCGCCTCGGGGCCCCTGGCCGGGTTCCTAGTGGCGATCCCGGTCACGATCGCGGGGATGTTCCTGAGCCTCCACGCGCCGGTGCTGCCCCTCACCAACTGTGGCCCCACGATCCTGGGGGTGAACTACGGCAACCTGCTGGTCGGACTCCCTCTCGCCTGGCAGCTCCTCGCCCTCTTCGTTCCCAACGCCGCGGCGATCGTGAGCCTTCATCCCCTCGCATTGGCCGGGTGGGTCGGCCTGTTGGTCACGTCCATCAACTTGCTTCCGGCCGGTCAGCTGGACGGGGGCCACGTCTTTCGGGCGCTCTTCGGCGACCGATCGCGCTACGTGAGCTACGCGGCGGTGATCTTCCTCGCCCTCATCGGATTCGTTACGCTGTACCTCGGATGGCTGCTCTTCGCCGTGTTGATCATCCTCCTGGGCGTTCGCCATCCGCCCCCCCTCAACGACGTGAGTCCACTCGGTGGGCGACGCGCCCTCGTCGGTGCGCTCGTCGTGGCGGTGCTCGTCGGGGGATTCGTACTCGTCCCCATCTCCACGCCCGGCGATAGCTTCTCCCTCGAGAAGCTGACGGCCTCGCACGTTTCTGGAACGGGGTTCGGGGTCGCCTCGGTGATCAACGTGACGGTGGCGAACCACGATTCGGTAGTGCATGGCTACGGGGTCGCGGCCAACGTAACCCAGGTTACCCTCCAGAACACGTCGATCGGCGGCCCACTGTCGGGGCCAAGGCTGGCTGCCTTCCTCGCGAATTCTACATGGACCATTGTGCTCCCCGATGGGACCATCGTCACGGAGAAGGGCGTCGGGAAATGGGCGCTGCCGAGCAACGAGTTCCTCACGCTCGCCGCGCAGCACAACGGTACGCTGAGGATCACCTACACGAACACCCAGACCGCGACGGTGGACGTCAGCTTCACCGCTTCCCAGTTCTGTAACGCCTCCGGGGGCGGGCCGACCAAACCGCAGACCGTCTCCGTCTATTGAGTCTCGGACGCGTTGCCGTCCCTCACGTACACCCGGAACTCCCGGCTCAGACTCCGATGGACGCGCTGAAGGATCGCGAGCTCCTGTCGCGCGTCGAGGGACGGCAACTCGGTCCCTTCGGGAACGACGATCGCCAGTCGACCGCCGGAGCGGACCCGTGGGGCCCAGGCTTCGAGCGTCCGGCGCCACAGTCGGTCGGGCCGCTCGCCCCGGGTTCCGGAGGCACGCCCGTAGGGCGGGTCGGTGATGAGGGCATCGAAACTGCCGGCGGGAAACTCCACGGCCGCCTCCGCGGCGTCGGCCTGTCGGAGCGTTTCGGGGGTCTGCCCGAAGTGGGTGAAGTTTTCGAGGGCGCCGCGGACCATCGTCGCGCTCATGTCGATCCCGACGGTTCGCGCGCCGAGCAGCGCCGCTTCGAGTAAGAGTGACCCTGTGCCTACGAACGGGTCGACCACGCGGTCGTGAACCCCCACATGAGCCAGATTGACGAGTGCTCGGGCCCAGGTCGGCGCGAGGGTGACCGGCCGCTGGAACGGGAGCCGGGGCGTCCGTCGTTCCGAGACGGCGGCGCGTCCAGCCACTCCAACCTCCTCGTAGAACTGAATCATGCTGGGAGACGCAGCTTCGAGCCAGAACCGCCGGTTCGGGTTACCGAGCGCGATCCGCCCGCCTCCTGAGACGTAGGCGTGCCCGAGTCGACGGACCAGTTCCGGAGGCCTCATGCTCGTACTCCCCGACACCCATTGAATGGCGGCCGACGTCCGGGACTCGCCGGCCTGTACGAGCCGGCCCTCCAGCTCCTCGATGCTCGCCTCCGGCCACGCCTCGGCGCAACGGTGAGCGAGCGCCAACCGGCCCGCGAGCTCGATGGCAGCCTCTCGGTCGGGGAGCTCGACCCAACCACGCCCGGCGGATTGGGCAGGCCCCAAGGATTCGGCCACCCGACCCCCGAGACGTTCTGCCGTCGCGACTAGCTCCGCGCGAGCGAGAGACCTATTCTCGCCGGACAGCCAGACCGTTACGATCACAGGCTCGCGGGCTCCGACCGGTGCCAGCGAGTCAGCCGGGTTCGCACGGACCTGGTGTGGTAGCCCTCCCAGTAGAGATGGCCGCAGAGGGAGCAGGCATACACCGCCGTTCCTCCCGAGAGCACATCGGCGGGCAAGGTCTCGCGGTCCGCGTTGGGTGGAACGGCGGACAGTGGCGTGAGGGAACCATTGCACAGCGAGCAACGTTCGAACCGAACTTCCTGGCGGAGTGTCGGAAACGCGGCCCCGAGCTCCTCCATTTGACCGCCGATATCGGTCCGGGTGAGGAGGATCGAGTCGGGCAGGCGAACGGCAAGGCCCCGGTCTCGGGTCAGCACCCGCCGGCCTTCTTCCTTCGCTCGAAACACGATGGCGTCATCGGTCGCGCCGTGGGCGTACTCGGTGTCGTACCCGAGGAAGCGAAGATACCGGGCGAGCCGGCCGAGCATCTCGTCGACCAACCACCGGGGCTCGCTCATCCCCTAGGAAGCGGGCCGAGTCGATAAACCGCTTTTCCAAGGGCCCCCGACGCAGGAATTATCTGTCCGGCTCCCCACCCGGAGTTCGTGCGTCTCTTCGGTACGAACGGGATCCGGGAAGTCGTCGGCGAGCGGATGACCGCCCCGTTCGTCACCTCGATCGCGGCGGCGATCGGCCGTGCCTACCCTGTGGGGGTCCCCGTCGCCGTCGGCTGGGACGGGCGAACCTCGAGCCCGGCGTTCGCCCGGTTGGTCTCCGGCACGCTCGCGGCGGCGGGTCACTCGGTCGTCGAGCTTGGGTTGCTGCCCACGCCGGCGATCCAGTACAGCCTGCGTTCCGTGGGCGCCCAGCTCGGAGTGGTCATCACCGCCTCGCACAATCCCCCGGAGTACAACGGGATCAAGTGCATCGGAGCCGACGGACTCGAACTCCCCCGCATCGACGAGGAGCGCATCGAGGCCGCCGTAGATGCCGGCGAGGGGCGGAGTGTCTCCTACGATCGAGTCGGTGAGATTCGCTCGGACGACCATGGGGCCGAACGATACCTGCACGGCATTCTCTCGATGGTACGCCGCGACGCGATCATCCAGAAACACTTCCGCGTACTCCTCGACTGCGGCAACGGCGCGTCGGCGCAGACGAGCCCCTCCCTCCTCCGGCGCTTGGGATGCCGCTTCACGACGCTCAATGGCCAGGTCGACGGGACCTTCCCGGGCCATTTGTCAGAACCCACCGAGCAGAACCTGCAAGAGCTGGTCCGCTCAGTTCCCGCTCTCGCCGTGGAATTCGGAGTGGCGCACGACGGCGACGCGGACCGCGCGGTCTTCGTCGACGGGCGAGGGCACTACGTGCCTGGCGAGCGGATCCTCACCTGGTTCGCTCGAGAGTACGTGCGGCGGCACCGGGGGGGATTGGTCGTGATCCCAGTGACCGCCTCCCAGAGCGTGGAGGAGGTCGTCGAGGCCGAGGGGGGCCATGTGCTGTACACTCGTGTGGGCTCTCCATCGATAACGCACGCCATGCAAGAACGAGGGGCCGTGTTCGGTGGAGAGGACAACGGCGGGTACGTCTTCCCCCAATTCCAACTCGCTCGTGACGGAGCGATGACGCTCGCTGCCGCCCTCGACCTCCTGACCCAGCTAGGGACTACGCTCGAAGAAGCGTTGCGGGATCTCCCGCAGTACCACGTCTCGAAGGAGAAAGTCCCCTGCCCCGTGGCGCTTCGAGACGAGGTCATGGCTCGTCTGACCGTGGAGCTCGGTCAGGGGGCCGAGCGCGTCGTCACCCTCGATGGGATCAAAGTGTATCAAGGCCGTGGATGGGTGCTCGTTCGGCCCTCCGGCACCGAAGCGTTCTTCCGGATTTTCTCCGAGGACCGCGACCCGGACGCTGCTCGACGACGCGCGACGGGGCTGGTCGCCCGCGTCACGTCGATCGTGGCGGAGCTCGAGGGGCCGGCGGGCCGGTCCTGAGCCCCATCTTTCGTGGGAATCCCAAAGGGTTAATCGGCCGACGCCGTCCCGCCCTGCGGCGCATGGGGGACCAGGATCTTTCGGCGGAGCTGTCGAACCAGGGGTACCAGCTCGTCGGCCGCCACAGCGCCGTCAAAACATGCTACTGGACCCGACAGTCGTTGCTGAACGGACGCGATTGTTACAAGGGAAAGTTCTACGGGATCCAGAGCCACCGCTGCGTGCAGATGTCCCCCGCCATCGATTCGTGCAATCTCCACTGCCGGTTCTGTTGGC
This sequence comes from Thermoplasmata archaeon, assembly GCA_022749815.1. GTDB lineage: Archaea > Thermoplasmatota > Thermoplasmata > Lutacidiplasmatales > UBA184 > JAKIWV01. Next base: position 37,833 of record JAKIWV010000005.1, read on the forward strand.
GGAACCAGGGGTGGGAGAACGACGAATCGATGCCCGAGTACGACGACCCAGAAACCCTGCTCGACAAGTCGATCGAGGCCCAGCAACGGGCCATCTCGGGGTTCAAAGGCGACGCCGACGTGGCAGAGGCCCGGTGGGAGGAGGCCCGACAGCCGCGGCACATCGCCATTTCGCTCACGGGCGAGCCGACGCTCTACCCGAAGATGAACCGGTTCCTCGAGCTCTGCCACGAGCGGGGCATCACGACGTTTCTAGTCACGAACGGGACGAATCCGGACGCGCTCCGGCACTTGGACCCGCTGCCGACGCAGCTCTACGTATCGGTCACTGCGCCCAACGCGGCAGTGTTCCGGCGTCTCACGCTGCCGGCCCAGGCGGACGCCTGGCAGCGTCTCGGGGAGTCGCTCCAGATCGTTCGCGGACTTCGGACGCGGCGAGTGATCCGTCACACGCTGGTCCAAGGGTGGAACCTGGGCTGGGAAGACCAGTACGCCGAGCTCGACCTGATGGCCCGACCGGACTTCATCGAGCCGAAGGGGTACGTGTACATGGGCAAGTCGCGGCAACGGCTCTCCTGGGCGCACGTGCCGACCCACGAGGCGATCCGAGCGTTCGCGCGCCGGCTGGCGGCCCGCGTCGACTACCGTTTCCTGGATGAATCGCCGGAGTCAAAGGTCGTGTTGCTCGGCCTGCGGGAGGAGGGACAGTTCCTCCCCGGACTCGGCCCACTCTCCTCCGCCGCCGGCTGAACCGCGACGGCGGTGCGCCTGCGGTCAGCCGAACTTCCAGTTGAGAACTTCCACGAGAATGGCCGCGCTGACCCCGAGGATGAGGACGATGTACGGATCGATCTTGAGCGCCCGGGTCTCCTCCATGTCGTAGTATTGGATGAGGCCGGCGGCGGAACTGAACGCGCGCTGGCGGCCTTCGGGGGGCATCGAGCGGTTGAGGGCGCGGACCGATATTTAACCCCAATGGGCGGGCGACGGCTCGAGCCTAGCGGCCGTAGAGCGAGTTAAACGCTAGGTCCTCGACCGCCTCTTGTATCCCTTCGCGGAGTCGATTCCCGAGGAGGCTGGACCCGCCGGAGAAGAAACGCTCCATGAACGGTCTCGGCGGTGCGACCCGCACGGTGCGCTGGACCGGGACGCCCGTCGACTGCGCGAGTTCCTGGAGCGCAGCCTCACGGTCTCCGAGGGCGTCGATAAGCCCTAGCTCGAGGGCCCGTCGGCCCGACCAGAACTCTCCCGTGGCGAGCGGCAGGATCTGCTCGATCGGGCGGTGACGTTCTCGGGCGACCGTCTCCACGAAGCCCCGATAGCTGTCAGCGATCACGGCCTGGAGCTTGGTGCGTTCCTCGTCGGTCAGGTCCCGGAAACCCTGGTAGGCGTCCTTGTGCCTGCCTTCGTGCAGGAGCTCGAGATGAATTCCGAGCTTGTCTAGGAGCTCTCGGACCGCCACGTGGGGAGCCACCACCCCAATCGACCCGACGACCGACTCAGGATACGCGTAGATCTTTCGTGCCCCGAGGGCCGCCATATACGCGCCGGAGGCGCCGACGGAACCGATCGACGCGACGACCGGCTTGGTGGCATTGAGGCGCTTCACCGCCAGATAGAAGTCCTGCGATGGGATGTCGGCGCCGCCTCCGCTCGAGATATCGAGCAACACACCACGAACCCGGCGCTTCGTCTGGAGTGCCTTGAGGATCCGAACGTAGGGCTCGACCGACCGCTCGCGGATCGTTCCGCGGAATTGTAGGTGCGCGAGGAGAGGCCGCATGCAGGGAACCGGAGCGGACAGAGGCCCGTCGCGGATATATCGTGCATCTATCGGGAGATTCACCGCCGACAAACCCTAAGTGCGCAGTCCGGTCCGGGTCCGACTACTCGCATGCCGGCGGAAGAACGGGACACGGTCTGGGTCGAGAAGTACCGGCCTCGGAGCCTCGCTGATATGGTGGGCCAAGAGACCATCGTGCCCGTGCTGCGGGCGTATGCCCAGAAGCGGTCGATGCCCCACTTGCTCCTGGCCGGGCCCCCGGGGACGGGAAAGACCACCGCCGCGATCGCGTTGGCCCGCGACCTCTTCGGATCGGAGTGGCGCCAGAACTTCCTCGAGTTGAACGCCTCCGACGAACGCGGGATCGACACGGTACGGACAACAATCAAGAGCTATGCCCGCAGCGCTCCGATCGGTGGGACGGGATTCAAGATCCTGTTCCTGGACGAAGCCGACAACCTGACGGCCGAGGCGCAGGCTTCGCTACGGAGGCTCATGGAGAGGTACTCCGCCGCGTGCCGGTTCATCCTGTCGTGCAACTATTCCTCCCGGATCATCGAGCCGATCCAGTCCCGTTGCGCGGTGTTCCGGTTCCGGATCTACTCTCCGGACCAGATCCAGGAACAGCTGCGGAGGATCGCTACAGCGGAGAAGCGCGACGTTTCCGCCGACGCTTTCAAGGCGATCATTGAGGCGAGCGACGGGGACCTTCGACGTGCGATCAATCTCCTCCAGCTGGCCGCGACGTTTCGCGAGAAGGTCGATATCGCCGCGATCAAAGACGTGGTCACCGCTCCGATGCGGGACGAGGTCGAGGCCATCTTCGGGACCGCTCTCGCGGGCGACTTCCTCGCTGCGCGGGAGCAGCTGTTCCGTCTCTTCGTCGAGCGCGGGGCCAGCGGGGAGGACATCCTGCGGTCGTTGCACAGCTACGTCGTCGGTGAACCGGGACCCCCGATCCCCCCTGCAGAGAAGATCCAACTGATCCAGCACCTCGCCGACGTCGACTTCCGTCTCGCCCAGGGGGCTACGGACCGGATCCAGCTCGAATCGATCCTCGCGCGAATCGCGACGCTCAAGGCGCGGGGCCCGTGAGCCGATGACTGCTCAGCGGAGGGTTCACCGAAAGCCGATCGTCTACCGGCGGGCGCTGGTCGAAGGTGCGCTGACCCTCACCGAGCGCAGTCGAACCGCGATCCGCTCGGGAAAGGTCGAGAAGGGCGACCCGCTGGCCGCCGGCGAGTTGGCGGGCCTGATGGCGATGCGCAGAACCGCCGAGTTGATCCCCCACTGCCATTCCATCCCACTGACCGGTAGCCGAGTCGTCCTCCGCTCGAGCCGATCGGGGGTCCGGGTGGAGGCCGAAGCGGAGGCGCTGTGGCGGACGGGCGTAGAGATGGAGGCGCTCGTGGGCGCTTCGGTGGCGCTGCTCACGGTATGGGACATGGTCAAGTACCTGGAGAAAAATCGCGCTGGGACCTATCCCGGGACCCGGCTCGGTCCGATCCGAGTCGTGTCCCGAGAGAAACGCGCTTTGGCACGGGGAATGAAATGACCGAGAATCCGTCGGCGCTAGGACGTCACCATCTCGGGGGCGATCGGTCGATCGGCTTCGCTGTCCTGAGTGTGTCGGACACCCACACGCCCGACGACGATCCGTCGGGGCATCTGGCGCGCGATCTGCTCGCCCAGGCTGGCCACAAGGTGCTTCACTACGACATGGTCGCGAACAGCGTCGCAGACGTGCGCGACCGGCTCGACCCGATCCTTCGCGAGATCCCTGTCGAAGCGGCGGTGACCGTGGGGGGCACGGGCGTCAGCTCCCGGGACCTAACCGTCACCGCGCTTGAGGCGATGGGGGGCCGCCGGCTCGAGGGGTTTGGGGATCTCTACCGGACTCTCAGCTACCAGGAGGTTGGCCCTCTCGCGATGTTGAGCCGGGCCTCTTTGTTCCTGGTCCGGGACAAGCCCGTCTTTGCTCTCCCCGGCTCCGAACGCGCCGTACGGACGGCGCTCGAGAAGCTCGTGCTCCCCGCCGTGCAGCACCTGATCGAAGAGCTGGAGCGGTAGCGCGTGGACCCGGCCTACCGGGCAGGCCCGGGGGCCATACCGACTGCCCCAAGACGCGGGGGCCCGGGGTCGAGAATTTGCTCGGCGACTCCCTGGGCGCGGCAGAACTCCGACCACGCGGGATTGGCATCGACGTGGTGAGCGAGCAGGATACCGCGGGGGGAGAGCGCCCCCCAGGCCGAGTGGAGCTCGAACCGGGCGCGCGTCACATCGGGACCATTGTCGTACAGGAAGAGGTCTACGGGCCGGTGCTCAGCCAGAAGCGTCCGAAGATTGGCCTCGGTGTTGCCCAGCACGAGGGTCCAACGGCCCCGGAGCGCCGGGGGTACAAACTGTCCGACGGTCACGTCGCGAACGCTCTGACTCCGATGCCCCGCGGGTCCAGGTCCGAGGGAGTGTAGCGTCCCCTCGCCGTTCGCCTCGAGCGCGGCGAGTATCCAGGCTGTGGTATAGCCGGGGCGCACGCCCGTCTCGATCACGGTTTTCGGCCGTTGACCTCGGACCAGCAGGTACAGCAACCCCGCTTGAGGAAACTCGAGCGTGAACGGAAAGCCGGCCCCACGTTGGATCAGGGTGTCGGGGAGTGTGCTGCTGGTCACTTCCCGCCGAAAGCCGCGGATCTCGGACTCCGGACGCCCGGCCAACACCGCGAGACGGTCCACCGACGCCTGGCGGAACCGAACCATGCGCTGACGGAGGGCCCGCCGGGTCGCGGGACGGAGAAGTACCGGGGGACGGGTCCGGAAGGTGGGAGGCAGGGTGAGCGGAGACGGTTCCACTGACAGGGAACCCGCCGATGGAGGGTAGGCCGGTTCCATCGTTTCACGGAAAGATTCGCCCCTACTTTATTCATCCGGCGAGGAGTAGAATCCGTGCCCGGGCGCCCGCCAGTCCGCGGTCAGGCTTCGAGTTACGGCAGTTCCACGACAACCGTTTAAAGACCCGAGGGCTCGTTGGCTCATCCCTCGGGAGGAAATCGAAATGTCAGTCTCCACACTCGACAGCGCGAACTTCGATAAATTCACCCAGCAAAACACCGCGGCGGTCATCGACATCTGGGCCCCCTGGTGCGGGCCGTGCCGGATGGTCTCCCCGATCGTCGATCGGTTGTCGGAGAAGTACCAGGGCAAGGTCGCTTTCGGGAAGCTGAACTCGGACGACAATTCCGACAAAGCCGGCGCCCTCGGGATCATGAGCATCCCAACCATCCTGTTCTACAAGCAGGGAAAGCTGGTCGACCGTATCGTCGGCGCGTACCCCGAAGACACGATCTCCGAACACGTCCAGCAGCTGCTCTGACTGCGCAGCGCCAGGACGGGCGCCCCCCCGTCGACGCCCGCGCAGATCGTCGCTCGCCCGAGTTCTTCCAGCACACGATTGGAGGCCTGAATGCCCGCCACCCCCGAGCCCGACACACAGCTGGCCCGGTACACCTTCAAACGGAAGATGGACGAGATCGGGGCCGCCCGCGGTCGCGCGACCGAGTTGATATCCCTCTTCGTCCCCCCCGGGAAGCAACTCTCAGACGTCATGGCGTACCTTCGCAATGAGTACGCGCAAAGCTCGAACATCAAGAGCCGGACGACCCGGAAGAACGTCATGTGGGCGATCGAATCGCTCATGGGCCGGGTACGGCAGTTCAAGGAGGCCCCTAAGAAGGGAGTGGCGTTCTTTGTGGGCAGCAAAGCGGTGGGCGCCGACAAATCCGTGCCCGTGACCTTCATTGTGGAGCCCCCGGAGCCCCTCAACACCTACCTCTACCGCTGCGACTCGACCTTCTTCCTCGACCCGCTCCTGGAGATGATCCATGAGCCCGAGCTCTGGGGCCTTATCGTTCTCGATCGGGCGGAAGTCACGCTCGGGTTCCTGCGGGGCAAGCGGGTCGAAGCGGTTCGGAACAAACAGTCCCAGGTTCCGTCGAAGCACGGGCGGGGAGGTCAGTCCCAGCACCGGTTCGAGCGGCTGATCGAGCACGCGGCGCACGACTTCTTCGTCCGCGTGGGCGAAATGTCGAACGAGCTGTTCCTCCCGAAGAAGGACTCACTCAAAGGCATCTTGGTCGGTGGCCCGGGCGCGACGAAGGACTTCTTTGTGAAGGAAGGGTTCCTGCACTACGAGCTCCAGCAGAAGGTGGTCCAGCCGCTCTTCGATACGGGCTACACCGACGAGTATGGTCTCAAGGAGCTGGTCGAGAGGGCCACCCAGACCCTGCACGGTCTGGAGATCCACGACGAGAAGCGGCTGGTGCAGCGGTTCCTGAACGAGGTTAGAAAATCCGAGGCCGGCCTCGCCGCCTATGGAGAATCGGAGGTGCTCGGGGCCCTCGAGGCTGGCGCCGTGGATACCCTGCTCGTCTCCGAGGGCCTTCGCAAGAAGAGGGTCCATTTCCGTTGCAGTTCCTGCGGACACGAGTTCACCCGCACCCTGCCCGATGCCGAGGTCGACAAGGTTGCCTCCGCTCCGTGTCCGAAATGCGGGGGGTCGCCGCCGGAAATCGTCTCGGAAGAGGACTACGTCGAGCAGCTGTTCCGCAAGGCGGAGGGATCGGGAGCCAGCGTCCGGCTGGTCTCGACGGAGAGCGAGGAGGGCGAGATGCTCTCCAAGGCGTTCGCCGGCGTCGCTGCCATCCTGCGCTACCCGATGCCCCGCGGCTCGACGGCCCGTCCATCGGCCCCGGCGCCTGGATAATTCCTCCCGGCTCGCATCGACGCCCTGACCCCCTTGGGCGCTCCTCAGGCGAGCGCTGCAGCCGAAGACGTGAGGAAGGAGAACAGGGGGAAGGGGTTGGCGAAGAAGCTGGTCCCTTTCTTCAGGCCTAGCTGCCTGTGACCGTTGCGGAAATGCTTGTCACAGTCCCCGGGCTGGCGGTTGCCGCACCCATGTCGAAGAAGACATTCAGCGTGACCGCGCCAGTGTAAGTGACCGACTGCGCGACGGTGAACGATTGGTCGGCAGCGTTCGCCCCGCCCACTACGTACCAGTGGAAGGTGTCACTGTTAGTTGCCACTTCGGTCGCAGTGAGCTGGAACTCTTCATACCAGTGGGTCGCCCCGCCCGTGGCGCAAGCCAAGGAGCCGGCGAGGTAGACGTTGGCGGCGGTCCCTGTGTACGAAAGGGCGCACGAAGCCACCGGCGACGCCGCCTGAACAAGGGCGACCGAAGCCCCCGCGCTCCAGATCGTGCTGCCCCCAGTGAACGTGCCGGTGTTTTGGCCCGAACTCGTGCCACCAAAAAGTGTGAACGTGCCCGGGAATGCGGCGAGGGCGAACCCACCCGCCATCGCAAGCACCGCCACGATCGTTCCGATGTAGACACTTCTCCGACGCATGTTGAGTCGCATATCTCTCCTGAACACCGAACCGCGCCCGGTGCGCATCCATACACATCATTGTAGGGGTATAAAAATCTGCATGCCTACGAGAACCCCCCCCGTAGCCGAGGGAACGCCCTCCGTCGACCCCGTCCAAGGACTCTGCGATGTCGTGCTCCGCCGGGTCGACACTCTGGCACGGGAGCCCGGCTGTCGCCCGATTCCGGGGGTTGGGGGGGGCCGCGAGAGGAAGCATGTCTGGGGGGTAACTCTCCAGATCCCACGCCGAAGGCGCGGTAAGCACACGCTCGGGCCGGAAACCCCTGGCCGCCTTTAGGCACCACGAGCTTCCACAAGCCTCCGGGCGGCGCGCCAGCATGGATGCACCTGGGAGGCAATAGGTCAGCCCAACCGGCCCGGGACAGCGACAGAACCCGGGCCGCTCAATTCGACATATGGGCTCTGGGCCCCCGCATTGCGCCGGATATAGTTAGGCAACCATAATGCGAAACTCCTACTGGGCTCGGAGCGCGGGGAAGGGCGAAGGTCTGTTGCAATCGAGGCGACTTCTGCGCGGGCGACGACCCGGCCACAATCGATTTGCTCCGGGCCGATGCGGGGGGATCGAAGGTTGATTAAGGCGAAAACGTCGCTCGGAGCCTACTGGCGCGAGCTGAAAGCGCGAACAATCGTCCCATGGAGACTTGGGCGGGATTTTCACCGCACCTACCGGGTCGAACCTCTGCCCGGAGCAAGAGCGCGGCGACGTCTCGTCGACAAGGCGGTTCGCGAGTGCGGTCTCGGCGAGCGATACAGCGTTGGCCCGTGGTTGAATGAGGTGCTCTACAACTTCACCCGGATTGCCCGGCCGGATGTCATCGTCGAGACGGGGGTTCATTACGGTATTTCGAGCGCCTATTGGCTGATGGCCCTCGAGGCTAACCAGAAGGGAACCCTGTACTCCATCGACCTCCCGTGTCTGACGCCCGAAGGACAGGTCAACGCCGACGGCGTTCGGGACTTGAGCTATGTTACGGGGGTCGACCAGACCGGGGTCGTAGTGAAGCGGATGGGGCTCACGGCACGCTGGAAGCTGCTTCTCGGCGATGCGAGGACCCTTTTGCCGGGCCTCCTCGCCGACCTGGGGCGGGTCGGTTTCTTCTACCATGACTCGGATCATTCGTACGAGCATCAATCATGGGAGTATCGTACCGCATGGCCCTACATCGCGGCCGGCGGGTGGCTGATGTCCGATGATGTCCAATGGACCCCGGCCTTCACCGAATTCTCCCAGGGAGTGGGTCAGGCCCCCAAGACATGGCTGAATCAGCTGGGGGTACTTCAGAAAGGGACGCTGGTTCCTTCGCTCCGGTCAGCCTAGCTTCCTGCCCCGTCCAGAGTCCCGACGAAGCTGAGAGCCAATGCGAGTGCATGGAAGTCCCGCCGTGCCAGCGAGCCCGCCGATGACCGCAGGCGCGGTGCATCCAGCCTAGAGATCAAGGCGGGCCGGGCGCCGTTTTCGAACCGTCGCCACCGCGGCGAGGATCGCCACCACGGCCAGGGCCCCTGCCGAGGTCTCCAGCGTGGCGGGAGTGAAGACCCACGCGAGGGCCTTGAACGCCGAGGGGTTGAGAGTGATCCAGGGGTCGTATTCCAGGGAAGAGTACCCGCCCGTCACCGATCCGAAGTCCAGTCGGACGAACGACTGACTGGTCCAGCGGGACTGGTTCTGGTCGGCCTCGATCACGCTCAGGCCAGAGGTACCGTCGGAGTAGCTCACGCGGGCGCCGGTGCCCCACTGAAATGTCGCAATGGTCGTGCTACCAGAGACCTCGGCGATGGAGGTCAACGAGGTCGGCTTCCAGAGCGCTCCGTTTTGGCTGGCGCTAGAGTTCACCTGCAGCCCGATATAGTCCGCCCGGTGGCTCCAGGGCCACCCCGTCACCGAGAGGGTATACGCCACGGTCCGCGCCGAGATGCTCGAAGAGGAGTTGATGTAGAATTGGATGGTCGCATGGGTCATCCCGACGTTCCCCGTACCATTCTCGTTCGCGTCGTCTCCCTCCTCCCAGTCTCCGTGGGCCCGCGCCACGGACAGGTTCGACGCCATGGCGACGGCGATGCCGTTGGCCGTCGGGCGCGACTGGAAGCTCCACGCGACACTCGGAGAGGCGAATGAGGCCAGCGCAACGACGATGCCCGTGCTGTTGACCTCGGCGAGGCCCGACAAGGTCTGGCCCATGCTGACTCGCGAATCGGCGAGGGACTGGACCGTGAAGACCGGACCGGGCCCGAGGAAGTCGATTTTGAGCAGCCCGTTCGACCACGAAGGGTTCGAGGGCGTTGGAAGAGCCTGGGAGACAACGCCGCCGGGAGCCGACGCGCCCTCGCCGAGTGGCAGGATCCCCACGAGAAGGACGCCGACCAGAACGGAAAAGGCTACCACCCCGGCTCGGGCAGGCCCGGATCCCGGCATACGGGACCTGCATTCGGACCTTTGGGATACCTCCCTTTTGGCGCAAGCTCCGTAACCCTTGGTGCGATGGACGTATATCGCTGAGACCAGCGGTTGGGGTCCCGTCATTGCAGGAGAGGGGCCCAGGCTCGTACGAACCTGTCGACAAGCCGATCTTCAAAGGAATCGTGGTATTCCTTCAGGAGTTCAGCGACCCGCTGGGGGCGGAGCGCCTTGTAGCGGCGGAGATTCCCGTCCCGGAGCGCCTCGACTTGTCCCTGGGCGAGGAGGAACCTCAAGTGAAAAGAGGTAGTCGAAAGGCTGATCCCGGCCCGTTCCCGAAGCTCCGCGAGCGTCAGCCCGGGTGACTCGCTCAGCAACAGCAGGAGACGTCGGGCGGTTTCGCTCCGGAGCGTTAGGAACAGCTTCCGGTCCTCCCAGGTCATGTCCGGTCGGAAGTAGTAGTCGCGACGACCTCCGCGCTCTCGGCGCACCAGGTTCCCCTTCGTGAGCTGCTCCAGATGGTAGGCGGTCTCCCCCCAGGCGAGGCCGACGAGTCGCTGGATGTCCCGCGCGCTCGCTCCAGGATGTCCGCAAACGGCGTCGTAGATCCGTCGTCGGGTGGGCTGCCCGAGGAGGTCGTTCATGCTATGGTGACGGGGCCTTTGGCCGACCGCGTATCAACGCCACATACAGCAGCGCCACGGCCGCGACCGCCAGGGCCAGTGGGACGGGCGCGACTTCGAAGGGGCCCCCGTAGAGCGGGGAGACCTCGTGAAGGAATGCCAACACACCGATCCCGGCGAGAAATGCCAGGCCCCCCGCCACCAGCCCCAGCCGGGAATCCCCGAACCGGCGGGACGCCGCCGCCCCAATCGTCGCGAGGATCGCGGACAGGCCGGTCAGCAGTATGGCGATGAACTCGGTGAGTAACTCCATGACGCTAGACCAACCCGCTGGACTAAGTGACTTTGCTTTTTTTCGGGCATTGCACCAAATCGTCCGTATGCTGCACCAAAAGGAGGGTCAACCCCGCGCCCCCTTGAGGGAAGCCAATGACAGGACCTTCGCGGCCCCGGGCCCACTTCAGCCCCCCTGGGTGGAGCGGAACCGCGCAGGCCCTGTCGTTCTCAGGGCACGGGGAGTTCGGGTCTCCTCGATTCGCCTCTCTAATTCCTGACGCGGACGCGACTCCCCCGATTGCCGCCCTGGGGGCGGGATACGGACCGGCGATCCAGCTCGCGATCCCGGATGACGGATCGATCGGGCGTGAAGTGGAACTGTTCGACTGGCCCATGTGGACGTTTCCGCGCTCCTGGCCCGCCTGGTTAGCGGAGGAGTAGGCCAGCCGCTCACCCACTCCCACTTTGGGAGAGGAACGGGCGACCGCCCGCAGACTCGATAATCTTACGCCGTCCCGGACGCTCGCCCCGCATCGGGGTAGACCATGAAGTGGGTAACTCGAGAGAAAGCAAGGGTTGACCGAATCGCCTGTCCGTGGTTGATACGGAAGTTCATCGACCCGGGCGCGGAGTTTCTCTATGTTCCGAAGGAGAGGGTCAGGGACGTGGCCCGGAAGGAGGGAGCCATCCCATTCGACACTCCGGGGGCAGAGCTGCACCATTTCGAAGCGGACGGAAAGGAGTACGTAAGCTTCGACGCGGTGATCAAGAAATACGATCTGCAGGACGCTGCCCTTATGGAACTCGCGAAGATCGTGCGCGTAGCCGACGGTGGCGCCGGTGCTGAACCGGAGGCCGCTGGCCTAGAGGCTGCGGCTACGGGCTTCCGTCTGATCGCCCGCGACGACCTCGAGAACCAACGGCTTCAGTTCCCTCTGTACGACGCATTGTACGCCTATTGTTCATGGAAGGTCACCCAGGGAGGCAGGCTCGAGCCCACGGGCGGGTGAGGCTATTCCGGAGCCACCTCGGTGCCTTTCCGACCGATTCGGCGCCATCCTCGACGCGTTAGCAGTTTCGCGCGCTCGGCTGGTGGCTCGGGCGTGAATGTAGGCGTCCCGACGCCTCCGGGTTCCTCGTCGATGCAAAGGGACCAGGTCCTCTTGATGGGGGCCCGAACCGCCCGAGGGTTCGGGGCCGGCGCCCTTTCGATCGTCATTGCGCTCGACCTGGCTGGAACCGGTTACTCGACGCTTGCGATCGGGCTGCTCCTCGGCCTCGCCCTTGGCGGAGGCGCTTCATGGGCCCTGGCGGTACCATACCTCGAACGCTACTGGCGACGCCGATCGGTGTTCGCCCTGTCGGCCGGGGCGCTTGCACTGGGGGGTCTTCTGCTTTGGATCGATCTAGCAAACCCAGGATTCCTCCTCGTAGCGTTGCTGCTCGGGGGCATCGTTGCGAGTTCGGCCGATGTGAGTCCTCTCGGCGCACTTGAGCAGGCCGCCCTCGCCGGCACCACGGGGGACCGGGGACGGACCCGGACGTACGCGGTCTACAATCTGCTGGGCTACGTCGGCGCGGCGGTGGGGGCGCTCGCCGCCGGGCCTCTGAACGGGTCGAGAGCTCTAAGCATCGCCGGGTTGCCCTCGGTCCCGCACGATGCCACCCTTCTCCTCTACGCCCTGCTTGGCCTCGGACTGATTCCGGCATACCGCGGACTCTCGCGCGACGTGGACCGCCAGGCCGGGCGGGAGCGACCGGCGCTCCTTTCGGCGCCGAGCCGATCGATCGTGTACGCCCTGTCGGAGCTGTTCGCGGTCGATGCCTTCGCAGGCGGACTCATCGTGAACAGCCTCCTGGTATACTACTTCTCGATCCGGTTTCACCCGGCCGTCGATTTGTTGGGGGTGGTGTTCTTCTTGAGCAATCTGATGGCCGGAGTCTCCCTGCTCCTCGCCGTGCCCCTCGCCCGACGGTTCGGTCTCGTGAATACCATGGTGTTCACTCATCTCCCCTCCAACGTTCTCCTCATTGTGGTCGTCTTCGCCCCCTCTTTCGCGCTGGCTTCTTTGCTGTGGGTCGCGCGAGCGACGCTCTCGCAGATGGACGTTCCTACCCGCCAATCCTACACCCAGGCCGTCGTTTGGCCCGGAGACCGCGCCGCCGCGGCGGGCTACACGACGGCGGCGCGGAGTTGTCAGGCCTTTGGGGCCCCCGTTACGGGAGGCTTCCTTGCCCTCGGCGGACCCTGGGTCGCGGCCCCGTTCGCTCTTGCGGGTAGCCTGAAGATCGCGTATGACCTGGCGATCTACCGCCGCTTCCGTCGGCTCCGCCCACCGGAGGAGAGCGGAGACGAGGCGCAGTCGGACTCCAACGATTGAACCGGTTCGGAACTGGGTGGGTCCCATAGTTGGTCCGGACATTGGGCAGGGGGAAGAGCTCGGAGAATGCGGGAGCGGATGGCACTCCCCCGACATGCCTCAATGAGCACAGGTCTTGTACCGTCTTCGGGCCTTCGTGTCCCACTATTCCCCTATTGTATGGTATCGCGTCCGGCCGATCCCCGGATTTCCTCGGTAGTTGCCGTCCAAACGAAGGGCCTCGAGAAGGATCGCCGAGTTCCGAGGTGGGACTGAATCGCCCGATGGAGTCGCATCACGCTCGGAAGGGCGGTCCGTCGGATCCGCTTCTTGGTGAACTCCCCGAACCACCGGTCGACCAGGTTTGGATGCGTCGCCTCCGCGGGCAGGAAGTGTAGGTAAAATCTCGGATGTCGCACGAGCCACCGGTGAACCGTGGGCGAGCTGGGCGCTAGGAGCCGATCCAGCACCAGATGCAGATCAAATCCTTTCGGTGTCTCGCGGTCGACGGCCTGTAGGAAGGAGAGAAAACGGGCCCCTCGGTCCGGTTCTCCCAGTTCCGCGATCGCGTCGCGTTCCCTCTGGTCAAGGGACGCAGCCCGGGCCTTGTCGTCCACACAGAAGGCCATCGCCCTCTCGGGGGGGTTCAAATAAAGCCCGACAAAGTCGGTCACCCGGTCCACGAAGCCGGATCCGGGAACTGCCGGGGAATTGCCGGCCCCTCGGGGCCGGATCCGTCGAGTCTGCCAGACGCGATGCACCGTGGTCTTGCTGACACCCATCGCCCGTGCGAGACTCCGCGTCGTCCAGGATGTCCCGTCGGGCGCCTTGCGCTCCAATGTGGCCCGGACGAGTGCTTGGATCGAAGAGGCGGGAATCGCCGGCGGCCTCCCCGGCCGAGGGGCCTCCTTCTTGACCCCAGGAATCCGTTGGGCGAGGAACCTCTGGCGCCACCGGGCCACGGTACCCGGGTCCGTGTGCAGCTCGTTCGCGATGTCGCGATTGCGGACGCCCTCGGATGCACGTAGTACGATCCGGGACCGGAACGCCGTCGGGGACCGAGCCGGTCCACTCCGGGAGAGGGAGACCAACGTTCGCCTTTCTTCTCGAGAGAGCCGAATCTCGGGCGCCGTCCGCATGGCGACCTCTCTTACCGGCCCTCATCATAAAGTGTTGTATTAATGGGACGGGGGAAATCGGACCGAACGCTTATGAGCCGACCTCGCCCAGTCTCGTCGGTGCGGAGCTCCCGTCATCGGTCTCGGCAGGGTGGAACGGACGTCCGCGAACCTCCGCGAGTTCTCGTCGCTTCGGAGGGGAGCGCGTTCGAGCGCTCGGAGAAGCTCCCTCGTGCCGCGTTCTCGGAGATTTTGGACCGAGCGGCGGCTCGAGTGCAGGAGGTTCTCGCGTCGTGGACCCCCTGACCGCGATCTGGCTGGCCATCGTAGCCCTTGGGGCCGCGCTGGTCAATGGGGCCGTCGGGTACGGCTTCTCCTCGATCATCACCCCGATTGCGATCCTCTGGTACTCGAACAAGGTCCTGAACCCGGCGCTCGTCATCGTGGAGGTAGCGGTAAACCTCGTCCTCCTAACCCGCGAGCGGAGGCTCATTCGCCTCACTTGGCCACGCGCACGCCCAGTAATACAGACCATCCTTCCCGGAATTCTCCTTGGAACGGCGGGGCTTGCCTACCTCGCAGTGAACGACGTGAAATTGGTGGTCTATGCCACCTTGCTCCCCCTCGTCGCTCTCCAGCTCCTGGGTTTCATGTGGCCGGTCCAGAATGAGAAACGGGCCGGGGCCGCTATCGGCCCCGGTATCGGCTTCCTGTACGCCCTCACGACCATTTCGGGACCCCCCCTCGCGCTGTTCTTGAGGAATCAGGGCCTCTCAAAGAACGAGTTTCGGTGCGCCATCGCCCAGATCCGTGTCGCCGAGTCGACGCTCACCCTCGGCACATACCTGGCCTTCGACCATTTCCTCAACTCGGGGCTGGTCAGCTTTCCCGCGTTGAGCCTCCTCCCATTCCTGTTTGTACCCGTGCTGATCGGAGTCCCGTTGGGAACCCTCCTTTTGCGATCGGTTTCTCCCGAGTTTTTCCGTCGCTTCGTGATGGCGATCGACGGGGTACTCGTCTCCTACGGTCTCAGCCGAGTCCTGGTCGCTTTGAAGTGGTTTTCCAACACCGCAAGCGAGTATCTCGTCGCGACCCTCCTTGCACTGATCGGACTGATGGCTTGGCTCGCCCTTCGAGGGTTGCCGGTACTGGCGCCAAGCGAGTGGCGCTCGGGCGCCCCAGGACACCCCGCTGGATCTTCACCGGCGGATTCCTCCGTCCCGGTGCCCGATTCCCCACCGGACTCGCCCCCCTAGGTTTCGGAACTGTGCTTCGGTTTTCTGATGGATCGACCCCAAGTACGCCCCGGCGTAAAGGGCGTACGATTGGCTCGCCCGGCGGGAACTGCGCTCCAGCGCCCCCCGCGAGACGTTCCTCTCCTATCCACGGGCGCGACGTCCGCGATCGACTGAGTGAAAGACCACAAGCTCTCCGGGACCCAACCCATCGAACCTAACGCTGTCTCAACTCGGTGCCCTTATCAATCAGAAGACGGTCTGGGGGTGCATGCCGAAGTTCATCGACACGCATCCCATGGGCAAGCTGACCGCGGATCAATTGAAGCACCTTCAGACTGCCGCGAAGGACGAGTTCGGCGTCACTCACCACGACATCCTGTTCAACGCGCAAGAGGACAGGGTCTACTGCGTCCTGGACGCGCCGAACCGCGCCGCCGTGGAGCGCCATCACCAGCACGCGGGCATCAAGTGCGAGTGGGTCCGCGAAGTCGAGTCGACGAGAGTTTAGACTCGTTAACACATAGCCGCCACGCTAAGGGCCTGAGGCCTCCACACCCGACGTCTACTCCTCGGGTCTCCCGCTGCCTTGGGGGTCAAAACCCTCTCCGTTCGCATCGCGCTCGCAGAGGGGACACGATGAGATCGGTCATCCGTCGGTAGTGAAGTTCGGGCCCCAGGTAACAGTATCTAGCGTCAGGGTCCATCGGTCGTGGGGTATCCGGCCACCTCCCACGATTCGAATCCTCGAAGGCTAACTCCGGTTTGAGCTGGGCGGAGTCAGCGACCTACTGCTCACAACAGGCGCCCCGCCTACCTCGCTGCGATAGGCGGAGTGGAGAGCTAACCCGGACTTCGCGAAACTCCGACCCCCACAGGAGTTAACCGCGCTACAACGCTTTGCGCGGGGGATGTGCGGTCCGTATCCCCCCGTCGCTCCGACCTCTTATCCGGGGATGGCCGAAATCAAAGAACAGCAAGGTCCCAAGACTTACATTGAAGATGACTTCTGATCGATGGAGGACTCGGTCCCTCGTTGGAGAGCCGTCGGGCTTCTAGGGGGGCTCGTCACAGTTGAAGGGTTGGTTTTGTGGGGGGATCTCAGCGGAACGAGCATAGGTCTCCCCCCAGCACCTGCCAACCCCGGAATCGTCCGTATCGGAGGGGCGTTTCTCCTGAGCCTGGGTGGGGTCACGACCATCCTTGTCGGGTTCACTGAGGAGGGTGTGGCCTTCTTCGGCGCGGAGACCATTGGGATTGCCGTGGACCTGGTCTTCCCTCTGAGCGGAGCCCCCGCAGGCTAACCGCTGCCCGTCAATCCAGGACCGTTCGGAACTGACCTTGCCGTCATTCGGGGCCTGCTGGCCGCCGGCGCCTTCCTTCTCGTTATCGGCGTTGCCAAATCGGTGAAGGCCTATCGGGCGCCTGATGAGTAGGAATAGGTCGTACCTCTGGCGCGGCGTAAGTGCCCCCTAACCGGTCGCTCGCTTCAGATGGGTTCGAACCACCAGGTGAAGGGCCGCGTCCGCGAGGTCCGCCCGCACCAGTTCTGGGCTGCGCCCACCGGGCGTGGGGGTATCCGAAACCTCCGGGGGTTCGAATATCGGTGACTTCTAGCAGCACGCGTGCCTGCCGACGAGCTAGGGGACCCCCCTATTACACGACCCCGTCGTTAGCAATCCGTCCAGGTGGCCCAATCAACATCGATGGGCCCAGAACCCGCCCGTTGGCAGCCCTGCTCGCGGCTTGGGCCTCCGACTACCACTTGAGACCGACCACGTAGAGGCTACAAAGAAGGCCCAACAGGGACACGTCAGGGTCCCACTTCGGAAGGAAAGCACTGGCGGAACCGCGGGCTAGTTAACGGCATCGACAGAGAACAGGCGCCTCTTCTCCTCAATTCCCTTGAGTTCATGTTCACCTTGATCCTTGAAGGATATTCCCGAGCCGTAGACGAGATCTCTCACGGTGCTTGAGACCAACACCTGTCCCGCGGAGGCTTCGTTCAGAATACGTGACGCCACATGAACCGCGATCCCGCTGACGTCCGTCGCTCCGAAAATACATTCTCCGGTGTGGGCTGCCGCCCTGATTTCGATGCCGAGGTCCTTGGCTGACCTTGTGACCGCCCAAGCAAATCTCAGCGCCCGGGTAGGGCCGTCAAAAGTAACGAGGAAGCCATCACCGGTGTTCTTGACCACCGATCCGGTGAATCTCTCCACTTCGTTTTTCACCATCGAATTGTGACGTTCAAGAATGACCTGCCACTTACTGTCTCCAAGCTCGGCGGCTCTTTTCGTCGAGCCAACGATGTCCGTGAACAGGACCGTGGTCAGCATCCTGTCCGGATGCCACATTGGCTCCGTGCGCGTCACGAAATTCTTGATCTCCTGCAGAATCCGGTCGGTAAGGCGTTCGTCAACGTAGAACAGATGGTCAACCCCGGGCAACTCCAGCAGTCGTGCATTCGGGACATGTGCGGCGATGTAGCGGCCCTCTCCTACGTCACAAACTCTGTCCTCGCTCAGGTGGATGACGAGCGTCGGGATATGGACGGCGGGAAGTATGCTCCTCACATCCATCGCCATCTCTGATTTGCCGAGGGCCAGGGCGGCGCCTGGGCTCCCTCCCATACGAGAGGTGTCGCCTAGCCAGCGCGTGAACTCCTCATCGCCACGGCGACTGGGGGCAAGAGCAGACACCCTTCGATCTTCCCACTCCTTCGTGCCCCACGTGCGCTCTATCCTGTCGAACGCCGATTTCCACTGCTCCTCTGTGCTTGCCCACGGATAATCAGGGTCCCAGCTCCCTTTCGCTTCGCCTCCGTACAGAATGAGACTTCTCGTTCGTGCGGGGTAGCTTGCCGCGAATAAGATACTCATTGCCACACCTCCCGACATCCCAAACAATACGGCATCGCGAAAGTCCGCGGCATCCATGACCGCTCGAATATCATCCATGTTCTGTTCGAAGGTGGGAATTCCGGTGTCGCGGTCGGAACGGCCTGTTCCCCGTTTGTCGAAAATCGCGACCCGCGCAAATTTCCCGAGGGCTTCGAAGAATCGCTTGGAACTCGGATACCCCCAGCGGTAATCTAGGTGGGTAACCGAGCCCGGAGCGTACACCAGATTGATGGGGCCGCTTCCATAGACCTGGTAGGCTATGTGGACGTCGGCACTCTTCGCATACCTAACCTCGGGTGCGTCCATGTGAATCTTCCCCTGACGAAATCCAATCTATCTCATAGCTCATTCGCGACCACGGCGGAGAAAGCATGGTCGTGTATGATGCCCATGCTGGAAACCCTCCAGTTGCTGACGATTCTCGAGTTGGGCGAGGTCTAATTGCCGTTATCGTGTCCGGCCCGAGCTTTCGTCGCCGGGATCGCGGCATTCCTCATTTTTGGCTGGCTTCGAAGGTACCGTATTCGAGGCTCCTTGAAACAGATGGGAGTTACGAATCCTCTCGAGTCGGAGAAACCCACCCCTTCCCGGAGGATGGTAGCAGAATAGTTCTGGCGCCCTGCACGTGAACGTCGATCCGGCGCGAACACTCAGCGATAAATCCACGAAAAGAGTCCTAAGGCATTCAGAGAGCAGGGGCGGTTCGAATCCGACCGGGCGTGGGGGGATTCGAACCCCCGACCCTCGGGTTAGGAACCCGATGCCCTATCCAGACTAGGCCACACGCCCACTCGTCCGGGGACGTTCGGCGCCTTAGCGCTTGCCGCGAGCGGTCGGGGCCGAGGCGCGCCCCTAGCGTTGGGGCCCCGGCGGCATCGCGCCGCCCGTGGGGGGGGTACCGCCTGATCCGCCCGACGCCCCCTCCGGAGTCTCTTCCCTACCCATGCGGCCGGCGCGTTCCTCCCGCCTCGCCTGGAACAAGAGCGCGACGGTAACGAGGCCCCCAACGACTAGGATGCCAATGACGATCGCCCAGCCTGTCGTACCGATACCCGAGGAAGCCGTTGTCTTCACGGCGGGGGTAACGGTGACGGTGACATTCTTGAGGGGTGATGCCAGACCGAACAGGTCGATGGCAGAGACCGTCACATTGTAGACCCCCGCCCGTGAGGGCACGCAAGAGAAGGACGAAGTGTTGCCCGTGCAACCGATGGGAAGACCAGTGTAGCGGTACGTGTAGGGGCCCGTCCCGGAGGCGCCTGTGGCGTTGAACCAAATAGTGGAATTTACCGCGGCCGGGGTCTTGCTGACGGCAAATACTGATACGACGGGAGGCGGATTCACAGTGATGACCAGCGGGCTTGACGTCGCGTGGACATTTGCACTCGTGTCGTTAACGGTGACCGTCACCGAGTAGCTGCCTGCCGTTGTCGGAGTGCAGCTCGTAGGGTCCAGCCCGTCATTCACGCAGCCGGTGGGTAGGCCTTTCCAGGTGTAGGTGTAGTTGCTCGCGTTGTTGGTGCCTCCGGTCGCGGTAACGGACAGGTTGAAGGCCACCGTAACGTCGACCGTCGTGTTGTTGGCGGACACGGGACTGAGCATCATCGGGGGGAACGCCGGGAACACCGCACGATCGATGCCGACAGTTAGGAGGGGGTTGAGCCCCCTCGCCAAAACCCCGGGGCCACCCGCCCCAGCAAGCAGCAGCAGGGTCACGACCGCGGTCGCGGCGACCAAGAGGGCCCAGGTCTTCACGGCGGGCGGGTCTTTCGAACCGTGGACCGGGGGGGAGGTGAGACGCTCTCCCGACATGCGCGCGAGGACCCGCACCTACGACAAAAACCTATCGGCGGACCCCTGAGGGAGCGGAGGCATGTCTGCGGGGTGAACCCACCCTCTCGAACTGTTCCAGTCCGGCCTGAAGGAGGGGGAGCCTCTTTCCGTCAGTACCGGGGGACCGAGGCGTCGATGATCCGAGACCATTCGTCGATACCGCCGGTGAGGTTCGCGACGTTTTCGAATCCTTCGGTCTCTAGATAACCCGCCACTGCGAAGGAGCGATTTCCGTGGTGGCAGTAGACGATGATCCGACGATCTTTGGGGAGCTCCTCCAAGTGATCCGGCACCGTGCTCATCGGGAAGTGGGTCGAGGGCTCGATGAGGGCCACTGCCCGCTCTTCGTCTTCACGGACGTCGAGCAGCACGATAGTCTCCGGCGCAGTATTCAAGAGAGATGCCAACTCCGTCGTCGCGATCGAGTCGACCACATTTCCCTAGAAACCATCGACCGAATAGAGACTTCGGGGTCCGGAGGTACCGGATGTTCGATCCGCCGTTACGAAGTCGACTGATCGCCGGTAGGAGCTTCGGCGCCTAATACCAGGCATCGACGGACGCGAGGGCGGTCACCTGCTGGCTCCACACCAGGTCGCTGTTGAACAGAACTAGATAGACCGTCTGTCCGGGGAGCTCGCTCAGGTCCACGCTCATGGACACGTTCTGGGCCGCGGTGCAGGTTTCCTCGATGTCGAGGCACCAAATGGGATTGCTGATCGCCTTCCCGAGGGTGAGGTTCGTTTCATCGTTTACATTCAAGACTTCCACGTAGGCGAGGCAGTTGCCGCCGAGCGAGCATCCTGTGACATTCGTTGTCCCATTGATCCAAGCCGAGATCGCCGTCACGGGGATCGTTACGGGAATGATCCATGCGTTCGACATGCCAGCTCCGAGAGTCTGGGCAGACGCGTTGAGCACCACGGGGCTCTCCCGCACTGGATCGACCTCCACGGCGGCGCCAGCCGCCGCCCCGTGGCCGACATGGTCCGTCACTCGGAGCAAAAGCTGATACGAGCCGTGAGTCGTGTACACGTGGTCGGCCTCGGACGTAGTGCCGGAAGCGCCGTCGCCAAAGCTCCAGTTGTAGACGTACGGTGGGGTCCCGCCGCTCACATTTGCGGTCACTGCGATCGACAGAGGATGCGCGCCGGTCGTCCGGTTGATCAGGATCGATGCGAGAAGAGGCGACGGGGTGACGGGCCGGGGGAAAGGCCAGTAGGCCGCCACGACGACGCTCGTGAGGATCACGAGCGTCGCCACGAGGAGGGGCACGAGCCATCGGGGAGGCGGTTTGCGGACCGGGGACCCTCGACGCGCGGCGGCGTACAACGCGAGCGGTGGGGGAAGGTCCCGGATGCGTTCCCGGCGGGCAGAGGGCGGTTGCGTGGCGGACCCAAGACGGCAAAATCGAAAAGGGTTGCGTTGACGACCCCGGCGGCTCGGGTCCCGGAGGACCACGACGTGGCCGTCTTCGTCTCGCATCGGAATCGAGGAAACAGGCGTGCAGCGGCCGGGAACAACCCGACCACGAACAGCGCGAGCAGAATCCGTCCGTTGTGAAGGTAGAACGTTACCGAGTACTATGGGCCGTTCCGTTGCTCCCCGCTATGGGTCCCCCCGCGAAGACGCTCAATCGATGCGGGGTTCGGGAAGGCATCGCAAGCGGCCCCCCACGGGGGGGATCCCCCGCCAGCTTCGATCCAGTCGCGGACATCGAACGCGTCACCTCTGGCTCGGGGAGGTGTCTCTGACGCGAGTGGCCGTCGATGGCTCCGGCACGGCGCGTTCGGTGCCATACATCCTCCGACGGATGGTGGCGGTCAGCTGAACTCGTCCAATCGCCGGGACCCGGCGGGACGAGGAGGCGCGGGGGGGGACACCTCGTGACTCCGCTCGGCCGCTCCTTCCACGAACCGGCGGTAGGCAATGGTTGGCAGCCCCAGCAGTTCCCGGAAAAGATTGACGGACTCGGGAGCGAATCCGGCATAGTGGTTATTGAAGAAGACCAGGGCCCGGATCAGCTCACTCGACCGGGCACTGACGCGGTCCGCCCAGCGCTTGGTCTCGGCGGTTCGGTCGGCGCGGACCTCCCCGTGGGTCTCGGCGGGGATCGACGTATGGTCGCCGATGAAGCGGAGGTAGATCTCATCTGAGGTGAGCTCGGGGGGAATCTCCACGTAGTTCAGACTGGCCCAGGCGAGCGTGATGTGCTGGTCCCGGAGGTCGCGAAGGAGTCGCTCGCGCGTCTCGCCCAAGAACCAACCGGCATCCCGGAGTTCGACGGCGTACGTCGGTCCGGGAGGAAGGACGCTCAACAAATCGGACAAGAACTGCGTGCTCCTGCCCGGTTTCACCCACGGGGGGAACTGGAGAAGGATCGGGCCCAGTTTCTCGTGGAGGGTCAGTGCGGCGGCGACGAATTCCTTCAGTTTCTCGGCATTGACGGGTTTCTTCGGGTCGAGCAGGTCTCGGGTGAGTTTCAGCGCGAATAGGAACTCCGCGGGGGTCCGGGCGTACCAGGCCTCGACCATCCGGCGGGCCGGCAGGGTGTAGTATGTGGCGTCGACTTCGACGCAGTCGAACAGGCGGGCGTACAGACCGAGCCGGTCCGACGGGGGAGTCCCTTCGGGATAGACCCGGCCCCACCACGCCTCGGAAGTCCAAGACGAGGTGCCGGTTCGAAGCTCGGCGACCACATGCCCCGAAGGAGCGGCCAGGCAAAGGAGCTTGCGAGTGGGTGACGGTCCAAACGTACTTCACGTAGCGAGGGCTCCGAGTAACCCCTCTTCGAGGCGCAGTTGGTGCTGATCTTGCGACGCCGACAACAGACTCAACTTCCACGAGGGGAGGGGGAGGCGCCGGAGCCCGAGGTTGCCCCGAGCACCTTTCTCCCCGGCCGGACCCCTCCCCGCTACCTCGCAGACCCGAGGGGAACCCCTGCCTGGCGCCGGGTGCGCGCGGCAATACTGGCTCGAGATCACTCCACGTGTCGCGGCTGTCGTCAGACCGCTTCTGACGTCGACCACATCGTCGAGTTGATCGACGGGGGTGCACCCTACGACCCCGAGAACCTGCAGGCGTTATGCGCTCCGTGTCACGATGCGAAGTCTTCCGAGGCGCGGTATCAACGTGCGACCCGAGCCACGAGCTCCTGGGGACGGATGGCGCTCTGTCCGTGGTGTTCCGGAACCGGCCGCTGCGCCACCTGCGCCAAACTCGCCCATCCATGTCCCGGATGCCTCGGCGTTCGTGTCGTCCCCGAGCGCAGCGAACTGCTGGAGGAGATCCCGAGCCAGTCCGTTCTCTCCGAGGTCAGCTCCCTCGCCTGGGTCGGGGCCCGGCCCCGAGAGGACTGAATCCCGTTCAGGTCCGTTGCGCGGAGGGGCGTGCCGATGTGGGCGCGCCCGAGTGTATTGTGTCGAGGAGAGAGCACAACGGGCATACATTCGGCGTGCCTTCCGAGCGGGAACGGTCCCGGCACTCGGAACAGAGCGGCTCGCCGCAGACTTGGCACTGAGAGATCGTTCCCTCGTCGATGATCACTGACCCGCACCCACCGCAGGTCGCGATCTTCCCGGGCGCTTCCGACTCGAGATCGTCCAATGGATCATTGGACGGGCGCGAGTCGGTCGGCCGCGATTCCACCCGGGAGGAATTGGTTGACGGGGGTTCCACCGAAGGCACCGAGGTCTCCGGCAGGCTCGGTGTCGAGGGGGCCGCCTCACTCGCAGCACCCGAGGAATGCAGGTCGGCCTCGATCCGGTCGATCTCCTTCAGCAGCGCGCCCACATCGTCGGGGGGGACAGGGGGTGCCGGAGCCCCGGCCGTCGTTTCGGGTGGGGGTGACGAGGCCATGCCGCGGGCCCTCACCGGGCTTCTTTGGGGCCGGGGGCGGGGGAGCTCCTGCCGCTTCACCACAGAATCGACGCGAGGGGGTTTGAACTGACCGGGTGGAACGGCCGGCGGCGAGTAGCTCACCGGGCGGACGGGCGTCGGGAGGTTGCGCTCGATCGAGCCGTTCTCGATCGGATGGTCGGGCTCGGCAAAGACGGAAAGCGTACCGCCAACGAGAGCGATAGTTCCGAGGGCGAGGAACGGAAGCCAGAGCGGGATCCGGCCGAGGGCGGCCCCATGCCCCTCCAAGATGACGAAGGTCGCGGCGACGACACAGCCTGCTCCGAAAAAGAACAACGGAAAGCTGGCGGCGAGGTTCCCTGCCACGGGTGAGACGGGTGTGATATTACGATCTCGCGGCCGGCTCTCTGTGGCCGGGCCCTCGGTCGGGTCCGGCGGGGCGGGTCGTCCCGATTCAAATCCGGGGTCGATGCGGACCCGGGGCAAGCTCCGGTGCCGTTGCGAGGGCCGGTTCCCTAAAGACGTCTCGGCGTTCATGCGACGGAGGGGCCCCTGCGGGGGAGGCCCCCTACCCTAGGCTAGTAATCGCTCTTCGGGGGAGTTCAACCTGTCGGAGGGCCCGAGGGGGCGCGGGTGGAGTCCGTCGCTGCCTTCAGCGGTCCCGAGACCGTTCCCGCGGGGGGGTCGGGGCGGGCTTTTCCGCCGCGGGCTGGTACGGCTCCGCGACGGCCCCTGGAGGGAGCTCTCCGGGGGAGGGAGCCCCTCCGCTGCGCCGGCTGGCCCGTTCGGAGTACCCCCGTCGGATGTCGGCCGCTTGCTTGGCACTGATCCAGCCGGCAGTGCGGAGCTCGGCGAGCCCTTCGTCGAACCTCTGGAACAGGTCCGGGTCCACGAGCACATCGGCGGCGCGGCTCAGTTCCTGGGTCGCGACGCTCAGCCAAGGGTCCTTCTGGAGCGAGTCCTCCATGGTCGACCGTAACACCTTGTCGAACTGGGCGGTCTTCGGCTCGAGGGGGAGGACGACGCCACCGAAGAGGCTCTTTAACGAATCGACGAACCCCGTGCCGGTCCGGAGCTGCATCGGCGGGAACACGAGCTGGCGGACGCCGCGCGGTCCTCGGAGGGTCGCCGTCCACAGGGGGAACCAGATCACCCGCACGTCGTTGAGGGATGGGAGCGGGAGAAAGTAGCCGCCGAGGAGGTTCTTCTGCATCGACCTCGCCGCCACCTGGCCATCGATCCCGTTGATCAGGTCGGAGGCGGTCCCCAGAAATTCGTCGCGGGCCAGCTCGCGCTCGGCCAGTCGGCCGGCGTGCTCCTTTTCCACCTGACCGGCCCGGGCGATCGAACGTTCGAGATCTGCGCGGGCCTGGGTATGCACCCGCTCGAGTTCCCGCCGGTGGTCCTCCACGTCACGGTCGGCCTGCCGGATGATCCGATCCGCTTCCCGGCCACGGGCCACGTGGTGGTCGGTCTCCACCTGTCGGTATTTCGCCCGCTGTAGGAGTGTGTCGGCGGTGGCATACGAGGCCTGCGCATGGGCCGCCTGCGCTTGGGCAACCCGGATTCCTTCGAGGTGCCCTCGGATCGCTTGCTGGTGCCGGGCTTCGAGGGTGGTCATTTCGGCTTGGATCGATTGCAAGGTCTCTAGCCGCTCATGCTCGACCACCTCCTGCAGCTGCTGGAGTTCCGCGTCGAGCTCGACGGTCAGCTGGGCGACGCGTTCGACTACTCGTTCGCGGACCCCCGTCAGAGTGGCCAGGTCTAGCTCGAATCGGTCCAGCCAGCGCTGCATCTGCGCGACGACTTCCTGGTACCAGGGCGCGTCGTGGCGAGCGGGAAGGAATCCGGCATGGGGGACCTGAGGGTCGCTGCGGAAGTCGCTGTGGGAAAGAACGTCGAAGAGGAGCGGCGGGTCGACTGGGAGGAATCCCTCGACCGTCAACGTCTCCGCCCCCGGGTCGTGGCCAAACAGGGGAAGAATGCTTCTCGACTGGTTCACGAATTCCGCCGCGGATCCGCGTCGGCCCAGCGTCTGGTGGACCTGATCCATGGGCGGTAGCAAGGTGTACCGGAAGGTCCGCGTCCACACTCCGGTCCCGTCAAAGATCGCGACCTGAGGCGCGGCGGGGCCCCGCAGCACGATCAATGGCCAGAAGACACTCGCGATCGCTTCGATCTCCTCGGTCCCCCCGCCGGTGAGCAGGTGGACGAGCCGGCGCCGTTCAGCCTCGACCGCGATCAGGATGGTAGCGAGTACGATGGAGGCCGGCAGTTCCTCGTGGGTGCCATCCGCGAGCCACCGCATGGCGAACGACAACGTGACCTCGTCCGGCTGCCACGCGGAGGGCGGCTGGAGTACCGTACCGCGTCTCGGCCCTTGGGCGGCTACCTTGCGGGCGAGCTCGTCGAACGTCGGCTCCACGCGGGCGGCGGGGCGGGGGGGAGTCTCTTGACCCGGGGACTTGGAGGCCGGGTCTGGGCCTCGTTCCGGACGCCGGGCAGCAGGCTTGGGTTTGGCCACGGCAACATACACGCGAAATCAGGTACTATATACCGGCGGGGGAACTCGCACGTGTCGTGCGACGACGACCCGCGGGCCCCGCTCTGACCGTCGACGCGGTCTGGCTGGCCGGAGATCGTATCCTCCTGGTTCGCCGGCGATACGCCCCATTCCGCGGTCGTTGGGCGTTCCCCGGCGGCTTCGTGGAACCAGGCGAGACCGTGGAAGCGGCGGTCCTCCGGGAGCTGTTCGAGGAGACGGGACTCCATGCGGGCGGACTCCGGCTTCTAGGAGTCTATTCGCGTCCGGGACGAGACCCTCGGGGACCCACCGTGACGGTCGCGTTCCGCGTGCGCGGACCGCCTTGTCCGCCGCTGGGGTCGTCCGACGCGGCCGACGCCCGTTGGGTCTCCCTCCGCCGGGCGCGGCATCTCGCATTCGACCATGACGAGATCTTGCAAGACGCGTTACGCACTCGGCGACGCGGGATGGGCCGTCGCGGCTAACGGCGCTTTGCAGCCACTGGGGGGGACTCTTTGTCCCGAGCGTATCGGCTATACGACGCGTCGCTGGCTCGCTTCAAGCGGGCGCCGTCACGGTCGCACGTTGGCCGAGAGCTCGCCGGGACGTCGATGACATAGCCGCCCCCGCACTTTGGACATTCATAGTAGGGCATTGTAGGAATCCTCGGAGCAGGAGTGCGTCGGGGCTTTATAAGCACCGGGAACGCCCGGGTAAGCGGTCCGGACCGTGCCGTTCCCAAGGAATCCACCTGACGCCCGTCGCCGACGCCGGGACCGCACTGGACCGGCTCGCCCCGCCCCGGGGTGGGGCGTCAGGTCTGGCCGCCACCGCTTCCTGGAGTGGGATGACTATCGCGTCGAACGGGAGTGGAAGCGGTATGATGGCACCCCGCTCCGCGACCTGTTTCGCGAGCTGAGAGAACGATTCCTCGCGCGTCACCGGCCGACGCGGCCCGGTCGGAGTCTCGAGGTCGGTCCCGGGCCGGGCCGGTTCACCCGTCTGGTGGGCCATCCGGAAGACCGGGTGTCGCTTCTCGAACTCTCCCGTGCCATGCTCGAACGCATCCGGATCGACGGGCCGATTGGGCATCGGGCGGGCCTCGACTTGATTCAGGGGGACGCGGTGTCGCCTCCCTTTCGGCCGCGAACCTTTCACCGCGTAATCTTACTCGGAAATGTCCTCGGTTTCGCAGAGGACGACGCGGAGGAGTTATTGAGTCGCCTCACGGCCCTCGTCTCGCCCGGAGGCCGAGTGTTGATCGAGTTCGTTGCAGGACCGGGCGAACGTTCACGCTACCTTCACCGGCTCCCGCCCGGGGCCATCGCCCGGCTGCTCGCTGCGCCGGTGCGGGCCGTCCGGCCGAGGGTCGAGCGAGAGGGGTTCGTCCGGATCCGGGAACGCGAATCTGGCGGCCGGCACTTCCGGAGATTCGCACCGGCGGAGGTCGTAGGCCGGCTCCGGTCGGCCGGGTTCGAGCTGCGCGAGATCCTCGCGGTGGCGCCCGGTCTCGGGAACGATGCAGGCCGGCTGGGCGGGGTGCGGGCCGCGCCGGTCGCTTGGGGACATCTCCTGGAATTGGAAGAAGCGCTCGGGGGCGAGCCCCACCGCCACGAGGACGCGGCGGCGATTCTCCTCGCCGCCGAACGAACCCAGACCGGAGCCCCGGACCCCCACATGCGTACGATTAAGTAACGGCGCCACCGCTCTAACCCACAGGCGGACTCCGTGGCCAAACAACGGTCCCGGGCCACCCGTGGCCCTTCTAATTCTGAAGCCGCGCCGGCCCCGACGCCTCGGGTTCCTATTCGCCCCTCTCCGGCCGAAGTGGAGCGCGCCCGTCAGGACGCCCTCACTCAGCTCAAGATCGGGCGGTCCGCCCACTATTACAGTGTCGCCGTCTCCGTCGCGCTTCTGATCGATGCGTTTCTGGTGCTCTACCTTCAGCCGGGATTGCGCATCACCGCCGCTCCGATTCTTGTCACGCTGTTCCCGGTCATCTTCCCATTGATTGGTGGCCTCTACTTGTCCGTTCTCGGCGTACAGGTGAAGTGGCAGACCGACCGGTTCTCCTTCGATGAACCGCACTTTCTCGTCACGTTGGGAGCTCTGGCACTCAACGTAGTCCTGACAGCGCTCTTCATCGCCCGGCTGGCCCAATACGGCCCGACAGGCCATTGGAATCTCCTGCCCACGTTCTACCCGTTGGCGCTTCTCGGGATCGCGCTGCCCCTCGTCGGAATGGCGCTCACTTGGGAAGAGTGGAGCCAGCGAAAGATTGCGTCCATCGTGGCGGCGGTCCTTCCGGTCCCCATCGCCCTAGGACTGTACCTTCCGGCAGTAAGTCAGAGCCCCACCGCGGCCGCGAGCGCGCTGGCGACCACCTTTTTCGTCGGAGCGGCGCTGTTCCAGACCGCTGGCTCGTTCCTTCATCTGATCTCCTCGGGAACCGAGGTGCACGAACGAGAGGTGATGCAGGGTGGCCAGGGACAGCTGGCCGTGTTCGCCGAGGAGCTTCAGCGCCGGGACCAGGCCCTATCGTTCCGAGAGCAGTCGCTGATCCACCGCGAGGCGGACGTCGAGAGCAGCACGGCGGCCCTCCAGGACCGAACGCGCTCCCTCCAGACCGACCGGAGCGTCCTCGACGCGTTTGAAGTCGATGTCCGGAAACGGGCAGCCGAGCTCGGTCAACGCGAGCAGGGAGCCCAGCTTGCCGCCGCACGGGCGGACACGGCGCGGCAGTCTGCCGAGGAAAAGGACGCCACCTTCAAGCTCCAGATCCAACAGCTGGCGAGCCGGCAGCAACGACTCATCGAGCGAGAGAAGTCGGTCGGCGACCGCGAGTCGGACCTCGCCCGGCGAGAGCTCGAGGTGAAGAGTGGCGGGGACGACCAGGCCCAACGTTCGGAGGAGCTAAGGGTGCTCGACGCCCGCCTCGCGGCCCGTCAGAAGCAACTCGAACAGAAGACGGCGGAGATCATGCGGCTCGAGAGCGACCTCCGCGCCCGGAACGGCTTGGCCACCGTGGCGACGGCCGACCGCACTTCGCTCGCCGCCAAAACGCAAGAGGTGGCCCGGCGCGAGGTCGAGCTGACCCAGCTGAAAGCGCGTCTGGAAGACGACCGGTTGGCGTTGCAATCTCGTACCAAGCAGTTGGAGGGCTCGTTCGAAGAGGCGAAGAAAGCTCGCGACGAGCTCGGTCGTCGAGAGCACGCGCTGACGATCCGGGACCTTTCCGTGAAACAGCTCGAGACGGAGTCGAGCCAGAAGGCCGAGGCCGCTCGGCAGCTTCAAACGCAGTATCAAGAGGCAGTCAAACGGGCGGAAGACCGACTACGCCAGCTCGACGAGCGCGAGGGGAAGGTCGGTGTCCAAGTCGGAGAGGTCGACCGGATCGGCCAGCTCGTTGCGAGTCGAGAAACTGCGCTCAAGGACAAGGAGGCCGAGATTTCCCGGCTTCGGGATGATCTCACCCGCCGGGAGCGCAACCTGATCGAGCGCGAACGGACGACGGAGTCGAAGGAGTCTGAGCTGTCGGTCCGGTCACTGTCGATGGAGAAATGGCCGGTACTGGCCGCCGGGGGCAAAGGCTCTCGCGCCGACTCCGGCCTGGCCGACCGCGAGCGGATCCTCGACATCCGCGAGAAACAACTGAAGGAGAAGGAGCAGGCGCTCATCCGCCAACGGGCGGAGTTGGGCGCCACGATCGGCGGCACAGGAGAGAGCACCCTCGCGCCTCCTACGGTGACCCGGCACACCGACCGGCTCCCGACCGGTACTCCCCGGCTTGACGATCTCCTCGCCGGCGGGTATCCGGCCAAAGCCCACGTGCTCCTGGTCGGACCGGCGTTTACGGGAAAGGAGATCCTCCTCTACTCGTTCATCGCCGAAGGGCTCCGGCGGGGAGAGCCCGCGGTGCTCGTTACGACCACGCGCTCGCCCGATGAGATCGCCGCGGAGATCGGGAAGGTCACGCCGCAATTCAAGGAGTACGAGCAGCTCGGACTGGTCACTTGGATCGATGCGTCGAACCCGGCCGCCGAACCGGCCACTGCCTCGGGCGGTTCCCGCGTCGTCGTGCGCGGCCCGTCCGACCATCCGGCGATCCTGACCGCGCTCGTCAAGGCCGGCCAGACGGCCGAGAAAGCGAAGGCCGGAGGATTCCGGGTCGGGTTCCTGAATCTGTCGACGTGCCTCGCCCAGAGCGACGAGAAGGAGGCGTTCTCGTTCTTCCAGAACTTCGTCGGCATTCTGAAGGCTCGTCCGGCCCTCGCCGTCTACCTGGTGGACCAAGGAACGGTGCCGGACGCCCGCGTCGAGGTGGCGCAGAGCCGCATCGACGGTGCGATCCGGTTCAAGCAGGACCGCGACCGGGCCTACCTCTCGGTCCAGGGTCTCGGGGACGTACAGACCCGCGACTGGGTGGAGTACCGCGCGACGAACCGCCAGCTCATCATCGGCTCGTTCGCCCTCGAACGGATCCGCTAGAACCTGGGAAAGCCGGCGAGCAGCTCGTCGATCGCGCCGGACGGATCCTCTGCGCGGGCCACCGCGCTCGACACGAGGATGCCTTCGGCCCCCAGCTCGAAGGCCCGCCGAACATCCTGCCGGTCGTGGATCCCGGCGCCGCATAGAATGTGCGTCCTCGGCGAGGTCTCGAGGACCGCGGCCACCGTGCCAGAGATCACTTCCGGTCGCGCGGTCGAAACCGACAGGGGTCCCCCGATCAGCTCCGGCGGCTCGACGGCGAGGTACTTCGGGTGGAACCGCGCGAGCAGGCGGGACTGGGGTACGTCTCGGGCACAGACGACGGCCACGAGGTCCAGCGCATCCAGCCGCTGGACTGTGGCAGCGATCGTGTCCGGCCCGAGGGGATGTTCGGAGTGGTTGACCAGGCTCCCCCGACCTCCCACCGCCGCGATCGCCTCGGGCAGTAGGTACCCCGTGCGGGCGCCGGCCTCGAGCGGGTCGGTGTGCTGCGCGAGAACGGGGAGCCGGAGCGCGTGGGCCAGGACGCCAAGATCCGGGGCGGCCGGCGCGACGGCCCCCGCGATGCCGGCGGCGGCGAGCCGGCGCTCGAAGGTGAGGCCTATTTCCGTCGCCCCGGCTCCGAGCCGCTCGCCATAGGCCTTGAGGTTCAGGATGAACAGGGGAAGGCCTAGCGGAGCCGCGTCAGTGAACGGCAGCGGCCTTCGCGCGCTTGGGCCGGGAGCAGATGGCGTACTCGTCCCCATCGAAGAAGACCTCGCGCTCCGGGTGCTTGCGCTGGAGCTCGGAGATCTTCGAAAGGACGTCCTCGAGCGTCGTGCTTTCATCGTTCGGGTCAATCCTCAGATGGACGGTCTTCTCGGATTTTTCGGGCCGATGACCTGCTGCCGCCATGAGGTACCGGGCCAGCGGCCTACCCGCCGCGCGCATAAAAAAGGCTTCATCGAGGGCCGGGGCGCAATCTTTAGGCGGCGGACGCCCTCGTCGCGAGCGGGAGCCGACCCAGTGAAGGACCGTAACGAACTGACCCGGGTGGTGTTCAATCAGACCCGGGTCATCCTCGTACGGGACCTATCGATCATGAATCCGAACCTCATCCCGGGGGCCTCCGGCCTGGTGGTCGGAAAGATCGCGAACTACACCCTCAAGGTCGCTTTCCCGAAGGTGACAGTGGGCATCAACTGGCGCGACTGCGACATCGTCGAGGGCAAGACGGGAATGCCCACGGAAGCGGAGCAGCCCAAGACGATCCCGGCTTCCGGGTCGCGGCTGACCCAAGAGTAATCCGTCTCTCCTCTGACTCGCTCACTCGAGCGCGGCGATCGGGCGGCCCTGCATCGTGTCGGGGACCGGAATCCCCAGGTGCTTGAGCAGCGTGGGGGCCACGTCGATGATCCGCTGGGGGGGCAGATGCTCCGTCCCGGGCCGCCGGGGGTCGGCGAAGGCGAAGAGGCCATCGAAGGAATGAACCGCGTCGTCTGGGCCGGTGTCGTTCTCGGTCAGGAAAAGGCCGGGGTGACCGACGGTGCCCGCTGAGCGCCATCGCAAGTCACCGAAATAGAGCATGAGGTCGGGCGGGTCGCTCTGGACGGAACGGTACGTCTGCGCCGGTTCGAGGACTCGCACCCCCAACGGCGCCCCATCCGGTCGCCGCACGGCCCCGAGCTCCCGGGTCAGTCGCAGGATCAACGCGGGAATCTCGGCCGGGGCCAGCCGGCCCTCGGGCTCTCGGCCTCGGAGATTGAAGAAGATCCGGGCGTAGTATCCTCCAGCGCCCCACGCGGTGGTGTGGTTCCAGTCCACGTCGAGCTGCTCGAAGGGGGTGCCCGGCTCGGGCGAGCGCGTTCGGAGGCGGAGAAACCCCTGCTGCTGCAGCCACTGGTTGATGGCGAAGCAGCCGTGCATGGCCATGCTGCCGTGGTCCGACGCCACGAAGATCGTTACGTCCTCCGGCACGTGGTCGAGGAAGGCTCCGATCTCCTCGTCGAGCATCGCATAGTATCGGTCGGCCACGTCGGCGTACTCGGACGATGCGACGTACCGCGGATGCGCGGGGTCAAAGAACTTCCAAAACGCGTGGTGCAACCGGTCCGGGCCGATCTCGTGGAGCGCGAAAAGGTCCCAGGGCTCCTTTTGCCACAGGGTACGCGCGAGGGCGAACCGCTTCCGGGTCATCGCGAAGAGCTCCCGCTCGACCCGCGGTCGGTCCTCCGCCCGGAAAGTGATATCGAAGTCGTACCCCCCCGGGATGGCTTCGATCTCGGGGACGAGCGAGGCCGGCGTCACGAAATCCTTCGCCCCGTCGGGGGTCAGAAAATCGGAGACGTAGATCCCGTTCACCGTCGGTGGCGGGTAGCCGGGCGGCATCCCGATGACCGCCACGCGGCGCCCGAGGCGCGACAGGGTCTCCCACAGCGGCGGAGACCGGAGCATTTGTGGCGTCGGCGTGTACATTTCCAGATAAGAGCCGGGCCTCCGGTGTCGGAAACCGTAGAGCCCGAGGGTTCCCGGATCCATTCCGGTGAACATCACGGCCCAGGCCGGCACCGTGATCGGCGGGTCCGTGCTGAGGAGGGTACCGAAGCGAGAGCGGTCGAGGACGGTTTTCAATCGGGGCATCCGGGGCAAGTACCGTTCGAACAGAAACTCGGGGGGAACCGAGTCCAGTCCCAGCACCAGGAGTCGACGGCGCCTGGGGTCCACCAACCGGCGGAGATGTCCGGGCTCAAACGGTTATCGTTGGAGGCGGCCTATCGTCCGATGTCGGACGCTACATTCCGACGTTCGCGTCGCTGGATCCGCCAGCGGGTCACCAGAAACACGATGATGACGAAGGCGAGACCGAAGAGGAGGCCAAGGGCAAAGAAGGCGACGGGGGACAACACGGCTTCAAGAAGCATCGTCGGCGCTTAGATAGTCTCGCTCGACTCGCCGACCGCCATGGCCGATCCGTCCCCCCCTGCCCGCAAGCTTCCGCCGAACGAGGGGAAGATCTCGCCGTCGTTCTTCGAGCGGGCGATTCGTCCGCACCTCGGACGGCGACGTCGGGATGTCGTCGTGGGTCCACGAACCGGCGTCGACGTCGGCGTCGTTCGACTCCCGGAGGACGGAGTGCTTCTCTCCACCACGGACCCGCTGTACATTGAGCCTAGACTGGGCTGGGAGCGGGCCGCGTGGTTTGCCTTCCACATTATCGCCAGCGATCTGACGACGACCGGCCGGAGGCCGGATTGGGCGACGATCGACCTGGCCGTCCCACCGGGGACCACGGACCGCATCCTCGAAACGATACTCCGCGTCTTCGACCGAGAGGCGCGGCGGCTGGGAACGGCCATCGTCACGGGACATACCGGCCGATACTCGGGCTGCGCTTTCCCCATCGCCGGTTCGGGGACGATGTTGGCCTCGGCGGCCGCGGAGAGTTACGTAACCACACGCGCTATCCCCGCGGGCGCGGTCCTGCTGTTCGCCCGGACCGTCGCGCTCGAAGCGACTGGAATGTTGGCCACGTTCTTTCCCGAGAAGATCCAGGATCATCTGGGCCGCGCCACCCTCCAGCAGGCGCGAGCCTTCACGGCGCACATGTCCACTGTTCCGGACGCCCTCCGCGCCGCGGCCGTCGGCCTGCGGACGGAGGGGGTCTGGGCGATGCACGACGCCACCGAAGGCGGGGTGCGAACCGCCGCCTGGGAGATGGCCGTCGCCTCGGGGCGGGGGCTCATAGCCAACCTATCAGCGGCGTGGATAGACCCCACGGTCCGCGAGGTGGCCGACCTGTTTGGAATGAATCCGTTGGACGCGAGCAGCGAGGGTACTCTCTTGCTCGCCGTTGACCCTGGGCGCGTCAGCGACGTGACCTCCGCCCTCAAGTCGGGGGGGGCCGTGGTATCCCGCCTGGGCCAGTTCACCTCGCGTCCTAGCGTGGTCCGCGACGGGGCTCGGCCGCTTCGGCCCCCCGCCCGGGATTCGTTTTGGGCCGTCGTGCGTGAGCAGGAAAACGCCCGACCGCCCGGTTGAACCTGCGGGCCGTCACGAGGGGAACCCCGGCAGCGTCTTATGGCGCCGAAACCTGCCCATGTCGCTGGGGGAGCTGCCACGCGGCTGAGAGGACAGATCGCATCTGTCGACCCCTTGAACCTGACCCGGGCAATACCGGCGCAGGGAAGGCCGTGGATCCGCAGGTAGTGACCCCCGCAGCGAGCTGCGGGAATGGCTGACCCAACGAACGAGTCGAAGCCCGTGAGGCCCGGGGCCCCGTCACATGGGTCCCAGGACCGGAAGCTCCGCTGGCTCGTGCTCGTGGTGGCGGGGATCGTTATCGTTGCCGGATTTGGAATCTACTACTACCTAGAGACCACCGGTAATCGGTGCACGAGTGGTCCTCACACGCTGATCGTCGAAACGTACGCGAGCTTCCTCGATTCCGGGAGCGCTCCGGCAGGGGCCCGAGCGGCCGTATTCGGCGGATTCGAGAACGCAACGCACAGCCACCTCTGCGTCGAATACGCGGCGGGGGATCTCGCCACGAGCCTCCTGACCTCCGGGGGTCCCCGGCCCGACGTCGTGGTCGGACTCGATGAGCTGACGGCGCCGCGCGTGGACGCGGCCGGACTGCTCGTACATTACGCGCCGCCCGAACTCGCCCAGGTTTCCCCGCAGCTCGTCGCCGGGCTCGCACCGGATCACTCGGTCGTCCCGTACGAGTACGGCTTCCTCGGACTGGACTTCAACGTGAGCTTCGATGCGTCGCATGGCCGACCGTTCTCCACGGGCAACTATCTCCAGACCGTCGCCGGAAATCGGTCCCTCGCCTCCCAATTCCTCTACGAGGCGCCCCCCGACATCGTCGGGGAGGAGTTCCTCGCGATGCAGATCGCCTACTCGAGCTCCGTCCTCCATCAGAACTGGACCACTTTCTGGCACACGGTGGGACCGGCGGCCCCCACGGCGACCGACTGGGGGACTGGGTTCAGCGAGTTTTCGGCCGGCGCGTACGCGAGCTTCGTGAGCTTCACTACCGATCCGGCCTACGGCGCGTACTTTGGTCCCGCGGGAGCGACCAACACCTCGGTGCTCCGATCTGGAGGGACCAACTACAGCTGGGAGTCGATTTACGGGGTCGGGATCGTGCGGGGTGGGGTCCACAACCTTTCCCTGGCCGAGACGTTCGAAGGGTGGCTCCTGTCCGGGCCCGTACAAAAGACGCTTCCGACCAATGAATGGGAATACCCGGCGAACGCAACGGTCGACACGCCCGGAGTGTTCAACTGGAGCGTAGCGCCCACCTCGATCGTCCCTCTCAACTCGTTCGAATCGCCGAACGCCACGGCGGCCAACCTGCCGTCGTGGATCCTTGAATGGCAATCGGCCGTGCGCGGCTGACCGGAGCGACGGGGGAAGAAATGACCGCCCGAGCCGTCGTTCCGGGGCAGGGATTCCGAGCCCGGTGGGACCGCGCCTGGGACGGGCTCGCGGAACTCCCCCTCCTCCTTTTCGTGCTGCTCTTCGTCGCGCTTCCGGCGGCGGCTCTCTTCGCCGCTGGGCTCCTCCGGCTGGGCTCTGCTACCGGCTGGACGTCGCTGGTGTGGGGAGCCTCGCTCGGCTCTCAGGTGGCACGGCAGGCGTTGGAGAACTCCCTCGTTCAAGGAGGGTTGAGCGCTCTCCTCGCCGTCGCCTGGGGGTATCCATGCGGCGTCTTCCTCGGGCGCCATCGGTTCCGGGGCCGGGAGGCGCTGTTGAGCTTTCTCCTGGTCCCTTTCCTTCTTCCCCCGTTGGTCGTGGTACTTGGCATCGAAGAGCTCCTCGGTGGCTCGAGTCCATTGGCCCCGACCCTCGGGGGATTGAGCCACGGCCTACCGGCGATCGTCCTGGCGAATGTCTTCTACAATACCTCGATCGTCGCCCTGTTCACCTCCGCCGCCATCGCGAACGCGTCCCCGCGGCTCGAGGAAGCCGTCACCACGCTCGGCGGGAGCGGCTGGCAGAGCTTTCGGGACGTGTGGGGCCGAGGGTCGCTGCTCGGTGCCACGAGCGGGGGCCTGCTGACGTTTCTCCTGGCCTTCGTCGGATTCGCCGCCCCCTTGCTCCTCGGGGGACCGTCCAACTACACGATCGAGGTGTGGATCTATACCCTGGCGCGCACCGTGTACGCGGCCCCTACCGCCGCCGCCGGTCTCGCTCTATGGACCGTGGGCCTGCTCGTCGCCCCGGCAGCGGTCTATCTCATCGTGGCACGCCGAGCGTGGCTCCTCGGGGGTCGCGAACGGGGCTCGCCCCAGTTACACGCCGTCCATCTGCGGCGGCCAGGCACCCTGACCCTGACGGCGGTGACCGGGGCCTTGGTCCTCTTCGTGGGCTCGCTATTGGCGGCGGTACTGCTACTTTCGTTCCGGCTCGTCGGCGGGGGATGGGGAGTAGAAAACTGGTCGATGCTCTTTTCCACGCGGACCACCGACGCGGTGGGGATCACCACCGGGCAGGCGATGGTCAATACGCTCTTCTTTGCGGCGACCGCCGCGGCGGTCGTGTTGACCCTCGTCCTGCTCGTCGCGTTCGCGTCGACCCGGCCCCGTCGGGAGGTCGGGCTTCTGGAAGGCCTCGCCTTCGCGCCGGTCTTGGTCTCCCCGGTGATCCTAGCCTTCGCGCTCCGATCGTTCTGGGTCGGTAGCCTCGCCACGGCGCCGTTCCTATGGACGCTGATCGTGGCCAGTCAGGCCGCGCTGGCGCTTCCGTTCGTGCTGCAGAGCGTGCGCGCGTCCCTCCGGGGCCTGCCGCCGAACCTGCGGAGCGCCGCGCAGACCCTGGGCGCGTCGCCGTGGCGAGCGTTCTGGGAGACGGACGTTCCCCTGCTTCGTCCGGCGCTCGTCGCCGGCGCCGCGTTCGCCTTCGCCCTCGGGCTCGGCGAATTCGCCGCGACGAACTTCCTCTACATCCCAACCTACACGACCCTCGTCGTGGAGGCGTACCTCCTCGAGACGCTCCGCCTCCCCGGTCCGGCGTCCGCCCTGGGCGGCC
This sequence comes from Thermoplasmata archaeon, assembly GCA_022749815.1. Taxonomy (GTDB): domain Archaea; phylum Thermoplasmatota; class Thermoplasmata; order Lutacidiplasmatales; family UBA184; genus JAKIWV01. The sequence goes on from JAKIWV010000005.1 coordinate 75,685, forward strand.
TCCTGGTGCTCGTCAGCGCCGCCGCATTGTTCCTGCTGGTGAGGGGAGGCAACCGTGTCCGGTTCTAGCGCTTCCGGCGAGGCCGTCCTCCGGGTGGAGGGGCTGGAGTACGCTTCCGAGGGGTTCCGACTCGGTCCGGTCGACTTCCAGCTCCGGCGCGGGGAGACCCTGGTGGTGTTCGGGCCGAACGGCGCCGGCAAGTCGACGCTCCTGCGCCTGCTCGCCGGTCTCGAGTCGCCCGCTGGCGGCCGGATCTGGCTCGACGGCGAAGAGGTCACCGGGGTCCCCAGTCACCGCCGGGGGGTTGGGATGGTGTTCCAAGACCTGGCGCTCTTTCCCCAGCTCTCGGTATGGGAGAACTTGGCGTACGGGCCGCGAGCCCATCGGAGGCCGGCCGCGGAAGTGACTGCGCGCGTCGAGGAGCTCCTCCGGGATTTCCGGCTCTCGGCGCTGGCCGACCGGCGGCCCGACCACCTGTCCGGGGGCGAGCAGCAGCGCGTGGCGTTGGCTCGAGCACTTGGGCCGCGGCCTCGGCTGCTCCTCTTCGATGAACCGCTCTCCTCCGCGGACCCGGACCAGCGACCGTCGTTGCAGCGGGAGATCCGCTCTCGGATCCACGACGACGGTTTGGTCGCAGTCTATGTGACTCACGACCTCGACGAGGGGTCGGCGCTCGCCTCTCGGGTGGCCTTTCTGAAGGAGGGCCGGTGGGTCGCGGAAGGCGACTCGGAGGAACTTCGGGCGGCTCCCCGGTCCCGGTTCGTGGCGGAGTTTCTAGGATTCAATGTCCGCCGGCTCGGCCGAGGATGGATGGGCACAGACCCGTCCCGAACGGAGATCGGTGCGCGCGGGGCGCCCGATAGCCTCGCGGGCATCGTCCAGGACATCCGAAAGGACGGGGAGATGGTCCGCGTCACAGCGGCGCTGGAAGGAGCGGCGCCGGGTTCGGGGAGCACCGTCCGTTCGGTCCGTTGGGGCGCTGGACCCTCCCTGAGGGTAGGGGACGCCGTGGGGATCCGTTTCCTGGAGGCGATCCCCTTGTCGGACGATTGAGCCACCCCCGAGGGGATGGGGGCGAGCCCTTAAGGGGAGCGACATCCTATCCCCTGGGAGGGGATATGCCCGCTCACAAACGCCACGAGGTCGAGTCCCGTCTCGCGCGGATCGAGGGCCACCTGCACGCCGTCCACCGCATGGCGCACGAGGGGAAGCCCTACCCGGAGATCGTCCACCAGGTGGTCGCGGTCCGAGCTTCCCTCGACGCGGTACTCAAGGTCATCGTCGACGACCTCGCGGAGGCATTCGTTCACGCCACCTCCCCCAACGGCGCCCTCCGGCCGCGCGTCGACGAGCTCCGGGACGTCATGGCCCAAGCGCTGTAGCGCCCGCGTCCTGCGAAGGAGCGAACGAATGACGGAGCTAGTACACGGTGAGGGGGAGGCCCAGGTGCTGGTGCTCCGCGGCCTCCGGCTGGCGGTCGAGCTCTCGTTCGTCGTCCTGCTCGTCGAAGCCGTCGGCGCGTACCTCTCGCACAGCCTTTCCCTAACGGCCGATGCCGTCCACAACATCCCGGACATGGCGGCGTTCGCCGTCTCGTGGGGGGCGCTTCGCGCGACCGAACGGGGCGTCACGGGCGAGGCCACCTACGGGCCCCATCGTCTCGAGGTCTTCGCCGGCCTGCTCAACGCGGGCCTCATCCTGGGCACCGGCCTCCTCTTCGGCATCGCCGGGGGGCGGGCGCTGCTCTCGGGCGGCTCGTTCGCCGGCCCAGTGGACGCCCTCTGGCTGCTCGCGGCCGCCCTGCCGACGCTCGCCCTCCGCGGCGCGAACCTGGCCGTGATCTCCCGGATTCCGGGTCGGGTCCGGGACCTCAACCTTCGGAGCGTGTTCGTCCATCTCGCCAGCGACCTCGCCATCACGGGCACTCTGCTGGTCGCCGGAGTCTTGCTGCTCCTCCGTCCCGCTTCGGGGTGGATCGATGACGCCGGAGCGCTCGCCGTCGGGGCCGTGCTGGTCTACGAATCGCTCCCGCTCTTTCGTGAGGCCTGGGAGGTGCTCGGCGAGAGGACCCCCCGGGGCATCTCGATGGAGGACGTCATCCAGTCCGCCCAGTCCGTGCCCGGCGTGGCCGAGGTCCACGACGTCCACGTGTGGTCCCTCTGCCCCACGCTCGTCTGCATGACCGCCCACGTGGAGGTTCGCGACATGTCGGTCCAGGAGTGGGGGTCCGTCGCGGCCACCCTGCGCCGGCGGATGGAGGAGCGGTTCGGGATCCTTCACGCCGTCTTCGAGGTCGAGGCCGCCCACTCCTAGCGACGCGGGCGCCGTCCGATCGACGGGCTTCCCCTCTCGGAGGAAGGCGACGGGGGGATCCTGGTCCGAGCTGGGAATGGACCCGGCGAAGACTAATACCACATATGAAGATGCATATGCATGCCTTCGCGAAACATCGCGGTACGGAAGGACGTGTACGACGCGCTGCAGCGGGAGAAGCGGCCCGGCGAGAGCTTCACGAAACTGCTCGTCCGACTCCTGCACCAGCGGGGGCCCCTCGAGGAACTCTCAGGGAGCTGGGCGCAGGTCGCCCGCACGGCCCAGCGTCAATGGAAGTCGGTCCGGGGGTCGGGACCCCGCCGATGAAGGGCCTCGATACGCCCGTGCTGCTGGCGCTCCTCGAGGGGACGCCGAGGGCCCGGGCCCTGGTCCACGCCCTCGCGGGGGAGGAGCTCGCCACCACCGAGGTGAATCTCTTCGAGATCGAGCTCCTCGGGCGACGCGAACGCGGCGCGGGAAAGGAACGACGGCTCCAGGCGCTCGAACGTCTCCGGCGGAAGCTCACGGTCCTTCCGATCGATGAGGAGACGACTCGGCGCGCCGCGACGCTCGCCGCTTCGGCCCGTCAGTCGGCCCCCGAGGGCACCTGGCTCTGTCTGGGCGCGGCCGAGGCTCACGGCTGCACCGAATGGATCACGAGCGCGGCGGGCATGCCACCTCCGTCGTCCTCGAGGATCAAGGTCACCACCATCGAACGATGGAAGTCTAAGTAATGCTACATACGTAACTATAGTAAATTAAGAACCAATAAAGTGACGAACCGTGTTTCTTCTCAGTCGGAGGACGTCGGAAACCGCCCGTAGGGCCCTCGATCGTCCCGGATGGGCATTCAGGGCCCACCCCCCCCTCCTGACGGCCTGTTTCGCCTCTACCGCCATTCCATAACGAGAGATGCGTTACTGATGCGACGTAGGAAGCCCATCAGCGCATCCAATCACCCAGGGGGGTGCGGTGGCCCTGTCAATTCTCTGACGGAGCGATGTATAATCATTGTTATGCGTCACGTTGGGACTCCGTCGAGCGCATGCCTTCCCCCCGCGGGGGCGTGCCGCCGGCATCCGTAAGAGACCCCCACCGTTACTCGGCCTTGGATGCGGTGGTCTTCCCTCCCCTACGTTCTCGCCGCCGCGGGGATTGGCCTCTTCCTGGGTGGCCTGATCCTCCAACACTGCCTCCCCGGTTCCTCGGGGTGCGGTTCCCTGAGCCCATTATCCCGCGTGGGCCTCGTAATCATGGCCATCGGCCTGGTCGCCGGCTTCATTCTCGAGTTCATCCAACAACGCCGCCGTCGGCGGACCCGATCGACCGCCTCGTGAGCCGGGCCGAGCCGGCCCGGGTCGGCGGTCCGTTCGGCTCGGACGTCGTATCGAATAGTATGCATATTCATATGCATATATTGTGATTCGGACCCGACCGTCGCGACCGGACGGTCGACACTCGTCCGGCCCGGGGGTCTCGTGTGGGACCGCCCCGAGCGAGGGCCAATATCGGACCGCAGGCCGGTGCGCGCCGGACCGCACGACAGCGGTGGACGATTGTCCACGATTCGGAGCCGCGGCGCGCACGATTTCCGGCGAGAAGTCGGGTTCGTGCCGGGTTTGCCCGGCCTCGCGCGACCCGCTATATAGCAGTCCACGCATCCGAACGATAGGAGGCCCGAAACCACCCACGCCGGGGGGAGAGGGACCACCGATGCTCGCAAACGAGGCCGGAAAAATCTGGATGAACGGGTCGCTCGTCGAGGCCGCAGAGGCGAAGGTTTCGGTCCTGGCTCACACCCTGCACTACGGCGTGGGGGTGTTCGAGGGGATTCGCGGATACTCAACGTCCAAGGGCGGCGTGATCTTCCGCCTCCGGGACCACGTGAAACGGCTGATCCTCTCCGCCAAAGTGTACAAAATGGCGATCCCGTACTCGGAGGACGAGATCGTCGACGCGGTCGTCGGTACCCAGGCGGCGAACGACATCTACCCGTCCTACATCCGGCCGATCGTCTACCGCGACGGCCCGGCGCTCGGGGTGAAGAACCTCACGACGAAGGTCTCGCTCGCTATCGCGGCGATCCCCGCCAAGAAATACCTCGGCGAGAAGTCCGACAACGGCATACGGGCCAAACTTTCTCCGTTCCGCAAGGTCCGTTCCGACTCCCTTCCGGCTATGTCCAAGGCCGTCGGCAACTACCTGGGCAGCTACCTCGCCGGGACCGACGCCCAGCAGGACGGCTACGAGGAGGCCGTTCTCCTCGACTCCAACGGCTACCTGGCCGAGGGTTCCGGAGAGAACATCTTCGTCGTCCGGGGGGGCACGCTCTACACCCCGGGCCCCGAGGGCGACATCCTCCTAGGGATCACCCGCGATTCCGTGATCCACATCGCCCAGGACCTGGGATTCCCCGTTGTGCAGAAGACCCTCTCCGTGGGCGAGCTCCTCACCGCCGAGGAGGCGTTCTTCACCGGGACCTACGCCGAGATCGCGCCGATCCGAGAGATCAGCCATTATGTCATCGGGAACGGCAAGCCGGGCCCGATGACGCGCGACATCCAGGACGTGTTCTACAAGACCGTCCGCGGAGAGGAGCCGCGATACGCCGAGTGGTTGCACCCGGTACCCCCACTAGCGAAGCCGGTGCCCCGAGCCTCCCGACGCTAGTCGCCCTCGCTCTCGCCGGCGAGCGATTCCAGCGCCCCGGCGAGCGTCGTCGGTCGAAAGCCGAGTTCCATGAGCCGCCCAGGGACGAGGCCGGGATGGCGCTCGGAGACCCTGGGAGGCATGGTCCCCAGACGTCCGACTCTCTGGCGTAGAGAGTCCGCTAGGTCGGCGCGCCGTACCGGCTCCGGGACCGCCACATTAAATCGCCCCGAGACGGGATCCTCGACGAGTCGGCGCAGCGCCGATGCGGCATCGGGGACGAAGGTCGGCTGCAAGATGTCGGAAGACCCGTCAGGGCGTGTCAGCAGCTCGGCGGCCAGTCGTCGGTCGCATTCCGGAGCGACCGACCAGCCGAAGAGTGCCGAGACTCGGAGGATGGCGACCGAGCCGACGAGCCGCCCGAGGAGGGCCTCCGCCTCGGCCCACGTTCCGCCGTACCACGAGGGGTTCTCCCTCCACTGAATGGGGACGGTCGATTCAGGTGCGGGACCCCCTGATTCTGGGAAAACCTCGTCGGTGGAGACTACGATGAGCCGCTTGTGCTCGGAAACGGCGGCCCGTCCGATCGCTTCCGTCGCGAGGACGTTGGTGTCCCAGGCTATGCCCGACGGCAACGCTCCCGGTCCGGGGCGCTCCTCCTGACAGAGCCGTCGGTCCCCCTCCTGCAGGAAGCTCACGACCGTGTCGCAGTCGTTGGCCCGGACGGCGTATTCGAGGGGACCCACCTCTCGCGCGTCGACCACGTGGACCGTCTCGTATCGGTCCGGCGCGTGCGCTGCGCTCCGGCGACCGACTCCCTCGAAGGCCCACCCCGCGGGGGCCCGGAGGACGAACTCTTCGGCAAGACCCGAACTCGGCCCGATCAACAGAATACGTCGCGGCACTCTCGGACTCCCGTTCTCGACCGGCAACCAACTAGACCCTCGCCGACATCCGGAGTTCTGGAGGCGTTCAACGGTTAGCGCTTGGAAGGGTATGGCGCCCAGAAGATTGCGGGCTCGGCGCGAGCCAGCCAAGACGCTCGAGCTCTCCGAGCACGTAATCGGCGGACTCGGCGGGGGTCATCCGGGTCGTGTCGACGGTGATCTCTGGCCGCAGGGGCACCTCGTACGGGTCGTCGACGCCGGTGAATTCGTGGATCTCCCCCGCGCGGGCCCGTTTGTAGAGCCCCTTCACGTCCCGCTGCTCGCACACCTCGACCGGGGTCCGAATGTATACCTCAACGAACTGGCTCACCTCCTGGCGGGCCTGGGCCCGGGAGGAAGCGTAGGGGGAGATCAACGCGACGATCGGGATGACGCCATTCCGTGCGAGTAGCTTGGCCACGAAAGTCACCCGCTTCGCGTGCTGTTCACGGGAGGAACGGTCGAAGCCCAGGTCGGAACTGAGCCCCCTACGCACCTCGTCCCCATCCAACAGCTCGATCCGCCGCCCACGGTCCACCAGGCGGGGGGCTAGCTCGTGGGATATGGTGGTCTTGCCCGAGCAGGGTAGTCCGGTCAGCCAGAGGCAGAATCCCTTGCCGGCCTGTTCGGGCTCCATTGGGGGTTTCCACGGGATGGAGAGGATAATGAGCGTTTGCTCGTGGCCCGGAGGCTAACCGGGCCGCCGAGGCGTCTCTAGGAGCCGCCGTCGATCCCGAGCGGACCCACGCCCGACGTAGAGGAAGAAAACCCCGAAACCCAAGAGGAAGACGCCGGCGGGCAGTATCCCGCAAAGGACGGGGGCTGGATTCTCCACAAACGCCACGAGGAGCAGTCCTCCGGCCACGATCGACAGCCAACCGCCGAGAGCAAAGACACGCTCGGGTAGCATGGTACGTCCCCCGGATTACGGGTGCGACACACCCGGCGAGCCTCCGGAGCCGTTCAGGGGGTCTCAGAGGGCCTTGTCGGAGGTCCGGACCAGGATCGTCCCACAGTTGCGGCAGCGGAGCCCCTGGGCGTTGGCAGAGTAGGTCCCGTGGAAGCGGGTGGGAACTAGCACCTCGAGCCCAATGGGCCGCACGCGTGATTCCGAGGAATCCTTGGACCAGAACAACCCCGACCCATTCGTTGTAGTCACGAAGCCGCTCTCGAGGGGGCCGCCACATGTAGCGCACGCGTTCTCCAAGGAGTTCTCGCCTCCGGTCGCCGACCCGTGCCGAGTATCTTTCTTTTGCGGCGCAGCCGGCTGGAGAGGCGACACCCAGGCCGGGACATGCCACGGCCGTCGGGGGCTTCGGGAGATCGAGCGCATCATGCTCGTCACACTGAGGCGGGAGGGAAAAACTGGGGACCCTGCGTGGTCCGGGCACCGCGCAGGGTCCCGCTCAGACATCGTGAAATCAGAGAGGGATGAGTTCCGCCATGTTCACTCGATCCTCCGTGAGCGCCGGTGGCTGGCGCGAGCCACCGACCGTGATGTGTTCTCAAACGTCACGAGCCACTTCGGCCAGGCGGACTCCATGAGCCGCGCCGGCGCGGGAGCGAGTCCCAGCACCACGTTGCGCGCACCGGGGGTCGACATCGCGAACGACGGTCGGTTGCGGAGAGGTGCCTGGCGGTCCAGGACCACGATCATAGGTAGGCCTCATCGAACGAGGGCGAAGGCCACGGGATGGGCAGCTGGCTCACGCGGCGGGGGCCGGGCGGGAGCTCGCCACCCTGAGAAGAAAGGGCGCCTCGTTCCCGGGAAGCCACCGTGTCAAAAGGGAAATCGATGACGACCTCGGCCGGCTCAGGTAGCTTCATGAGCACGGGGAACGGTCCATGAACGACGACGGGGCAACCTTGCTCGATCCGGTTCGGGCGTTCCCAGAATGCCCGCCGCCGGGTTTCGTGCTGGCCCCCGCAGGAAGGACAGATGTTGGCCTGGGTGACCATCGTGCTGATCCCCCCGAGCCGGCCCCCGCTGCGAGTCGCCCCGATTTCGACCGACGGGCTCATGGTAAGCACTGGTGGGGCAAATTTGGTATTTAAGCCGAGCCCGTAATTTTGTACAAAATAATCTAAGTATCTGCACTTCTTTTGTACTTCGTCTGTGCCGCTTGTAACGAACCTCCCGATTGAGATCCTCGATTACATCGAGACACACGAGCCTCCGCCCGAGGCGGCGTATGGGATCAGCCAAAGAGAGCTCGCCGGCGCGCTAGGGTACCATCCCTGCTCGATGTCCCGCCCGCTGGCGGACCTTCTCGACGAGGGAAAGCTCCGGGCGCGGCGCGGAAACGTCCGCGGAGGAGCCCGTAAACAGATTGTTTACACCATGAGCGACCCGGGTCGCCAGTTCCTGCAGAAGCAGACACGCGCCGTCCCTCTCCTTTCCGGCGCCCTTCCGGCCCCACCGAACCCGTTCGTCGGCCGCAAAGACGAATTGGCATTGCTCAGAGAATACTCGCGGTCGCCGGGCTCGCTAATCGTCGTGGAAGGAGCCCCGGGAATGGGCAAGACCGCTCTCGTTAGCCGGCATCTTCGCTCCATCAAGGCAGGGCGGGTGCCTTTCTGGTTCGCGGTCCGGGAGGCGAGCTCGCCCCGGGACCTGACGCTAGGCCTTGCTCACGCTCTGGCGGCGCTCGGGTCGCCACAACTTGCCTACTACGCTCAGCTGCCTCGACAGCCAGTCGGGCGTGAGGTTGCTAACCTCATCGCAAGGGCCCTGGGCGACCGGCAGTTGGTGGGGGTGATCGACGACGTCCAATTCGCAACGCCGGACCTCCGGCATTTCCTCGAGGACTTGGTTCCGGGGATCTTGAAGGACCGCGAGGACCTCTTGTTCCTGGTCGGGCAACAGCTTCCCCGGTTCGATTGGACGGAGGTCCCGAACCAGCGGCTGACGATCGGTGGACTGGATCGTGCGGCGGCCCACGACCTGACCGACCGACGAGGGGGACTGTCCGACCGGTTCGAACAAGTCTTCCAGGCCAGTCTGGGAAGCCCGCTTCTGCTTCTCCTCTCCGTCGGGACTCCCGGCGTCGAGGCCTCCTCGGCGACCCTTCCGTCTGTCGTGGTCAGCCGCCTGACCGAGCCTCAGGTCCGAGGACTTCTTCCGATCGCGCTGGCGAACGAGCCCCTCCCTCTCGCCTGGATCACCGAGACTAGCGAGCTCACCGTAACCGGCTTGACGGAGTTCACTCAAAGCGGGCTCTTGCAAAAGTCGGGCGGCAACCGAGTCGAGATGCTCCAAGTGGTCCGCAACGCGTTGCTTGACCGAGCGGAGGCGTCTTGGGAGAGGGAGGCCAGGCTCCAACTCGCACTCTTCTACGGCCGTAGCCACCGCCCCGATGCGCTCCGGGAACGGTTCTTGCACCTCGTCGCGGCGGAGGCTTGGAAGCAGTCTCTTGATGTGCTCGGTCGGCAGCAGAAAGCCCTCCTGTCGTTGGGGTATTCGGACCACCTGCGGAACGCTCTGCGCCGCTTGACGATGGGGTTGTCCTCCGGCCCCGGACGGATCAAGGTCCTCCGTGCTGAGGCCAATATCCTTCATCTCCACTCGCAACACGCTGAGGCAGTACTCGCACTCCGTCAAGCCGTGGCCGAGGCCCAAGGGGACGAGCGGTTGACCGGAGAATGCCTTCTGGAAATGGTCGAACCGCAGATCCGAATGCGGCAAATAGACGAGGCGGCGAGAACGCTCGAAACGGTCCGCGGTTTGGGACTACTTACGTCGCGCCTCCAGGCCTTGTTCCTGCTCGACGAGTCCAGGATCCTCGACGCCAGGGGCGAGGTCGCGCGAGCGAAGGATACCTGTTACGAGGCATTCCAGCTCGCCCGCCGATTCCACCACTCCGACGTCGCTCTGCAAAGCGTCGCGAATTGGTCCCGCCTCGCCATCATCCGGGGCGACCAGGAAGCCGCGCTCGGAACGGTCGACGAGATGCTCCCAGAGGCTCGACGGTCGCAGCGCATGGACATCGTGTTCAACCTACTCCAGACCCGGGCCCGCGCGTACGCTGAGCTCGGGAAACTCGACCTCGCCGAGTCTGCTATGCTCGAGATAAAGAGGGAATCCGAGGCGCTCGGTTACCTCGGACAGCTCGCCTACTCTTTGAGCGGACTCTCTGCAATGGCGGCAGAAGCCGGGAAGTGGCCCGAGGCCCTAAGCTACGCGAAGCAGGCGAGTTCGCTGGCCGAGCGGTTGGGCATCGATACGATCCTAGCCCACACGCTTGCCGTGATGTGCTGGGCGGAGCGAAAGCAAGGTCTGCTCGAGGAGGCACGGCACCATGGCGAGCGAAGCCTCGCCGTCTTAGCTCGGTTGCCACCTTCGGACACTTCGGTGCTGGCGCACTCGTATCTCGCCGAGGTGTTTGTCGCCATGAAAGACGTCGGGCGGGCCCGCTCAGAATATGAAGAGGCGTTGAGGCTGACCCGCACCTTGGGGACTGAATGGCTTCGGACGTCGATAGAAAAGGAGATGGTCGAAGCCTTGGGCGAGTCCCCCGAGACAAGGACCGGCTCGACCTCAACCTCGTAGGCATGTAACTGGCGTCACCGGTCGAGCGGAAGAGGAATCAGATTCCTCTTGCGAAACGGTTACAGTTGATCGTTGTGGACTGGGGGTAGGCACGGAAGCATCCGATTTACACCTCCGGGCCGTCCTTCGGCTGTGGGTACTTCAACGTTTCGTACTGAATCTGTGCCGGTTCACCGAGTTATACAACGCGCATCTATACCGATGTATACGTATAAAAATGAGGATTCTCATAACGGGCGGAAGCAGAGCGTTCCGCTTGGGCGAACGCGGGCCATGAACTACGTCGCGTTGACGCGTGCTCCGCGCAGGTGGGGGACATGCCCGGGGGGCGGAAAAACCCTTTGGCGGCGGGCCTCCGTGCTGGAAACTCCCCGAATCGAGAGCGCTCAGTCCGTCGGCTGGAACAGGTTGGCTTTCCTCATCCGGTGGATCACCTTCACGTCGTCCACGTCGTACCGCGTCTCCATCCAGGGATCCGCTACGTTCGAGTAACCGCGAACTTCCCAGAAACCTGGCTCATCCTTTTCGACAAACCGGAGTCCCCGGAGCCATTTCGCGCTCTTGTAAAAGTACCGCCTCGGAACGAACATACGGACCGGCCCACCGTGTTCCGGCGGCAGGGGGGCGTTGTCGTACGTGTGCGCGATGAGGACTGTGTCCTCCATCAGAGGCTCGATCGGGAGCGACGTGGTGAACCGCTGCTCGCACTCCATCACAACAAAATGGGCATTGGGGTGCGGCCGGACACGGTCGGCAATCGACCGGAAGGGGACTCCGACCCAGGTGGTGTCGAGCTTGGTCCACGACGTCACGCAATGGATGTCGGTCGTGACCGTCTTCTGGGGCATCGCGAGGAGGTCGGCGAACGAGAGCGTCTGGGGAAACTCGATTGCTCCCGAGAGTTTCAACGTCCAGTTCTCCCTCGTGAGTGAATAGGGGACGGTCCCCGCGTGGAGGATCGGATAGCCCTTCGTGATCACTTGCCCGGGGGGGATGCGCGCGTTCACGGGGATCTCCGGGGCTCGGGGGTTGTCATGTCCCTCTCCCGAATACTTCTTCCGGCGGGGGGGCTACCCGATTATCATTTCCCGACCGGTCGGATCTTGACTTCATCGCCAGTCCACTCGAACTTGAGGCGCCGCCGCGGTTGCCATTTCTTCCGGTGGTCCCACAGCCCTCCGGCAAGCAACGGGAGCCCGATCGAAGCCTCGATGCGGGCGGTAGCGCGGGTCGCAGTCTTTGAGATCTTGCCCCACGACTGGGCCTCGTCGAGCGTGCTGCCGGAGAGCCCTCCCCAATCCGGAACGTCGGTGGTGATCTGCAGTGCATAGAAATGTCCCTCGCCTTCGCGTTGGAAGGCGTAGTTCGCCATCACGATCCCGTCGTTGATCCAGTTCTTGGGCGTCCCACCCCCGACATAGATGACCGCGGTCCGCGGTGAGTGGGTCAGGATCTGTACGAGCTCGAAGTTATCGCGGATGGAGTCGAGGAGGAAACGGGGCCTTCCCCGGTGCGCTTGGTAGTAGAGCGTGAGCCCGATCCCGATCGAGCTGTCGATGAGCGCCGGGGAAAAGACCGGGATCCCCCGGCGCGCCGCCGTGGCCAGTATCGACTCCCGGTCGTCGAAGTTCCTTCCGAGGAACTCGAGGTACTCGCGGGACGAGGCGGGCCGTTGTGGAAACTTGTTCGTGACGCGGCCGATCTCTCGGTCGGTGTCCTCGAATTTTAGCTCGTCGACGTACGTGTCGTAAATACGGTCCAGGTACAAATCCCGAAGCCGCCGGTCGTCGGCGAGCGGGGTGCCCATCCAATGCTGGCCCCCAACGGTCTGGTAGAGGTCTTGATAGAGGATCGCTCCGGTGGATACGACGACGTCGACCACCCCCCATTCGATTAGGTCCCGAAGCACCTTCCGGAGACCGGCCGCGATGAGCGGGCCGGTCAATCCCAGAAAGACGGTGGGCCGGCGCCGGTCCGTCAGCGCGTTTTCCCACACGCCGAGGCACTGAGCGAGGTTGCGAGCTTGGATGGAAGTGGACCGAAACGCATCCATCAAGTCGCCTACCCCGTGAACCCGGGAAACGTCGACCGGGGTGATGGTCTTTCGAAGGTACGGCCGGCGTCCGGCGTCCAGTCGCTTAGGCACGTCGGCGGCAACCGCGGCGCGGAATAAAGAAGTCGGTCGGGGGCCTCGGCCCGGCGGACCGGCGCGACTTCGGGACGGCGCGGCCCGTCGTCCACCCTGTTAAATCCGAGCCTCGACCCATCTACTTCGAGGACCGGGAATGCCCCAGCCGCCAGCCTTCTTACGGGCGTACGCCGGCCTCGAGGTCCATTCAGGTCGCACGATCGCTCTCGCCGGCCCCCCGACGAGCGGTAAGAGCGCCCGGATCGCCGAGCTCCGCGTCGAGCTCGAGAAGCGGAACGTGATCGTGCTGACGACCGAAGGATCGTATCGGGACCGCGAGGTAGATTATGGGGCCTTGGCACCCCTTTGGCCGCAATTCTCGGAGAAACTCGGCCAATCTCCGGGACTCGCCCCCCTCCAAATCCCGCTGGGAATCGCGGACGTATTCGGAGCGGACGGGCTGCCCTCGATGGGCGGTCGTCGCCGGACCCGCGTCGGAGGCCGGAGCCCCTTCGCCCCCGGCCCGCGGACAGGCTCCGGCGGCTTCGAGAGCCTCACGGCGGTGTGGACCGGCCTTTCCGAACGATTTCGGGCGGGCTCGGCGATCGACCTCGCCCTGCTCATCGAGGATGCCACGCTCCTCGACCCGGCGAGTCGTACCCTGCTCCTGGAGCTCTCTCGACTGGCGCGCCGGCGCCCGTTCCTTCTCGTCCTCGAGCTCGATTCCTCGCTCCCGTCATTTAGTCAATGGGAGGAGGAGCTCCTCGGCCGGCCCGACGTGGACTGGATCCGGCTCCGCCACCCGCACGCGGATGTCCGGGAGACCGACCGCCTCCAGGAGATCCTCGCCTCCCTACCGGACCCCACGCGACGGCTCGTCGGATTTGTGGCTCTTTTGGATGGGTCCACTTCGGAGGTCGTCCTCGCCCGGATCGCACGGCGCAGGACCTCCGAGCTGAGCGAGCTCCTAGGCCCCGCGCTCGCCGCCAACCTTCTGAAGGTCGGTGAGGGCCGGATCTCTGTTGCGCACGAATCCTGGGTCGATCACCTGATCGAGAGCCTGCCGGAGGAGACTCGTCGGGAAATGCACCGCATCGTGGCGGAAGGGCTGGAGGCTCTCAGCCCCGAGCCGGACCTCCAACGCCGGTTCCAGATCGCCGACCACTATTTCCAAGCCGAACCCGGCCCCACAGCGCTCCGTCATCTCGTGGACGCGGCGCACCTGGCCGAGCGCGTACTGGCATTCGACCTGGCCGAAGCGGCCGTGGAGAAGGCCATCGCTTGCATCCCTCCCGCGCCCAACCCGGGCCAGGCCGAGCTGGCGGTCGAGCTTCGGATCCTACGGGCGAAGCTGCTGTCGTTCGGTGGACGCCCGTCAGAAGCGGAGTCGATGATCCGGGAAGCGATCGAGGAATCGCTCCTTCATCGACCCACGGAGAGCCGGATGGAGGAGCTCCTGTTTCCGTTGGCCCAAGTAGTCTACACGCTGGGGCCACGCCCGACGCTCCGGGAGGTGCTGACGGAGGCCTCGGACCGGCTGCAGAGGGCCAAGTGGTCTGGGCCGGAAGCGGTGGCTCGAACGCATCTCGCCTACCTCGAGATGATCGGGGCCCGCGTCGCGGAGGCGGAGAGGGAAGTGTCGAAGGCTCACCCGCTCTCGGGACGTCCTGGGGAAGCGCTGGCGCAGATCGTGGTGCTGCTGTTCGACGCGATGCTCCAGCTCTGGAACGCGGGCCAGGCCACCCCGGCGGTGCCGCGCACGCTCGAGGCGGCCCGGCACCTGCTCCGGGGCGCCCACCTGTCCGAGCTCGACCTCCTCGCTGAGGCGGTCGAAGCCCGGGCGACGGAACTCCAGGACGGCCTCGAAGCCGGTCTCAGGGTCATTGACCGCGGCCTGGTCGTTGCGGAGCGGACCGGAACGCTCTGGCTCGAGCTCTACCTGAGGAACCAGCGGGTACATGCGTTGCTGGCGGGGACCGACCCGGAGGCGGTGCGCCTCGCCCTCCGTCGGTCCCAATACCTCGTGGAGACGCTTCACCTCGTTCCGCCGAGCTCTCCGCTGTTCCGGGTCTGGGGCTTCGAGGCCCGCCTCGCCCTGATGCAGGGTCGGATCGAGGAGGCACGGGAAGGGTGGCTCGACGTGCTGGCGCACAGCATGTACTCCCACCTCCCCCGAACGCGAGCTCAGGCGCTCTTCCGACTGGCGAGCCTGGATGTCGAGTTGGAGGCGAACGATCGGGCCAAGCTTCGGCTGGACGAGCTCCGCCAGGAGGGTCTGGAAGCGTTCCTGCCGGCCCGTCTCGCGAGCGCGCTCCCCGCACTCGCCGAGCAGGTCGAGCGGGCCGCGAAGGCCGAACGGTCAGATTAGCCGAGAATCCCCCCGAAGAGGCCGGGGTCGAGGGCGTAGAGTATCGTTATCGCCCCCGCGACCCCCAAGATCACGACGACGAGCTGCTCGAGCAGCCGGGGCTCCACCCGGGCTCCGAGTCGCGAGCCCACGAACGCGGAGAACCCTGCGACGCACGCCAACGCGAGGGACGCCGCGAGGAACACCACGAGCAATGCCCCGAATTCGACGGCGAACAGGATCGTGAAGATCATCGTCGTATCGCCCAGCTCGAGCAAAAAAATCATCAGGAAAGCGGCGGCGAACGCCGAACGTCCGGTTGGGGGCTGGCGGTCCTGTTCTGGCACGACCAAAAGGTACGCCGCATAGGCGAGCAGTACGACCCCGCCGCCGACCCGGACCCAGACGAGCTGCTGGTGGAACGCGGCCTCCAGGCTCCCGCCAACGCCGACGGAGATGGCGGAAGTCAGGACGAAGGCCGTCGCGGCCCCCGCCCAGCTCTCCAGGGCCGGATGCTTTGATGTGAAGGCGATCAGCGCGAAGCTGGTCCGGTCCAGAAGTTCGAGCCCGCCGATGAACGCAAAGACGAAGGCGAAGGTGAACAGCACGCCGGACGCCACGGCCGAATCCCGTGCGACGCGTCAGATCAGGTGCGAGAGGAAATCGTCCATCTGACGCTCGCAGTAGATACATCGGAGCACGACCGGTCGCCGCCGAGCGACGTCGAACTCGCTTTCCACGGGTTCGCCCCGGTTGGTGATGCAGTTCGGGTTGGGACACCGCGCCACGCCAACGATCCGTTCGGGCAGGTCCACCGTTCGTTTCTCTCGAACCTTGTAGTCTCGGATAATGGAGATCGTGGCGGTGGGGGCGATCAGCGCGATGGCGTTCACCTTCCGCGGCGACAGCTCCATGTTCTCGACCTTGACGATGTCCTTCCATCCCATCTTTTGGCTCCGAACATGGAGCGCGACGGAGACCGTGGAATCCTTGTCCAGGTCACCGACGCCGATGATCCGGAGGACCTCGAGCGAGAGTCCGTTCCCGATGTGGTCGATGACGGTCCCGTTCTTGATCGGGGTGATCTTGAGCTCGCGGGGAGCGGCCATCCGCGCTAGGCCCCCTTCCCCTTCAGGACCAGTGAGAGGAGCGCCATCCGGACCGGGACGCCAAGGAACGCCTGGCGGAAGTAAGCGGCGTGGGGGCTCCCGTCCACTTCGGGGGCGATCTCCCCCAGCCGCGGGAGCGGGTGCATGACGATGAGCCGTTGCTTCGCGCCAGCGAGAACGGAGTTGTCGATCCGGTAGGATCCGGCCACTTTGGCGTATTCCGCCTCATCGCCGAACCGCTCTTTCTGGATTCGGGTCACGTACAGCACGTCGGCGTCTCGGACCGCCCGATGGAGCTGCTCCTCTTCGCGGACCCGGGCCCCCAGCTGGTCCAGATGTTCGGTTACCTCGTCCGGCAGTTTGAGGGACGGCGGCGAGATCAACACCATCTCGGCGCCGAAGAGAGCCAATGCGTGCGCGAGAGAGTGGACCGTGCGCCCATACTTGAGGTCCCCGAGGAGGACGACCCGGAGTCCACTCAGGGTCCCGTGGGCCTCCTGGATCGTCGCGAGGTCGAGCAAGGTTTGGGTCGGGTGTTGGCCCGCCCCGTCCCCGGCGTTGATCACCGGTTTGTCCGACATCTCGGCGGCGAGCCGCGCCGCCCCCTCGTTCGGGTGTCGAAGTACGAGTGCGTCGGCGTAGCCGGAGAGCATCCGGACCGTGTCCGAGAGCGTCTCGCCCTTCACGACGGAGCTCGTCGCCGGGTCCGCAATCGTGATGCAGCGTGCTCCAAGCCGCTGGGCCGCGGTTTCGAAAGAAAGTCTTGTCCTAGTGGACGGTTCCAAGAAGGCAAGAGCCAGGATGATCCCGTCGAGTCGGCGGTCGATCTTCGACCCTTCGGCGATCGGGATCATGCGATGGGCGACCTTTAGGACCTCCTCAATCTCTTCGCGGGAAAGGTCGCGGATCGAAATGATGTCGCGGCCTTTGAGCGCCATCGCGTGCGCGCAGTAGGGGAGCGAACATAATCATTGTCCTGCTGGTCGGCCGTCGATTCCATGCCTCCCGCCAACCAGAGTCACTGGATACTCGTCGCACTCTACTTCGGTATGATCGTTCCCTGGGGACTCAACTTTCTCTTCGTGCATCTCGGACTCGGTTACGCGCCGCCGCTGTGGCTGGCGGCCCTTCGCGCCGCCCTCGGTACTGCCGGCGTCGCAGTGGGGCTTGTCGCGTGGAGCCCCGGCGCCTCGCTCACCTCGCGGGAACGGCGAGAAGCTCTCCTTTTGGGGGTCCCGACCACGGGACTGTTTTTTGCCCTCTGGTTCTTCGCAGCGACACAGGTCCCCCCCGGTCAGACGGCGGTCGTGATCTACACATTTCCGCTATGGGTCGCGATCCTCTCCTTCTCTATCCTGCGCGAACGACCCTCTCCATTCACGTGGCCGAGCATCGCCGTCGGATTTCTCGGCGTCGTTCTCCTGGAGCAACCCTGGAGCAACGCCTACGGTCACACCCCAGTCGTGGCCGTCGCCGAACTGCTCGGGGCTGCGGTTTGTTGGGCCACCGGTACGGTCTTCCTCAAGTGGCGAATCCGGGGTCCGGCACTGCGCGCTGCAAATGCGTACCAGCTTGTCGGCGGAGCGGCGGTACTCTTCGTCGCCGCGGTCCTGTTCGAACCGAACCCCACGATCGCGTGGACTGCCTCGCTCGCCGCGTCGGTCTTGTGGTTGGGGCTGATTGGGACTGCATTGGGAAATGTGGCATGGTTCGCGCTGCTCGAGCGCTTCCCCGCGTCGACGGTCAGTACTTGGGCGTTTCTCACGCCGGTGGTGGCCGTGACGGCATCGATCGCGATCTTCGGCGAGCGGCTCGACGCCATCCAACTCATTGGGGTCGCCGCGGTCCTAGGGAGCGTGTTCGTGGTGGCCCGGATCGCCGCGTTGGAGACGCGCGAGACCAAACCCTAGGAACCCGGGCCCGGCGGGCCGAAGCGAGGATCGGCGCGGCCCGGCGGTCCACCCAAACCGGCCCCGCCGCGCGAACCGATCGCTCCATTCAGGGCGAGCAGCCAGTGACGGCGAAGTCGTCGCCATTGAATTCCGCATAACCGTAGTCCTCGTACAGGTCCGTCTCGGTCACCGTTACCTGGTTGACCGGATCGAAGAAGACCGTGGATCCCGTGCTCGCGGAGTAGGACAGGATCACCGAGGGCCCTAGGATTTGGTGGAGCGAGGCGAGGGTGCTGGCGGGAATGCTCGTGCTGTCCGCGGCACACGGGCTCGAGCCGCCCCCACTTCCCCCCCCGCCAGAGCCACCGGTGGACGGCGCTGTGACCAAGACGGAGGGAGTCGTCGAGGGCCCGATCGAGGCGGTCCCCACGACCCCGACCGCGAGGAGAACTAGCACCGCCGCGCTCGCCCGCCGGCCCACCGACCAGCGGAAGGCAGAGAAACCTTGGCCCGTCGATCTTCGGCTCTTTGCCCGGCGGCCACGTACCGGGACGCCGCTGGAGGGCTCGTGTTCCCACCGCAGCAGTACAGATAGGAGGTTCCCGACGAGGAGTGCCACAACGATCCCGACACTGGGAAGCACAGTCGGAAGAAACACCGCCGAGAGGGCAACCACGCCGGCATAGAGCAACCGGCCTGTGGGGGCGGACGGGGCGCTTCGGGGCTCTGGGACCATGAAGAGGCCGAAAAAGAGGACCGCCGGGTCGAAGACCCCGAGTAACAGAACCCGCGGGGCTAGGGCGGCGCTGAATAGTACGCGATCGAGGAACATGAACGGAGCATAGATCGCGAAGAACGTCGCCGGGAGTTGCCACTGGGGCAGGTTCCGGACGATGATCACCGCTGCTATCCCGAGCATGAGCCACTCTCCGTACGGGCCGAGGGCTACCCACCACGCCGGGGCGGTTCCGAAGACGACTGCGCCTAGCAGGAGCCCGCAAGCAGCCGGGTTGAGCGCCGGCCGACCGCGGTATCGGATCGCATGTCGAAGAACAATCGCGGCGATTGTCACAGTGCCTGCGGCCACGAGCGGGACGCTCGGCGGGAGCAATAATGTGAGGAATAAACCCGACGCGAGCGCGGCATCGGGCCACCGGACCATCGAGAACCGTATTCCCTGGAGCCCGAGATCTGTCGAAATCGCAACCATTGGTAGGAGGAGAAGACTGGGGAAGCTCATCCCCTGCAGAAACACCGTACCGTAGACCGCCAGGACGGCGAGACCGATCCAGGTGATCCTGGCAGGAGGCAGCCCTCCCGGCCATCGGAGGGCCACTACGGATTCCTCGGGCGAATGGCCGGGGGTGTTGGAGCCCACGGGGTCATCTTCCCGCTCGGTGTCAGCCACAGTTTGTCATCAGAAAACGACTCGGCATAACACTGACCGAAACCGGAATAGATTCCGGCTCCCGCGGCTGACGCCCCAAAGCGAGCGGCTTTAATGGAAACCTCCAAGCGGCACCGAGCCCTGTGGGGCCAATGCCTCGCAGAATGGAGGGAAGGCTGCCCGAGGTCAGGGCTGCCCGTCTGGCTCGCGCCAGTTGGAACCGTGCCGCCGACATTTGGGAGGATTTCGTCGAACGGGGCAAGGACTTCAGCCGAGATTACGTCCACGCGCCCGCGCTGCTACGAGCCCTGGGCCCAGTCCGGGGGTTGCGCGTACTCGATATTGGGTGCGGACAGGGATACTTCACGCGCAAGCTCGCCGCCCGCGGCGCCCGCGTCGTGGGGATCGATTGGTCGCCCGGGATGATTGGGCGTGCGATGGCCAGAGAGGGTCAGCGTCCAATAGGAATCGAGTACCTATGTCTCGATGCGCGGCGAGCGGGGGACAGGTGGTCCGCCGGCTCGTTTGACCGGGCAGTGGCTTGCATGTCGCTGATGGATTCCCCGGGGCTAGATCGGATTCTGCGGGGGGTGTACAGGTTGCTGAGGCCGGGCGGACGGCTGGCCTTTTCGATCACGCACCCGTTGAACAGTTCCAGGGTCTCCCGCTGGGAGAGAGATGAGGTGGGGGCTCACGGAGCCCGCGTGCTGGACCGATATTTCGACGAGGGGGCAGTGCGCCTAGTCTGGCGACAGGCCCGGCTCAAGCGTCTCTTCACGGTCCCACATTGGCACTACACGCTCGAAACGTACTTCCGGAAGATCTGCGGCGCCGGATTCCAGATCGTCCACGTGGCCGAGCCTCGACCCTCGGCCGAGCAGGCCCGACTATACACCTCGCTCGAAGGGCCTAGCCGGATTCCGTTCTGGTTGGTCATCGCCGCCGAAAAAGCACCTTCGAAACCTCGAGGGCGGGGGTCACTTCGGCTATTGCTCGGCGGGGCTGCCAGGTCGGGGTAGCAAGCCGCTTGACTTGGGGGAGACTAATGACCGGCAGGCCCTCGGGAGGAGAACCGAACGACGAAATGCCCGACTCGCGGCTTCGGGGGAGCCCTAACAATGCATCGTGAGCGCCTGATCCGGAGCCTACTCCGGTCGACAGAACCCGCAATTCGTTGGAAGGTCCACGTTCAGGTGCTCGGAGAATCTCGTGACCTTCCGAGGATTCGCCGACTAGAGGAGGAAGTGCGGCGGTCGCCGAGGGTCCGTGCCTTGCTGACTCACCGGAACGCCCCTTACCGGACGGGGACGAACCGCAGTGTGTACTACAAGTGGCAAGGAATCCACTGGCTGCTCGGGGCACTCAGCGAGATAGGGTACCCTCGGGGGGATGAATCGCTCAAGCCCCTGATCGACCGGTCCCTGGAGGTCTGGCTCCGGCCGTCGTACTTCCGAACTTTCACCCCGGCCACCGACTCGGAAATTGGTCGACGGGTTGGACTACCGGTCATTGAAGGGAGAGTTCGCCATTGCGCGTCGATGCAGGGCTACGCGCTTCGATATGTGAGCGCCCTCGGTTGGCCCGATGCGCGTTGCCGTCGTTTGGCCGGCCTCCTGCAGGACTGGCAGTGGCCGGACGGCGGCTGGAATTGCGATGTTGACCCCGCCGCTGACACCTCCTCGTTCATGGAGACGCTGCTTCCGCTGCGCGGACTCGGGGCCTACGCGGACGTATCGGGGGATCGGCAAGCCATCCGCGCAGCTCGGGCGGCGGCGGAGGTGTTCCTCGAACGACGCCTGTTTCGCCGTCGATCGGATGGAAAGGTCATCAAGCCCGACTTCGTCCGGCTCCACTATCCGCTGTACTGGCACTACGACGTCCTGGGCGGGCTGAAAGGAATGGCTGAAGTCGGGCTCATTCAGGACCCCCGGTGCGCGGAGGCGCTCGACTGGCTCGAATCGAAGGAGATACCCGAACGCGGCTGGCCCGCGGAGGCTCGCTACTATCGTGTTTCCCGGAACTTCGAATCCAGCTCGGAGTTCATGGGATGGGGTCCCACCGGCAAAAACATCCCGAATGAGTGGGTCACCACAGATGCCCTATTGGTCCTGAGCGCCGCGGGACGACTGAACGCCTGAGTCGGGCGGGCCAGGTCACCACTGCCCTAGCCCCCGTTCCGCCGCGAGCGGGGAGCGCTAGCCGCCGGGAAGAGGTTCCCATCGAAGTAACGCGGTTCGGCGGGTCCCTGAGAAGGTGTTTTCACCCCGGCGATTGCTCCCCGGGGAGGCCAGGTCTCGGTAGTAGACCCACGAGTGCGCCTACATCAGAGAAAGGGCTCGAAAAGAGCCGGTTTGGGAACAACTCCGTAGTCGAATCCCTAGTAGAAGAGTGCATTCGGACACCCTCTCCTCCACCACCAGAGGGAATGAGCCAGCCAACCCCTTTCGGCCCCGGTATCGGTCGGGGCCGTTCTTTGGCCTGCCAATCTGCAATGACGGACTAGTGGAAGGTAACCAAGCCCTCGTCCACAATTGACACCGTTACTTTGAACGGAGAGACACCATAGTAGCCCGATGATGGGAAATTTGTCACAACGATCTCAGTTGTCCCCGTGGGCATCACTAGATTGGCGGTGAAGGATGTTTGAGTTGTCGTGTCGAGGAATATGAGTTGCCCGTAGGAGAAGGACCGGAGTCCTGTCGGTCCAAACCAGACCTCACATACGACACTACCGCCACATTGTCCGGAAACCACGATGGAAACAACTACACCCGCAAAGTTTCCTGCACGTCCGGGAATCGTGAAGTTGTCGTAACCGGCGTAGCCAGCGTACTGATCTCCGGATACAGCAGCTACTACCGATTGGTAGATCGGGACGGGAGATGCTGGCCGCGTCTTCTGTGCGTAGATATGGGGGACTTGGACGAGAACGTAGAACAGGCTGAACGCCCCAATCGCTATGCCCACGATTCCCACGGCAAGCGCCACGGTAACGAGCCGTCCGTTCGTCTTCGAGTTCGGCGATAGCAGGGGTGGGGGAGGGCCCGGTTGGAAACCTGCTTGCTCCATCGTCCTGCTGAGGCGGTTCGCGTATTTGGACGTGGGGAGGATCACTTGAAGCCATTTTCCCGCCTCGGGGACCCCAGTAAGTCGGCCACGGAACGAATCTGAACCTTCGGCCGGACGACAATAGACAGAAGCATCAAGGCCGTCTGGCGGAGGGTAGGCATCCGGCCACGGTCCCAGCACGATTTGCGCCGGAGCTATGGAAGGATCGCGTACAACGATGAGTCCCGTCGAACGTGACTCAAGGAATCTACGGTCACTCGGACCTAGGGGAGACGAGCTCTTACACCGGGACGGACGCAGCCGAACAGCGAGCCGGAATCGACTTGTTTTCGCGAGCGTTTGGGGGTTCTCGGCCCGGAAATGCGATTTCCGGGCCGGTCGCACGCCATTTTACTGACGGGCCTGCCACGTCGAACTAGTAAGGCCCACTGCTACCGTATCGTCAGTGGCTCATGACCCTCAGTCGACCCCAACACCGTCTCCGACGCTTGCGCCTGACTTGCCTCGAGCCTCGTTCGGTCTTCCGACGAGCGCGGACAACCGAGCCATCCAGCTAATCCCCGGCTCGTCGTTGAAGGGTCCAGGGACCTCTTCCTTCGCCACTGTGGATTCTGCTCCCTGCTCCCACTGAGTGGAGCCCCCCCTTTACTGACGGTGGGGACGGGTCACCGACGCGTTCTTCCTAAGGAACGGCGTCGAATCGCGATCGACCCACCAGTCTTGTGCTACGCCCCGGAGGGAAGGCCCACGCCGGCTCGCGGGGATCGGTGGTGTCGTCAGGTCACCGTGAACGTCCCGGTCGCCTGCTGGCCGCCCACATCCGTCGCCGTGACCGTCGTCCCCGTTGTTCCGCTCGGTACCGTGAACGTACAGCTGAACGACCCCGTGCTGCTCGTCGTCAGGCCTCCGCCCACAGTGCAGCTCGAGATCGTCACTCCATCAAAGACCAACCCGACCGTGCTCGACACTGTGAAGCCCGTCCCCGACACCGTCACCGTCGAGCCTACCGGACCCTGCTTCGGGCTCACTGTTATACTGGGTGTCGTCACCGTGAACTTCCCTGTCGCCTGCTGGCTGCTCACGTCCGTGGCCGTGACCGTCGTCCCCGATGTCCCGCTCGGCACCTTGAACGTGCAACTGAACTGCCCCGTCCCCCCCGTCGTCAAGGAGCCGCTCGTGCAGCTTGAGATCGTCACATTGTCGAGCACCAGGGATTTCAGCGCCTGCGCCACCGAGAAGCCCGCCCCCGACACCGTCACCGTCGCGCCCACCGGGCCCTGCTTCGGGCTCACCGCGATCTTGGGTGTCGTCACCGGGAACTGCCCGATCGCCGTCTGACCGCCCACATCCGTGGCCGTGACCGTCGTCCCCGATGTCCCGCTCGGCACCTTGAACATGCAACTGAACGACCCCGTCCCACCCGTCGTCAAGGAACCGCTCGTGCAGCTCGAGATCGTCACTCCATCAAAGACCAACCCGACTAGGCTCGAGACTGTGAAACCCGTCCCGGATGCCGTCACCGTCGCGCCCACCGGGCCCTGCTTCGGGCTCACCGTGATCTTGGGTGTCGTCACCGTGAACTTCCCGGTCGCCGTCAGGCTGCTCACGTCCGTCGCCGTGACCGTCGTCCCCGATGTCCCGCTCGGCACCTTGAACATGCAACTGAACGACCCCGTCCCACCCGTCGTCAAGGAACCGCTCGTGCAGCTCGAGATCGTCACTCCATCAA